>CAMDZD010000026.1 GCA_945910815.1 uncultured Clostridia bacterium
CACTTACTACTGAGCAGTGCAAAAGTGCGGAATATCTGCAAAGTATTGATTTTCCGTGTGTTTCGGGTGATTTGGTATGAGAGACAATTTTGTTTTATCAGCTGATAAAAATAACGGATACCCAACGTTTTCAGACGCTACTGATTTTCAGAACGTGAATTATTGTCAGAATAAAAATATGTTTATTTCTGACGGTGTTTTATATCCGAAATATTCAGGAAAAAATACAGAGTCTGAAATATTCAGCCATTATTCAAAAAATATCTTTTTTTTAATTCCGGATATTAATGACGGCTATCCCGTAATGACTTTCTGGTACGGATTAAAACAGAAAGTTATTTCGGAAATATTCAGCGGTGACAATCCGGCACAGATTATATATTACAGAGGTATGCCTGTAAAATCCGTGTATTTCAGAGAAAAAGCCGTTTATAAATTTGGATTCAGTGAATAGAATTATTTCAAGGGCGGATATTTTCCGCCCTTTTCGCATATAATGTAACTGAAATTCATTTCAAGGAGGTTTTTTTATGTGCGGAATAGCCGGAGCTATAAGCTTTACGGACGATATGCGTGAGGATATGAAAATTTACGAAAATATGCAGAAATCAATTCTCAGGAGAGGTCCTGACCAGAGAGGTATTATTTTAACGGAAAATTCTGCTCTGATACATACACGCCTTGCTGTTATCGATATAGACGGAGGTCGTCAGCCTATGAAATTCAGAGCCGGAGAACATTCGTATACTATTGTATATAACGGTGAACTTTACAATACGGCTGAAGTCCGTTCGGAACTTGAAAGTGATTTCAATTTTGAAACTTCATCTGATACGGAAGTAGTTCTGAAAGCATATGTAAAATGGAAATCTGAGTGTGTCGAAAAATTCAACGGTATTTTTGCTTTTGCAGTATGGGACGAATACGATAAAAAACTTTTTATAGCCCGTGACAGAATAGGTGTCAAACCCTTTTTCTATTTCATAAATAGCAGAAAATTTATTTTTGCATCTGAAATTCCTGCACTTCTTGAACACCCCGAAATTCCTCATGAAATAGATGAAAAATCAGTTGCGGAACTTCTTCTCATGTCTCCTTCACGTACAGCAGGTTGCGGAGTCATCAGAAATATAAATGAACTTAAAGCAGGATACTGCGGATTTTATTCTGAAAACGGTCTTGAAATACGTCAGTACTGGAGACTCAAAGCTTACGAACTGAATGAAACTTTTGAAGAAACTGTTGAACATACACGGGAACTTGTTACGGATTCCATAAAAAGACAGCTTGTTTCAGATGTTCCTGTCTGTACATTTCTTTCTGGCGGACTTGATTCAAGTATAATATCATCTGTGGCAAATTCCGAATTTAATAAACAAGGAAAAATTCTTGATACATTTTCAATAGATTATCGGGATAACGACAAATATTTTCAGAAAAGTCACTTTCAGCCAAACAGTGACCCAGAATATATAAACTGTATGTCGGAATATCTTAACTGCAATCATCACTGGTGCGTTGTTGATACTCCCGAACTCGTTGACAATCTTTATGATGCTGTACTTGCAAGAGGACTTCCTTCAATGGCGGATATTGATTCTTCAATGCTTATATTCTGCCGTGAGATTAAAAAATACGGTACTGTGGCACTTTCCGGAGAATGTGCCGACGAACTTTTCGGAGGCTATCCGTGGTATCGTGACAAGGATATACGTATGACTGACGGATTCCCGTGGGCTCAGAGTACGGAATACAGAAGCAGATTTATATGCGACTACTATCGTGAAAAAATTGACTGTATGGATTATGTGTATTCCGCATACCGCAAAACAGCCGATTACGCAATGAAGCTTGATTTCGATACACCTCTTGAAAGACGCATGAAAGAAATGACCCAGCTTAATTTTGACTGGTTTATGCAGAATCTTCTTGACCGCAAGGACAGA
Source organism: uncultured Clostridia bacterium (assembly GCA_945910815.1). Lineage (GTDB taxonomy): Bacteria > Bacillota > Clostridia > Oscillospirales > Ruminococcaceae > Ruminococcus. The sequence goes on from CAMDZD010000026.1 coordinate 1,947, forward strand.
ATGAGCATGTACAGCGGACTCGAAGTGCGTGTGCCTTTCTGCGATTACAGAATCGCTGAATATATGTATAATGTAAAATGGGAATACAAGGACTATCAGGGCAGAGAAAAAGGTCTGCTCCGTGAGGCTATGAAAGATTATCTTCCCGAAAAGGTTCTTCACAGAAAGAAAAGCCCTTACCCCAAAACGCATAATCCGGATTTTCTCAATGCAGTTACTGAAAGACTCAGAAATATTATTAATTCTCCGGACTGTCGTGTAACTGAACTTGTAAAGCGTAAGGAGCTTGAAAAACTTCTGCGTCATGAAGAAAATATTCAGTGGTACGGTCAGCTTATGAATCTTCCTCAGATTATCGCATATTTCATACAGCTTGACTACTGGCTCAGAAAATTCAATATAAAACTTGTATAACATTCGGGCGAACACAGTTCGCCCGTTTTTATTTGTGATAATGCACATAATATTTAATCTGATTTCTTGCAATTTGTATAAAATAATCCTTGACAAAAAGAAAACACTGTGCTAAAATGAATATAAATTCAGAAATGAATTGATATTCATTTTAGAAAAGGCGGTGGAACTTTGAGATATGTCAGTGAAGAAAAACAAAAGAATTTATTAAACGCTTCTGCTGAAGTTTTTGCGGAAAAAGGTTATTATCAGGCATCTATTCAGAATATAACACAGAAAGCCGGAGTTTCAACGGGAACTTTCTATATTTACTATAAAAACAAAGAGGAAGTCCTGCTTGCAATTTATCAGCGTTTTTCGGAATGTTTAAACGATATGATAGAAAAAAAGCTCTCCGGAAACTATTCGGACAGCGTTCAGAAATTGATTGTATGCACGGCATCGGTAATAAAATTTTATGCCTCAGAACCACAGCTTTCCCTTATTATGCTTACAAAAATTATCGGAATGAGTAAAGTTTCCGAAAATGAATACTATAAAGTATTCAATCATATTTGCAGTATCTTTATGAAGATAATTTCCGAAACAGGTTCAGATGAATTTGATGATGTTTATATTGCATCAGTCGCCTATGTTCAGATTTTAAATTCACTTACTGCACAGTGGATTGTATATTCTTCAGAAAGAACTCTTGCAGATTTAATCTACACAATCATTACATATAATTTCAATGCACTGAAAATCAATGCTGACAGTGAATATATCAAAAAAAATATTTCAAATCAAATTTTTTCAGAATGAAAAGGAGTTGTTTACAATGGAAAAACGTTTAAAGGGCTTTACTCTTGTGGAACTTATTGTTGTCATTGCTATTATAGGTGTTCTTGCCGCTATTCTTGTACCGAGTATGCTCGGATATATCAAGAGAGCAAACCAGACATCAGCAAATCAGAATGCAAGAACTATTTTCAATCAGCTTGCAATGAGTGCAATAGACCTTGACGAAGCCGGTATTGTTATGGGAAATCAGGGAAATTTTACTTTGAGTGATTCCGGAGTAACCGGTGACCTTGGAGACTGCGTTGACCTTAAAGCATGGCTTTCAAGCGGAAACTTTTCATCATCACAGGAAAGCCTTATGAGTCATGAACTCGGAGGATATATTGATATTATCTATAAAGGCGGTTATCCTTATGCTGTCGCATGGTCAAAGGGAAAAGACAGTGACGCTATTATAGGAAGATACCCCGAAGGACTTTCTCTTAACAGCGGTGCTGACTGGTCAAACTGGGACAGCAATCTCTGATTATTTATAAAATTATCGGACGGCTGTAAGATTTGCCTTTGTTTTCAGATTTATCAAGCGTGCAGATAAATATCCTCCCTCCAAATAAAATGTTTGCATAAGTTTTTAATAAGTAGCAGAAAAAATCCCCCGTCTTTTAAAGATGGGGGAAATTAAAAAACTAATCTGAAATACTTCAGCAGAGGCGACCCTTACGGTCGTCTGATTTTTTTACATAAGTTCACAGATGAGATTTGCAAATTCAGCGGGATTTTCAATAGGAAGTCCTTCAATAAGAAGTGCCTGATTGTAGAGAAGTTCGGCATACTTTCCGAGCTTGTCCTTATCGTTTGCATAGAGGTCATTGAGTTTTGCAAAAATCGGGTGGTCGGGATTTATTTCGAGAACTCTCTGTGCCTTTACTTTCTGGTCGGAAGGCATTGAGTTGAGAACCTTTTCCATTTCAAGAGAAATTTCTCCCTCACTTGTAATACATACGGGGTGTGATTTAAGTCTTGATGAAAGCTTTACTCTTGCAACCTTTCCTTTAAGATGGTCTGCAAGTGTCTTGAAAAGGTCAGCACTTTCTTCTTCCTTAGCCTTGATTTCCTCTTTTTTCTCGTCAGTGTCAAGGTCGAGGTCGTCAGCAGATACGGATTTGAACTGCTTGTCGCCGTATTCGTTGAGAACTCGTATAGCAAATTCGTCTACATTGTCGGTAAAATAGAGAATTTCGTATCCCTTATCCTTTACAAGTTCAGTCTGCGGGAGCTGTTCAATTCTTGCAATGCTTTCACCGGTAGCATAGTAGATATACTTCTGGTCTTCTCTCATTCTTGAAACATATTCTTCAAGAGTTGTGAGCTTGTTTTCTGCGGAGGATACAAACATAATCAAATCCTTGAGAGTATCCTTGTGGAGTCCGAAGTTATCATATACGCCGAATTTAAGCTGAATACCAAATTCCTTAAAGAATTTTTCATAGTTTTCACGGTCATTTTTCAGCATTTTGGAAAGTTCATTTTTTATAGTCTTTTCAAGGCTCTTTGCGATTATCTTAAGCTGTCTGTCGTGCTGGAGCATTTCACGGGAGATATTAAGCGACAAATCCTCTGAATCTACAAGACCCTTTACAAAGCTGAAATAATCGGGGAGCAAATCGGCACACTTATCCATAATAAGTACGCCGTTTGAATAGAGCTGAAGTCCCTTTTCAAATTCCTTTGTATAGTAATCATATGGAGCTTTTGCAGGTATATAAAGAAGTGCATTATAGGTAGCGTTGCCCTCATTCTTTACATGCATATATTTCAATGGATTTGTGTAATCCATGAATTTATCCTTATAGAAGTTATTATAGTCATCGTCCTTGAGTTCGGATTTATTCTTCTTCCAGATAGGAACCATGCTGTTGAGTGTTTCAACTTCGATATAGTCCTCATACTTAGGCTCTGCATCTTTGTCATCGGTTTCTACCTGTCTGCTCTTTGTTACAGCCATTTTGATTGGGAAACGGATATAGTCAGAATATTTCTTGACAAGTGACTGAATCTTGTACTGTTCAAGGAAATCGGAATACTTTTCATCATCAGTATCATCAAGAAGATAGAGAGTTATTACAGTTCCGGCAGAATCCTTTTCGTCCTCTGTAATTGTGTAGCCGTCAACACCCTCTGATTCCCATTTGAAAGCCTTGTCAGAACCGTATGCCTTTGAAACAACAGTAACTTTCTTAGCTACCATAAATGCGGAGTAGAATCCTACACCGAACTGTCCTATAATCTGATTTTCCTCATCAAGCTTGTTTTCAGTCTTGAACTTGAGTGAACCGCTGTTTGCGATAGTACCGAGATTATTTTCGAGTTCTTCTTCGGTCATACCGATACCGTTATCGGATATTGTAAGGGTACGAGCATCTTTGTCGGCTTTTATTTCGATAGCGAAATCATCTTTTGCAAGTCCTACCTTGTCATCAGTAAGTGATTTGAAATATAGCTTGTCAATAGCATCGCTTGCGTTGGAAATAAGTTCACGGAGGAAAATTTCCTTGTGTGTATAAATAGAATGAATCATCATATCAAGGAGTCTTTTTGACTCGGCTTTAAATTCTTTGGTTGCCATAAAAAAACATCTCCCGAATTATATTTTTAGCACTCTCGTGCTTTGAGTGCTAATTGTATTATAATACATTTTGAAAAAAAATCAAGTCTTTTCGGGATATTTTCTGTTATGCACAAAAAAATCCTGAAGTCAGTCTGCGTTTTACTGCATATATCCAAAAATGATAATTGCGTTAAAATAATCGTAAAAATATGAAAAATTTCGTCATTTTTAATAGTGACTTTTATGTCATATTATGCTATAATGTTGGTGCATATATAAAAATAACGGCTTTTCTGCCGGAAAAGGAAGATTGTTTATGTCCTATAATTATGATGTCATTATTGCCGGAAGCGGTGCAGCCGGTCTTTATTCAGCCATAAATCTGCCATCAGATGCTAAAATACTTCTGCTTTCAAAAAGAGAGCTTTCTCTCTGCAATTCATCTCTTGCACAGGGAGGCATTGCCGGAGTATACAACCCCGATGATGATGATAATACTCAAATGCATCAGAATGATACAATGATTGCCGGAGGTTTTAAGAATAATATCGAAACCGTCAATATACTCGTTAATGAGGCGGGCAGAGATATAGGAAAAATTATTGAACTCGGTGTCGATTTCGATAAAAATGCTGACGGTACATACGACCGTACCCTTGAGGGAGGCCATTCAAGAAGAAGAATTTTTCACCATGCCGATTCAACAGGTGCGGAAATAGCATCAAAACTTCTTGAAACTGTTCAGAAACTCCCAAATGTTGATATACTTGAAAACGCCCTTTTATGTCAGACAAAGAAAACTTCAACAGGCTATTCCGCACAGGTTCTCAAAGACGGAAAATATACTTCATATAACTGTCATTTCATGATTTTCGCAACAGGCGGAATAGGACGTGTTTATGAATATACAACAAATTCCGCAATAGCTACCGGTGACGGTATAACATTTGCATATGAAATGGGTGCTGACATTAAAAATCTCAGCTTTGTACAGTTCCACCCGACTGCTTTCAACGACAGACAGACAAGAGAATGTTTCCTTATTTCCGAATCCGTAAGAGGTGAGGGAGCATATCTTCTCAACTGCAACGGTGAACGCTTTATGCATAATTATGATGAACGTCTTGAACTTGCTCCACGTGATGTCGTTTCACGTTCAATAATTCTTGAGAGCAGAAAAACAGATTCATCGGATTTTTATCTTGATATATCATACAAGGACGCTGATTTTGTAAGAAACAGATTTCCTATGATTTATGAAAAGCTCATGGAAAAGGGTATCGATATGACTAAGGACAAAATTCCGGTATATCCATGTCAGCATTACCTTATGGGCGGTATAAACGTAAATCCGAATGCTTCAACAAGTCTTGAAAATCTTTATGCATGCGGAGAATGTTCACATACTGGTGTACACGGTATAAACAGACTTGCAAGCAATTCACTGCTGGAGGCTCTTGTATTTTCAAGACGTGCATCAACTGAAATTTCAGAAAAGATGAAATCAGTTACTGCCGATTTTGAAAACTATGAATTTAATTCAAATGAAGACTGTCCGGAAATTCCAAAGGGAATAAGAACCGAAATCCGTCATATTATGCAGAAAAGCTACTTTGTTATTCCGGATAAAAAATCAGCTGTTGAAGGCTTTGAACGTGTCAAGGAAATCCGTTCAATGCTTATCAACGGAAAATATAAGATAAATTCCGATTACGTTGAGGCAAAATCACTTGCAACTGTTGCATATCTGATTCTCAAGGAGGTAATATAATGAAACTTACAAATATATATATTGACAATATTATAAATACGGCTCTTGCTGAAGATATAAACTATATGGACGTTACTACTGATAATCTTCTTTCACCGGAGCATGTAAGTTCTGCTTACTATATAGCAAAGGATTCGGGAGTTCTCTGCGGAATTGATATTGCAAAGAGAGTTTTTGAACTTGTCGGCGGAAATGTAGAGTTTCAAACTCTTATTCATGACGGTGAAAAGGTTCAGAAAGGTGATATAATCGCCAAAATGAAAGGAAGTACAGTTACTTTATTAAAAGGCGAACGCACTGCTCTGAATATTTTACAGCATTTATCAGGAATTGCTACTGCAACAAATAAATGCGTTGAACTTGTAAATGGTACAAATGCATCTGTAACCGACACAAGAAAAACTCTCCCCGGACTCCGTGCAATGCAGAAGTATGCTGTAACTGTCGGAGGAGGAAAAAATCACCGCTATAATCTTTCTGACGGTGCAATGCTTAAGGACAATCATATTGACGCTTACGGCGGTATAACTCAGGCTGTAACTGCTCTGCGTAAAAAAATCGGTCATATGGTAAAAATTGAGGTCGAAGTCCGCACCCTTGATGAACTCCGTGAGGCTCTTGCTGTCGGCTGTGAAGTTATTATGCTTGACAATATGAACTGCGATGAAATGAAAAAGGCTGTTGAAATAAATAACGGAAAAGCTCTCCTTGAGGCTTCCGGAAATGTTACACTTGAAAATATCAGAAGTATTGCGGAAACAGGTGTTGATATTATTTCCCTTGGTGCTTTGACCCATTCCGTAAAATGCTTTGATATTTCGATGAGAATCGAAAAAGATTAAAGATATATAAAATTCAAGGGAAAAAAATGAAAAGATTATTATCAGGAGCACTCGCATTGAGTATGATTTCAGGAGTGTCCGGATTTCAGAATGTTCATGCCGTTGAAAACCACAATATAATTAACGGTTTTGAATGTGGTATGATTTTATCTGAAATTTCAGAAACAGCAGTTATTCATAGTGAAGAATCACATTTTCCAATTAATGAAAATTATAATAAATATTCAAACTACTATAATATTGAAAATGTTTTTGATATTAATATGAAAACCCATATGTTTGCTGAATATGCATACAAATCCGGCACTGAACACAGCGATAGTGACATTCTTATATGTTATGGCTATCATATCGGTGAATACTATAATCCCGAAACAGAAAAATATGAATATCCCTATTCGGAAACTGAACTTTCAGAGACATATAATAGTATTTACAATACACTTGTTAGTTGGTATGGAGATGGTACTGAATGTGCCAGTGATTACAATGTGTCAAAGGGATATACATGGGATACTGAATACGGACAAATATGGTTTGTTTTCGGAATGAATATGTGGGGTTCGGACGGTATTAATAAAATAACGCTTAGCTGTTCGGATTTTTCTGTTATTGAGAAAAATCCCGGAGATGTAAACGGTGACGGAGTAATAGATTCAAGTGATGCTTCTGATATTCTTGCAGATTATGCAGTCACTTCCTCCGGCGGAGTTTCAACACTGGATAAGGATATCGCAGATGTAAACAAAGATAAACAAACGGATTCAAGTGATTCATCACTTATACTTGCATACTATGCCTATATATCAGCAGGCGGAAATGCAACGATTCAGAAATTCAAATATATATAAAAGAATCAGGGAGAAAAAAAAATGAAGAAAATAATATCCGGAATACTCGCACTGAGTATGATTTCCGGCATGTCCGGATTTCAGAATGTCTGTGCTGTGGAAAGCGATTCTGAAATAACAATATCGGATACAAGCATACCGTCTGGCAAACTCGAAAAAGGTTCGGTTTTTAATCTTAGAGGAAATATATCTTCAAAATATAATCTAAAGAAAGTTGATGCCGAAATATGTCGCATTAATACTGATGTACCGATTCAGAATATATCAGTATTTCCGGAATCAAAAACTTACAGCATTTATCCCGATATCGATTATGCAATGATGTTCAATGAGCTTGAAACAGGAAGATATACATATATTCTCAATGCCGAAGATATCAGCGGATACAAAGTAAATCTTATAAAATCTGATTTTCAGATAGGGGATATTGCAAATACGGGAGACAATACAAATCCTGATGGTGCTTCTAAAATAACAATATCAGATACAAGTGTACCGTCCGGCAAACTCGAAAAAGGTCAATTTTTCAGTCTGAGGGGAAATATATCTTCAAAATATGAACTTAAAACAGTTCATGCAGAAATACGCCTCAGTGATACTGGCACGGCGGTTCAGAAAGCATCAGCATTTCCAGCCGGAAACACTTTCAGTATTTATCCTGATGTAGATAATGAAATGCTTTTCAATGAGCTTGAAACAGGAAAATATACATATATTGTTGATGCCGAAGATGTCCGTGGATACAAAGCAAATCTTATAAAATCTGATTTTCAGGTAGGAGATACTACAAATCCTGAAGGTGCTTCTGAAATAACAATATCAGAATCAGCTATGCCTGAAGGTGTGCTTAAAGAGGGTGAATCTTTCGGACTGAGGGGAATTATATCTTCAAAATATAATCTAAAGAAAGTTGATGCAGAAATATGTATGCGAAATACTGAAAAGGCTGTCCAGTATGCATCAGCAACTCCGAATACAGCAACATACAATATTTATCCGGATATAGATTATTCGATGATATTCAAGAAACTTGAAAGAGGAAGTTATACATATATTCTCAATGCGGAAGATATAAAAGGATACAAGAAAAATCTTATAAAATCTGATTTTCAGATAGGAAATATCGAAAAAATTGCAGGCGATGCAAATATTGACGGAAAGATTGATGTTGCTGATGTTGTTGCAGTAGCTTCATATGTTGCAGATTCTGGACACAATATCCTTGACTATATGGGAATTATCAATGCCGATGTTCAGGGGGACGGCGATGGTCTTACTGCCGGAGATGCACTTGCAATTCAGCAGTATCTTGCCGGAATTATCGGAAAGCTTGAAAATAAAAATCCCGATGTTACGACAACAACGACAACTATCACCACAACAACCACAACTACAACAACTACTGCTACTGAAAAACAGACAGAAACATCTGCATCATCTGAAACCTCCCCTGTAACTCTCGGACTTCCGGAATTTATAGCAGATTCATATTATAGATGCTGTGATACAACGGCATCTCAGGAAGATATTGACAGCATGACTAATGATATAATTTCCGGAAAATATTCTCTTGAAGAATTTATGCTTAATCTTATAAACTATAAATTCAGTGACGGCAGAGGAAAAAATTCAGATTATGCTTACTGTCTTTATAATAGTATGCTTAAGCGTGAACCCTCCGAATCTGAAATATCGGAACGTGTTTCACAGCTTGAATCAGGAAAAAGCAGATTTACTCTTTTCCTTGAAGTTGCAAAATCGGCAGAGTTCAAGAGCGTATGCCAGAAATATAATGTAAGCAGTTACAGGGCTTCTCTCGGAAATATTTCCGGAACGGTAAGCCTTGACGCTACTCATGATGTATACAAAGACAATTCATTTTCTTCCGCAAGTCTCGGAACAGCACAGAGCGGTCAGATTTTAAGCGTTACCGGATTCAGAGGCGAATGGCTTGAAGTGAAATTCCTTGACGGAAAAGGCTATATAAAAGCAGATTACGTTTCACCGTACGGAAATACGTCAACAAAAGTTCTTTCTGTCGCAAATATTCCTCAGAATTCCTATGTGGGAGGTTCTCCCCTGCCGACAGGCTGTGAAGTCACATCACTTTCAACGCTTATGAATTATCTCGGCTTTGATGAATGCGGAAAAAACAGCCTTGCCAACAGATTTATGCCAAAGGGCAGTATCGGTTCAACAGACCCGAACTATGCTTTTATAGGTTCACCGGAATCAAGCAGTTCATATGGTGCTTATGCAAATGCAATAGTAAGAACTGCAAACAATTACCTTTCTGCATATGATGTAAAAAATTACAGTGTCAAGGATATTACAGGTACAAATATGAGCGGTCTTTATGAACAGATTGACAAGGGAAATCCTGTTCTTGTATGGACTACCATGTACTGCACATCTTCAAGAACCTATGGTGCTACATGGACTTTGGAGAGAGGTACATATTATACAGAACCCGGAACAGGTACATACAGCTTTACATGGAAAAGAAATGAACACTGCTGTGTGCTTGTCGGATACAATAAAGCAAAGGGGACTGTAATTCTTGCCGATGTCCTTGAGGGCGATGCCCTTACGGAATACACTATTCCCGAATTTGAAAGTGCATACAGATGGCTTGGAAATCAGGCTGTTGTAATTTCATAATTACAAAAAATCTGCGGGCGGTCATTGACCGTCTGTTATTTTTTCGTCCTTTATGGAAATAATTGGAAATTTTTTGTAAAAAACAGATGTTTTTTGATAATATTTACAAATATTCTTAAATCACTTGATTTTATAATTTTAAAGTGGTATAAATATTATTATAGAAAAAATCAAACGGAGGAAAAAAATGGGAAAAATTTTATCACGTTTTGCAAGCATTGCTGTTATGCTTGCAGTATTTATTTCGGTTATTCCGTTATTTGCTTATGCGGAGGGAGAAGATTCTCCGAATATAACAGTTACAGACTTCACCAAACCGGAGGGAAAGCTTGAAACTGGTCAGTTTTTTGTGCTTAAAGGCATTATAACTTCAGAAGAACCAATTAAAAAAGTAGTTGCAGGAATATATTACCGCAATGGCGTTGCCAGTCAGGAAATTACAAGTGAAGTTAATGATACTAAATTTGACATTAAAACAATTGATTCAGAAATTCACTTCGGAACTCTGCCGGAAGGTCTTTACTGCTATCAGGTAGTAGCTACTGACAATCAGAATAATTATGTAAGACTTGTATATTCTGAATTTCAGGTAGGAGAACCTGCTACGGAAAGCGAAATAAAAACTGAAAACACTTCTTTTCCGTCAGAAGTTATGCAGTATGGAAAAGTATTTAAAATAAACTGCAATATAGTATCTGTTCAGCCTTTATATAAAGTATGTGCATACATATATAATTCTGATGATTCCGAAATATGGAGAACTGCAAAATATTCTGTAAACAGTAAAAACTATACTTTTTCCGGAGACGATATATTTGATGTCGCTAATCTTGATGAAGGAAAATATACATACAGGCTTGTTGCAGAGGATTACAACGGATACAACGCTACTCTTGAAAAATTAAATTTTGAAGTCAAAAAAACTGATGATTCTGATTCTGATATAAAAATTTCAGGAGCGGTAGTTCCCTCCGGAGTTTTGAGACAGGGTACATATTTTAATTTAAGAGGAAATATTACTTCAAAATATAAACTCAAAACCATTAATTCAAAAATAATCAGCAAATCTGATAATACTGTACTTCAGCAGGCAACTTTTAAACCAGATTCCACAACATTCAATGTCTTTCCTGATATTGATTACAGCATGGTTTTTAATAAACTAAATACAGGAAAGTATACATATTTAATAGATGCCGAGGACGAAAAAGGATATAAGGCTACTATCGTTGAATCCGATTTTGAAATAGGCAAATCAAATGTTCTTGCCGGCGATGCAAATATTGACGGAAAAATTGATATTGCCGATGTTGTTGCTATATCAGGATATGTTTCAGATTCAGAAAATAATTTTCTCCAGCCTGTCGGAATAAAAAACGGTGATGTTCAGAATGCCGGAAACGGCTTAAATGCAAGCGATGCACTTATGATTCAGCAGTACCTCGCAAACAACATACAAAGCCTTGAATAATTAAAAAAATCAGAAGTGCCTTTCGGGTACTTCTTTTTTTATGTCATAAATAAGAAAATACATTAATATATAATTACAGGTAGCATGTCCCTTTATGATTTTTTAAAAAAATTGTTTTATTTATCTTTTACTAAAAACTTTTTGTATACTATTGATTTTTTGGAAAATATATGATATAATATTTATACAAGATTTACAGATGAAGTTTATAATGCCTTTTCTTTGATAATTTTGTATATTTCTGTATTGAATTATTATGGTTATTACTGTTTGTATAATTATTGGTGAATATTAATAAAAATAGAACCCTTATTTATGCTAAAAAAGCAATTGAAATATTTATTCAAAAATGCTATAATCTTTATTATTAGGGCATTGTGGCTTTTCACTGTCAATTTTATTTATTTTTTATGGAGGTGGTTAAATGAAGAATTTTTCTTATACAGCTGTGGACGCTAAAGGAAAGACTGTCAAGGGAAATATGCCTGCGGAAGATGAAAAAGAATTCCTTGCTAAAATTCGTGCAAAAGGTCTTGTGTCTAAAAGCTATGAGGAAACTGATTCAAAAAGTTCAAAAACCCTGCACAAATTCACTACAAAAGAGTTGTCCTTCAACTGCAGACAGCTCAGTGCTATGCTTACATCAGGTCTTACTCTGGTAAAAGCTCTTGATATTCTGTGCAAGGAACAGGAAAAGGAATCCGCCAAGCTCATATGGCGTGATATCTACGAAAACGTTCAGAAAGGTGAATCGTTCTCCGCTTCACTTGAACTCTATAAAGGCGTTTTCCCTCCTTTCCTTATTTCAATGGTCGCTGCCGGTGAAGCCAGCGGTTCGCTCGATGTCATTATGCAGAGAATGTCCGCTCACTATGACAAGGAAAACAAAATGCACAATACCATTAAAAGTTCTATGATGTACCCTGCTATACTTATGGTTCTTTGTATCGTTATCGTAATCCTTATGTTTACTTTCATTATCCCTACTTTCGCAGGAATGTTCGATGACCCGAACGATATTCCGGTTCTGACAAGAATTATGATGAATATAAGTGATTTCATCATATCAAAATGGTATATCCTTGTAATAGTTATCGGTGCTATTGTATTCGGAATAAACTATGCTCTTAAAGTACCAAGTATAAGGCTTAAATTTGACCGTATGCTTGTAAAAATGCCTTCCGTAGGTCCTCTTATGGTTACAATCTATACCAGCCGTTTCGCAAGAACTTTCTGTTCACTCTATTCAAGCGGTATCCCTATGGTTGAATGTATTCAGAGAGCTGCTGACATTCTCGGAAACAGCTACATAAGCCAGTGCTTTGAAACTGTTGTTGATGAAGTTAAACAGGGTGAACCTCTTTCAGCATCAGTACAGAGAACCGAAATTTTTGAATCAATGTTCTGCTCACTGATATATGTCGGTGAAGAATCAGGTGCTTTGGACAGTATTCTTGAAAATGCCTCAGGCTATTATGAAGAAGAAGCTGATACTGCTGTTCAGAACCTTGTACATCTTATAGAACCTGTTGCTATCATCTTTATGGGCGTTGTCGTTTGTATGGTTCTTATGGCTGTATTTCCGGCACTTTACGGCTCGTTCGAAAATATTCAATAAAATTGAGAGGTGGATTAAAAAATGCTGTCATTTGATATTACTGATAGAAATATACGAATTATTAAAGGTACTGAAAGCGGTAATAAAATCCGAATCAGTTCCGCTGCTACGCTTGAACTCGATGAAGATATTATTGTAAATGGTTATGTTCAGGATATTCCCCGTGTTGCTACTCTTATAAACAGTGTTCTCGCAACAAATAAAATGGCTGACAAGGAGGCTATTGTAAGTATTTCTTCAAACCTTACAATATTCAAGGAACTCCAGCTCGAAAAAGCAAAGGAACAGGAATTTGCTAAAAGCGTTAAAATAGAAATGCAGAACGCTCTCGGCATTGATGATACATATTCAGTTTCATATATCATAGTAGGCGATACTGATGAGGAACTTGCTGCCGGCAGAGAAAATCTTGTTACTGTTCTTGCTACTGCCTGCCCTTATAAAATTATAGACTGCTATAAGGAAGTTTTCCGGATGCTCGGAATCTCTCTTAAGTCTGTTATGGTTGGCTGTAACTGCATTACAAAGCTTCTCCTTGCAGATACAAAAATCAAATCAAAAATGCCTCTCCTTGCCGTTCAGATTGATAAAAACTTCATAAGCCTTAACCTCTACGAAAAAAGAGGAAAAAATGAAGACTGTCAGCTTGCATTTTCAAGATTCGCTTCAATATCCGCTGAAGATTATGACGATTCAGATGACTATGTTTTTGAAGCTGTTGTTGAAAATATCTACCGTATGCTCCAGTTCCAGAGAAGCCGTAACACAGGTGAAACTGTTGAGAATATTATATTCTATGGGGAAATCGGTGACAATGCTTATTATAAGCGTCTTATCGACGAAATGGCAAAAATGGATCTCCATGGAGATACCCTTACCGCTCCCCCGCAGATTCATGGCTATGATAATCTTAAGTTTGAACTTTTTGCAAACGCTATAGGTGCAATGTTCAAGCGTAACAAGGAAACTGAAAAAATTAATCTCCTTGAAACTGATACTGTAAATAACAGCAAAATTAAATCCGATAGTGCTTTTAAATATATTCTTCTCGGAACTACTGCTGCCTGTGCTGCCGTTGTCGGCATAGTATGGGGTATTCTTACAGGTGTGAACAGCGGTATACAGAACGATATTGATGACCTTCAGGCTAAAATCAATTCTCCGGAAACTGCAAAGCAGATTCAGCTTTTTGATAATCTTACTGCTATGCAGACCGAAGTTGAAACATATCTGACTTCTGTCACAAACCTTAGAGACGCTTTCGATTCAAAGCCTGTTATACTCGGTGATAAATATGATGTTTTTCAGGAGGCTGTCGATAAAACCGTTTCCGAACTCCCAACAAAAGTTGAAAAAGCACGCATTATAAATCCTCAGTATGCTGACGGAAAAATGTCCTTTGAAGTTGAATGTTCCAGCATCGATGAACCCACACAGAAACTCCCTGCACAGTTCGCTGAAAATCTTATGAAAACTGATTACGGCAAGGACTATTTTGTTGATGTCACTTATTCAAATTACTCCGTTTCAGAAATTACCGAACAGACACAGACTGTTGACCCTGCTACGGGTCAGGTAACAAAGACTTCTTCCGACAAAAAGAAATCTACTGTTAATTTCTCAATCACTGTTACTATGAAAGGTGAAAAATCAATTTATGTTCCTGCTGAAACAAATACTGAAAATGCAGACGGCAGTGAAACAGAAAAGGAGGCTGAATAATCATGAAATTAAATTACAGAGACCGTGTAATTTTACTGATTATAATCGCTATTGTAATACTTATCGGCGGATTCTTCGGATTAATCAAACCACGCTATAACGATATAAAAGAAAATAAGGCAACACGTGATACCGTTCAGGCTGAATGGGACGGTCTTGATGCTAAAATTCAGCAGATTCCCGTTCTCAGAGAGAATATAAAAACAACTAAAGCCGATGCAGATAAAATTTCAGAATTATTCTATACAGGAAAAGATATTGCAGACGGAAATCTTATCAGCTTTATGCAACCTTATCAGCTCGACCAGTATATGCAGGAAATAATGGATACTGCAAATCTTAAGGTCATGAGTATGGAGGCAGGTTCTATTCAGGATTCTACTCTTGATTACTACTATTATACACCTACTGTTCCTACTACTGCTATTCTTGACCTCGCTGACCTCAACGGCAACTATACTGCTGAAATCTCAAAGAAGTTTGAAGAAAGCAATGCTATTTCAGAAAGAACTGCTGAAAACGTTCTTGTTCAGCAGTACGGCGTAAATGTAAAAGCTACAAAAGATGACCTCTGGAACTTTATGAAAACTATAAGCGAAATGAACAAGGCCATAAGAATAGATTCTATAAGCATTTCAGATACAGACTTCGGAACTGACCCCGAAACCGGAAAGCTTTTGCCTGATGCTGAAAAGATGAAAGATGCTTCCGGCAAGGAGGCTGGCGTTTCAGAGGTTACAATGGTTCTTAATCTTTATTCTGTTTATGAGCTCGATGAACCGGTTCTTGAATAATCTGTTCTGGTTTTGTCTTTGTCACACTTGAAAGGTGGTTAGAAAAATGAAGAAACATTCCAAGGCAAAACTTAAAGGCACAGTGCTTTTTACGGTTATATCCGTAATGTCACTGCTTATAATATTCCTTACAAGTACTCTTGTGCTTGCCACATCGGCAAGCAACAGGTCTCATAAGAATTACGCATCAACTCAGACTGAATATACTGCCCGTGCTGCTATTGACAGTTTCTCTGAAGCTATGTCAAGAAATGATGCCATAGCTCAGATGATTGTCAATATGAAAAAGACAGACATTCTCACTCCGTCTGTTGAAATCAATGATTCTGCACTCGGTCAGATTGGTTATTATGATAATTCGGGAACATGGGTTCCGGGTCAGATTTCAATTGAGTATATCGATGATACCTATGTTTATAATACAGAAAAATTATGCTGGGAAGAACAGCAGGTTCTTAAAGTTACTGCTACCGCTGAACTTGCCGGTGAAGAAAGCACTGTTTCCGCATACATCAGAAAAAAATCTCCTGATGAACCTACTCCGCTTTCTATAAAAGGTCTTCAGACAGCAGGCGGTCTTACTCCTGATACAACAAAGGGTACTTATACCGGTGCTCTGGCTCTTGGAATTACTGCTGACGGCACAAGCGAATATCAGCTTAACAACGGTACAATAGTTAAAACTGACCTCACATTTGTAAACGGCAGTCTTAAAACCGGCGGTAATCTCAATTTTGATATTGACAAGTCCGGTACAGGTACTGTTATTATGAAGGATTTTCAGTTTTATAACCCTGTAAATATCAATCTTAAATATGAAATGTCAGGCGATTTCGTTCAGAAAGATATACCATACCTTTATGTTGACGGTAATATAATCAATAGTGTAAGCGGAAGCAGTTTTATTAACGTGAACGATTCAAATGGCAAAAAATCTCCTTACAACATATTCTGCGGTTCATTTAATTCAGGCGGTGCTTCTCCTGCAAATATCAGTTGCAGTGACCTTTATCTTATGAACTCAGGCGTTGAAAGTGTGCTGGGAGGTTCAGGAAATACAAAACTCTCCGCATGGAGTACTTCTTTAATTCAGAAGGGTGATACACAGTTTGATTCAAACGGCGGTAACATCTATTCAAAGGGAAGTGTTAATCTTTCTAATATTCATATTGACGGCGATGTCCGTGCTGAAGGTGATGTTACAATCGGCAACGGTGTCAAAATCGATGGAGACCTTGTTGTCGGCGGAACTTTGAATCTTAACAGCTCATTTACTGTTAAGGGCAATATCTATGCTGACAGCTACAATGGATTTACACCTCAGATTAAAGACGGATACAAAAAAGTAACAAAAAATAATATCTGGCATGCTCCTACTGTTGAAATTGATTCCAAGTATCAGAAAATAGATAATATCCATTATGATTATGATACAAATAATTATCAGGTATATGAATCGGAACAACCCGGAAACGGAGGCTGGGGCTGGGTTGACCGTGACGGAAATACCAGAGGAAGCAAAACAACATACTATGATGAATTTGGAAACTGCTACGAA
Organism: uncultured Clostridia bacterium; assembly: GCA_945910815.1. GTDB lineage: Bacteria > Bacillota > Clostridia > Oscillospirales > Ruminococcaceae > Ruminococcus. Next base: position 19,037 of record CAMDZD010000026.1, read on the forward strand.
AAAAATCAATGGTATCAATATACATTTAATGGAGCCAACAGCCATTTCCAGTTTAATGATGATGAAATTTCAAGAGGATATATAAAAGATAAATTTGATAATATTTATCATCATAATCAGTGGAATCCTCATCAGTACGATAATGGCTATTATGTAACTGCTGACCAGTACGGAACTGAAATAGGTACTGAACCAACAAATAAAGCTTATTATTACTATGATACAACTGATGCAAGTTATCCTCCTGTTGAAGTTGATGAACATTTTATTGAAGTTCATAAGCCCGAATATTTTACACAGCGTGATTGTGATGGTGATGATGATAACCCCAACAGTGGCAGTGATACAAATATTGTTACTACTGAATATCAGACCATTTACTATAAAAATTCTTCAGGTGCTGTTGTTGATGCGTCAGAAGCTTATACCGGTGTTTTCCCTGTTTCTGACTTTAAAAGTGCAAAGGGTTCAATTTATCCCGATACAATGACAAGAGAAGCTATAACAGGCAAGGATTCAAAGCAGGAATACAAGTTTGTTACAAATCTTGATGAAATTCAGAAATCAATCGGATATATCGGCTCAACTTTCGACCCGAGTGTTTATCTTACAGCTATTCCGGACGGAATTGATGTTTCAACTGAATATAATATTTCAGCTTTAACGGTAACTCAGGCAGGTGTAACAACTAACCTTTCTTCATCTGACCCGACTGTAATTAATATTACAGAAAGCTGTACTATAAAGGGCGATAACGGTTCAGGTCACAGCGTAATTGTTAATATAAAGCCGACAGGTACAGTATGGGTTAACCTTGATAATGTAACTTTACAGAGAAATTCAAAAATTGTTGTTGATGATTCACATGGTTCTGTAAACTTCCTTGTAAATGGTCATCTTCTTGTTAAAAACTCAACAATCCTTACAAAGAAAATTGATGACGGAAACAAAAATATTACTGATTCTGATAAAATAGGAATTACTTTCTACGGAACTCCTGATTCTGAAATTGAATATCAGAATATGGATACTATCTGCGGTACTGCAAAATGTCCTTATACTAAGCTTAACATTTCAAATGACGGCGGAGCTTTAGACAATGTAAAATATAACGGGGAAGATGTTGCAAGACCTCATTGGATTGGAAATGCTTTGTTCAAGGAAATCGGCAACAGCGGTGATGATTTCACGCTTCTCTATACCGATGCAGGCGGAAGTTCTGATTCTACTATTACTAACCAGCTTCTCGATGAATCATGGGAAATCATGTATTATGATATGTATTAAGGAGATGATAATATGAAAAGCAGAAAAAAGCTTAAAGGAATGACGCTTATAGAAATCATTATTTCAATAGCTGTTTTTGCAGTTCTTGGCGTTATTCTCCTTGGTATAGGTCAGGTTGTAGACAGTACAACAAAAGCCTCAAGCAGACTCAACAAAAAAATGACTGTTCAGGCTCCGTATGCTGCCGCAAAAAACGTACGCTCAATGGATACTGACAGTGACGGCGTTGATGATTACTATTATTATACCGATTCTGACGGAAACGAAATTCCGGTTACTCCGGACAGTATGAATATAAGCGTTTATTTCGGAAGCAAAAGCAATCCTACTAAGGTTAAAGTTCAGAAATATCAGCTTGAGGCTGACGGTACAGTTAAAAAAGATACTGATGGAAAGCCTATAAAAGACGGTGACCCTAAAGATGAAGATGCTTCAATTGATATGAATGCCAACAAGTATTCAACAAAGGAACTCGTTGAGGACAACAGTCTGATATATGATGCAAATTCCCCGAACGCTAACCTTAATTTCCAGTTTGTTGACATTCAGCCTGAACCAACAACTTAACGGAGGGTAAATATATGAAAAAGAAAATTTTAAAGGGCTTTACCCTCATAGAGCTGATAGTTGTTATGGCTATATTCTCAATCCTTATGGCCGGTGCATTGGCTCTTGTCGACCCTGTTTCAAAAATCAACAAGACTGCAAGCGATTTTGAAAAAACAAATGCATATGTTGACAACATTCAGGATTATCTTCAGGATTCCCTGAGGTACGCTGAAAATGTATGGGTATATCAGGGGAATATGAGCGATTCCGACCTTAAGGACGAGGCTGAAGACTTCCGCAATAAATATTACAATGAGACCATAACTACAAAGGACGGTTCAGATGTTGTATATACAAAAGGAAATATAAGAATCCTTACTATTCTGAATAATGATATGCCGGACGGTTCGGGCGGTGTTCAGAATGACAGCTCCGGAACTCCGATGTGCAAAGGTCAGATTCTTCTGAATAATGTCAGCTATAAATCCGATGCAACTGTTACCGGAATAGGCAGTGCCGAAACTCAGCTCAATCCTAATTTCTTTGATAAGGATTTTGAATTTCAATATCTGCTCGGTGCAAGCCAGCTTGTAAACTCCGGTCATGAGACTGCTCAGGTCGAGAACATTTCAGACGGAACAGGAATAAATTATGAAAATTTCTCAATGGGCATAGTTACATATGATAAGGCTGAATATGCAAAAATGGTTTCCCCTGCTAATGGTGAATACCCCTTTACCTGTCAGTATACTGTTGCAACAATTCCGCTTGTAAATATAATAAACCGTCACAGTGGCGGTCAGCCAAAGGAATATTATGTTTACGGAAAAAAAGATGACGGTTCTGGAAATATGATTACTGATACATCAAAAATAGAAAAGCAGGATTCAATTGGTATGAATCCTTCATTCCCTAACCTTAATTCAACTACAACAGCGGGCAATCCAAGAGTTTCAGGAAATCCCGGTGACAATATTTACATAATCTATTCATTAACTGACGAAGTAAACAAACCACAGTAATCAAAAAAAGGCAGCAGTCAAAAGCTGCTGCCTGATTTTTGATTTTATTCGACTGTGAGGAGACTTATATACCAGTCGGCAATATTTTCTCCCCAGAGAGTACCTATTGCAATACCTATTGAAAGATAAGGGCCGAATGCAAATTTTGAATCCCCGTTTATCATTTTGAGGATCAATCCGCATACTGACGCTATTATAATCCCCATAAAAGCCGAAACTATAATAGCCCGTGTTCCGATTACTGCTCCGGCTGAAAGCATAAGAAGTGTATCACCAAGCTCAATACCTCTGATACCTTCTTCACGGCATTTCGGCAGGCAGAATCTGCAAATCTCCCCTATTATAAAAAACGGTACACTTATACATAATGCTCCGATTATTCTGTCTTTTATTGTAAGAGAATCGGTAAGAAGTGCTGAAGGAATGGCCAATGCAAATATCATTGCAAGAATTATTGGCTCCATTTCAAGAGTGTCCCAGTCCATAAATCCGACTACTATAAGGAGAGAGAACATAACGCAGGTTATTATAGATTCAGCATTAAAATCCATTACCCAGAATACAAGCATATAGAGAAGTCCGTTAAGGCTCTCTACTATCGGGTATCTCGGTGAAATTTTTTCTCCGCAGGAATGGCATTTTCCCCTCAGGAAAATCCAGCTGAATACAGGTATAAGGTCAATAATTCTTATCTTTGTACCGCATGTCATACAGTGTGAGGAACGCTTTATCAAGGATTCTCCGTTAGGAATCCTGATGATTACAACATTCAGAAAGCTTCCTATACATATGCCGAAAAGAAATACTATCAAGTAGAACATTATGTAGAATTGAGTGTCCATAAAATCACTTTTCAGTACATTTTCAAATTCTTCCATTTTGTTTTACCTCCTTAAAAAATTTTTTATTATGATGTCATTATAACATAATACAGAAAAATTTACAAGTAAAAATAATTAAAACGGAGGTTTTTATTATGAGAAATATCAGAATAGGTGACTATCTCGTTGAAAAAGAGCTGATTACACAGGAACAGCTTGAAAATGCACTTGCTGTTCAAAGAGAGTCAAAAGGAACTAAGAAATTCGGAGAGGTCATAGTTGAACTCGGCTATCTTTCCGAAGTGAAGTTTGCACAGGCTCTTGCCGGAAAGCTCCATGTTCCATATGTCGACCTTGCAAACTTTGATATTGACGGCGAAGCCGTAAGAAAAGTTCCTGAAAATCTTGCTAAAAAGTATACTATCATTGCTATCAATATCAAGGGAAAACGTCTTACTGTCGCTACTGATGACCCTTATAACTTCAATATCCTTGAAGATGTAAAGGTTATGACAGGTATGGATACTGACCCTGTTTTTGCTACACGTTCTTCTATCAATAAAGCTATTGGTAAATTCTATTCAATGCAGAATGTCGACAGCGTTCTTGAGGGCGTTCAGGCATTCAGCGATATGAATAATGCTGAAGATGATGAGGAATCAAAGGACAGAGTAGAGAGCGCTCCTATCGTTAAGCTGGCTACTACTATCGTTGAAAACTCTTATCGTGCAGACGCTACCGATATTCATATCGAACCTTTCAAAACATATACAAGAATCCGTATCCGTGTAAACGGTGACCTTGTTGAACTTATGAACGTTGCCAATGTTGTACATAATGCACTTACAACCCGTCTGAAGCTTATAAGCGGTATGAATATCGCTGAAAAGAGAGTACCACAGGACGGACGTTTCACTCAGGTTGTTGACGGAACGACTCTTGATGTCCGTGTTTCCTCACTTCCGACCGTAAACGGTGAAAAAATAGTTATCCGTATTCTTTCAACCGGTCAGATTGCACTCCGTAAGATTACCGACCTCGGTATGACTGAATATAACTATCAGCTTTTTGAATCTATGATTAAATGTCCTCACGGAGTTATCCTTGTTACAGGTCCTACGGGTTCAGGTAAAACAACTACTCTTTATGCAGCTCTCGGTGAACTCGCTAAACCTAATGTAAACGTTATCACTGTTGAAGACCCTGTCGAAAAAAATATTGACGGTATAAATCAGGTACAGGTTAATTCAAAGGCAGGTATGACTTTCGCAGCTGCCCTCCGTTCTATCCTCCGTCAGGACCCTGATATCGTTATGATAGGTGAAATGCGTGACTCTGAAACAGCTGATATTGGTATCAGAGCTGCTATCACAGGTCACTTGGTTCTTTCAACACTTCATACCAATGATGCTGCATCAACAATTGTCAGACTTGTTGATATGGGTGTTGCTCCTTATATGGTTGCTACTTCTCTTATCGGTGTTATTGCACAGCGTCTTGTAAAAGTACTCTGTCCTGCCTGCAAAAAAATGAGAATGTCTACCGATGAAGAAAACAAGCTTATGAAAATTGACCATTCTGTTCCGATTTATGATGCATGTGGCTGTCCTGCCTGCAATAATACAGGATATAAGGGAAGAACCGCTATTCATGAAATTATTCACTGTACTTCAAACGTTTCCTCAATCATCGCACAGGGCGGTACTAAGGAACAGATTGAAGAAGCTGCAAAAGCTAACGGCACAAGACTTCTCCGTGACAACGTTTCTGAACTTGTTCAGAACGGCAGTACTTCTATTGATGAGCTGGTAAGAGTTACCTATGCTATATAATTTTATTAAAGGAGGAAATTTTTTTAAATGGCTATTCAGATTAACAGAATACTGGACGAAGTAAGACTTCTTGGCTGTTCCGACCTGCATTTTACTGCCGGAATAGCTCCCGTAGTTCGTCTTAACGGTCAGCTCAGAACTATGAGAACTCAGTATCCCGAAATGGACGAGGAGGAAATTCTCAACATAGTAAACCAGATGACTAATGAGGCTCAGGCTAAAAGCGTTGCTGCCCATAAGGATACCGACTTTTCATATATGACAAGAAGCGGTTACCGTCACCGTGTAAACATCTATTTCCAGAGAGGTCATACGGCTATTGCTATCCGTCTCCTGAGAAATGATATTCCTACCCTTGATGACCTCGGACTTCCGCCGATTCTCGCAGATTTTGCTATGCGTCCGAGAGGTCTTGTTCTTGTAACAGGTCCTACCGGTTCGGGTAAATCAACTACTCTTGCAGGTATGATTGACTATGTAAATCTTAACAAGTCGGCTCATATAATTACTATTGAAGACCCTATCGAATATGTTCACGAACATAAAAGATGTATGGTCAATCAGAGAGAAGTCGGCGATGATGTCGGAAGCTTTGCTCTTGCACTCCGTGCCGCACTCCGTGAAGACCCCGATGTTATCCTCGTTGGAGAAATGCGTGACTTTGAAACAATAACTGCTGCCGTTACCGCTGCTGAAACAGGTCACCTTGTTATGTCTACACTTCATACAACAAGTGCCGCTGATACAATCAACCGTATCATTGACGTTTACCCCGAACACCAGCAGAAACAGATTCGTACTCAGCTTGCGAATAACCTTGTCGGCGTTATCTCTCAGACACTTATTCCTAAAAAAGACGGTTCGGGACGTATTGCCGCACTTGAAGTTCTTAACGTTACTGACGCCGTTTCCGCACAGATTCGTGATGACAAGGTTCATCTCGTTCAGAATGCCATTCAGACCGGTAAGCAGTTCGGAATGGTATGCCTTGACTATGAACTTGCAAGATTTGTTAAAACTAATGTTATTGCTGAAAAAGATGCTCTTGAAAAGTGTCAGGACAAACAGGAATTTTATCGTTATCTGCACGCTATGTAATTATTTTTACTTTAGTTTGTGCAATTTGACGAAAAACAGCCCTACTTAAACGTTTAAGCTTTCACTTTCGTAAAAATTTGTTCATAATTCGTTTTTGTTTTAGAAATCTATTGACAAACTTTTTGTAATATGATATACTATGTACATAGAGAGAACATAAAGCGGTTATGAGCTCGACCGTTGTTCTTTGCGATTTTTACCGGTACCGATTCGCCGGTCTTAAATTTATTATTTTTATAAGGAGGTTTTCGATATGAAAACTAAAAAGGTTAAAGGTTTTACCCTCGTTGAACTTATCGTTGTTATCGCTATTATCGGCGTACTCGCAGCAATCCTCGTTCCTTCAATGCTCGGTTATGTTAAGAAATCTAAAGTTTCATCAGCTAATACATCAGCATCTTCAATCTATAAGGCTTTCAATACAGCTCTGACAGATATGGACGGAGAAGGTTTTGATATGGGTGGTATTTATTCAGCTACTGCTTCTCATGGTACTTCTACTACTTCTTTCACATTTTCTACTGCTCCTGTTGGTAAAGCTGGTGCTACTGCTGGTGAAGTTCTTTATGATAAAGTAAAAAATTACTTTGAAGACATCAGCAAATGTACAGTTGATGCTCGTATAAACGGCGGTACTTGTAAGGCTGTTGCAGTTGCTACTGACTCTACATATGTTGGTGCTTTCCCAGCTGTTATCACTGTTGACAATTATTCAAAGTATAATGTTACAGATGCTGCTGATGATGCTTATGACCAGGCTATGGGTGCTGCATCTTTAACACATGGTTATACTAAGTCAGATACAGATGCAGCTAATAACGGTTATTAATATCTGAACTGATTCAGAATTAACTAAAAAAATTCAAACCCCTCTCTTTGCAGAGGGGTTATTTTTTTATAAAAAAATCAGCGGGCGAACTGTGTTCACCCGTTATTTTTCATATATCAGCTTTTTATACACTTTGGTCTTTTGTGATTTACTCCGATTACTCCGCCTGCTGACGATGAAATTATGCATATTAGAAACTTTCTTATGCTCATAAGATTTCCGAATGTATGAAAGAATATACAGCCTGCTGCAAGCAGAAATATATATATGATAAATCCGCAGAAAAATCCCTCATAAAGACCGTTTTTTCTTCTGAAAAGACCACAGGAATACCCTCCCGAAAAAGAGCCTGCCGACAGTGAAATTGCAGAAAATACCGTGAATGATTTTATAACATCAGTCGTATTATAAAGAAGTACCGAAAAAAGAAAAAGTATTGCAAAACATATAAAAATGCCTGCCAAAGCACACAATACTGACCATATATACAGATTTGTCCAGACTTCGCTTTTATTTTTCCGCATAAAAAAACCTCCGCACAGCTTATTTAATAATAAGCTATGCGGATTTTTTGGTGTTTATTCCGTTTTGCTTTCTGGTTCTTTATCGGGTTCGTATTTGAGGATAATATCCTTGATTTGCGGGTCGTTTGTAAGACCGTAAAGTATTTTCAGATAGATGAGAGCGTCCTTTATATTGTTGTCCATAAGGGATTTTTGCGAAAGAAGTGCTGAAACTTCTATAACAGTTTTGTCAGCTCCGTATGTTATGCCGTATTTTTCAAATGTCTTCTGAACAGCCTTGTCATCGGGCGGAACGAGTCTTTCACCGGTAATCATTGCAATATTCTGAAGTTCAGCCTTTACAGCGGAATAAGGATAGAAAAGAATACTTGCATAGTAGAAAGCAACAGCGTCATCATATTCTTTAAGGTCAACGCACATATATCCGAGATTTGTATAACATCTTGCAATAGAAGCCGGAGATGAAGCTACCCTGAGTGTATCCTTTGTAATTTCTATTATTTTGTCCTTGTCTTTCTGGAGCTTGTATATTTCGGCAAGCTCAAATTTAGGTCCGCAGTCAACGGGATTGTATTCAATAGCCTTTTTCAGAACTTCTTCTGCCTTTTCAAGTTCCCTGTACTCTACAAGAATATATCCGTATGCACTTATCATTCTTGCAAAGTCGAAAGGAGTGCGGTTCAGAGTTTTTTCGGGCTTGAAAACTATCTGATAGAGATTGTCTTCAAAGGTATTGCGGAGTGAAACGAATTTTGTTGTATCGCTTTCAGTAAATCCCTCTGTAATTTTGCTGTAAAGTTCTTCGGCAAGCCTGAGAGCCTTTTCAAGATTCTGCTTGTTTTTAAGCATCTCAAGAATATCAGCATAAACCTTATCAAGACGCTTTCCGTTTATGTACATTATTCGCATAATGCTTTTCTGATATTCTTCGGGCATAATTTCGGAGAGAAGGTCAATTACAGCACTTATCCCCTCCTCATTGTTTTCCTTGACATATTCTTCCGACTTGTCGGAGAGAAACTGTTTATCCTTTTCAAAATCACCGGAAAGCTGTTTTCTTATTGATTTTTTTATTTCATTTGCAGTCATTAAATCCTCACTTTCTGACTAAAATCCTCTTTTAGCCAAATCTTTTTTAAATTTTGCGTCAATTTTTTCCTGTTTTTTCTTAGCCTTGAGTTCCTCTTTTGTAAGCGGGCGTGAAGGTTCAGCAGAAGCTTTTTTCGATGAAGATGAAGAAGTACCAAAATTCTTTCTTTTTGTTGAGGAAGGCCCTTTGTATTCTTCAAAAAGTCCGCTGATATTATCATCTTTCTTTTCGGTTTTCTTCTGAATTTTTTCACCCGATACCTGTGAGAAAGCATCTTCAATAGATGTTATAATAGTAGGCATTTCAGCAGATTCCTGTATATCGAAAAGGTTTGAATTTTTCTTTTTAGTGGATTCTGCAATTGCATTTGCAAAGGCTGAGGGTGTTTTCTTTGATTCGTTTGCAAGATAAGAAATATTTATATTTGATTTCGGCATAACAGGCGGAACAGTATTCTGCTGATTAACAGGCATAGGATTATTATTAATAACGGGCGGAACTGCGTTCTGCTGATTGATAGGTGCAGTATTATTCATAACAGGCGGAACAGTGTTCTGCGGATTGACAGGCATAGGATTATTCATAACGGGCGGAACAGTGTTCTGCGGATTGACAGGCATAGGATTATTCATAACAGGCGGAACTGCGTTCTGCGGATTGATAGGTGCAGTATTATTCATAACGGGCGGAACAGTGTTCTGCGGATTGACAGGCATAGGATTATTC
>CAMDZD010000027.1 GCA_945910815.1 uncultured Clostridia bacterium
TTGTGTGAGACATTTCATATCGAAATTCCAAATGAGTATAGATAACTGTAAATTCTGATTTGCAATATAATCCGGAAATAAAAATATCTTTTGCAGTCACTATTTTTCAGAATCCTGAATATTATGTATGGAGAAGTAGAGATAAAGTACTTCAAATACGATTTCAGGAGGTTCATCTATGAGCGAAGAATTTGAATGTCTGCCGAACAGAAACGGATTCCGTGAACTTGTACCAATAAAAGTAAACCGCATATTTGACAGTTGCAGTGACAGAGACTGTATGAGCAATATTCCCGTAATACTTGATATGGGAGAACTGCCGTGCAATATAAATGTTGTGAAATGCAAATGCGTAAAAGTATCAGATATATGTATAAATATCGAACCTGTACCATTCAACAGGGGATTTTACTCAATCGATATAACATATACTTTTAAAATGGAAATGCTTGCATATGAAAAAGCATGCGATAAGCCGGTATTTATAACAGGTACAGCTTACGCAAATAAGAACTGCATACTTTACGGAAGCGAAACGAATACAAAAACATTTTTCAGCAACGGCAAGAAAATAGGTTCAACGGACTGCTGTTGCGAAACAATAAATTTCCCTGATGCAAATGTGCAGGTAGTAGAGCCGATTGTACTTGAAACACGTATAGGAACAGTATGCTGTAATGATGATATGTGCGAAAACAAATGTCAGAAAAAGCGTACTGTAATAATGACTCTCGGCTTGTTCTCTGTTGTTGAGCTTACACGACCTGTAACTATTATGGTTCCTTGCTATGAATACAGTATTCCGAAAAAGGAATGCCGTTGCGAAAGGGATACACCTTGCGATATATTTGACAAGATAAAATTCCCGACAGAAGAATTTTCACCGTCGGCAATAGAAACTGATAACAGCTGTGGCTGTGGTTTTGACGAATCATAATAAAGAAAAGACGGTTCTTCTGAACCGTCTGATTTTATATTCCGAGGTGTGATATGAGAAAGCGGAATAATCATAAAAAGCATAAAAATATATTTATAATTGCCATAATTGCATTTTTAATGATACTGACATTTTTTATAATTCGCAGTATAGAAAAAAATATTGCTCCTTCAGCAGTAAGACAGGGCGAATATTATTCAAAACTTACAGCAAACAAAATAATAAATAAAGCCGTATCTGATTATCTGACCGAAAATCAGTATCAGTACAATGATTTTTCAGCAGTTCTTTATGATGAAAACGGAAAGGCAGTAAGCATTGAATCACTGACAGGAAATATAAATAAAGTTCAGTCGGATTTGGTACTTAGAATTTCGGAAGAATTATCCGGAAACAAAAATATAAAGGTGAAAATTCCGGTAGGTTCGCTTACAGATAGCTATCTGCTTGCCGGAAAGGGGTTTTCAGTGCCTTTGAATATCTGTTCAGCCGGAAATGTTGATGTAAAGCTGAAAAGTGAATTTACATCAGCAGGAATAAATCAGACCTGCCACAGAATATCAGCCGTTGTAAGTACGGAAATAAATTCCTCAATACCGCTTTACAGCTTTTCATCTGAAGCGGAATTTGAATTTCTTATAGCGGAAAATGTACTTGTCGGGGGAGTTCCTGATTACAGAACAGGAAAATTCTGAAAAATAACGAAAAAATTTCAAAAATTAATTGCGTACCGGTGTAAATATATGGTATAATAATATCTGAAAGTGAAGTGATAAAAAAATGAATAAACAGGAAGCAGAAAAAAAAATAATTGAACTTTCTGAAATTCTTGAAAAATACGGATATGAATATTATGTTCTTGATAATCCGACAGTAAGCGATTATGAATATGATATGCTTATGCAGGAACTTAAAAAGCTTGAAGCGGATTATCCGGAACTTGTTTCTCCGTCATCTCCTACCCAGAGAGTAGGCGGAACTGCACTGAATACATTCGAAAAAGTAACCCATACGGTACAAATGGGCAGTCTGCAGGACGTTTTTTCATTCGAACAGGTAAGGGAATTTGTTAACAAATGCAAGGAAAATCTGAAAAATCCCGTATTTACAGTAGAACCCAAAATTGACGGCTTGTCTGTATCTCTTGAATATACTGACGGAATATTCACAAGAGGTTCAACAAGAGGTGACGGCTTTGTCGGTGAGGACGTAAGCGGAAATCTTAAAACTATAAAGTCAATTCCTCTTAAATTAAAATCTACTGCACCTCCCGAATTTATAGAAGTCAGAGGGGAAGTATATATGCCCCGTGAAAGCTTTGCGGAGCTTTCCGAAAAACAGGAACTCAATGATGAACAGCCTTTCAAAAATCCCCGGAATGCCGCAGCAGGTTCGCTACGACAGAAAAATCCAAAGATTACCGCCGAAAGAAAACTTGATATATTTGTATTCAACATTCAGCAGATTGAGGGATACGAACTTAATTCACATAAACAGTCACTTGACTATGCAAAATCTCTCGGATTCAAAGTTATTCCGTCATATAAGAGCTGTACCGAATACAATGAAATAGCTGACGAAATAAATCGTATAGGTTCAAACAGAGCGAATCTCCCGTTTGATATAGACGGAGTCGTTATAAAAATAGATGACTTTGAACAGCGTGAAATTATGGGAGCTACTTCAAAAGTACCTAAATGGGCAGTAGCGTATAAATTCCCTCCCGAAGAAAAGGAAACCACACTTCTTGATATAGAAGTAAATGTAGGAAGAACGGGAGCAATAACTCCGGTAGCCGTTTTTGAACCTATAACCCTTGCGGGTACAAGCGTATCAAGGGCAGTTCTTCACAATCAGGATTTTATCGATGAAAAGGATATAAGAATAGGCGATAAAATTATAGTAAGAAAAGCCGGTGATATAATTCCGGAAGTTCTGAAATCCGTAAGTCATTCCGAAAACTCAAAGCCTTTTAAACTCCCGTCAGAATGTCCGGTATGTGGTACGCCGTCAGTAAGATATGAAGATGAAAGTGTTCTCCGTTGTCCTAATGCGGAATGTCCTGCACAGCTCCTTAAAAATCTGATACACTTTGCATCCAAGGAAGCTATGAATATTGACGGAATGGGACAGGCTATAATGTCATTGCTTGTTGAGAAAGGTCTTGTAAAATCCGCATCTGATATATATGAGCTTAAAGCATCTGATTTGGTAATGCTTGAAAGATTCGGCGAAAAATCCGCACAGAATCTTATTGATTCAATTGAAAAATCAAAGAAATCAAATCTTGACCGCCTTGTCTATGCACTCGGAATACGCAATATAGGTCAGAAAGCTTCACAGCTTTTGTGTGAAAAATTCCCGTCAATGAATGATATTATCAATGCCGATAAGGATAGTATATCAGAAATCGAGGGATTCGGAGATGTTATGGCTGAAAATATCGTGAATGCACTTAAAGAGCCTCACAGAATACAGCTTATAAAACGTCTTGAAAATCTCGGAGTAAATATGATTTACGCTAAAAAATCCACAGGCGACGGCAGATTTAAGGGTCTTACTTTTGTACTTACCGGAACGCTCCCCACTATGAAACGTGATGAAGCTAAAAAGCTTATAGAAAGTTTCGGAGGAAAAGTATCTTCATCAGTATCAAAGAAAACGTCTTTTGTAGTTGCCGGAGAAGATGCGGGAAGTAAGCTTGATAAAGCCAATGAACTCGGAGTAGCTGTTATAAGCGAATCCGAACTTATTGATAAATGCAGTAATTAAAATAAAGGAGAGATAATAAATGAACATCGATATCAAACATATCGCAAAGCTTGCCCGTCTCAGAATAGAGGACGAAAAGCTTGAAAAATTTGAAAAGGATATGCAGTCCATAGTTGCAATGGTTGACAGACTCCCCGATATTGAGGAAGAACTCACTCTTGACCGTGAAAACGCAATGACACTCCGTGAAGACGTTGCAGTTCCGGACAAGTTCACAAGAGATGAACTTATGGCAAATGCTCCGCAGGTACAGGCAGGCTGTCTTGTTGTACCGAAAACAGTAGAATAATTTTTGAAAGGAAGTCTATAAATGAAGTTGTATGAAAAAACAGCGTCCGAACTTTCGGAAATGCTTGCTAAAAAGGAATGCAGTGCAGTAGAAATTTATAATGATGTAAAATCAAGAATCGACAGCGTTGAAGATAAAGTCGGAGCTTATGTTACTCTTAACGAAAACGCTCTTGAACAGGCTAAGGAAGTAGATAATGCAAGAGCTAATGGTGAGGAACTCCACCCCCTTGCAGGCATACCGATTGGAATAAAGGACAATATTTCCACAAAGGGACTCCGCACAACATGTTCATCGAAAATGCTTGAAAACTATGTACCGCCGTTCAATGCGACTGTTATGGAGAAAATAAACTCCGCAAAAATGGTAGTTACCGGAAAAATGAACATGGACGAATTTGCAATGGGTTCATCAACTGAAACTTCATATATTCACCTTACACACAATCCGCACAATCTTGAATGTGTTCCGGGAGGTTCTTCGGGAGGTTCAGCGTCCGCAATTGCATCGGGCGAAGCTATACTCACACTCGGTTCAGATACAGGCGGTTCAATAAGACAGCCTGCTGCACTCTGCGGAGCAGTCGGAATGAAACCTACTTACGGAAGTGTTTCAAGATACGGACTTGTTGCCTTTGCCTCCTCACTTGACCAGATTGGACCTATGGGAAAATCCGTTAAAGATGTTGCAATGCTCCAGAGTCTTATATGCGGTTACGACAAAATGGACGCTACTTCTAAAAATATTGCATATCCTGATTATTATGCAAATCTCAAAAATAATGTAAAAGGTCTCAGAATAGGCGTTCCGAAAGAATATTTCGGAGAGGGTATCGACAGCGAGGTTAAAGAATCCGTATACAGTGCCATTGAGCTTATGAAACAGAACGGTGCAGAGATAAAGGAAATCTCACTTCCCAGCACTGAATACGCAATAAATACTTACTATATCATTGCATCAGCAGAGGCATCATCAAATCTTGCAAGATTTGACGGCGTAAAATACGGATACCGTGCCGAAAATTATAACAGCCTTACTGATATGTACGAAAAGACAAGAAGCGAAGGATTCGGCGATGAAGTCAAGAGAAGAATTATGCTCGGTACTTTCGTATTGAGTTCGGGATTCTATGACGCTTACTACAAAAAAGCTAAAATCGTTCAGAGAAAGATTTCAGAGGAATTTTCAAACGCATTCAAGGAATGTGATGTTATTGCAACTCCGACAGTACCGTCATCAGCATTTAAAATCGGTGAAAATATCGGCGACCCGATTAAGATGTACTATAATGATGTATGCACTGTAACAGTAAATATTGCAGGACTTCCCGCAATAAGCGTACCTTGCGGATTTGATTCAAAAAATATGCCTATGGGATTACAGTTCATTGCTGATAAGTTCTGTGAACAGACACTTCTTGATACTGCCTATGCCTATGAACAGCTTTCCGGTGGATTTGATGTCATCACTAAAAAATTTTAACTAAAACTGGCGTTTGTGGAGATGGACATGGATAAAAAGACGATAAATATGCTGTTTTCAATTTCAAGTATAGGGTTAGCCGTAGCGGGAATTATTTTCTTGTGTTTTGCTATGTTTGGTGAAAATAAAAGTAACTGGACATTATGCTCTGCACTTGCCTGCGTTGCTCTCTCAAATTTATTTAATATCATCCGGAATTATTTTAATAAGTAAATTCTGATTTATCCGAGAAACTCAAAACCGCATTGAGAATAATTAAAAAGGGAGAATTAAAAACAATGAAAGATTATGAAATAGTAATCGGACTTGAAGTTCATGCTGAACTTAATACAGAGTCCAAAATATACTGCAACTGCCGTAACGCATTCGGACTTGAAGTTAATACGCAGGTATGCCCTGTATGTATGGGTATGCCCGGAACACTTCCGACACTTAACGAAAAAGTTGTTGACTATGCAATAAAAATGGGTCACGCTATGAACTGTAAGATAAACAGCGTATGCAAGCAGGACAGAAAGAATTATTTCTATCCCGATTTGCCGAAAGCTTACCAGATTTCACAGGCAGAAGTACCGCTCTGTGAGAACGGATACCTTGATATAATGGTTGACGGTGTTGAAAAGCGTATAGGAGTTACAAGAATACACATCGAGGAAGATGCCGGAAAGCTTCTTCATGATGATTCTTTCAGCGGTTCGCTTGTAGACCTTAACCGTTGCGGAGTACCGCTTATTGAAATCGTTTCCGAGCCTGATATAAGAAGTTCCGCAGAAGCTAAAGCATATCTTGATACAATCAAGTCAATACTTCAGTATATAAACATATCCGACTGTAAAATGCAGGAGGGTTCAATCAGATGTGACGTAAACGTATCCGTAAGGGAAAAAGGCTCTGACAAGTTCGGAACCCGCTGTGAAATGAAAAATGTAAACAGTTTCAGCGGAGCTGTAAGAGGTATCGAATACGAGGCAAAGCGTCAGATTGAAGTGCTTGAATCGGGCGGAACAGTAATTCAGGAAACAAGACGCTGGGACGATGCAAAGGGTATGAGCTTTACTATGAGAACCAAAGAGGACGCACAGGATTACCGCTATTTTCCCGAACCTGATTTGCTTACAATCGTAGTTGATGAGGAAAGAATACAGAAACTCAAGGAAAGTATTCCGGAACTTCCAAA
Source organism: uncultured Clostridia bacterium (assembly GCA_945910815.1). Lineage (GTDB taxonomy): Bacteria > Bacillota > Clostridia > Oscillospirales > Ruminococcaceae > Ruminococcus. Next base: position 6,658 of record CAMDZD010000027.1, read on the forward strand.
CAGGAAGATTTCACGCTATGTAAAGGAACATGGACTTTCACAGGTAGATGCGACTCTTATTGCGGAATCTATTGACAAGTCAAAGCTCTATGATGAATGTACTGCAATGAAAAAATGCTCTCCGAAAAATGTATGCAACTGGATTTTATCAGATATATCGAAATTTACAAACGATACAGGAAAAAGCATACTTGATACGGCACTTACCGCTGAAAATCTTGTCAAGCTTATATGCGAGGTTGAAAAGGGTACTATATCAAATTCTTCCGCAAAGAAAGTATTTGATATTATAATCAAAGATGATAAAGACCCCGTAAAGCTTATTGAAGAACTCGGACTTGCACAGAATTCCGATGAAGGATTCCTTGAAGAACTCGCAAAGGATATTCTTTCCAAAAATGAAAAATCCGTGAGCGACTACAAAAACGGAAAGACAAATGCACTCGGCTATCTTGTGGGACAGTGTATGAAGGCATCAAAAGGCAAGGCAAATCCCGGAAAGGTTAAGGAAATCGTAACAAGAATGCTTTCCGAATAATGGAGAGAATCTATGAAGATAAAATTTAATTACAAATACAATACAATATCGGCATATGTGCTTATAACATTTACACTTTGCCTGCTTGTGCTGATAATGATATTCAAGTTTTCAATAATTCAGGTATATCTGAGCAAGATAATGAAAATACTTGCTCCGATAACATGGGGACTTGTTATGGCATATCTTTTAAATCCCCTTATGAAATTTATTGAAAAATATGTTTCAAAGATTACGAACAGAAAAAAAGAAAGGAAATCACTTACAAGAGGAATATCAATAGTAATTGTGTTGACAATCTTTCTTTCGGTTATAGTTGCACTTATCGGAAATGTAGTTCCGGAAATTCTCGACAGCATAAAGAATATTATGAATAATATGCAGAGCTATCTCGATAATTCACAGAAATTTTTACAGAATATGCTTGAGAAAATAAGCAAAAAGAATCCGGAACTTATGGAATTTATAAACAGACAGTTCAATAATATTGAATCCCTTTTGCTTTCGCTTGTAAATACACTTCAGCCACAGATTGAAAATGTATTCTCAAAGGATGGACTGCTTGCCGGACTTACGGGCGGAGCTTTATCTCTCCTTATGGGATTAAAGGATTTTTTAATAGGTCTTATAGTATCTGTATATCTTCTTTTCAGCAAGGAAACATTTTCCGCACAGGCAAAGAAAACTGTATACGGACTTTTCAACACGAAAAACAGTGCAAGAATACTTCGCCTTACAGCTGATGCAAATGACAAGTTTATAAACTTTCTTGTCGGAAAGGCTATTGATTCATTAATAATAGGAATAATAGCTTTTATATATCTGAATATAAGAAATATGCCTTATGCATCACTCATAAGCATAATAATCGGCGTAACAAATATGATACCGTTTTTCGGACCTTTCTTCGGAGCAATACCTTCGGGAATACTCATACTTCTTTCAAATCCGGAGAGAACTATTGAATTTATAATATTTGTATTTATTCTTCAGCAGTTTGACGGAAATATCTTAGGGCCAAAGATTCTGGGAAATCAGCTCGGAGTTTCTGCATTCTGGATACTTGTTTCAATACTGATAGGCGGAGGAGTGTTCGGATTTATCGGAATGATTCTTGCAGTACCTTTCTTTGCGGTAATATATCCTATATTTGTGAATTTCGTTCACGAAAAGCTTGCAAGGAAAAATATGCCTGTAAGTACTTCCGAATACTATCCGAAAGACCCTCCGAAAATTCCTGAAACTAAAAAAAAGAATAAATAATATTTATGGCGGAGATTTAAAAAATTCTCCGCCGTTTTTTTTAGTTTCCGTAATATGCCTTAAGATATATATTTTTTATTTCTTCCATAAGCGGATAACGTGGATTTGCACCGGTACACTGGTCATCAAAGGCAAGTTCAGTCATTCTGTCAAGCTTTTCGAGAAATTCACTTTCAGATATATTATAATCTTTTATAGTGGGTTTTATATCCACTGCACGTTTAAGTTTTTCGATACGGTCAATAAGCCTTTCAAAAATTTCCTCATTGCTTCCTGTATCATCAAGACCGATATATCTGCCTGCCTCCGCATATTTGTTAAGGCAGTTCGGATATTTATACTGTGAGAATGAACCCATTTTTGCAGGAGCTTCCGATATATTGAAACGCATTACTTCAGTGATTAAAAGTGCATTTGCAATTCCGTGCGGAATATGGAAAAATGCTCCGAGCTTGTGTGCCATAGAATGACATATTCCGAGAAAGGCATTTGCAAACGCAATCCCTGCCATAGTTGAGGCATTAGCCATTTTTTCTCTTGCAGTGATATTATTTCCGTCACTGTATGCCATAGGAAGATATATAAATATATTTTTCATAGCTCCGAGGGCAAGAGCGTCCGTGTAATCCGATGACATTACGGAAACATATGCCTCAAGAGCGTGGGTAAGGGCATCTATTCCCGATGCGGAAGTAAGACTTTTCGGAGCCGACATCATCAAATCCGTATCTATTACAGCCATATTCGGCATAAGCTCATAATCCGCAAGAGGATATTTTATATTTGTTTTTTCATCGGTAATTACTGCAAAGGGAGTTACTTCCGAACCGGTTCCCGAAGATGTCGGAACTGCTATAAAACATGCCTTAACTCCCATTTCCGGAAATGAATATATACGTTTTCTTATATCCATAAAACGCATTGCAAGGTCGGAGAAATTAGTTTCGGGGTGTTCGTACATAAGCCACATAATTTTTCCGGCGTCCATAGCCGAACCGCCTCCGAGAGCAATAATGCAGTCGGGTTCAAAGTCAAGCATGCTTTCAGAACCTTTTTTTGCTGATTCAAGAGTTGGGTCGGGTTCTACATTGGAAAATACAGTGTATGCAATTCCCATTTCGCCAAGCTTATCCGTTACAGCCTTAGTCATACCGCTTTTATACAGGAATGAATCTGTAACTATAAATACACGCTTTTTTTTGTTTTTCAGTTCTTCAAGAGCAGTATTCAGACAGTCTTTTTTAAAGTATACTTTTTTCGGAACTCTGAGCCAGAGCATATTTTCCCTTCTTTCGGCAACGGTTTTTATATTGAGAAGATGTTTTACACCGATATTTTCTGAAACTGAATTTCCGCCCCAGCTACCGCACCCGAGAGTAAGTGAGGGAGTGAGGTCAAAATTATATAAATCACCGATTCCGCCCTGTGATGCGGGAGTGTTTACAAGAATACGGCAAGTTTTCATCTTATGGGCAAATCTGCGGAGCTTTTCGGATTCTGTTTTTTCATTGATATATATTGCGGAAGTGTGACCGTATCCGCCGTCTTTTATAAGTCTGTCGGCGATTTCAAGAGCAGTATCAAAATCATTATATTTATACATAGCAAGAATGGGGGAAAGCTTTTCGCCTGCAAGAGGTTCGGAGATGTCATAGGAATCTGTTTCCGCAATCAGAACCCTTGTATTTTCCGGAACTTCAAAGCCTGCCATTTCTGCAATACGGAAAGCCGTCTGACCTACTATTTCAGCATTAAGGCGGTTATTTTTGATTATGATATTCCGGATTTTATTAATCTGTCCGGAATCCATTATAACGCACCCTCTGTAAGCAAATTCACGCTTTACATCATCATATATTTCAGAATCAACTATAACTGACTGTTCGGAGGCACAAATCATTCCGTTGTCGAAAGTTTTGGAATGTATTATTGAATTTACAGCAAGCTTTATATCGGCGGAACTGTCAATAATTGCGGGAGTATTTCCCGAACCTACTCCAAGTGCAGGCTTACCGCTTGAATATGCGGATTTAACCATTCCGTAACCTCCTGTCGCAAGTATTATATCCGATTCTTTCATAAGAGTGTTTGTAAGTTCAACAGAGGGTTCATCAATCCATGCAATTATATTTTCGGGAGCTCCGGCTTTTACGGCACTTTCAAGAGCAATTCTTGCAGTTTCAACAGTACATTTTTTAGCTCTGGGGTGAGGGGATATGATAATACCGTTTCTTGTTTTAAGTGCAATCAGAATTTTGAAAATAGTTGTTGAAGTCGGGTTAGTAGTCGGAATTACTGCCGAAACTATTCCGACAGGTTCAGCAATGCGGACAGTTCCGAAAGCCTCATTGTTTTCAATAATTCCACATGTCCTTGTGTTTTTGTAGGTATTATAGATATATTCGGAGGCATAGTTATTTTTGATAACTTTATCTTCAGTCACACCCATTCCTGTTTCTTCGACAGCCATTTTTGCGAGATGTATTCTTTGTGTATTCATTTCAGTGGCAACAGCCTTAAATATTTTGTCAACCTGTTCCTGCGAGAACTGCGAAAATTTTTCCTGAGCTTTTCTCACAAGTTTAATTTTTTCCATTAATCCAGAATTGCAATTTTCATTCACTGACAATCAAGTCCTTTCATATATTTCTTGTATTATCTGCTTTTTTGAACAGATTATTCTTAAAAGGTCATATTTTACAAAAAAAACAATAATAAAAGAGAATATTCTATATTTATGACACTTGACATATTAATTTTTCTGTGATATAATAATTAAGCAGTTTGGACAGGTGTCCGAGTGGTTTAAGGAGCTGGTCTTGAAAACCAGTGATACGGCAACGTACCGTGGGTTCGAATCCCACCCTGTCCGCTTATTAAAAACGGCTGATTGAAAAAAATCAGCCGTTTTTATTTTTATAAAAAATATTCGGGCGGAGATAAATCCGCCCGTTTTTTATATGGATATTGTTTTTGCAAGCTCAACGGAATATATAATAGCTTCTTTGACAGGTTTATTATAAATTTTTTCGACAGCGGATTTATATATTTCAAGCTGTGCAGAATATTTTTTCCTCAGATAAAATTCTGAAGTATTTCTGTTTGACTTATAGTCAACAATAACAATTCCATCTGGTTCATGAATAAGCAGGTCGATGACTCCTATAATCATTCCGTCTGAATTCAGAAATTCAGATTTTGCTGAATTTTTATATTTGATTTCATCAGCCTGAATCTGAAAACTGCGTTCACGTTCTATTGAGACAGCGGATTTTATGCGTTTACAGAGGGGAGAATTAAAGAATTTTTTAATAAGTTCTATGGGAAGAAGTTCAGCTTCACTTTCAGTGAAGTAATTTTTATCAATCATATTCTGAATTTCGTTCTCTGTATCGTCTGAATCGGCAGAGAAGTCGCAGAACTGGAAAAATTTATGTACAGCATTGCCTCTTTCAGTAGCAGGCTGATTTTTTTCAATCATAAACTGAGGTACTTTCAGAGTTGCTCCGTCTGTATCGGGTTCATCGGAGATTAACTGTGTTACAGTCATTTTTGAAGGAATTTCAGAACGTGAAAGGTCATATCTGAAATTCATTATACTGCGTAATTTCTCAAGCGTTTCGGGATTTACTTCAGGTATAACGTCTTTCTGAAATTTCGGTGCAGAATTTTTAATATTGGATTCTGAGAAAAAGGATATATTGAAAAGGTCATCACTGAATAAAGCCTTTGCCTCAAAATCAGTTTCAAGAAAGCTTTGAATTTCGGGAAATCTTTCATGTACAAAAAGTGTCAGCCAAATCCATTCCCCGAGACTTTCGGCAAGCGGAGCAGTATTCTTTACGCTGAAATTTTTCTTCATAAGTTCTTCGGAAAGTTTTTTCAGAGTATTTTTGTATTTTTCATTTACCGGCAGAGATATAAAAAGCTTTTGCTTTGCTCTTGTAAGTGCAACGTACAGAAGGCGGAGTTCCTCGCTGACTTTATTTTTTTCGGAGGAGCGGAAAAGAATATCAAAGGGAACTGTTTTGATTTTCGTCATAGTTTCGGGATAATTCAGTTTAAAGCCTACTGCATTTTCGGGACTGCATATAACAGTTTTTTTGTTGTCAGAAATGAAATGTATATCAGTTCTCACAAGGAATATAAACGGATATTCAAGACCCTTTGATTTGTGAATTGTCTTTATTGCAACAAAATTTTCAGATACGGCACTTATTTTTCCTTGTGGAAGGTCATAGTCACCTGACTGAATATTTTCGATATAGCGGAGGAATCCCGAAAGATTTCCGCCTGTTTCGAGATTTGCATTTTCTTCATAGCCTTTTGCATACTGTATAATCATACGCAGATTGGCTTTTTTTCTTTCACCGTCAACGAACTGTTGCATAATGGAGAGAAAATCCGTTGAATCATAGATTTCCTCAATAAGTTCCTCAAGGCTGTGTATAACTGAATATGTGCGGAAGTTGCGGATAGTATCTCTGAATCTTATACATTTTTCTTTAAGTTCATCAGGAACGCTGTATTGATTTTCACATATATTCTGAACATTAAGATAAACAGATGTATTTTTATCAGAAATTCTTATCTCGGCTATTTCCTGAGATGTGAACATAAACATAGGCGACATCATAACGGCAATAGCAGAAATGTCATTAAGAGGGTTATCAATTATTTTCAGAATATCAAGAAGAATTGCAATTTCCCTTGATTTTAAATAGCCGGTCTGTTCTTCGCCTCTTGCATATATTCCACGCCTTTTGAGTGATTCGATAAAGGCGGAAGAAGTTTTTATCTTTCTTGTAAGAATACAGAAATCCTTAGGTTCGCACGGTCTTTTTTTGCCGTCAGCAATATTTACTTCATATCCGTTTTTAATCATAGATGCAATTTTTTCGGCAATACATTCAGATTCGGCAGTAACCTCATCGCTTTTCAGTATATTTTCATTTTCCGTATCTTCTGGAATTTCCGTATCTTCTTTTATAATTATAATTTCGGTTTTGCGTTCGGGGTCGGGGGAGGGATATTCACTTTCCGCACCGAAATATAATTTTTCGTCATCAGTATAATCAGTATCTCCGCACTGCTTTGACATTATATTTGAAAATACATAGTTTACATAGTCTATGACTTCGGGAGAACTTCTGAAATTCTTATTGAGAACTACTGAAACATTGTTTTCATCTGAATCCTTTTTATAGGGTACTGACGAACGGAGCGTATTTATAAAGTTATCGGGATTTGCAAGTCTGAAACGGTATATTGACTGTTTTATATCTCCTACAAGAAAGACATTGTTTCCATATGAATTGCTTTCCGGCATGTAATTTTTTGAAAGGAGTTTAAAAATTCTGTCCTGCTTGTCGTTAGAGTCCTGATATTCGTCAATCATAATAATTTCATATTTTTCAGAAAGTTCCCTTGCAAGCTGTGACTGAATAATATTTCCGTTTTCGTCGGTATCGGAGAGCATATTTATAACAATCTTTTCACCGTCATCAAAAGAAATGGAATTTTTCTGACATTTTGCCTCCCAGAGTATACTGTAAAAGTCAAGAAGTATTTCATGAAGTACAGAAAAAACTTCTGCATTGTCCTTTAAATCATCTTTCATACAGGATATATTTTCTGTAAAGGTTTTTATTATATCCTTATATTCTGAACGGTTTTTATCGTATTCGGGACATACGGCTTTGATTCCTCTTACAAGCGTTTTGAATGATACTTCGGGAATAAAGCCGTTTTCAAGTGATTTTTTGCATACATTGATTATATTAATATCATCTTCGCACTGATTTGTTATGTCAGTCAGAGCCTTTGCATTAAGGCTGAATTTTAATTCAGTCTGTATAAGTTTTCTGTTCTGAACAGCAAATTCAAGTGCGGAATCAAGTTCAGTTTCTGAATATTCTGAAAGAAGTCTGTAATATATTGAATCTCTGAAATCAGTTTTCCTGAGTTCCTTTTCAGTATTTTCAAGCCATACTTCTCTGTTTGGAATTGATTCAAGGAATTTGTCAAATTCCTTTATAACGTTTTTAATTCCGGAGTCATCTTTAAGACAGAATCTGTCATAAAGTATACTGTATTTTTCGGGCTTTGATTTGCTCCAGAGTTCAAGAGTATCATCGACAGCCTGATTTTTCATTACTTCTTCTTTAGTACCTTCAAGAACGGTAAAGCCGGAAGTTATATCAAGTTTTTCAGCATTGTTGCGGATAATGTCAAAGCAGAATGAATCTATTGTAGAAATTTTTGCATTCTGAAAGAGAGTATATTGCTGAAGAAGAAAACGGCTGTCGGAACTTTTTGTTATTTCCTCCTGAAGACGGAAATTTAATCTCTGACGCAGTTCAGCGGAAGCATTATTTGTAAAAGTAACGATTATTATTTTATCAGCCGGTATATGATTTTCCTCATTTATAATCTGATTTATAACCCTTTCGACAAGTACGGCAGTTTTTCCGCTTCCTGCTGATGCTGATACGATTACAGAACGGCCGGTAGAATTTATAGCGTCCTGTTGCTGAGATGTCCAAGGCATTTTTAATTACTCCTTTTTGTTTTTATCATTCTGTATTCCGAAAATTTCTTCAATTTTATCTGAAGTCAGGGTATTTTCGCCGTCATGACTTCTGAATACGGGATTATTACCGCACACATCGGAAAATTCGCAGTATTTGCATGCATTTAAATTTCTGCTTTCATTTATAAGAGGGTCAACGGCTATATCGCCGTTATAAAGGGAATCCCTCATTTCTTTAATCTTGTCCTTTGAAAATTCAAGGAGCTTGTCAATCTGTTCTTCACTGAATGGAAGTACAGGCGGAGAAGAATCCTTTTTGTAAGGAGAGGTGTGAACGTATATTTTTTTATTGCTTTTATCCATAGCGTCAATAATTTCGGAATCATTTCTTGCAATTCCATTGAATTTAAGCTTTGAGCTTATATTCAACGGTTTTGCTTTTGCTCGCAGAGTAGCACCGGGATAATCCACTGTAAGCATAGCATAAAACATTCCGGCAGGTATATAGTCTTTAAACTTTCCGTTCTGAGTTACAGCAAGCATATACAAAAGCATCTGCATATTTATTCCGTTATCGATAAACAGCTTTTCAATAGTTTTTTCAGAAGATTTATAATCAATTATACGGATATATTTATTTCCGTTTTCAGCCTCGTATGTGTCTATTCTATCAACAGTTCCCGTGAAGATAATTTTTCCCTTGCTGTCTTTCAGAACGAGCGGAGCAAGGCTCTTGTCGTCTATGAGGTTCGCCTCAAGTGCGGACGGAATGAAAGCAGTATTTTTAAGTTCCTCCTGAAAGTGAAGTGCAACAATGAAAATCTGTTCAATAATTTTATCGAATATAAACAAGGCTCTTGAATCTTCCTTGAAATTATTTCTGAAAGTCTGTTCTTTATATTTCTGACATTCATCAGCTATGATTTTTCTGATTTGCTCTTCTGACATATCAGTGAACAGAGGATTTTTTTCGGAAAGCAATGCACAAAAACAGTTATGACGGAGTATACCCCAGTTCATAACATTCATTTCTATTTTCTGACGTTCTTTAAGATTAAGACAGTATTTGCAGAAATATCTGAAATGACAGTTATTATAAGTTTCAAGCTTTGTCTGTGAGAGGTAAAAATTATTGAAATCGGCAAGCTTTAAGAGAACATTTTTATCCGAAAGCTGATAATTCAGACCTTGCGGACTGATATTGTATACATAGTCTATTTTTTTGCTGTATTCGGGATTTTCCTCGAGAACAGTCTGAACAGCCTTTATTTCGGAACTTGAATTTTTCTTATTCTGCATAAGGTGATAATATGCTGATTTCGGAGTAACTGCATAGAAATCTTCCTTTATTTCGGATTCGTGCTTTACAAGATTATGACTTGACGGGAACATTTTTTCAATACTTTCAATCACTTGCGAACGGTAAATGCTTTCACCGTCAAGATTTGTAAGCGAATAGGAAATATAAAGCTTATGCGATGCGAAAGAAAGTGCCTTGTATGCCGTAAGTCTTGCGGTTGAAATAAAGTTTACTGCCGATTTGTTTTTATTGAATCCCGCAGAAGAAAGCTTTTCACGTTCATCATTTGAAAAAAGCCTGTCGCTTGATGGAAGTATAGGAAATAATCCTTCATTAGCTCCGAGAATGAAAACAATTTTCGGAGAGCTTAATCTTGCAGTTGCAACAGGAGCCACTATTACTCCGTCAAGAGTTTTTGGCGGTACTGAATATCTTGCCTGACTTAAAAGCTGTCTGAAAAGCATGCTGAATTGTTTTAACGGGATTACTCTGCCATAAAGCGTTGAACTTAAATCATCAAGAATATCAGTAAGAAATTCCCATATTTTACGCTGTTCATTGGCGAGATATGTTTCATTTCTGCTGTTGTAAATATCTATTATTTCCTTGATTTTCCGGTCAGCCTTTGTTTCGGTGATGAACTTATATATATTAAAGCATATAACTTCAGCAGTAACATCATCGGAAACGGAGTTTTTAAGCTTTTCGAGGGGTTCAATTACCTGTTTTCTTATTTTTTCACATTCAAGAAATTCGTCGGTTTCCGGATTTCCGTCGTCGGGAATAAAAGGGTTAAGCCATTTTTTACCTTTTATATTCCACTTGTAGCAGAAATTTTCGAGCTTTGATATTTCAACAATTTCGATGCCGGAAAGTCCTGTTTTAAGATATTTCAGAATACTTTCAGTATTGTATGAATCCGATGAGATAATATCAAGGAGCGATGATATATATATCATAGTAACGGTATGCATAACATCTTTTTCAAGACTTATAAAGCATGGAATTTCATATCTTCGGCATGCGTTTTCTATTATGGGAGCATAATTTTTTATATCGTTTGATATAACTGCAATATCATTATATCTTATAGACGGATTTTCATATACAATATGCTTTATTTTGGCACATATATATTCTGTTTCGCTGTAAAAGTCCCTTGCCTCGAATATGTTTATATTTTCAGTTCCGGAATTATATTTGTCTTTACTGTTCCGGAATATATTTTTATTCAGAAAAAGGAGGTCTTTGTTTTCGGAAAATCTCTTTCCGGAATCATAAACAGTTTTATCGTATTTTGTGCATAGATTTACAATATTTCTATATGTTCTGTTTACTGTATCAAACAGAGTATATTCGGGAGCGTTTGTATTTTCAGTATTAAGCCCGATATATACATCTTTTGCATCGGCAATAATTGCTTTAATCATCTGATACTGGTCGCCGGTAAAGTCATCAAATTCATCAATAAATACAGTTTTACCAGAAAAATATCTTTGTACGGTGGCAGTGTGTGCGGATTCTGTAATATCATTCAGACTGTCTTTAAATCCGTATTCCGTCATAAGTCTTTCATATTCCCTGTATATTGCGGAAATATCTTCCATTTTTTCATGAAGTCTTCCGGTAAATTTTTGCTTGGTCATATCAAGCATTTCGGCAGTCATACCGGCTTGTTTTATTTCCGTTATGAAATCGGATACGGTTTCCGCAAAGCCGTTTTTCCTGTACTGCTTTTTATAAAATCCTGCATTTTCGGGCATACCTGCATAGACTGTATTCATAGCAAGATTTATCATTATAGTTTTTTTGTTTTCGCCGGCGTATTCGCTTTTTATTCTTGAATCGCCGTATTTTTTTATAATATCCTGCGAGAGCGTTTTAAATGAAAATTTATCTATACTGTTGAATTTTGAAGCTCCAAGTGATTTATAAAGAATTTTTTCTGATTCATATGAATACTGTTCCGGAACTATAACGCATATTTTATTATTGCCGTCAGCAAGCTCCTTGATTTTCTGTATAAGTGCATAGGATTTTCCTCCGCCCGCACCGCCTGTAAAAAAATGAACCATTTTATTTTTTTCTCCTTGTTTATCAATCTTATATAATTCGGGGCATACCGGAAAAAATCTGATATGCCCCGAAAAAAGTTTTTTAGAATCCGTTAAGGTGGTATTTTTCCATAAGATAAGGATAATTTTTATATGAATAGTCAAGGTCAACATTGCCTTCTATTCCCGAAACTGTACCACTGCTTGTATACTGCCACATACCATAATTTCCGTTATATGACGGAGCTGAAACATTGTAGTGTGCAACCCATACGTCATATTTTTGAAGCGTTGACTGATAAACGCTGGAGTTCAGAAAACTTGCATAGCTGTAAAGTGAAACATAATATCCTTTTTCTTCAAGAGTTGAACAGAAGGATTCTATAATTGCTGAAATAGTAGCTGTGCTTAAATGTTTCTGTGATTCGTCCTCAATATCAAAAACTATCGGATATTCAAACTGATAGTCTTTAATAATCTGATAGCATGTTTCAGCCTCAAGCACAGCCTGTTCGGGAGTAGTAGCGTAGCTGTACCAGTAAGCTCCGCAGTCTATTCCGGCATCTTTTGCTTTCTGCATATTTTCGTGGAATCTTGCATCAACCTGATATAATTCCCTGCCGTAGCCTGCTCTTATTATTGCGAAGTCCACACCTGAATTTTTTACTGTGTTCCAGTCAATATCATGCTGGAATGTTGAAACGTCAATACCGTTTCTGAAAACAAATTCATTGGTATCCGGCTTTGAAGCCTCGATATATTTCTGATGAGCGTCATAAACTGAAAAAACATCAATAGTATCATTTGATGTTGTAGCTGTTTCGGTGGTATTTTCTGCAACAACGGCTGTCGTTGTATTTATGTAATCAGCGGAATTTTCGGCAAATGAAATATTGCTTCTGCCCATTAATCCCGATACTATAACGGTCATACATGATATAAGCGATATAATTTTTTTGGTATTCACTGGAATCAGCCTCCTTAAATAATAAGAATTTTTAAATTTAAAACAGAAAGTTTATTTTCAATAAACCCTATTTTTAATTATATCCTCTGTTAAAATGAAAAGTCAAGGAATTTATATTCTTTTCGTGATATTATACAACATATTACAAATATATCTGTGCATATTGCCGGAGTTATTTTTTTGGTTTGACTATTATTTTATATGTGGTATAATAATAAATATAAATATTATGGGAGCTGATTTTTTGAAAGAATTTATTATAGAATCCAACGACAGCGGTCAGAGAATAGATAAATTTATTTCCAAGGCTCTGCCGGAACTTCCTAAAAGTATGATGTTCAAGCTTTTCAGAAAAAAGGATATAAAGCTTAACGGAAAGCCATGTGATATATCAGTAATGCTTAAAGTGGGTGACAATGTAAAAATCTATGTAAAAGACGAATTTATTAAACGTGATGTGAATTTATCATTTCTTGAAGCTGATTACAGTATAGATATAATCTATGAAGATGACAATATAATTATAGCTGATAAGCCTACGGGGATTTCAGTACATTCAGATGACACAAACAATCATGACAATATGATAAACAGAATACTATGCTATCTCTATAAGAAAAATATCTATTCCCCTTACAATGAAAATACATTTTCACCTGCACTCTGCAACCGTCTTGATAAAAATACATGCGGAATTGTTATATGTGCAAAGAATTTTAAATCACTCAAGGAACTTAACAAAGCTATAAGAGAAAATCAGGTTACAAAAAAATATCACTGTATAACCGTAAAGCCTTTGCCGTCTCCTATGGGAACTCTTGTTGCATATCATAAAAAAATGCCTAACGGAAATATAGTGAAAATAAGTGATGAAATCCTTGAGGGATACAAGAAAATAGTTACGAAATACCGTGTAATAAAGCAGTATCCTGAGCTTACTCTTGCGGAAATTGAGCTTATAACGGGGAGAACTCATCAGATAAGAGCTCATCTTGCACATATCGGTTCTCCTATTCTTGGTGACGGAAAATACGGAATACCCGAAATCAACAAAAAATACAAGTGCTTTATACAGACTCTCTGTGCGTATTCCGTTGAATTTAATTTTGATGAAAATTCATTTTTATCATATCTCAACGGAAAAGTATTCAGATGTGCATTGCCTTATTTTGAACATAAATATCTTAAATAGTTTAAAATATCCGGCAGATAAATGCCGGATATTTTTTTCATATGTCAGAGAGGTCATATTCTTCCTCTTTGTTTGACAGTGCGAGAGCGATAACCTTGCCATAGAATCCGGCAGGGTTAAGCATAATTTTTTCACCAATCAGCTTTGCCTGTGAATAGTCCGGAGCATAAAGCTTTATATCCATTAAATCGTTGAGAATATCGAGACAGCGTATGTGAGTATAATATCCGCCTGTCTTGATTTTTATATATTCAATAATAATTTCCTGTTCTTTTTTCAGTCTGGCGAAATATTTCAGTGCAGAGAGAATAATTTTATCCCTGTATGATTTAGGGACATAACGTTTAAGCTCCGTGGCACACAGAGTTCCTTTTTCGTCATTTATATAACAGTCTTTCAGATTATCATTTTTTACAATTTTAATCATATTATTCCGGAGCATATAGTCGATAGATTCCTGATAGAAGAAGTAGCTTATTATTTCATTTCCGACAGTGATTTCGTAAAGCTGTTCAAATTCAACTGGTCTGTTGATTTTGTGGAGAAGATAGCATATAAGGATATTAGCCATTCCGGTATCTTTAATTTCCGTATTGGCTATTTTTGACATTTTAAAAATATTCTCATCATGCATAGCAATTCACCGTATATATCAGAAATTCGGATATTCAAGCATATGCGAAAGCAGAGCAATATTAACAGCGGATTCAACGCACGGAACAGCTCTCGGAACTATGCAGGGGTCATGTCTGCCCTTTATTTCAAGAATTTCATTTGACATATCTTTCATGTTGATAGTTTCCTGTGGTTTTGCGATAGAGGGAGTAGGCTTTATTGCAACTCTTAAAGTTATGGGCATACCTGATGATATACCGCCGAGGATACCGCCATGATTGTTTGTTTTAGTCAGAACGTGACCTCTTTCGTCAACATAGAAATCATCGTTATTCTGACTGCCTACCATTTTTGCAGTTTCAAAGCCTGCACCAAATTCAAGACCTTTTACAGCCGGAATACCGAATATAAGCTGTGCTATTGAATTTTCAAGACCGTCAAAAATAGGAGAGCCTATTCCTGCCGGAACATTAACGGATACACATTCAATAATGCCTCCGAGTGATTCACAGCCCATTCTTGCCTTCTGAATATCAGCTTTCATAAGGTTTCCTTTTTTGTCGTTTATTACAGGAAAATCCTTATAGCGTACTTTCAGAATATCTTCACGTGTAACCTTTACATAGTCAAAAGCGGAATCCTTTATATTGTGTACAGAAAGGATATGACCTCCCGTATAAATTCCACGTCTTTCGAGAATCTGACCGCATACTGCACCTGCAAAGCAAAGCGGAGCAGTGAGACGGCCTGAAAAATGGCCTCCGCCTCTTACATCATTAAATCCCTTGTATCTCAAAGCACCTGTATAGTCTGCATGTCCGGGACGGGCAAGCTTTGATATATTGGAATAGTCTCCGGAATGTGTATCTGTATTCTGTATAAATGCACAAAGGGGAGTGCCTGTGGTTCTTTCGTGGAGCATTCCCGATATAATCTGTGGCATATCCTTTTCACTTCTTGAAGTGGTAGTGCCGTCCTTTTTCGGAGCTCTCCTTGCCATAAATCTTGCAAGTTCTTCCGAATCGATATATTCTCCCGGCGGAAGATTATCTATAATTACTCCGATTGCAGGACCATGAGATTCTCCGAATATCGATACTGATATGCGGTTATTCCAGATTGATGACATTAAAATTTCCTCCCAGTTTTTTGAAATCCCCGAAGAAATCGGGATATGATTTAGATACTGCGTCAGCACCTCTGATGATTACAGGATTCTTTGAACGTGTTGATGCAACTGCACCGCACATAACAATTCTGTGGTCGCCGAAGCTGTCAATTTCACCGCCTTTGAACTCCTCAACAGGTTCAATAATAAGACCGTCATCAAGAGCCGTAACCTTTCCACCGATTGCATTAAGCACTGTTGATATTGCAACAAGCCTGTCGCTTTCCTTTATTTTAAGTCTTTTTGCGTTGAATATTTCTGACCTTTCAGAACCGAATGAACCCAGTACGGCAAGAATAGGAACAAGGTCGGGAATGTCTGAACAGTCCGCCTTAAAGTGTCCGAGTCTGCCGTTTTTCCCATTATAGCACATTTCGTCAATGATTTCAAGAATTTTTTTGTCACCCTGAACGCTGTTTTCAGCAAGATTTTCAAGCTTTATATTGTTTCCGATAGCATTTGCGGTAAAGAAAAAAGCTCCCTGTGAATAGTCTCCCTCAACCGTGCAGTCATGCGGAATATATTTCTGATTGCCTTTTATAAAATATCCGTAATCCGTTTCAGATATATCTATTCCGAAAAGCTTAAGGCATGCAATTGTCATATCAGCATACGGTTTTGATTCAAGACGTGATTTCATTATTATTTTTGAATCGCCGTCAAGAATCGGAAGTGCAAACATAAGACCTGTTACGAACTGTGATGATACATCACCCTCAAGGTAAAACTCCCCCGAAGAAAGCTTTCCCGAAAGATTAAATGGCATTGTATTGTTGTAATCGAATGTTATTCCTTTTCCGGAAAGCTCACGTATATATATGTCAATAGGTCTCTGGGGCAGTCTGCCTTCTCCGTGAAATTCCGATGATGTACCCAATGCACACGCTATCGGAATTATAAAACGCAGTGTCGAACCGCTTTCACAGCAGTTTATAACGGCATTTTCAGAGGGTGTTGAAATTCCCTGAACTGTTACCGTATCGCCGTTTATTTCAAATTCTGCACCGAGAGCTGTCATAGCGGAAATTGTTGCATGAATATCCTTTGAAAAGCTTATTCCGCTGATAACGGATTTCCCGTCAGCAAGTCCGGCACATATAAGCATACGGTGAGAATAGCTTTTAGATGAGGGGATTTTTACAGTTCCCTCTAATCTTGAAGGCTGAATTTTTATATCCATAGTTAAATTATTCCCCCATAAGAGCGTTGAAATCTTCAACGGAAGTTTTGATTATTTCAGCTTTTCCTATTTCACGGCATACAATATAGCTGATATTTCCGGAACTTCTTTTCTTGTCCTTTGAACAGAAAGGCAGAAGCTTTTCAGCTGACACGGGAACGCTTACAGGCAGTTTATAGTTTTCGAGGCATTTAATAAGCTTGTTATATATTTCTTCCGAACAGAATTTCTTTGTAATCATAGCCATTCCGACTGCTACTCCGCAACCGTGAGTATAAGTGCTGTAATTATAGTAACCCTCAACAGCATGACCGAGAGTGTGACCAAAATTCAAAATCATACGTTCACCGGTATCAAATTCATCATGTTCAACAACATCTCTTTTTATATCAATGCATGTATAGACCATATCGTCCATAATTTCATCAATATTTCCGAGATTGTGACTTGCTATTGAATCAAAAAGATTCTTGTCACGAATCATTCCGTATTTTATAGCTTCAGCCATTCCGTCGGAAAGAAATTCCGGTGTAAGAGTTTTGAGAGTGTTGCTGTCGCATATGACGAGTTTAGGCTGTTTGAAAGCTCCTACAAGATTTTTACCGCCTTTTAAGTCAATTGCAGTTTTTCCGCCTACTGATGAATCAATCTGTGCAAGGAGCGTTGTGGGAATCTGTATGAAATCAATTCCCCTCAGGAATGTTGCGGAAGCAAATCCCGTAATATCTCCGACAACTCCTCCACCCAGAGCAACAAGTATATCCGAGCGGGTTATATTCTTTTCGCAGAGAAAATCATATATTTTATTGAGCGTATCCGAATTTTTGGATTTTTCGCCGTTAGGGAACTCAAATATATCAGCTTTAAATCCGTTTTCCTCCATTGATTTTTTTACAGTATCTCCGTAAAGACTGTTGACTTTATCGTCAGTGATTATAACAGCGGTTCGTGATTTAACAGTATCTGCAATATATTTTCCGCAGTTTTCAAGCATACCTCTTTCAATAAGAACGTCATAGGGTGAGCTTGTATTTATTCTGATTTTTTTCATTTTAAAAATCACCTCTTGAAATAATATCAAAAACCGCTGTCCGAAAGCCAACAGCGGTTATGCTTACATAAAAAATATACCATACAAGCGGAATTTTGTCAAGAATAAGATTATGGGATATATAAATTTTATTTTTTAAAAATATTGAAAAACCCTTGACAAATTTTATTAAATAGTGTATAGTATTAAAAGTATCCTTGTCCGTTGTGAGTGGCGGACATATTCCGGAAGGAGGTGTTTTTAATGGCTAAGGTATCTGCTAAATATGAAGCTATGGTTGTTTACAGTCTCGCTAATGGTGAAGAAGCTGTTAAGGAACTTACTGAAAAATTCAAGGGCGTTATCGAAAGACATGCTGAAGCCGTTGAAGTCAATGAGGAGTGGGGCAAGCGTAAGCTCGCATACCCTATCAATGACGAAACTGAAGGCTATTATGTAATTTACAGCTTTACTTCAAAACCGGATTTCCCGGCAGAGCTTTCAAGACGTCTTAACATCAGTGACGGCGTACTTCGTTCTCTCATCACAGTTCTTTAATTTCCTAATGTCAGAGAGGTTGTTAAAATGATTAATAAGGTTATTTTAATGGGCAGACTTACTGCTGACCCTAATTTCAGTCAGACACAGAGCGGTACTGCTTACTGCCGTTTCACAGTAGCTGTTGACAGAAAATTTGCCGATAAAACTACTGGTGAAAGACAGGCTGATTTTATAAGATGCGTTGCATGGAGACAGACCGCAGAATTTGTTTCAAAGTATTTCTCAAAGGGAAAAATGATTATTGTTGAAGGAAGTCTCAGAAATGATGATTATACTGATAACAATGGTGTAAAGCATTATTCATATAATGTTGTTGCAGATAATGTTTCCTTTGGCGAAACAAAAACCGCCTCTATGGCTAATGGCGGTTCATCATATACTGCTCCGTCAAACGGTGGCGGTAACTATTCAGCTCCGCAGAATAATGCACCTGTTCAGAATAACAATTCTGCTCCCGCAGGCAATAACAGTATGTCAGCAGGCAATCTCAACGATTTTGAAGAAGTACTCGGCGAAAATGATTTGCCGTTCTGAATGAGAAACTATCAGGCTTTATATTTTTAGAAAAGGAGATGTAAGTCATGGAAAAGGAGAGAAATCCCCGTGCAGCTAAGAGACCCCGCAAGAAGGTTTGCATGTTCTGTGCTGACAGAGTAGAGAAGATTGATTACAAAGACCTCGCTAAACTCAGAAAGTGCATGACTGACAGAGCTAAGATTCTGCCAAGACGTGTTACAGGTACATGTGCATATCATCAGCGTGAACTTACTGCTGCTATCAAGAGAGCAAGATATATCGCATTGCTTCCTTATGTAAGCGACTAATATATTAAACCCATAAAAAAGGGAGGCTTTGACCTCCCTTTTGTTGTTTTGTAAACCGCATTTTTACGGCATCATATTAAAAAATGCGGTTATCTTAAATAAAATCAGTCTGTCATCGAAATTGATGTGTGACGCTGTTCCCTGAACAGGAACGATATACACCATACCGCTGAAATCGCTACAAGTATATATACGGTTCTGCTGAGAACAGTTCCTGCACCGCCGAAAAGCCATGCCACAAGGTCAAATCCGAAAATTCCGACTAATCCCCAGTTTAATCCGCCTATGATAAGCAGAATTAAAGCGAGTCTGTCCCACATGGAGAAACACCTCTTTTTCAGTGGCTTTGCTGACATTCTTTCCTTGTGCGGAAACGATGTCCTGAAAGTATTATTGACAGGCTTTAAAAATATATTCCGGAGGAAGTGAGAAAAATTATGGAAAAATTCCTGATAGTTTTAAGTATGATAATATTGCTTTTGCTCGTCCTTTTCTTTACCGATTATTTCAGTGACAATAAGAAAAAGGGTAGAAATGCTGAACGTAAAACTTATGAGTGTCTAAAAAAAGTTGCACAAAAAAAGAAATATAAAATTATGAATAATGTATATCTTCAGCTGTACGATAAGACTTCCGAAATTGACCACATACTTATAGGAAATTTCGGAGTGTGTGCTGTCGAAACAAAGGGAATTTCCGGAACTGTCAGCGGAAGGGGTGAACAGCTTACGCATAAAATCGGCAAGAAAACATATAAATTCTACAATCCGCAGTATCAGAATAAAACTCATGTGAAAAATCTTGAATATCATCTCCGAAAGGGAAATTTCAATAATGTTCCTGTTTATTCGATAGTTGTGTTTACTGCCGATGACATAGAGCTTAAATCGCCTGTTGGAATATATCTGAAAGACCTTGAAAAAGAAATCAGAAAGTTTCCTGCATCTAAATGCGATACGGAAAAAATCTATAATTATATAGATTCAATAAGAATAAAAAATCCCTTTAAAAAATTTATGCACAGATTCAGATGATTTTATACATAAAGAAAAAATCCATAGGTCAGAACCTATAGATTTTAACTCTCTTATAGAGGCGCCACCCAGATTTGAACTGGGGATCAGGGTGTTGCAGACCCACGCCTTACCACTTGGCTATAGCGCCATTGGAGCGGATTACGAGGCTCGAACTCGCTACCTCCACCTTGGCAAGGTGGCGCTCTACCAGATGAGCTAAATCCGCATTATAAAAGCGACCCGGATGAGGCTCGAACTCACGACCTCCGCCGTGACAGGGCGGCGCTCTAACCAACTGAGCTACCGGGCCATTTGATGATGGGAACAATAGGGCTCGAACCTATGACCCTCTGCTTGTAAGGCAGATGCTCTC
>CAMDZD010000028.1 GCA_945910815.1 uncultured Clostridia bacterium
TTGAGTTTGTGGTTATTCTCATTATAACAGATTTCGGCGGTTTTTTCTATATTTTCTACATCGAACTCACGTTATACACCAGTCGTACACAGCCAAAGGTTTGTGCAAACATTGTACACTGTTCTTCATTCGGATATATTCTGAATTTATATGCTTTATTCAATACTTCTCACCCTGACTTTTGATATATTTTCTGCTTATATTATATCACATTATTTTTAGTTTGTCTATATTGGCACGCAATTCATCCAGGGTTTTTGAATGAGTTAAATATTTATGGATATTTTAAAAAATATATTGAGTTTTGCTATCTGAATAAATATAAAATGATAAACAATATTAGCAGATTAAAAATACATTTTAATATTAAAGCTTGTATATTTTAATTAATTGTCTTACTAAAAATTATATCATGAGACAAATAATATGATAATTGTATTCAAATCTTCAAAATATATAACCAATTCATTATTTATTTACTCGTTCAAAAACCGTGGCAATTCATCCTCCACCTAAAAAGGTGGGGGTCTTCTTGCTAAAAATGATAAAATGACACCTATATTATCAAAATTACTAATCATAAGCATCTATTTATGACATTTTTTCACAAATTATCATAGATTTTTTCGTGCGGTTGCCCTGCGGTAATGCTACAAAATAATATTTTTTTCAATGTTTGTATAGAGAGCTTTCAGAGATGCCTCCTTGGAGCTTATTCTCACAAGTATTCCTCATCATAAGGTAGAATTGGTATTGCAGCATTCTCCTTCATCTGATAATACCTTTTTGTATCACTGTCATACATCAGCACAGGAATCACGCCACTTTTATGTACATTTCCATCAATATAATAATGACTTTCACCATCATAATAAATATCATGAAAATACGGATTATTCGCAATGGAATCCGTACCTACATGACCGGCTATAATATTCATACAGAACTTTCCGGTTCTTGCAGGGAACTGCTCGGTGTATTCATAATCGGTCGTACTCCATTCCCATGTTTCGCCTGCTTCCTCGCATACGCCTGCATGACAGAAAATCTGTGTTTCTGTTGCATAATAAAGAGGAAGATTGTACATCCAGCTGATATATCTGTCCTCACGGACTTCATCACCTTCGATATCTTCACGCTCTGTTATCGACCACATACCGTTTATTATCATCTCTTCATGATTTCCCATCAGAGCGATAACTTTATCACTGCCGTATTCTTCCTGTAATGCGATAATTCTGTCCAGTACGGAATAGCTGTCATAGCCATGAACATAGTCACCGCACAAGATAAGCATATTATCTCCAGAAAGGTCAATAAGCTCCAGTGCTTCTTCAAATTCGACAGGAGAACCATGAATATCAGACATAGCAAAGATTTTCATATTGTTTCCTCCATTTCACGAATTCTTTTGCGCATTGCTTCAACCATAAGCTTTCCACGTTTCCCTATCCATTTGGAAGCATTTTTAAAGTATTCATTACACTTATTAGGAGTATCGGGCAATACTGCACCACCGAAATGACCTTTCCACAGTTCTTTTGGAGAACCATACTTCACACCCTGATACTTTGATTTTTCTACAAAAGAGGAAAGGAAATTCGTTTCAACAAATGTATCCCAACTTCCATAGCTTAGAAGCCATTTGTCAATCGCTTCTAATACGGTTTCTTTTAATGGAATATAATAATACACTCCTCTATTTAAAATTTCCTTAGCATTGTAGTAATTGTAAATATAAACCAAAAATAAGTCAAAGCAGTCATTAAACATATTGGATTTCCATGTATTTACTCCTTCAGGAACAGGCATATAATTTCCAATCGTATGATAAACCTTCATAAGTTTTTCAGCATTACCTATATATTTCAGCTCAAGTTTAAAAGGAATTTTAATTGTATCGTTTTCCTTTTCACACAAGCGATCAACGATAAACCTTAACGTCGGCTTTTGCCTTTCAGACACTTCTTTAAGTTTTTCTTCAACTCCACCAACTTTTCCAATATAAATATTCCATATGGTCTGTACTGAATTCATTGCATCACTACAATTAGGTAGGTATTCTTTATTCCAAAGTTGTTTGTAAATTCCTTTTAGAAGCGGACAATCATGGTCTGGATCTTTGCCAACATATTTAAATATATCGCTCTTTATTAATAACTCTCTTACTTTTCTACCGTGACAAAATTCGTCACTCCATTTTTTAAATTCACTATTCGACAACTTGTATGTAAGATACTTATCTACTCCGCGTTTCTTTACGTATTCACTCTTAGGGTATATATCAGTGAAATCATACTTCTCCGGATGTTCCAGTTCTAAAAAATCATGCATATTCATTAAAATCTTACTCCTTAAAATACTTGCCTTTCAGCGTTTCAATCTTCTTTTTAATTTCTTCAACCACAGAATTAGGGTGGATTACCTCCACAAAATCCCCATACTGCAAAGCCCAGTTGACAATACCGTACTTACTGCAGTGAACCATGACGACATCGCCGTCAGTTTCTTTATTTAAAATTTTGTAATCATCGCCGAAACTGTCATGAATAAATGTGTAATTGACCTCATTATTCGTTTTTGGCGTTTTTCTGATTTTCATCTCCACAATTAAATAATCATCATAGGACATATTCAGATGACAGTTTCGGAATTTATCTTTGGATATCTGTCGTAATGATGGTATATCATACATTGAAGTTGCCCTGATTTTCAGAATACAGATATCGGACATCAAATCAATTCTGATAATAGCCAGATTTTTTATTTCATCGTTTTTATTTTCAAAGCAGCCAACAACATAATATTTTCCATTGTTAACCATAATAAAATCAGGACTGATAGTAAGCCTTTTGCCATACGGAATCAGCTGCTTTTTGTCATTATAATAATTCATGCTAAATGTTAATCTGTTATGATTAATCAGTGCATCATTGATTGCAGAAAGATTGCCAATCAGATTATCAGAAACAGTATGCTCAATGTTGTATATTTTCGCAAAGCAGTCGGAGAAATATTTCGATGCAAGTTCCGATTTGATTTTATCAATGAGTTTTTCAGCATTTTTCACATCAATGAATCCTGATGTCCGTAAAGCCATAATAATATCATGTACTTCTGATTGTGAAAACTCGTGATTATAGTAAATGTATTTTATCGGAACAGTTTTTATATCAACAAGTTCTTCAAATTCATTATACATCATAGGAAAATCACGGAACAGTAATCTCTGCTCAGATTGTGGCTTCAGTAATCCATCATCAAAGTTCAGAGCAATCACCATGTTCTTCATCATTTTATTAAAAGAAGATTTGTTACCCATATATTCGCCGATTTCATCTTCACGCATTTCAATCTGCGTGATTTTATGTTCAGCATCTGTATTGTGCCTGAAGTATTCAAGCAACTTCAGGCATCGTTCAATAATGACAGTGTTATGCTTTTTATCATTACCAACATCACCGATTTTCGTGTTTTCAATCATAGGATTCTCCTTTCTTTTCTTGTGTTTCGCTATGCGGTTCGCATTATGCTTCTGTATCGATATTGATATCCGATTTTTCCGTATTCACTAAGTTCCGGACAAGAAGAATTATACACATATGCTGCAATATAGCCTTTTCTGGATTTAAAATCAATACCACAGCGTTCAGCATACCACTTGGACTTATTTGCACTGACATACAGTATAGATTTATTTGATTGAAAATCATTAACAATCCAGAATGGATAATCACATACTGGTTCACTTTTCTGGGCATTGTAAAAACTTTGAAGTGCTTTAAGTGAACAGCTGTCTTTGATGCGGTTTTTAAAATCAGCAACATCAATATCCGTTCTTCCGGTAATATAATAGATTCTTTTTTCAGCCTCCTCAATTTGCTCCTGCTCTGTTGCGTATACAGGATTATCATAATCATATTCTTCTTTCTCCGACCAGATAAACTTTCCCATATCATATGTAAAGCCTACAGGAAATACATAGAATATCAACGTTTCTGCACGACTTTTGAATCGTTCCACCTCAGCAATGGCTCTTTCTCTTGTTGGATACTTTCCACCGCACATTGTAATTCTGTCATAGAAATGTCCGTCCTCAATGTTGTAAATCTGTACTTTCCAGCTTTTCGCTGAGCTTTCTGGATACATTGAGTAATCATCATAAACAGTAATTCGTTTCTCCTTTTCAATAATAAAAATTTCAGTTCCTGTTCTCATTTTCTTAAATTCCGGAAGTTTGTCCGATACATTTCTCCTTTTGAGTACTTCTGCATAGAACTTCTTGCCCTTGTTTACAATTCTTTTTTTGATATCCGTCATAAGCACCCTCCAAATTGATTTTCAGCCTTTACATTATGTTTCTATTATAGCATAACAAAAAAGGATTAGGGTTCGGAAAACTGAACTGAAATTAACGAATTTTATATTTTTAAATCTAATATCAAAAAGTGCCGTTTATAATGTCTTTCCATTTATATTATATCATAAAAATCATATTTTGTAAAACGTGGCGATGAAAAAAATGTCTGTTTTACTTGATTTTCCGATAATTTTGTTGTATAATATATATATTAGGAAAACAATGCGGTACGCCGGAATATATTTCAGATAAAAGTAAAGATAATACCTTGTGCTATAAAAAACAGATATATAGATGTATACAAAGGGTGTATTTTGATTGCCACGGAGGTGAATCGGAATGAAATCAGACCAGCACAAGAAAAACAATACTGCCTCGGCTGAGGTTATTGAGAAAGTTATTCGCAAGAACGCTCTTATGAAACTGGTAGTTATGGGTGTATTCATAGCAGCAATTATCGCTTTCCAGTCGATTGCGTGGTTTACTATGAATAGAGAAGTCAGCGGGAATGGGATAGAGATGGAAGCTCAGGGTACAAATTACACGCTTCAAATGATTGGCGATTCCAATGGGTTGTACTATGATGGTTTTCATTCCAAGGTAATTGATTCTGATTCGGTTATATGGACAATGAAACCTGCAAATGATAATGGTATGGAGCAGAATTTTGGTAACTATACACAAACAGAATATGACGGAATCTATCCGGGGTGCAGTGGATACGTATCATTTAATATCATACCAAGTGTTGACAGTGAAATTTCACTAAACTTTTCATTTGAACTGATAGGATATAATTCTGAATTGACTGATGATAATAAAGTTAATATGATACCATTGAATGAAACTGACGATGCAGATGTAATCAACTATCTAAACGGACATATTCTATTGTTTGAAAATTATGATAAGAATACCGGCAAATACTCCAATCTGATTCAGACCTCTGAAGATATGAAGCGGGTTATGACAAAGAAATTCAGCGGAATAGATAAAGCAACTCAGGTTGATATATATTGGATATGGCCGCTGACATTGAGTAATATGATAAAAGCTGATGAATCCACAGATTTGATTTGCAGCAATAATGACATCAATACTTTGGAAAAATTTATTGTTTCATATCCGCAGTACTTTATGAGAGGAATCACAGTTGACGAAAATTCGCCATTGAATGCTGATATGATAAAAAACAACTATGCTCTTTACGGTGGCAAATATGATCAGGCAGATAATATTATTGGAGTTCGTGTGCGTTATCTGCGGCTGAAAATGACAATTTCCTAAAGAAGGTGCAGACATGAATCGCATAAAAGACATGTTTCAAAATTTGAATAAGATGCAAAAAATCCAGGCAATTCTTGCATCTGTAGTATCAATAGTGTTTCTTATTGAAATTCCTGTTTACGCCTGGTTTGCTCTTTCTTCAAATAAAGCGGAAACTATGACAAAGATTCAGGAACCTAAAAATCTGGATATTTGTGCAGGCAACGCAGAATCAATTGAATATTTTGATTTGAATGATATAAATATTGAGGAAATAACTGATGATTCTCCAAAGCGTTATGTATTCTGTGTAATAACCGGAAGCAACAAAACATTATATGATATTCAGATTGCTCACACAACAAATATTCCATTCACATATAGTCTATACAGAGCAGAAGAAGGCACCGCAAGTGACACCGGTGCTGTACCTTATACCACTCACGATGCCAATCCTCAAACAATATATTATAAAAGTGTAGGAGAAAAACTTGAATTGACTTCTCCTAATGCAGATACTGATAATATACCAAATTATGGCAGAACGCTTGGTAAAAAAGATGATAAATATTATAATCTCGTATATAGTGATACTGATTCTCCTGAGATATATGCTGTTCCGAAATATGAGCAAGTAAAAGAACTGCAAACAATTGATCCAAATCATGATTTTTATATTCTTGAACTTGGCTTTGAAGGTGAAGATGTTACTGGATTCAGTCAATGGAATAATAATAAAAATAATAAGGAAACAGATATAATCTACATTACTGCAAACCGTACAATACGATAAGAGGAAAAATTACAGGGGTGAAAAAATGAAAACAATTCTGCGAAAATTAGCTAAGTACTGGACAACAATATGGCTTATACTTGCAATTTCAGTTGCAGTTGGACTGGCTGTATTAGGTGCATATACAGGTGTAAACTCAGTAAAACACGTACTTTCAACGCAGGCTCCTGTTGGTGTTTTGTTTTCATCGAATTCTCTTAAAACGTCTACAATCAGCAATACACAGCGTCTTTCTTCTTGGCAGTATGACATTACTGTATGTAACTATGAGCAAATCAAGGCGGCACATCCTAATCCGGAAGAAATAATATATAATCTTACTGCTTCTTTGCAAGTCAGAGATGGTAATACATATAAGGACTTATCTGAACTTGATGATGAGACTAAAAAACAACAATATACCGCACTGTTAGAAAACCGTTCCTACAAGATAAAAATGCAGCAGGATGACGGTTCGGGTGATTCTAATAACGAATATAATCTTGTAGAAGAACCAGATTATAAGCATACGTTTACAGGATACAAACTAACAGGAAATAAGCTTTCTACTGATGTTTTTCGTATTGAATTTGACCCAATTGAACTGAAGGATACCGAACCTGATTTTTATATTTTTGTACAAGCGGAACCAATTTCACCAAGTGACATTGAATCCGTTCAGAATATATACTGTGCGGCACAAAGTACTTCCGAAGCATCAGCATGGAGAGGAAGTCTGCTTGAAACAGATTGCAGCACAACAGATTATGACTTTTATAATTATATTATTTCAGGAAGCGGAAAAGGTAAAATTGAAGTTATGTGGGATAATAGTATGTTTGAAATAAATCCGTTCTTTCTTGAAATGGAAGGAATAACAGGAGTTGAATCCATTACAGAAGTAACACATAACGACTGGTCAAAAATAACTTTGGAAGTTGATTCTACAAAAGAGAACCGTTATGATATCCAGTTATATAAGATAAGTGAAACAATTTCATCTTATACAGGTGAATATGATGCAAGTAAGTATATTGACTGCATCTTCATAAAGAGCAATGAATGAAAGGTGGCGATAAAATGAAAAATAAAAAGATAAAAAAAAGAATCGCCAGTTTTATAACGGCCGTAATAATGCTGTCCGGCATGCTTCCTCTTGAATATGTCCGTGACATAAACTTTCCCCATATATCCCTACCGCAGTTTGATTTTCCACAGCTGACAGTAAATGCGGTAGATGAGTTTGAAGCAGTAAACGGCTGGGTGACAATAACATCGGCAGAGTCGTTCAAGACCTATTGCCAAAACTATAATGACAATTCCTCATTTGCCCAAGGTCATCAAAATGACAATATCAACCTGACTTTGGAAAATGATGATAGTAGTAATCGTGGTACATTCCCTGAAGAAATGGCTGGACTGGGTACATCTGAATATCCTTTTAATGGTTCCGTAATGATTCCGGATAATGGTCAACAAGGTGAAATAACTTTTAGCATGAATGAACCTATGTTCAACTATGTCTACAATTCAGTAAAGTTAATATCCAGTGGTGGCAACAATGATGAAACAATTGTTGTTTTCAACAGACTAAAACATGTTGATGAAGGAACAAGCAAGCCTTTATTGGCACAGTATGTTATTCAAAATAAGGAAAATAAAGCTCCGGCAAACTGGAAAGTCAGACTTTCAGAAAACAATCAATATACCTATTCAGGTGTTATAGGAGAAATATGTGAAAACGCTCAGGTAAATCTTGAGTTTGATAATCAATCTGGTACGAATGTAATAAATGATGCAGATGCCGGAATCATTTGCGGTAAAATGGTTGCAGGCTCGTCATTAAATCTCACATATAAAGAATCAGAAGCAGAACGGACAATTACTTCCAAAAACGGTAATGCAGGCGGACTTGTGGGAACAATGAAGGATAATGCAGCTCTGACCATTAATGCAATGCCTGAATCAACCAGAAATATAGTATCTAATAACAGGTTTGCAGGCGGTTTGGTTGGAGAAATGACTTCTGACAACAGCATTACTGTAAATACAGAAGGAACTATCCCTATCAACAGCGGTATTGTATCATCTGTATCAGGTTCAGGAGGATTCTGCGGTCACTACACGAATAAAGCTGGCTCAACATTTGACTTGTCAAAATATAGAATTAACACTAATGCGGTATACGGACAATACTGCGGAGGTGTTTTCGGTGTACTTGAAAATAATAACGCAGAGAGTGAATCAGCAATTGAATATACAATCACTGGTACTTCTGAAGGAACGCTTACTGTAAATTCCGGCAGTGATAATATTTACGCAAATACAGGATATTTTGGCGGAGTTATAGGAAAATACACAACAGATAATCTTAAAAACAGTCTTGTGCTAAATAATCTTTCTGTAAATGCTACTTCACAGATAAGCTTCAACGCTTTTGGCGGTGCGATTGGTCTGGTGGATTCTGCAGCTTATATAAAGGCAGGAAATGTAAATGTTACAGCCACAGGAACAGACAAACGTACAAATATAAACAACAGCGATTGTTCGAATTACGCATTTTTCGGAGGTCTTGTCGGTGCAACTGCAAATTCAAATGGCGTACTTATTGACCTTTGTGATTTCACACTTAATGCAAATGAATTTTGTGGTGGCGGAGTTGTAGGACAGTTTTATAATGGCGTATTGCGTCTCAGTGGCACTACAGATATGACTAATGCTAAACCCGCCGGTAGCTATGCTACAGATAATAATAAAGGTATGCGTTTTGCAAGCTATGGTCAGCTTGTGGGTACTAATGATAATGTCCTTGTCTATGCACTTGTAAACGGAGCAGAAAATAACTGGACTTTCAAGCGTTCAAGTGGTGCAATATCCGATGACCTCGGCACCTGGGGAGAAGTTGTAAGAATCCCAAATGTTGAACAAGATGTTCTTATGTATAATGAAACTGAACACACTGTTGAAATAAAATCTGCTTCTGCATCTATTGGAAAACCTGCTGATTTTGTAAAGACAGCTCTTAATATTCAGCTTAATAAGGGAAATGATTATGACTGTTTAAAGTTTGAAGATAAATCAAACAGTAATCGTGATACTTTGCTTAGCAGTACCATTACGCTTACCGAAGATATTAATCTTTCCGGTACAGGTATAAACGGTTTTATGCGTGACGGCTGTGTTGTTAACGCAAATAATGACAAACCGGTTTCACAAATAACCAAAGACAATATTGGCGATGTTGGTTCTTTCACAGGAACACTGGACGGTAATTCTCATACAGTAACCCTTGCAATCGGTGAAAGCTATGGCAATTATACTGATGGGCAGACTGAGGGTACAGGGCAAATCTACCGTCACCAGTATAATGGCTTATTCTCAGTTATTGGCAATGGTAAAGATACTACAGCCACAATTAATAATCTTACTATATACGGAAATATAAATATTCGCAATGCAGGACCGGACGGAATGTTTATAGGCGGTGCTGCAGCACGTTCACACGGAAACGTAACACTTAATTCAATAACTGCAAATCAAACTATAAATTATCATGAGGGTGATAACTCTCCTGCTTCTGATAATTTAGGTAAGAATATCGGCGGTTTTATCGGATATGTTTCCAATAGTGGAACTATTGCTATAAACGGTATAAGTGAAGTATCACCAGCAATCAAATTAAGCGGATATCATAAAAACTGGAATGTATACGGCAGTGCGATTGGCAAAGTTGTTTCTGATTCGTTTACCATAAATATTGCACAAAATGAAAATGATAAACTTACAGTTAAAATGAATTGTGATGTGTCCAAAGTTACAAACGTTGGCACAAACTCTGATTGTGGCGGTCTAATTGGTTATATTATCAGCACAGGAAATTATAAAAATAGAGCAATCAATATCAAAAATCTTGTTTTTGACGGCTGTACAGTGGCAAATGCTTCTTCTCAAAATGGCGGTGGTTTTCTTGGCTATTCATGGCTTAATACAACTGTGAAGATTGACGGCGTAGAAGTCGTGGGCAATAGCAAAATAGAAAATACGACAATCGGCACTTCTAAATCTAATCATGTTGGCGTAATGTGCTATAATGCAACCGGAAAATGGACTGTTGATTCACTTGCAATAAACAGTTTGACCGTGAATAATGGCGCAAGTCAATCCCTCGGCATGATAGTAAACAAGGCTTATGAAGGAAATAATGGCTTATACCTTGATGTTCTGTACAGCGGTTATACTCTGACAGAAAGTGGCATTTCACTTCCGGATTCAATCAGTATATTTGACGAAATAGCGGCTTACAGTGCAAGCGATGTTATCAATGGCAGAAATACAACTAATAACGAAAAAGGTACTGGTGTAATTTCCATTGATATGAACAGCGACCGCAGTGGAACAAACGTTAAAATTACAGATACAGGCACATATCAGAATTGTATTACTAACAAATCCGGAAATTTTGCAAACCCTAATTCACGCTATTATTATAATCTTAATCATATTAATATTGATGACGGTGGTCAGAATCTGCTCAAGTGGAGCGTCAATAAATATGCGGCAGATAATATAAAAAATGAATTTAATACATCAGACAATCCGCTTGGAATCACTGGTGATAATGAAACAAATGCTAACCTTACAGGCTTGTCATTTTATCCTGTTGCTAATGTTGGCGACAACACAATAGGCAATTTAAACGTCACCTTTGACTACGAAGCAATTAATACGCTTGAAGCATCAAATGGAAGTGACAGCTATGCCCGTGACCCTGCTGCCCAAAATCAGCATTATCTTATGCAGTCAGGTCTGTTCCTGAATCTTACAGAGGGAACAACTCTTACAATTAATGGTAATCTTAAACTGAATGGAAATTTCCTTTCAGTTGACAAGTACAAAGGCGTTCTCATCAGTGATACTATGAAAGGCAATCTTGATTGCTCCGGCGGTTCTGTCCTGCTGAATGGTATCAAGCCAAACACTGCTGAGAGTTATCTCCTTATCAACAATATTACCCGTGACAGCACAACATCTTCTCCGTTGTCAATGAAACTTAGTAATGTAAGCACCGGAGAAGGATACACTACAGACGGAACAACTGATAAGATTGCAAAAAGTCTGATAGGTGCGGTATCAGGTCCAGGGCTTAGTATTGAATTTTCCAAGATAAAGCTTGATTCGAGAACATCAGATAACAACATCAGCGGTGCAACAACAGAACAGATTTCTGCTCTTGATACTGCCTATAATACTAAAAGTTCAATTTTTACTGATTCTACTCTTATTGAATCTATTTTATCAGATGATACCAGTGTACTTGTGTATAACTATACATTTGATGATGACTGGGGAACAGGAAACAGAAACGTCACATATGGTAAAGAAATTACAAGTTCCGCTGAATATGAAAATAAGGAAAAACAGTATTATGGTGATGATAAGCGTTGGTATACCAATCCGCTGAAAGAACCAAATGCAAATTCAGAAGCGTTTGACTTTTCAAAAGGCTTTCAGAAATATGTGAATCAAGATTATAATGATACAAAAAATGAAGATAATTTATATTATCGTGAGCTTAAAGTAAATGTAATGACGGTTGCTCTTAACGTAGGTTGCGGCACTTACAATGACCCTTACATAATTACAAACGGAGAACAGCTTGAGGCTGTGGCAAAGTTTATTAACCAAGGAAGTACAAGTGACTTATCAAAAGTAAAGCTTCCAAAAGATTCTTCTGTTTTTGATACTTTATCTAAAAATACAACAGGAAGCCGTTGGTGTTCAGATAAGGACAGCAATAATTTTCACGCAATATATATTCCAAACTCAAATGCTACTGGTTATGAATCATCTGATACTGAAGCAAAAACATGGACAAGACAGAATGTACAGTATTACCTTGCAAACGCATACTACAAGATTAATAATGATATTGAGGTAAGTGATTTTCTGGGACTTGGCGGCAAAGAGGCGAATATCGCATTCCGTGGAGTAATTGTCGGTGAAAAGAATAATGACGATACTCCAAAGTACACAATAACAAATAGCAGTGATTATCCATTTATAAATGTATCAAACGGCTGTGTTGTCAAGGATATTAATATTGCTGTGAATAAAGACATAACGTTGACCCAAGGTAACATGGGCAGCCAAAATGCTGCATTCGGCTATAACTCACAGTGTGCATATTACGGTGGTATAATTGGGGAAATAATGGGCGGAGATAATATTATTGATAACTGTTATGTAACATTCGGAGCTGACAAAAAAGTTACACTCAGTGGCACTTATGGTATGCTCTGCCCTGTTGGTTCATATGTTGGCGTAGTTGTTTTCGGTGCTGTTATTTTTAAAAATATGGACGCTGATAAATCAAATACTAATGCGTCTGCTTTGAAAGTGTATTATGGCACAGATACAACCAACCTTACAGCAGAAAACAGCAAAGGTGCAATCTATGTCAATCCTCTTGTTGGACGTGTTATAAATGGTTATGCTGTGAATGAAACAACAAAGTTTTCCGTAACTGAAAACGGCACATATCATGATGATGAAGCAACGCCAAGAGCAGGAACACAGCACTCACTGAAAAATACAACAAAGCACTACACTATAGCAGATGTCAATAAAGATGAAAAAGAAATGCTTGAAGTCAGCAGTGTGCCGACAAGTACATCAGTTGACGGAGAAATAAATATTCCGAATTCACAGGCAATGTTTGTGCTTTCTCTTATTACGCAGTCTCTTGCAGGAACGGCAAATACTGCTGACGGAGGTTATTCATATTCACTGTCCTATGGAACAAATACTACTGTCTATGGCATGAGCCGTGGTGCTGATTACACAAATGTTGGTACAGCAACAGATATGACTGATTCCGATTATATGCTTGCAAGCAGTGATACTGCTAATAATACGGCAGTGCCTTATATTATTAATAGGTATACAAATTATAAAACAAATTCAGTAAAAGAAAATGAGCAATTCATATATGATGTAACAAATCTTAACGGACATAGGTGTTATATTTCTAATAATATAGAAAATAATGATTCAAGCATACGTTATTTACAAGATACACCAAACACCACCAAAACCAATTGCTTAAATGAAACAAATAATATAAACGATGCAACTATTTGGTATTTCAACTTAAAAAGTGGCACAAATAATCAGTTTTATATATATTCCAATTCTGATAATACCAAAAAATATTTAAAAATGTCAAAGCATAATAATAATGGTGATGGAAAACTTGAAACAACCACAGTAAAGTCAGAAGCTACTGCATTTGAAATAACTAATAAAGGAAATGGACTATATGTTATTGGTTATAAAATAGAAAATATAACTTATTACATAAATCAGCATACAGGTACAACCCAAAATTATGGCTTTGGTGGCTGGAAAGAAGCTAATAATGCCAGTCAACTTGTTTTAACATCATTAGATAGTTTTGATATATCGACTGTTTATCCTGCCCGCTGCGTAACAAGTACATTAGGATACTATGACATAAATCTCACCGGAAAAGAGGCTTATGTTTTGCCGGATAGTTTCAGAGGATTAGGAACAGTTGGATTTTATGATGATAAAAATCAAGGAAATAATGCTCTCACAACAGGATATAAAGATAGAGCACAAAACAGATATTGTATGAAAGTTGATTTGTTTAACGGAAATGGCTGTACTATTGATGAAGACATATATCTAAATAAGTATACAAATGATAACTATTTTGATATTTTACATAAAAACTCCAATGCAACACAGGTTATTCAGGTTAGTAACACAGAAACTGCTGCAAAAGTTAGTGATAACAGCTTGTATCATGGAATAGGTTTTTTTGACAGTATAGTTATGCGAGATGATAACAGCATTATTTCTAATTTTACTTTATCAGGTTCAGTTAATACAGATGTATTTGAAAAAGACGGAAAAATAAAAGCTTCAGCAATTGGTACTCAATATTTAGGTCTTGCTTCGGGTGGCGTTGTGGGCTGGTCATTAAACGGAACATGGTGTAATTTTAGTAATATAAATCTGAATAAGTTATCAGTAAGAGGAACGTGTCAAGCCGCGGGTTTGTTGGGTTACTCTGGAAATAAATCGAAAAAGATATATATCAATGTTACTGAATGCAGCGCTGAAAATCTTTCACTCAATGTATATGCTACAGCACAAGAAATAAAAAATAATGGAACAAATGTAAGAAGTGCAATGGGTGCATTTGTCGGAAAAGTTAAAGAAGGAGGCGTAAAAGTATACGGCACAGCTTCGGGATCAGCAAACAATGATTCTTTAAAATATTCTACTGTAAAGCTTTCAAAGTTTAATGCTTATAATGACGCAAGTGTATCAGCAGGCGGTCTTGTCGGTTACGCCGGAAACGGCTGTCAGGCTTATGATATGCACGTTGAATCACAAAATAGTTATTCTCCAATAACTATAGGAAATACAGCTGTTGGTAAAGCCGGCGGCATTGTTGGACTTATGCAGCCAGTTAGTGAAGGAAATGCAGACTGTGTTGCAGAGTTCATCAATTGTGAAGTGAATAATATTAACATACAGGCTATGCACGCAGGCGGATTATACGGCGGTACGTGGTCAAATAAATGGTCTGCATATAGTATCAAAATAGAAAACTGTAAAGTTACAGGTGATCCAAGAAATCATAATACCATTATTGCAATTCAAAGTAAAGACGTAGATATTAATAAAGATGTATCTTATGCCGGTGGACTTGTAGGACATGGCTATGTTGTTTCTGCGGCCGGAGAAGGCACAAATATAGAAATATCAAACTCAATGGTTTCCAATTACGACATTTCCTGTGCAAATGCTACAAGTTATTCCGGAGCAGGAGGATTTATAGGTTATGCCAACGCATACGGCACAAATAGTATTGTATGTTATATTCATGACAGCGCAGTTGAAAATTGTGTGATAGGATCAACAGACAACTATGCAGGCGGTACAATTGGCAATCTTGCAAAAAATACTGAAAATAAGCTGTTGGGCTACAACATCAAGCTCAACAATGTTGAATCAAAATCAACATACATGGGCGCATGGGTTGGCTACATGGATAAAGCAGACACAGCAACATCTATCCAATTCACCGGCATGGCGATTTATGGTAACGGCTTTGAAAAAAACATCGGCAACTGGACAGAAGCACAAAATAAATCAAATGCAAATACCTCATTCGTTTTCGCAGATTATCTCGGAAAGTGCAATGATAATGTTTCAGCAGAATCCGCACAAAAATCCGGACTGAATTATAGTGAAGATACCCATGTTGATATACCACGTTATCCATATGTCAATATATATCCTCACTCCAATTTTGGTACTGATGAAATTATCACAGGCGACGGTGCTGTGCTTTGTGCCGAAACAAACGGTGAAGGTACAGGCAAAAAGACAATGGCTGCAAAGATTTTGAATGATATTTCTGATACTTTAAACTCACGAAGATATACCACATTTTCTGACGCTGTAATAATCGGCGAAAATAAAATTCAATACTACCTTGAACGTTCAGTGAGCGATGATTCCAACCGTATTTCAACCTACAATACCGAAACAGGCAATCTTCCGGCAGGCGTAGATGATTTTGCTGTGATTGTTATATCAAATTCAGATGCAGACGAAACAACAAATCTCATAAATCGCTATATTCAGCTTGTCACAAATACAGCTACAGACTACAGCAAGACAAGTTCTTATTATGAAATAGTTCTGAAATCCTGTCAATATGAAAATGGCAAATTCCAAATTACAACTGACGACCCTGGTTTGAAAAATACAATTGAAGAGACAGGTTATAAATATAAGCTCAACATTGATAATGCCGATTCTCTTAAACAGAATACTTTTACTTTTACTTTGGTAGATGTTCAGTTCAAAGACCCGCTTCATACAGATAAAATTGCATATCATCTCTATGTTCCTGTTTATACTATTAAACAGATAACTTATTCATTCAAGGCTTCTGCCCTTACGGATACAAAGTCTGTATCTTATCCGATTGCTGAGCAGTCTGCTTATGAAAACGCTTTTGGTAAATTTCACATTGACAGTCTTAATACATGGGTTACACAGTATATTCGTTTTACATATTCAAAACAGGATATGGATAATCTGCTTGCAACCGGTAATCTTGACTGGAATCATGAAAAGTATATTCTCCTAAATACCCAAGCTGCATCTGAACGATTACCAGTAGGTACCAATATGGTTCTTGTTGACCCGAATGGGCTCGCTGATAAAACTTATTATGCCAAAATAGATACATCCGGATTTGAATCTACTATATTTAAAAACTTAAACAGCTGGCGTATTGATTTGAATAAATTTACTAAAAATGGTAAAGTTGACGGTGATAAATTTGAAGTCCGTACTTTCAGTGAAATACTTTC
Organism: uncultured Clostridia bacterium; assembly: GCA_945910815.1. Classification (GTDB taxonomy): domain Bacteria; phylum Bacillota; class Clostridia; order Oscillospirales; family Ruminococcaceae; genus Ruminococcus. The sequence goes on from CAMDZD010000028.1 coordinate 16,820, forward strand.
AGGGCATATTATTGCAACAGAAGAAACTGGCGGTGCATACAAAGATGTTACTGATGAAGTGAAAAATAATTCAAGTGCTGAATATTCTATTTACGATTCAAAGAATAATAAATATTATTTGCATATATCTGACGGAACAGGTACTTATACACTGAATGTAGATGATGATATCAATGAGGACTACTACATCAGTATCTACGTGCCTAAGCCTAAAACTTATACAAATGAACTGTATTTCTATTCAATTGAATCACCTGATAAGCTTGAAGGTCGACGTTCTGCCAAAATAAGTGAGAGTGAGAATAAATTCTGCAATGTTATGATCGCTGATTTGTTTACTCAGAAAGAAAATACTTATTCAGTTGAACCTGGTATTGATACGATTAGCGTAAATAATCCTACTATTACAGTAAATGCAAGCAGCACAATATCTTTATCAAATACCAATTCAAGAAATTACTTGACTAACGCTAATCTTTATCATGCGTTTCATTTGCTGTTAAATCGACATGAAGCCGACGGCAGTGTAAATAATGAAATTATCGGATTGAATGAAGAAGGCATTACCGCAAATTATTCAATTAATGATACCACACTTTCTTCACAATGTACCATTGACTTACAGTCAGGATATCTGGACGCAAAAACTGAAGATGTAATGGGCTATTTCAGTAATATGTCCAATCAAATCAACAAAATTACAATCAGTGCAGAAATTCAAATGACATTTTATGATATTGAAGAATTTCCAGAGAAGATAAGTGAAGGAAATATCGGTGTAAATGTTGCTGCAAGTTCAAATCTTGCATATGAGGAGGAACGACTGAGCTATACAAGTATGAGTGCAGCATTTAGTCCGGACGGAAAATATTATCATCGTGAATCTGCTACAGCAGCTCATTTGTCATATTCCGCTGTTTCTGAACTGGATAAATATGATATCCAGGGAAAGAACAGTAAAAACTTCTCCAGACTTGGTGTCAACGGCTATTCATCAATAGGAAAGTATGGTGGCAGAACAGCTATGGAAATACACTCAAAAGCAGTTTTCAATGCCGCTTCTGTTGAAGAACAGTATTTCAATCAAGCCACAACTGTAAGATTTTCAATGACCCTGTGGAAAAAGACTGATACTAAAGCAGAAAACGGAATTGTTACAAGTGCAGTTTATGAACAGGTTGATAATATCTCAAAATACCTGCTTGGTGTAGAGTTTATGAATAATACTACTATTCAACGAAACGCCGATAAGAGCGATTCTCAAACCTATGTTTATGACCTGGCAATTGAAGGCTGTGATGAACTTGGTCCGAGGATATATCCGGCGGATATTGTGTATTATGCTATAACAGGTGATGGTTTTACTGAATATGCAAACTATAAGGTTCAAATTCAGGCAGAACTATTAAATGCAGAAGGTAAAACAATCGGCAATCAGCCTAAGGATTATATTGTATATACCAACGCAAAGGTATTTCCAACAGTAATCGACCAATCTGTTTTGACCGAAAATTAAGGTAATTCTTATTCAAAAAAATTCAATGCCGAGATCAATCTTAATCTCGGCATTGTTTATAACAAATACAGTATGTCAATATTATCTCATTCTCAATAAAATCATCATATTGCCACTGTGGAAAGGACATTCAAGACGGCATAAACGGATTTCTCGTATTCCCTTTTATGTAGTCATCGGGATTGATTCGTCCGCTTGCAATATCATTCATAGCTTCAATTACCATAGGTATCATCATTTTCGGAATCACGTACATGTGGCTGCTTTCAGAATCGAAGCTCAACGCTGCAATGCTATCCTTCATAAGTGCATTGTTGATGACATCTCTCACGCTCAGAGGCAGACACTTGATTTTCCTTTTATCATTGCTCGGAAGCGGCCTCTTATTCTTCTTTGCCTCCGCCTCACTTGTATAGCAAAGCATTATACGTTTGTCTGTAGGTCCTGCATAAAGCTGGCAAGCACCATCAGGATTATTCTTATCCTGAACACACAAGGCGAGAATTGCAAGGTTTTCATCACCGGCTTGGAGAAGAGTCTGAATTACTTCAATTGTGGTTACATCATTCTGTGGCTTCTTCATTATATCAGCTAATTTCTGCCAGAATTGTTTGTTGGTCATAATCATTTACCCTCCGTCAGTTTCTTGTACATCTTCATCAGCTCCGCCACACATTCGCTCTCTGTGATTTTGATGTCGAAACCGTAAGCCTGCATAACAGCTCTGTCATTAAGCTGATGAGCCTTGCGGAGTTCGGGAGGCATAGTAGTTTCATCGTAGAGGTCAGCGAGGGAGCAATCGGGATATTCAGCTCTTGCATCAAGGATTGCCTGTGCGGTTTGTTCGATTTTTGTTTTCTGTTCAGGTGTGGGGTTGCACCATGGGAAATTGTTGTAGACAACACTTCCTGAATACCTGTAATCGCTTTTTAAACGACCACAAACTGTTCTTGTCCAAGCCATATGAACATTTGATGTAATAACACCAAATTCAAACAATCCAGCATTAGGTACAATAGAACATGAATCACTTGCTATGATTGAAGAATCCATAAATCCAATTGGTATATATTTTCTTCTCTGTGATGATACTCTCGGCACCATTAAATAATTTCCTTTTGGTTGTGATATAAAGAAAAAAAGATGTGGAGTAATAGCTTTTGCAACAGTCGGTTTTGCTGAACTATTCAACCTAAATTCTTTTACAGCAGACACCCTTTTATATAACTCTTTGCTTTTGTTTATTTCCTTAGGTGACACGTCATCTAACCAAATGCAATACCTGGTTTTATTATTGATAAATTCTACAGAACCAATATATTTTCTTATATATTGGTTTAAATTTGGCTCAACAATAAGAATATTATCTTTTTCTTCTTCTGTTAAAATTAAATTCCCTCCATCTGCAGGCTTATTGCCATATACCATACCGGTTACATTGGAAAGTGGTTTGCTCCTACTTGAAATGCAAACATTAGGTGCATCAATCAAATATCCATTTATATTGTCCGCTTTCTTAGATATTCCATTATCATATATAATTTTATCAGAATGGCTTGCAAGATAACTAAATCCAACTATAACACAATGAACATGAGCCTTTAAACTTGCTTCACTATCCCAGCGGAATGTTCTGTGTGCAAAATCTATTTGAATATTATATTTTTCAAATAACGTTCCCCACAAAGGAGCAACTTGTTCCCCTTGTGTTATACTATTAGTCGAAACAAGTGCCGTTTTAATAGCTGTATCTTTCATAAGTTCACAAGCTTTAAAATACCATGCACCAACATAATCTATACTATTTGAAAGCTTGATTTTTCCAAATATCTCAATTGCTTCATCTTTCTGTTTCTTTGTCATCATGGAAGCACCAACAAAAGGCGGATTTCCCATAATATAATTGAGCTTATCTTTCGGCACAACGCTTTCCCAGTCAATTCTTAAAGCGTTTCCCTCCGTTATATTCGCATATGATTTCAAAGGCAGAAAATCAAGATTCATCTGCATTATGTCTTCTGTTTCACGCATCATCTGACTTTCAGCAATCCAGAGGGCAGTTTTTGCAACCGTTACCGCAAAATCATTTATCTCTATTCCGTAAAACTGCTTTATTCCGACCTTTATCGGCACAATATCACCAAGAAGTCCTTGCCTGTGATATTCTATGCTTAATGCTTCATTTTCAAGCCTTCTAAGAGAAATATATGTTTCCGTAAGAAAATTTCCCGAACCGCAGGCAGGGTCAAGGAATGTCAGAGTTGCCAGTTTTTCACGGAAATCCTCAAGTTTTGCATTTCGTATTTTTTCAACTTTTATATTCTTTATTTCCTCGAGTTCTGATTTCAAATCATCAAGAAACAACGGGTCAATAACCTTATGAATATTTTCAATTGATGTGTAGTGCATACCGCCTGAACGTCTTGTTTCGGGGTTCAGAGTGGATTCAAAAACAGCTCCGAAAATAGTTGGCGAAATCTCAGACCAGTCAAATCCCGAACTTGCTTTATTAACAATAAGGTCAACTATTTCATCAGTAAAGCGAGGGATTTCGATATTTTCGTCAGCAAACAATCCGCCGTTGACATATGGAAACGCTGCAAGGTCATCTTCCATATACGGGTCACGGTCTTCGGGTTTGGTATCAAGAACCTTAAAAAGTTTAATAATTTCTTCTCTGACTTGTTTCGGCTGAAACTGTTTCAGATAGTTTCCGAACATTTCATGATGTCCGAAAATCCCTGCATCTTCTGCATACAGACAGAATACAAGACGAACACAAAGCATATTAAGGCTCTTTAATGTTTCCTCTGATTCGGGATTCTTATACTGTTTCAGAATCGAATCATACAGCTTTCCGACAAGTTCACCGGCTTTGAGAGATATTTCCATTTCCTTTTTAAGATTCTCATTTCCTGTATCAACAAGAAATTGCAATCTGTAATACTCTTTTGGCAAATCTTTTAAGAATATCTGTTCCGGCTCGCCGTTTGGCTTGTTCATGTCATATATGAGAAATTCAGAAAAATTACAGGTAACTACCCAGCGAGGGTGCTTGTCAACGGGCAGTTCAACAATATATCTTTTAGCCTGCTGAAACGGATTGAGAAATGTTCCGTCAGATTGTCTGATACCTTTTCTCAAATCTTTTCCAAGACTTTTCTGCTCAATCATTACTTTTGTACTTTCAATATAGCCATCAATAAAACCCGTACTTTTATCAATGTGTACCTGGTCTTCAAAACTTATATAGTGTGTAGGTTCTTCGACTCCCAAAACTTTCTGAAGAAGTTCAATCCAGAATGTCTGTGATTGTCCTTTTTCGTAGCCTTTATCTTTCCAGTATTCCGCAAATTCCTTTGCAGCTTTTTTCTGTTCCTTTTCGTTCAATTTGTTCACGCTCCTTGCAGTCGTACCGAAATTACTTCCAAAAACACAGCTGAAATGCTATCAGACCATTCACTGTTGACAGAAAAAACCGGCTGTTCAGTGATACTTCTGCCAAGTATGGATTTTTTGACCAATCCTGATATCCTGAATGAACTTATGCCCTGGAATGAATCAGTACAGAAAAATTTGTTGTTTCGTTTAAATAAACATCACCCGAACCGTAAAAGTTCAGGTGATATGTTTTTGGGAGAGTATGTGATAATTAAGCGGTTACCCTAAAAAGATAAATGAGCAGAGTACTGTATACATTCTTAGGCACTTCTTGTTTTCTTCCTTGATGTTGCCGGCTATTTCTTTGTAGCTTTCAGATTCAATGTCTCCGTAAAGCATCAGTTTCTTCATGTTTATAATACTACACCTCCGGGATGCAGATGTTTTTTAAAGCTCTTAACATATTTCCGCAGCAGCCTGTTTCCGCTGTATTTTAAACTGTTCCGAATGATATATCAAATCCGCTGTCATATATTGTATGAACTGCTGTAAGGCGTGGTGTTCTGTTATCATTTCTGCTGTATGTGTACTCAACTGTCTTTGCTTTTACAAATCCAAACATATCAGCATAATAATTTATTACTGCACTGGTGCCTTCATCTGAAATAATATCATAAAAATACCATACGTTTCCCTTTGGGGGAAGTTCGTATTCTTCAAACAACCCTCCGTTATATTCAAGAGCTGTATGGTCCCATTCAATTTCATCAATAGCGATATTGTCCTTTACAGCGGCTGTAAGGTCGTCCATTGAATTGATTGAATCATGATTTATATATGCAAACTCCCTGAGGCTTAGAGAAACATTTGGAATTGACATCAGTTCCTGTGCGTTATCAAAATCAGCTCCGATAAGAACCTGATATTTATGGCACAATGAGGTCAGAGGTTCATTGGTATATACGGACTTATAATCCGATCTGATTGCACCTATAGGTCCGGAGGCATTTGAGGAATAGAACCTGTAAAGGTCGTCCGTTTCTTTAAAGACATTTCCGTCTCCTGCAATAATATCCATTTTTACAAGAGTATATGGATCACAAATTGTTTCGCCTGCATTGTAGCTGCCGACTATCTCATAGTCCCCTATTTCAACATTTGAAATCCATGTATTTACAGTATCCTCTGTTGTATTTGCATACATTGCCACTTTGGATACGTCTTTGGATTTTACTGCTTCAATAAAAGAGATAACGTCACTTTCACTGACATATAACTTTTCATCTTCAGTAAGTTCTTTTCTGTTGGTGTTCTTATCAATAACCGATTTTGTATCTGATGTATCCGTATTATCGTCTGATACTGAATCACTTGCTTCTGCTGAGGATTCATTAGCTGAACTTTCTGATGCAGAGTTTGTTTCAGTAAGTTCTTTTCTGTCGGTGTTCTCATCAATAACCGGTTTTGTATCTGAAGTATCCGTATCATTCTCTGATACTGAATCACTTGCCTCTGCTGAGGATTCAATAGCTGAACTTTCTGATGCAGAGTCTGCTTCTGATGTTGTTTCAATACTGCTTTCGGATTGACTGTCTGAATCTGTTGCGGCTTTCTCAACTGTACCGCAGCCGGTCAGAAGAAGTGCTGTTAATGAGGCTATGATTACTTTTTTCATATTCTTTGTCCTTTCTGGAGATTATGTATTATTATGTTTTGCTGAAACAAGATATTATTCCTAATTAGGATTATTATATCTTGTAAAATTCCTTGTACCATTCGGCGAATTTTCTGAGGCCGTCACGGAGACTTGTGCTTGGCTTGAAGCCGAAGTTATATTAATCTCTCTTGAAAATATCTCTTGTGTAAACCTTTTCTTTTACATCATCAAGACAGGCGTCATATCGATTTGCTATAATTGCCTGAGATACAGACTTGAATTCCTTTAAATCGCCTATTACACGGCTGCCAAAGAATGTTGAACCTGCCGGCAGTGTCGGTTCATAGATAACAACAGTAGCACCTTTTGCCTTAATACGCTTCATTACGCCTTGGATACTGCTCTGACGGAAGTTGTCAGAATTGGATTTCATAGTAAGACGGTATACGCCCACAATAACCTGTTTTTCCTTACCACTGTCATATTCATTATTACTTTCATAGCTGTAATATCCGGCCTTTTCAAGAACACGGTTTGCAATGAAGTCCTTTCGGGTACGGTTGGATTCTACAATAGCAGACATCATATTCTGCGGAACATTCTCAAAGTTTGCAAGAAGCTGTTTTGTATCCTTTGGCAGACAGTATCCGCCATAGCCGAAGGAAGGATTATTGTAGTGTGTGCCGATTCTTGGGTCAAGGCATACGCCGTTGATGATTTCCTGTGTATTCAGACCTTTTGACTCTGCATAAGTGTCAAGTTCATTGAAGTATGATACACGAAGTGCAAGGTATGTATTAGCAAAGAGCTTAACTGCCTCTGCTTCGGTAAATCCCATGAACAGTGTGTCAATATTTTCCTTAATTGCACCTTGTTGGAGGAGTTTTGCAAAAATCTCTGCCTTTTCTCTTGAATCTTCATCGCAAGAAACGATAATTCTTGACGGGTAGAGATTGTCATACAGCGCCTTGGATTCACGGAGAAATTCGGGGCTAAATATGATGTTTTTAGTGTTGTACTTTTCTCTTATTGATGCGGTATAGCCTACCGGAATGGTGGACTTTATAATCATGAGAGCATCAAGATTTGATTTCAGAACAAGTTCAATGACAGCTTCAACAGCTGATGTATCAAAGAAGTTCTTCTTACTGTCATAGTTTGTAGGTGCTGCAATGATAACGAAGTCAGCGTTCTTGTATGCAGACTCTCCGTCAAGAGTTGCAGTAAGGTCAAGTTCCTTTTCGGCAAGATATTTTTCGATGTAGTCATCCTGAATGGGTGACTTTTTGTTATTGATCATGTCAACCTTTTCGGGAACAATATCAACAGCAACAACGTGGTTATGCTGCGCCAGAAGTGTTGCAAGAGAAAGTCCGACATATCCTGTACCTGCAACTGCGATGTTGTAGGAGTTGTCAATGGTTGTGTGAGCGTCTGACATTTCATCACACAGAAACATATCGACCACTTCAAAGCCGAGGATTTCTCCCAGTGTCTGCATCTGCTCAACTGTTGGGATATAGTCCTTGTTTTCAATACGGCCGATCATTGCACGGTTGATGCCTGTTGCATCAGCAAGCTGTGCCTGGGTAAGTCCTTTTTTCTTTCGGAGAGTGTGGATTGTTTCCACGAGTTTGTCTATGGATAGTTTTTTCATTATTATTCACTCCAATATTCTGTTATAAATTGAATTGACATTTTGTTTCTGTGATTTAATTATACTATAGTTGGATTGTATTGTCAATGATATTGGAGTGATTTTGTGAAATTCTGTTTTTAGCTGAATTATATGAATGCCGGACAGAATAAAAAATATAATTTCTAATTTTCTAAAGTGCTAAATATTTTGCATATTTGCCCAGGATTGTTTTTCCTAAATAAACGCAAAGTAAAGTGACAATAATTATGATATAGTCGACCTACTTGACAAAAGGAAGAAAAAATAGTAAAATAAAGATATGAGT
>CAMDZD010000029.1 GCA_945910815.1 uncultured Clostridia bacterium
ATATGCGGAATCATTAATTTTGAATCCCAAAATTAGTTTCCGAGGAGTTCTAATATACTTGACTTGATTTATAAGAGATGTTAAAATAGTATTCAGAAATAATAACGGAGGTCTGAAATGCTAAGAGAAAAAATTGAAAAATATCTGCTTGATGTACAGAAACCGTCAAGATATATAGGCGGTGAAATGGGAAGTATTGTCAAAAATCCCGAAGATACTGACGTAAGTTTTGCATTTTGTTTCCCTGATACATATGATATAGGAATGTCACATCTCGGAATGAAGATACTTTATTCGCTTACGAACAGCCGTGAAAATTACCGCTGTGAACGAGTATTTGCACCGCTTGAAGATTTTGAAAAAATAATGCGTGAACATGATATTCCGCTTTATACTCTTGAAAATCTTGAACCTGTCAGAAATTTTGATTTCATAGGCTTTACATTGCAGTATGAACTTTCATATACAAATGTATTGAATATGCTTGATTTGGCAGGAGTTCCGATATGGCAGAAAGACAGAGGGGAAACTCTTTCGCCGATAGTAGTTGCAGGTGGCTGTTGCGTGTGCAACGGAGAACCTCTTGCGGATTTCTTTGATATAATGATTCTCGGAGAGGGCGAAGAAGTCAATCTTGAGCTTATGGACTTGTATCTTGAACATAAAAAGAAAGGTTCATCAAGGTCTGAATTTCTCCGTGATGCGTCAAAGATAGAGGGAATTTATGTTCCCTCGCTCTATACGGTAAATTATAACCCTGACGGAACAGTAAATTCAATAATTCCGGAAAAAGGAGTTCCGCCTGTTGTCCGCAAGAGAATAATTTCTGATATGAATAATATATATTATCCCGATAATTTTGTAGTGCCATTCAGTGAAATCGTTCACGACAGAGCAGTAACGGAAGTATTAAGAGGGTGTATAAGAGGTTGCAGATTCTGTCAGGCAGGCTTTTTATACAGACCTTTCAGAGAAAAATCGGCTGAAAGCATATGCAGACAGTCAAAGGCACTCTGCGAAAATACAGGCTATGATGAGCTTTCCCTTGCATCGCTAAGTACAAGTGACCATTCGGATATTTCGGAAATACTTTCAAAACTTATAGACTACACTGAAAAAAATAAAATAAATCTTTCCTTGCCGTCACTCAGAATAGATAACTTTTCGGAGGAACTTCTCGAAAAAATCAAGAAAGTACGCAAAAGCGGTCTGACATTTGCTCCCGAGGCGGGAACGCAGAGACTCCGTGACGTTATCAATAAGAATGTTACCGAAGAAGAAATCATGAATACATGCCGTATTTCATTCGAGGGCGGTTACACTATGGTAAAGCTGTATTTTATGATGGGACTGCCTACCGAAACCGATGAGGATATAATTGGTATTGCGGAGCTTGCCGGAAGAATAATCGATTTATTCTATTCACTGCCGAACAGACCTAAGGGAAAGGGCGTTCAGGTGTCAATAAGTACAGCAACTTTTGTCCCGAAACCTTTCACTCCTTTTGAATTTGAACCGCAGGATACCCGTGAAATGATTGAACATAAACAAAAATTGCTTGTAGATTCCATAAAGACAAAGAAAATAAAGGTAAGCTGGCATGACCCCTCTGTAAGCCTTATTGAAGCGGTTCTTGCAAGAGGTGACAGAAGATTATCAGATGTAATATATACCGCATGGAAAAACGGCTGTAAATTTGACAGCTGGGGAGAGCATTTCAAATTTGATGTGTGGATAGATTCATTTAAGCAATGCGGTCTTGACCCCGAATTTTATGCATGCCGTAAGCGTGAATACGATGAAATTATGCCGTGGGAACATATGGATTACTATGTATCAAAGGATTTTCTGATAAGGGAAAACAAGCGTGCAAGAGAATTTAAAACAACTCCGAACTGCTGTGAAAAATGTTCCGCATGCGGAGTAAGCAAAGCTGTCGGAGGTGCTTGTTTTGATTGATGTAAGAACAGTATTTGAAAAAAATGGACGTGCAAAATATATATCTCACCTTGATTTGAACCGCTTTATGATGAGGGTTTTCAGACGTTCGGGACTCCCTATATGGTATACAGAGGGATATAATCCGCACCCTTATCTTAATTTTGCACTTGCCTTGTCACTCGGATTTGAGAGCGAATATGAAATTATGGATTTCAGCCTTACGGAGGGAGTATCTTTCGGAAAAATAAAAAAATCCCTTAATGACATACTGCCGGAGGGAATTAAAATATTATACGTTATGACTCCCGAACGAAATATTAAAGATATTGCAAAATCAGAATATTCAGTTGAATATATTACAGATTTCCCATCGGAGCTTTGCGGAGAAATTTATAAATTTCTTGAAAGCAGTGAAATAATTGTTGAAAAGAAAACTAAAAAAGGCGTTAAATCAATTGATATAAAGCCTGATACGGAAGTAACGGATATACAGACAGCTGACGGAAAGCTGATTTTTAATATAAAACTTCCGGCAGGAACTCAGACAAATCTCAACCCAATGCTTTTTACAGATGCCTTTTCGGAATTTTCCTCTGTCAGCTTTGAAACAGGTAAAATATGCCGTAAAAATATACTCTGTGCAGACGGAGAACTTTTCAGATAATAAAACAGGACAGCCTGTCCGCTGTCCTTTTTATTTTTTTGCATGGAATTACATTTCCATAAGGGAATATTTGTATTTTATGAGAAGGCTTTCAGTAATCAGTGAAATGAGTTCGGAATTGGTAGGCCTTTTTTTGTCAGATTTGAAATTATATCCGAGCATTTCGTTGAGAGTAGCGGGATTTCCGTTTTTCCAAGCCGAATCAATAGCGTTTCTGATGTTTCTTTCAACGCATATTCCGGTAGTGTTGTAATTTTCGGCAATTTTCGGATAGAGCATTGTTGTTACGTTATTGAGAAGTATGCTGTTGTTATATGATGCAATTACAGCACTTCTCAGGTAGCTGAACCCTTTTATTTTAGTGGGAATACCAATTCTGTGAATAATTTCAGTCACAACGGTTTCAAGCGTTTCACAATTACAGTATTCATTGTCCTGAATAATGTCATTTATGATTTCGCAGAGTCCCTCGCAGTCAAAGGGTTTCAGCAGGAAATAAGAAGCACCGCTGTCAATGAGTCTCTTTTCGGCATATGGATTTTCATATTGTGATGTGACTATAAACACCGGTGAATTTAAACCTGTTCTTTTTACACGTCTTATAAGTGAAAGTGAATCAATATGCGGAATATTGAAATCCATAACAACGACATCGGGATTGTCACTTGCGATTGATTCAAGGATAACTTTTCCGTCTTTATGACGTGTATAGGCATAAAAGCCGTACGTTCTCAGTTTATTTGCAACTTGTATTCCATCATCGGCAATATCGTTGCAGATTAGAACTTTTATGTTATTGTTCATATATTAATACCTCCTTAATGTAATCTTAACACAGAGCATAAGGAAAATCAATCAGTATGCACTGATTTTTTTTGAAATAATTGTCGAATGATGTCGCATAAGAGAAATTCTTTGATTTCAAAAGTCAAAAAATATAAAAATATTTTTTGCGGAAACTATTTTTCAAAAAATACTTTACAGATTTTTGATTTTAGTGTAAAATAATCTTAGAATATTTTTTTGAGGTGTGCTTATGAATCCAAAATATAAAAGAATTTTACTTAAACTCAGCGGTGAGGCTCTTGCCGGAAACAACAAAACAGGCTTTGATTTCGATACAATAGGCGAAATCTGCAAAAGTATCAAAAAATGCTATGATGAAGGCGTTCAGATTGGTATAGTTGTAGGCGGTGGAAATCTCTGGAGAGGCCGTTCAAGCGGTGCTATGGACAGAACACGTGCTGACCATATCGGTATGCTTGCAACTACTATGAACGCTCTTGCACTTGCTGATGCTCTTGAAGCTGCCGGCGTTGAAGTAAGAGTTCAGACAGCCGTTACTATGCAGCAGTTCGCAGAACCCTACATAAGAAACAAGGCTCTCAATCATTTCAAAAAAGGCAGAGCAGTAATATTTGGTTGCGGTACCGGAAATCCGTTCTTCTCAACTGATACTGCCGCTGCACTCAGAGCTGTTGAAATCGAGGCTGATATAATGTTCAAGGCTACTCTCGTAGACGGTGTCTATGACAAAGACCCTCACAAATATCCCGATGCCGTAAAATATGAAAAACTTACATTCAGTGAAGTTCTCAGCGGTGAACTCGGAGTTATGGACAGCACAGCCGCTACTATGTGCCGTGACAACAAAATGGATATGCTCGTTTTTGACCTCTCAAGACCTGATAATATCTATGACGCTGTTATGGGTAAAAATATCGGTACTGTTGTATCCGAAAAATAATTTATTAAAGGAGAATTTAAACTATGAAAGAACAGCTTAATCTCGCAAAGGAAAAAATGAACAAAAGTCTTAAAAGTCTCGGCAACGAATTTGCATCAATAAGAGCAGGCAGAGCAAATCCCGCAATTCTTGATAAGGTTACTGTTGATTATTACGGAGTTCCTACACCTGTAAACCAGATGGCAGCCGTATCAGTATCAGAGGCAAGAATACTTGTAATTCAGCCTTGGGATAAATCACAGCTTAAGGCTATTGAAAAAGCTATACAGGCTTCCGATATCGGAATCAATCCTACTGATGACGGAAATTCAATCCGCCTTGTATTCCCACAGCTTACCGAGGACAGACGTAAGGAACTCTGCAAGTCAATAAAGAAGTACGGCGAGGAATGTAAAGTAGCTATCCGTTCAATCAGACGTGACACTATGGAAAAATTCAAGGCTATGAAGAAAAATTCCGAAATCACAGAGGACGACCTCAAGGACTGCGAAAAGAAGGTTCAGGATTTGACAGACAAGTTCTGCACCGATGTTGACAAGGCTGTTGCCGAAAAGGAAAAGGAAGTTATGAGCATATAACTTTCCGGTGAATATTCATGGCTATATTTAATAATAAGAAAAACGGTGCGGAGGAAAGACTTCCGGAAAATCTTCCACAGCATATCGGATTCATAATGGACGGCAACGGCAGATGGGCTAAAAAAAGAGGTCTGCCCCGAACTTTCGGTCATACTGAGGGAGCTAAGACTTTCAGAAAAATTGTAAGATACTGCAAGGATATCGGAATACCTTATATATCTTTCTATGCCTTTTCAACTGAAAACTGGAAACGTCCTAAAGATGAAGTAAATGCTATTATGAATCTTTTCAGAGAATATATCATTGATGTAAGAAACTATCTTTCTGAAAATACAAAAATGATTTTTCTTGGTGATATAAGCGCACTTGATGAGGATTTACAGAAGAAAATCAGAGATTTGGAATATGATACAAAGGATTACAAGGAAATGACTCTGATGATGGCGGTAAATTACGGAGGACGTGCCGAAATTGCTAACGCTACAAGGCAGATTGCTCAGAAAGTAAAAGACGGCGAGCTTGAAATATCCGATATAAATGAAAGTACAATAAATGACTTTCTCTATACGCATGATGCTCCCGATGTTGACCTGATAATCAGACCAAGCGGTGAATTAAGACTTTCAAACTTTCTTATATGGCAGTCGGCATATGCGGAATATTATTTTACCGATGTTCTCTGGCCTGACTTTACGCCAAAGGAACTTGACAAGGCTCTGATTGAATTTTCAAAAAGGGGCAGAAGATTCGGAGGTGTCTGAATGTCTGTAAGAATTATTTCGGCAGCAGTCGGAATAGCAATTGCAATTGCAGTATTTTTTCTGCATAATACCATAGTTCTTCCGCTTGCAGTTTCGTTTCTCGTTGCAATAATGATTTTTGAACTTTTCCGTGCATCGAAATGCGAAAATTTCTATGTTCAGCTTTCGGTTGCCGTTGCATACGGAGTTTTGAAAATTATGAGCTACGGAAATTTCATTGAAGAATTTATGTTTCCGGCAGGTCTTCTGGCTGTATTTATCATGTTTTTCATGTTTATAAAAAATCATAAGGAAACAACTTATCAGCAGACAGCTTTTATGCTTGCTGTTATGATGCTTATTCCGGAATCTATGCTTACTATACTTAAAACGGAGGCTCTTGACGATAAGCACGGAATTGTATTTCTTATACTTGGACTTTGCGGAGCGTGGATTGCCGATTCCGGAGCGTACTTTGCAGGTACATTTTTCGGAAAACACAAGCTCTGTCCGGAAATCAGTCCGAAAAAAACTGTTGAGGGATTTATAGGCGGTATAGTTTCAACGGCTCTTGTATTTGTTTTATTCAATGCTGTATATGTAAATCTTATAAGCAGTGAAAAGCTGGAAGTAAATTATATTCTTCTTGCATTTGCCGGAGCAGTATGTGCCGTTATAGGAACATTAGGCGACCTTTCGGCATCTATGATAAAACGTCAGTGCGGTATAAAGGACTACGGAAATATTATGCCGGGGCATGGTGGTATGATGGACAGATTTGACAGTGTTCTGTTTGTAATGCCGACTTTTTATGCATTTCTGTCCTTTATGGATATTTACAAATAATTTTTATGCGGGGGCGGATATTAAACTATCCGCCCATACATATATAAGGGAGAATCTGAATAAACTATGAAAACAGTATCAATATTAGGTTCAACGGGTTCAATAGGAACTCAGGCTCTTGAAATTGCCGATAAATACAATTTCAGAATATCAGCACTTTCCGCAAATACACAGACGGAACTTCTTGAAAATCAGGCAAGGAAATATAATCCGGAATGTGTCTGTATCTATGATGAAAAAAAGTATTCCAGGCTTAAAGAAAATCTCAAGGATACATCTGTAAAGGTTCTTTGCGGAATGGAAGGACTCTGTGAAATCGCATCGGATATAAAATGCAATACGCTTCTTAATTCAGTTGTGGGAATGGTCGGACTTCTTCCGACTCTGAAAGCCATAGAATCCGGAAAGGAAATCGCTCTTGCAAATAAGGAAACTCTTGTTGCAGGCGGTAAGCTTGTAACGGAATCCGCTAAAAAGAATAATGTCAAAATACTTCCCGTTGACAGCGAACATTCTGCAATATTTCAGTGCTTACAGGGAAATAAGCGTGAACAGTTAAACAAAATAATCCTTACAGCATCGGGAGGGCCTTTTTTCGGAAAGTCATACAGTGAACTTGAAAACGTAACTGTTGCCGATGCACTTAATCACCCTAACTGGAGTATGGGAAATAAAATTACTATCGATTCCGCTACCCTTATGAACAAGGCTCTTGAATTTATCGAGGCGAAATGGCTTTTTGACCTCGAACCCGAACAGATTGAAATTGTCGTACATCGTCAGAGTGTTCTCCATTCCGCCGTTGAATACAAGGATTTTTCAGTAATAGGTCAGATGGGAGTGCCGGATATGAAAATTCCTATACAGTATGCACTTCTTTATCCCGAAAGAATGGAATGTCCTGTAAAACGGCTTTCGCTTACCGATTACGGAACACTTACATTTGCAAAGCCTGATTATAATACTTTCAGGTGCCTTACTGCCGGAATAAAAGCTATAAAAGCGGGTGGAGCTTATCCGTGTCTTGTAAATTCAGCAAATGAGGAGGCTGTTTCGCTTTTTCTTAATGGGAAAATAAAATTCCTTGAAATCGGTGAAATTGTTTCATCAGTGCTTGAAAAATTCCCATACAGTGAAATAAATTCCTATGATGATGTTGTTAAAGCTGATAAATCTGCAAGGGAATACGTTAAAGATTATATAAATTAAAGGAGACAATATGAGTATATTAATTGCGATACTTATTTTCGGAATGATTATTGCCACTCATGAACTCGGACATTTTATTTCTGCAAAGCTCTGCGGAATAAAAGTCAATGAATTTGCTCTCGGAATGGGATTCAGGATATTTCATTTCAAAAAGGGCGAAACGGAATATTCTCTCCGTCTTTTCCCGATAGGCGGATTCTGTTCAATGGAGGGTGAGGACAGCGAAAGCGATGACAAAAGAGCGTTTTGCAGTAAACCCGTGTGGCAGAGAATAATAGTAGTAGTTGCCGGAGCGACTGTAAATATACTTACCGGTGTAATTCTTACAATAGTTCTTGCGTCAATGTACAAAAGTATTCCGAGTACGACTGTAAACTATTTTGCAAGCGATTCGGATACAAAGGAAATTGTTGCGTCAAGCTATGAATCCGGACTGCGTGAGGGGGATAAAATTATCCGTATAAACGGTCTGAAAGTTTTCACTTACAGTGATATATCATATGAGCTTGCATCTGAATCTGATAAGCCTTTTACCCTTGAAGTTGAAAGAGCCGGAAAAAATATCATTCTTGAAAACGTTACTTTCGGAAATAAAAATACCGGTGAAAAGGCACGTGATTTTGCAATAGAAACGCTCCCGAAAACTGCCGGAAATGTTCTTTCGTACTCACTTAAGGACAGCGTATCTACTGCCCGACTGATATGGATTTCGCTTTCTGACCTTTTAAAGGGAAAGTACGGAGCTGATGAACTTTCAGGTCCTGTGGGTACTATATCGGTAATCGGTCAGGCATCGGAAATAGGTGAAACAGTAAGGGAAAAGGTAATGTCATTATTGAATCTCACTATTTTTATAACTATAAATATCGGAATATTTAATCTTCTTCCGATACCGGCTCTTGACGGCGGAAGGCTTGTATTTCTTCTGATTGAGGCTGTAAGGCGTAAGCCGATAAAACCCGAATACGAAGCATATGTGCATGCAATAGGAATGTTGCTCCTTTTCGGACTGATGATTTTTGCAACATATAATGATATTATGAGACTTAGAGGTTAGGAAGTGCTTTAAATGAGAAATGTTAAACCCGTAAAGGTCGGGGACTGTGTCCTTGACGGAAAACATATATATATACAGTCAATGCTTAATGTTATCGCTGATGATATTGAGGGAAACGTAAAACAAGCAGTTGAACTGGAAAAAGCCGGCTGTGAAATAATTCGTACTGCCATTCCGGATATGAATGCCGTAAAGCTTATTCCGGCAATAAAATCAGCCGTAAAAATTCCGCTTGTTGCGGATATACATTTTGATTATCGTCTTGCACTTGCATCAGCCGATGCAGGTGCTGACAAAATCAGAATAAACCCCGGAAATATCGGAGATATGGACAGGGTAAAACAGGTTGCGGATAAATGCCGTTCAAAGAATATTCCTATAAGAATAGGTGTAAATTCCGGTTCGCTTGAAAGGGAACTCCTTGAAAAATACGGTTCACCTACTCCGGAGGCACTTGTTGAAAGTGCCTTGAATCATGCAAGGCTTCTTGAACGCTTTGATTTCGATAATATAGTAATCTCAATAAAATCATCTGATGTAAGCCGTATGATAAAATCATACCGCCTTGCATCCGAAAAATGTAATTATCCTCTGCACCTCGGAGTTACGGAGGCAGGTACTGAACGTATGGGATTAATAAAATCCGCTATTGGAATAGGTTCACTTCTTTGTGACGGTATAGGCGAAACTATAAGGGTATCTCTTACTGATGAACCGATAAAAGAAATAGAATCCGCAAAGGATATATTAAAATGTATCGGAAAGCGTGGAGGAGTACAGTTTGTATCATGTCCCACATGCGGACGTACAAAAATAAATCTTGTTAAGGTTGCAAATGAAGTGGAAAATGCCTTGAAGGATATAGACAAGGATATAAAGGTTGCAGTAATGGGGTGTGTTGTTAATGGCCCCGGTGAGGCAAGGGAAGCTGATATTGGCATTGCAGGCGGTGACGGCTGTGCAGTTATATTCAAAAAAGGAGAAGTACTCCGGAAAATAAAAGAGGAGGATATAGTCCGTGAACTCCTTAAGGAGATTTCGGAGCTTTAAAAAAATATGGAAATAAATCTCGGACAGTTTTTAAATGAATATTCTTCCGTTATCCCTGATTCTGTCAGGGACGGAAAAATTTTTAAAATAACTCACAGCAAGGATTTTAAAAGAATAAATATAAATGCGGATTTTCAGAAAGTAATACCATATGAAGATATAATTGCATTTGAAAAAAATCTTGAGCTTGCAATATCAGCGGAATCATTACGCCTTAAATGCAGATATGCTCCGGAATTATTCAGCGTTGATGAAATTCCGAATATCGTAAAAATGCTTAAACGTGACGTGTCAGCAGTAAACGGCTTTCTTGATAATGCCGGATACTATATTTCTGAAGATACTCTTAACATAAAGCTTATGCATGGCGGAATAAGTATTCTTAATGATTTTCATGTTTCAAGCGAACTTTCAAAGCTTATATTCAGTCAGTTTTCAGTTAAATTAGAAGTAGTATTCGATGAGAATAATTATGATGTAAATGAAGAATATCAGAAAATGACTGAAAGGCTTGAGGCGGAAGCACCTGCTATTCAGATTGCACCGGAAAAAGATATAGAAAAAGTCTCCGAAATAATAAATTCGGATTTTTCGGAAATTTCATCAGCAAATCTTGAATTTGATTCCGAATCAGCTGAAATTATAACCGGAAAGCCAATTCATGAAAAGCCTGTGCCGATTGGAAATGCTATTAGGGAACTCGGAAAAAAAGTAACAATAATAGGCGATATTTTCAGCACCGAACAGAAAGATATAAAAGGAGACCGCAAAGTTATTACATGGTCGGTTACTGATTTCAGCGGTTCTCTTATAGTAAAGCTTTTTGCCGAGAAGCAGCAGATTGAAAAAATGCCTGTTGATGATATTAAAAACGGAAGTACAATTCTTGTATGCGGGAAAATAGATTATGATACTTTTGCACATGATATTGTAATAATGGCAGATTCAATAATAAAGGTGAAAAGAATACCTAAAACTGACAAGTATCCGAAAAAGCGTGTTGAACTTCACTGTCATACAAATATGTCAGCTATGGATGCTATTACAGAAGCTCCGGTACTTCTCAAAAGAGCCTCTGAATGGGGACATCAGGCTATTGCAATAACAGACCACGGAAATGTTCAGGCATTTCCGGACGCTATGTATAAACAGCCAGAGGGACTTAAAGTTATATACGGCTGTGAGGCTTATGTTGTGAATGATATTGACCGCCCTGAAATTCTCATCGGAAATACAGAAAAAAGCTTTGATGATGAAATAATTGTATTCGATGTTGAAACGACAGGTCTCAGCTATAAAAATGACCGTCTGACGGAAATCGGTGCAGTAAAGATACGCAACAGAAATATTATAGACAGCTTTAATATTATGGTAAATCCGGAAAAGCCTATTCCGGAAAAAGTATCAGCTCTTACAGGAATTACTGATGAAATGGTTGCGGACGCTCCGAAAGAAAAGGAAGCCGTTGAACAGTTTATAGAATTTTGCGGACAAAATACTGTACTTGTAGCACATAATGCAAATTTTGACAATAATTTTATAAAATCAGTCTGTGAACGTCATAATATAAAATTTGAATATGCACTTTTTGATACACTTGTATTCTGTCAGTGTATGCTCCCCGAACTCGGACGTCACAAATTAAGCTATCTTGCAAAGTATCTGAAACTCGGAAAATTCAATCCGCACAGGGCATCTGATGATGCTATGATGCTCGGAAAAGTATATCTTGAACTTTTAAACAGATTTATAAAGAGTGAGAAAAATCCGCAGAAATTAAGCGATATAAATTTGCTTGTAAGCGATATTGACATTAAGAAATTAAAATCATATCATCAGATAATACTTGTAAGAAATCAGGAGGGTATGAAAAACCTTTACAGACTTATATCTTTCAGTAACCTTGATTATTTCTATAAAAAACCCCTTATGCCTAAATCCCTGCTTATGAAGTACCGTGAGGGGCTTATATTCGGAAGTGCCTGCGAATCGGGAGAGCTTTTCCATGCTATGATTGAAAACAAATCAGAGGAATATATTGAAAACATTGCAAAATTCTATGATTATCTCGAAATTCAGCCGATATGCAACAACGAATTTATGATAAGAGAGGGAACGGCAGAAAATGAAGAAGAACTTAAAAACTATAACCGATATATTGTAAATCTTGGCGAAAAGCTTAATATTCCCGTATGTGCAACATGTGATGTTCATTTCATTGACCCTCATGATGCAATATACAGAAAAATTCTTCTTGCAAGTATGGGATATAAAGATGTTGAATATCAGCCTTTACTGTATTTCAGAACTACTGACGAAATGATTCGGGAATTTTTATATCTCGGAGAGGAAAAAGCCGAAGAAGTAGTAATCACAAATACAAATATGATTGCTGATATGATTGAGGAAGTAAGACCTATTCCAAAGGGAACTTTTACTCCTGTAATTGACGGTGCAGAGGAGGAACTTATAAAAATTACTCACGAAAAAGCATATGAAATATACGGAAATCCTCTGCCCGAAATAGTTGACAAGCGTCTTGAACGTGAGCTGTCATCTATTATAAAGCATGGTTTTTCGGTTCTTTATGTAATAGCACAGAAACTTGTAAAAAATTCCGTAGAGCATGGCTATCTTGTAGGTTCAAGAGGTTCAGTAGGTTCATCGTTTGTTGCATCAATGGCGGGAATTTCAGAAGTAAATCCACTTCCTCCGCATTATGTATGTCCCGAATGTCATCACAGTGAATTTATAACAGACGGAGAATACGGTTCGGGATATGACCTTCCTTCCAAAAAATGCCCCGAATGCGGAACGGATATGATACGTGAGGGACATGACATACCTTTTGAAACGTTTCTCGGCTTTGACGGTGATAAAGCTCCTGATATAGACCTTAATTTTTCGGGAGAATATCAGTTTTATGCACACAGATACACAGAGGAACTTTTCGGAAAAGCCAACGTATTCAAGGCAGGAACTATTTCATCAGTTGCCGACAAGACAGCTTTCGGATATGTTAAAAAATATCTTGAAGAAAGAAATATAAAATTAAATCCGGCTGAAATGAACCGTCTTGCAATGGGCTGTACAGGAATAAAACGTACAACAGGTCAGCACCCCGGAGGAATGGTTGTTGTGCCGTCCGACTATGAAGTATATGATTTCACACCGGTTCAGCACCCTGCTGATATGGCTGATTCTGAAATAATAACAACTCACTTTGATTTCAATTCAATGCACGATACAATTCTTAAACTTGATGAGCTTGCACACGATGTCCCGACAAAATACAAGTATCTTGAAGATATGACGGGACTTAAAATCAAGGATATTCCGGCATATGACCCGAAAGTAATAGAAATGTGTACATCAACAGAACCTCTCGGAGTAACTCCGGAGGAAATATATGCAAAAACAGGTACTCTCGGAATCCCCGAAATGAAAACAAATTTTACAATGCAGATGCTTGTCGATGCACAGCCGAAAAAATTCATTGACCTTCTTCAGTTTTCGGGACTTTCCCACGGTACGGACGTATGGGAAGGAAATGCCAAGGAGCTTATTAAACAGAAAATATGTACCATTTCGGACGTTATTGGAACTCGTGACAGTATTATGACCTATCTGCTTTACAAGGGCGTTGAACCTAAGCAGGCATTTCAGATTATGGAAGATACCCGAAAGGGAAAAGCTCCGAAAACGTTTACTCCCGAAAGAATACAAATGCTTAAAGACCACAATGTTCCTGACTGGTATATTGAAAGCTGTCTTAAAATAAAATACATGTTCCCTAAGGCTCATGCGACAGCATATATAATATCAGCTATGAAACTCGGCTGGTTCAAGATTTACAGACCGCTTGAATATTATGCAACTTATTTTACTGTCAGCGGTGAAGCTTTTGATGCTGTAATTGTTTCAAAGGGAAAGAATGCAGTCCGGAGCAAAATTGAAGAAATAAAAGCAAAGGCAAGCGAACATACTGCATCTCAGAAAGATAATGCTCTGCTTGATATATTGCTTATAGTCAATGAAATGATGGCAAGGGGATATGATTTTCTTCCGGTAGACCTGTATAAATCCCACGCTTCCCGATACCTTATAGAAGAAGGAAAAATAAGAATACCATTTTCCGCTGTTGACGGAATAGGCGAAAACGCTGCGAACAGTATATATGAAACTGTTCAGAAAGGCGATTTTATATCCGTTGAGGAATTTCATAAGCAAAGCAAGATTTCAAAAACTATTCTTGAACTTCTGAAATCTATGGGTGCTTTCGGAAATATGCCCGAAACTAATCAGCTTTCTTTCTTTTAGCTTGACTTTAAAGTCATAATATGCTATTATTAGCATATAAATACAGTTTACTGAAAAAGGAGAGATTTTATGAAAAGATATGACCTGCTCACTCCGGAGGGTACTAAAGACCTTTTATTTGAAGAATCAATGCTACACAGAAGCATTAAAAATACACTTGACAGCATTTTCAGAAAAAGAGGATACAGTGAAGTAATAACTCCTGCACTTGAATTTTTTGACGTTTTCAATCTTAATTCAAATTACTTTCCGCAGGAGAATATGTATAAGCTCACTGACAGCAAGGGCAGACTTATGGTTTTAAGACCTGATTCAACAATGCCTATTGCACGTATGACTGCCACACGCCTTAAAGATGCAACACTCCCGCTCAGATTATATTATAATCAGTCAGTATACCGTTCCGAACCTGCACTCAAGGGAAGAAGTGATGAAATTTCACAGATGGGAATCGAACTTATAGGTTCATCAATGAAAATGGCTGACCTTGAAGTATGTTCATGTGCAATAGATTCACTTGAAGCGTGGGGAATGAAATATACTCTTGAAATCGGTCATATAGGAATATTTAAAGAGCTTGTAAACAAAATCGATGCAGACGATAATCAGAAAGAGGAAATCAGAAAGCTTATCGAAAAGAAAAATTTCCCCGCACTTAATGATATGCTTGATTCATTTGGAAACAGTCCGGCAATACAGTCACTTAAAAAGCTCCCGTCACTTTTCGGAGGAGAGGAAGTCTTTGAAAAGGCTAAAAAAGCTATTCCTGATGAAAAAATAAGATTTATTATTGATGACCTTAAGAGTATTTACAACGATGTTTCAGCCCTCTGCGGAAAAGAAGGTCAGGTTACAGTTGACCTCGGACTTGTAAACAAGACTGATTACTACACAGGTATTATAATCAAAGGCTACCTTCAGGGACATGGTGCAAAGGTTATATCAGGCGGAAGATATGACAGACTTATTTCAGAATTCGGCTATGATGTTCCTGCTGTGGGATTTGCCGTTTATGTAAATTCAGTTGCAAAGGTAATCGCAAAGAATGGCGATATAAACAGCTATAAGCCTGTATCTGATGTAATAGTATATTCCGCCCCCGGAAACGAAGTAAAAGGTATCAAAACTGCAAACAAGCTCCGTGCAAAGGGAGATGTTGTTGAAAATGCACTTTTTGAAACTCTTGACGCTGTAAGAGAATACGCAAGGGAAAAAAGAATAGCAAAGATAGTTGTAGTTGAGGAGGATATCAATGAATAAACCGCTCAGAATAGCTCTTACAAAGGGCAGACTCGAAAAGGATACAATCGGACTTTTTGAAAAAATAGGCTTTGACTGTACCGCCTTGCGTGAAAAAGGCAGAAAGCTTATACTTCCTGTACCCGATGCTAATGCAGAGGCAGTTCTCGCCAAGGCTAATGATGTAATAACCTATGTTGAACATGGTGTCTGTGATATCGGAATTGTAGGAAAAGATACAATCGTTGAAATGGGCGGAAAGTTCTTTGAGCTTGTTGACCTCGGATTCGGAAAATGCAGATTCGCTCTTGCTGTAAAAAAAGGCAGTGACTTTTACAGCGGATTCGGAGTAAAGACAATTGCGACAAAATACCCGAATATCGCAAGAAATTACTTTGAATCAAAGGGTATGGACGTTGAAATAGTAAAAATAGAGGGTTCAGTTGAGCTTGCACCGCTCCTTGAACTCGCTGACGGAATAGTTGATATAGTTGAGACAGGTGCAACCCTTAAGGAAAACGGTCTTGAAGTTGCTGAATATATTATGCCGATTTCAGCAAGAGTTATTGTAAATACTGTAAGCCTTAAAATGCGTCAGAAAGAAATCGAAAATCTTATAAAGCTTATAGAGGAGAATCTTTAAAATGAGAAAAATTTATGCAAACGGTTCTGATGAACTCGAATTTTTTAAGGAACTCGATAAAAGACACGGCGAAACCAATAAGAAAGTAACAGAGGCTGTATCTGAAATAATCGAAAACGTAAGGGAAAACGGTGATAAAGCCGTTAAGGAGTATACACTCAAATTTGACGGAAGCCTTCCGGAATATTATGAAGTGCCGAGAGATATAATAAATGATGCTCTTAATGAGGCTGATGAGGATTATGTCAATGCACTTCTTAACGCTATGGAAAATATTGCGGATTTCCACAACAGACAGCGTCAGCAGGGATTCATAAACGCAAAGGAAAACGGAGTCATAATGGGACAGCGTATCCGAGGACTTGAAAGAGTCGGACTTTATGTTCCGGGCGGAACTGCTGCATATCCCTCAAGCGTCCTTATGAATGCAATTCCCGCAAAGATTGCCGGAGTAAAGGAAATTATAATGGTAACACCTCCATGCAAGGACGGTACACCGAATAAGGATATACTCACGGCAGCGGCAGTATGCGGAGTTGACCGTGTATTTATGCTCGGAGGAGCTCAGGCAATCGCCGCACTTGCATACGGTACTGAAACTATTCCGAAAGTTGATAAAATAGTAGGCCCCGGAAATATCTACGTTGCAACAGCCAAAAAACTCCTTTTCGGAACTGTTGATATAGATATGATTGCAGGTCCGAGCGAAATTCTTGTTATGGCTGATGATACTGCCAACCCTAAATTTGTCGCTGCTGATTTGATGTCACAGGCTGAACACGATGTTATGGCATCTTCAATACTTGTTACAACAAGCGAAGCTCTTGCGGATAAGGTTCTTGCGGAAATTGACCGTCAGGCTGAAAATCTTTCCAGAAAAGATATTATTAAAAAATCCCTTGAAAATTACGGTGCAATAATTATTACAGACTGCCGTCACTGTGCCGTTGAGCTTGCAAACGCAATAGCTCCCGAACACCTTGAAGTACACATGGAAAATCCTATGGAACTTCTCGGAAGTCTTGACAATGCGGGTTCAATATTCTTAGGTCAGTATGCCTCCGAACCTCTCGGAGATTACTATGCAGGCCCTAACCATGTACTTCCTACAAGCGGTACTGCGAGATTTTTCTCACCTCTCGGAGTTGACAGCTTTATAAAGAAGATAAGCTATACATACTATACCGAAGAAGCTCTCCGTGAGGCTGAAAAGGATATTGTAACTATTGCGGAAAAAGAAGGTCTTACTGCACACGCAAATGCAGTTAAAGTAAGATTTGAATAATAATAATTTAATTGTCGGGGATTTTCTGTCCCCGACTTTCAAAATTAAACTTTTGATTTTTTAGGAGTTTTAAAAAAATGAATAAATCTTTATCATGGGAAAATAATGTCAGAAGAGTAATTCCCTATACTCCGGGAGAACAGCCTAAAAATCCCGATAAAATCAAACTGAATACAAATGAAAATCCCTATCCGCCGTCACCAAAGGTTCTTGACGCTCTTAAAAGCTTTGACTATAATATTCTGAAATTATATCCTGATACAAATTCGACAGTTCTTGTAAATGAGCTTGCAAAATATTATAATATAAAGCCTGAACAGATTTTTGTCGGAGTGGGTTCGGACGATGTTATATCTATGGCATTTCTGACGTTTTTCAATTCGGACAAGCCTGTTTTATTTCCGGATATAACATATTCATTCTATGATGTGTGGGCAGATGTTTACAGAATACCATATGTTACAAAACCTCTTACAGATGATTTCAGAATCAATCCCGATGACTACAAAACAGAAAACGGAGGAATTATATTCCCCAATCCGAACGCTCCCACCGGAGTTGAAGAAAATATTGATATGATTGAGGATATTATAAAAGCAAATCCCGGTTCCGTTGTTATGATTGATGAAGCTTATGTTGATTTCGGCGGAAAAAGCTGTCTGCCTTTGATAGATAAGTATGAAAATCTCCTTGTAATTCAGACGTTTTCAAAATCACGTTCAATGGCGGGAATAAGAATCGGCTATGCTATGGGAAATCCAAAGCTTATAAAATATATGAATGATGTGAAATTCTCGATAAATTCCTATACTATGAACTCTATAACTCAGGTGTGCGGTGCGGAAGCTGTAAAAGATGTTGAATATTTCAATTCTACTACTGCTAAAATAATCGAAACAAGGGAGTATTCAAAGAAAAAGCTTTCCGGACTCGGATTCAGCTTTCAGGATTCAATGAGTAATTTTATATTCGCAACACATAACAAATATAAGGCTTGCAATATATTTGAGGATTTGAAAAAACGCAATATATTTGTAAGATATTTCAATAAGCCGAGAATTGACAACTATCTTAGAATCACTGTCGGAACTCCCGAAGAAATGGACAGACTTTTCAAGGCTTTGAGCGAAATTTTTGCGGAGTATGAAAGGAACTGATTTTATGAGAACTGCATCTGTTGAAAGAAACACAAAGGAAACACAAATAAAAATCAGTATAGCTCTTGACGGAAAAGGCGAAAATAAAATTTCCACCGGAATAGGATTTTTTGACCATATGTTAACTGCACTTTCCGCACACAGCGGAATCAGTATGAATATAGACGTAAAAGGCGATTTGTATGTTGATGGTCATCACACTGTTGAAGATACGGGAATTGCTCTCGGACAGGCATTTGCAAAGGCTCTCGGAAACAAATCGGGAATTGAACGATACGGAATGGCATATATACCTATGGACGAATCACTTGCATTTGCAAGCCTTGATATAAGCAACAGACCTTTTTTAGTCTGCAATGTTGAATATACCAACGAAAGAATAGGCGAATTTGATACCTGTCTTACTGAAGAATTTTTCCGTGCATTTGCGTTCAATGCCGGAATTACACTTCATATAAATCTGCTTTACGGTACTAATGACCATCACAAATGCGAGGCGGTATTCAAATCAGTGGCACACGCTCTGAAACAGGCTGTCAAGGAAAATAAGGACGGCAAAACACTTTCGACAAAGGGGGTAATATAAATTGATAGCTATTATTGATTACGGTGCAGGAAATATATTCAGTGTCAAGAATGCACTTGACTATCTCGGACTTGAAAGTCAACTCACTTCCGACAAGGATTTTATAAAATCAGCAGATGAAATAATACTCCCCGGTGTAGGAGCTTTTCCCTCTGCAATGAAAATGCTTGAAAATTCAGGCCTTATTGATACTATAAAATCGGAATCACAGAAAAAACCATTTCTCGGAATATGTCTCGGAATGCAGTTGATATTTGAAAAAGGTTACGAATTTGAAGAATGTGACGGTCTCGGACTTATTAAGGGCGATGTCAGAAAAATTGAATCGGAAAACCTTATAATTCCGCATATGGGCTGGAATAAGCTTGAGGTTCTTAACCCTTGCAAGCTCCTTGAAGGTCTCGGAAGTGATGAATATGTGTATTTCGTACACTCATATAAAGCCGTATGCAGTGACAGTGATATATCAGCATACTGCGAATACGGCGGAAAAGTTCCGGCACTCGTTCATGACGGAAAATATGTTTACGGAGCTCAGTTCCACCCCGAAAAAAGCGGTAAAACAGGGCTTAAAATACTTGAGAATTTCGGAGGACTTGTAAAATGATAATATTTCCGGCAATAGATATAAAGGACGGCAACTGTGTAAGATTATTTAAAGGTGATTTCAGTACAGTTGAAAAAGTAGCATCTGACTATCTCGAAACCGCACAGAGCTTTGAATCTGCCGGTGCAAAGTGGATTCACATGGTTGACCTTGACGGTGCAAAAGAGGGCAGACCTGTCAACACTAAAATATATACTGATGTTGCGGAAAAAACTAATCTTAAGGTTGAACTCGGCGGAGGTATAAGAAGTCTTGAAACAATTCAGGAATACTTGAATATGGGCATTTCAAGAGTAATACTCGGCTCTGTTGCACTTAAAAATCCAAAGCTTGTAAGAGATGCCGTTGAAAAATTCGGAAGCGAAAAAATTGCAGTCGGAATCGATGCAGTAAACGGTATGGTTGCAACAGAGGGGTGGCTTGATACTTCCGATGTTAATTATATTGACCTCGCTAATGAAATGATTTCCGCCGGAGTGAAATATTTTATCTTCACGGATATTTCAAAGGACGGTACGCTTTCGGGAGTAAATAAAGAACAGTTAAAGGCTCTTGCGGACGCTACAAGCGGAAAGTGCTGTATTACGGCAAGCGGTGGAGTGCATACAATGGCTGATATTATCGCCTGCAAGGAAATGGGGCTTTACGGTACAATATGCGGAAAGTCAATATATAAGGGTACTCTTAATCTGAAAGAGGCTATTGAATATTCAGAAAAGCAGTAGGTGTATAAATAAGATAAATCGGAATTTAGGAGTAATCTTATGAATATTAGAAAGATGACAATTAATGATTATGATAATGTATATAAATTATGGATATCATGTGTGGGTATGGGATTAAATAACCTTGACGATTCTAAAGAAGGAATTGAAAAATTTCTTAAACGAAATCCAGATACTTGTTTTGTTGCAGAAGATGAGTTTATAAAAGGTGTTATTATAGTTGGAAATGATGGCAGACGAGGATATATTTATCACACTGCTGTTCACCCTGATTTCAGACATCAGGGAATAGCCAGTAAATTGGTTGATACTGCGATAAAATCACTTGCTGAATCAGGTATCAATAAAGTAGCGTTAGTAGTTTTTGGTAAAAATGAAACAGGTAATAAATTCTGGGAAAAACAAGGATTTACTGTTAGAAATGACCTTATTTATAGAAATAAAACTTTGAATGAAATGATTAGAATAGACACCTAAATTCTGATTTATAAAAATAAAGGAGGCTGAAAAATGCTTGCAAAAAGAATAATTCCCTGTCTTGACGTAAGAAACGGAAAGGTAGTAAAGGGAGTAAATTTTGAGGGCATAAAGGACGTAGGAGACCCTGTTGAATGTGCAGAGGAATACAACAGACAGGGTGCTGATGAAATAGTATTCTATGATATTACAGCGTCATACGAGGGCAGAGGAGTTTTCCTCGATGTAGTTCGTGAGACTGCTAAAAAAGTATTCGTACCGCTTACAGTAGGCGGAGGAATCAAAACCGTTGACGATATAAGGGAAACTCTTAGAGCCGGTGCGGATAAAGTATCAGTAAATTCACAGGCGGTAAAAAATCCCAGTCTGATTAAAGACGGTGCGGATATATTCGGAAGTCAGTGCATATGCGTCGGAATTGACGCTAAGAAAATCGCTGATAACAAGTGGACTGTATACATAAACGGCGGACGTGTTGATATGGAAATCGACCTCATAGACTGGGTAAAGCAGATTGAACAGCTCGGTGCGGGAGAAATATGTCTTAATTCAATAGATGCTGACGGTACTAAGAACGGCTTTGATATACCTATGCTGAAATCTGTATGTGATTCGTGCAGTATTCCGGTAATAGCAAGCGGAGGAGCAGGAAAAATAAACGATTTTTCAGAAGTCTTTGAAAAGACGGGTGCTACCGCAGCTCTTGCAGCGTCGCTTTTTCACTTCAGGGAGCTTACAGTACAGGAAGTAAAACAGTATTGCCGTGATAAAGGTGTTGTTGTGAGGTAAATTGGAATTTTAACCAGGTAACAAATCATAATTCGTTGAGGTTATAACTTATGAGTGATATATGTGATAATTTCTACAATGTTACGATGACCGGACGGATATGTTATATTTTTATGTGTATTGAAAAATACCTTGTAACATTATATCCAAATCGAAATTGGAAGCCTGTTGCCAAAAAAATGTGGCAATGGACAAGTCATCGTTATTGGACTGAATCACGGGATATATATTCTGAAGCAGTTCCGGAATTTATATTGCAATTTAATTCGTTTGACGAAACAAATGAGTGGTCATATGACGGTAAATTAAAGAAAGAAGATTATGATGAAATTGTAAAATGCTTTAGCGGAATTACAAAAGGAAATGCTGAAGATGAAATATGTAAAGTTTTAATGATACCATTTGACTTTGGAAGCATTTGCGAAGGTACTTGTATTTCGGGTGCTGAACCATATGTGCAGGAATTAATCAAGGATATAGAAAGAATTTTATCAAAACATAATATTCCATTACCTGAAAAGAGTAAGCTGAAACCTTTTATATATGATAGAGGAAAGAAAAGAAGAATAGACGAAAAAGAAGATGGCTGGGGAGAAGTTTGTAACACAGAGTATCTGTCTATAATACTGAATTAGATACAATTTATAAATTTTCTTAGAAGTCGGATTTCAAAAAAGTTTTAAATTCCAGTTTGCATAGCAGTTAATTTCTGATTTATATTGATAAAGAGGTGACAGCATTATGATACTTGAAACAGAAAGATTATATTTAAGGGAAATGAATCAGTCTGATTATGAATCATTGTGCAGAATATTGCAGGATAATGAAACAATGTATGCTTATGAGGGAGCATTTACTGATACCGAAGTACAGGAATGGCTTGACAGACAGATTGCAAGATATAAGAAATATAATTTCGGCTTATGGGCGGTTATTCTTAAAGATACGGATAAAATGATTGGTCAGTGCGGACTTACAATGCAACCGTGGAAAGATACAGAGGTTCTTGAGATAGGCTACCTTTTTGAAAAAATATACTGGCATAACGGATATGCTACCGAATCGGCAAGAGCCTGTAAAAAGTATGCATTTGAAATACTTAAAGCCAATGAAGTATGTTCTATAATAAGAGATACAAATACTGCCTCTCAGAATGTTGCATTAAGAAACGGTATGAAAATTGAAGATAAATGGATTAAGCATTACAGGGGAGTTTATATGCTACATTACAGGTATACTGCAAAAATTACAGGATAAAATTCAGGGTGATTTATTATGACTACCGGAAGAATTGTTTTAGCTGTTATAATGTTTGCGGTATCGGTTTTATCATTTACCGCAAGTATATTTCAGCTAAGGGAAAAGGGACTTTTATTTAATAATGCGTATATTTACGCATCTGATGAAGAACGCAGAAAAATGGACAAAAAGCTTTATTACAGACAATCAGGAACAGTATTTTTATTTGTCGGAATTATTTTCCTGATAAACGGCATTGAAATAATTATAAAAAGCGGTTGGCTGTTTTATGTAGTTATGCTTACTGCTGTTTCAGTAATTGTCTATGCGGTTGTATCGTCTGTAAAAATAAATAAACTTTCAAAGGAGCGTAAAGATGATAAAAATTGATTTGAATGACCTTGACAAATTTTTCGTCAAGGGAGAGCTTATTCCGGCAATATGCTATGAAGTAAACACTAAAACAGTGCTTATGCTTGCATATATGAATAAGGAGAGCCTTAAAAAGACTCTTGAAACAGGCTATACATGGTTCTGGAGCAGGTCGCGTCAGGAATACTGGAATAAGGGAGCTACTTCCGGACACTTGCAGAAAGTAGTTTCAATATATGGTGACTGCGATAACGATACACTTCTTGTAAACGTTGAGCAGACGGGCGTTGCCTGTCATACAGGAGAATACAGCTGTTTCTTTAATGAAATTTATAATAATAAGGAGAATGATTAATTATGACAGTTTATGAAGAAATCTTTGAGGTAATCAGGCAGAGAAAGGCAGATTTTGAAAACGGTACAGCACAGGAAAATTCCTACACATGCTATCTCTTTGAAAAGGGAGTTGACAAAATCTGCAAGAAAATAGGCGAAGAAGCTACTGAAACCGTAATCGCTGCAAAGAACGGTGATAACGATGAACTTAAAAACGAAATCAATGACTTACTTTATCATGTAATGGTACTCTGTGCAAATCAGGGACTTGAATGGTCAGAAGTCGAAAAGGTTCTTGACGAAAGAAACGAAAAAATCGGAAATCTTAAGAAATTTCATCAGGTTGACAAGAACAGCTGAAACAGGGGCGACCATTGGTCGCCCATTCTGAAAAAATATACAGATTGCAGTAATGCAGAGTTATAAAACAAATCGGAATTTGTGGAGATGATAAGATGGTCAATATTACAGATGTAAAACAGAT
>CAMDZD010000030.1 GCA_945910815.1 uncultured Clostridia bacterium
AACAGTCGGAAAATCTTACAAAGAACCGCAATTTAACAAGCCGTCCGCACAGGAAATAAAGATTCCTGAAACAGTCGGAAAATCTTACAAAGAACCGCAATTTAACAAGCCGTCCGCACAGGAAGTAAAAATTCCGGAAACAAAAAATAATTCCTATAAAGAACCGCAATTTATAAAATGTGTTCCCGTTAAAGTAACCATTCCGGAAAAAGATGAAAATTATGAAGAAAAATCACAGGAAATTTTAAAAATAATTCTCGGGAGTATCAGCCAATGAAAAACAATGAAATAATGATTACAGTAAAATTCAGTGATAATGCTGAAGAAAATGAATATATCAGATATATGTCTTTTCTTGTTCTGAAAGATATTACATTAGGCGAGCTTGCTGACGGAATATATTACGGTCTGAAAAAAAGAAAATCCGATGATGATATAAAATGCTTTAAGCTTTTTGAATCACATATAAAAAATAAAAATCCAAAATTTATACTGCATTACGCTTTCAAGGATACTGACGAAAACAGCGGAGGAATTATTGATTTTAATGCAAAAAAGAATTTTACTCTGACACAGCTCGGAATTGTAACTTCAACCTGTATTTCAGTATCAGATAATGAAACTCCTGATTTTCTTTTTGAAAAAAACAAGGGAAGCTATATAATCAAGGGAAATGATACGGAATACAATATCAGCACAAGAAATATAAATGATATTGAACCGTCTGTTATACAAATTATTCCTGCGGGAGCAAAACCTAAAAAGAATATCAAGGATATATTATGGGCAGTCGGAATGTCTGTGATTACAATAGGACTCGGCTTTGCTGTACGTTTCCTGATGTCGGGAAAAAATTCGGGATTCGGCACAAATATGATAATGATGTCTGCCGGAATGAGCATAATTTCCTGTATAACTATGCTTGTCAATTCATTTCATCAGATGAACAAGTCAGATTCCGATGCAAAGGAATGGAAAAAAAATTATGAAAAATACATAAATAAAATTATAAAAAAGATAACGGATTATCAGATTCAGGATATTGTATATTTAAATACTTTATATCCGCCTGCTGACAGACTTTTTCACAGCGTTGAAAATGCAGACAGCAATATTTTCGGGCGTTCACATAATGACAGTGATTTTATGAAAATTTCTCTCGGCTCGTCCGAACAGATTGAACCGCTTTTTGAAATAAAGGCTGAAAAAAAAGATAATATTTCCGAAGAAAATATATGGTATAAATTAAAATACGACAATTCAAATCCGAATAAATATATACCGTTTGAATTTAAAATTATTTCTGATGAAAAAGACAAGGAATTTAACAATAATCTTCCTTATCTTTCAGACATAGCATATAATTTTGCAAATAATACATCAAATAATCAGGACAGTCAGGGATTCCGCTATTTAAAAAATTATTCTTCAGATGAAAATACCCGAAAGCTTGAGCCGAGGCTTGTTATGGAACTCAAAAACTGCGGTGCTTTGGGTGTTATTTCCGATGATTATAAAATACTTCAGAATTTTATCCGTCATATAGTATTTGAGCTTTCATTCTATCATTCGCCGGAAAATATTCAGTTTGTATTCTTCTTTAAAAGCAATAAAAACGAAAGCGAAAGAAATCAGATTGCAGGCAATTATAAATATCTCCCCCACACCAATGAACTTTTTGAAAATATGTCACAGTTTATTTTCGATGAAAAAAGTGCCGGAGAAGCATTCAGTCAGCTTTTTAATATCGTAAGTAAAAGAAGTGAAAATTCAAAGGAGGAGGAATCCGAAAACAGCAAAAGCGATGACAGCAAAAAGGAATCCAGCAAGCCAGAACCAAAATATACACAGATTGTCTGTATTTTATTCGACAGCTATAATATAAAGGAAACTGCTTTTTCAAGATTTCTTCCCGAAGCTCCGAAACAGGGAGAGAATTTTCAGAATAATCTCGGTCTTTCGTTTATTTTTCTTCAGGATTTAAAGGACAAGCTCCCGAAATACTGCGGAAATATAATTAATCTGAAACCGGATTCCGGAACATTTCAGAAAAGATATAATATTCTCAGCCGTGAAATGATTCCGAAAAAAATTAACGATTCCGGTATTTCCGAATCAAAGGCATTTAAGAATGACTATATTTTTACAGACAAGTCAGAATATGAATTTGAAAAGGCTTACAGACAGTTAAGCTCACTTTATTACAAGAGAATATCAGAAAACGGTGAAGTTCCCTCAAAGGTCTCACTGTTTGAAATATGGGATATAGACGTAAAGGATACGGAAGAAAACAAAGTTATAGAACAGATAAAGCAACGCTGGAACAGTTCGGATATAACAAAAGGTCTGAATGTTCCAATCGGTAAAAATGAACGTGGACTCACATATCTTGATATGCATCAGAACGGTCACGGACCTCACGGACTTGTTGCGGGAACGACCGGTTCGGGAAAATCCGAGACGATTATAACATACGTTATAGGGTGCTGTATGAAATACAAGCCCGAGGATTTGAATTTTATGCTTATAGATATGAAAGGCGGAGGATTTTCTGACCGTCTCGGAAAGCTCCCCCACCTTGTCGGAAGCGTAACAAATACAACGGGAGAGGCAGAGGGTATATCATCAGAATATATGCTGAAAAGATTTCTTGATGTTCTCAACTATGAAGTCAGAAAAAGAGAGAATATTCTCAAAAAGCTTGATACTGATGATATAGATTCCTATATTGACGCAAGAAAGGAAGTTATTCAGTACAGGGAGGAAATAAAATCCGGAAAGAAAACCTTTAAGGATATTCAGAAAATTTTCAACGGCAAAAACAAGGATAACCGTTGCAGTGCCTGCAATCCGGAAAATGATGAACCCGAACCCCTTGCACATCTTCTGCTTATTGTTGATGAATTTACGGAGCTTAAACGCTTTTCAACGGACAGCAACGGAATAGATTTCATAAAGGATATAACAACTATTGCAAGAATAGGAAGAACTCTCGGATTTCATATCATTCTTGTATCACAGAACATCGAGGGAGCTATTACGGACGATATCCGTGTAAATTCAAAAGCAAGAATATGCCTCAGAGTTGCTACAAAAGGAGCTTCAAAGGATATGCTCGGAACTCCTGTTGCCTCTGACCCTGAAATGCCTTACAACGGCAGAGCCTATATGCTTGTCAACGGTCAGCTTGAATATTTTCAGTCTGCATATACTAAGGCTAACAGAAATACTTCCCTTAAAGATGCAGTAGAAATAAAACTCGTTCCCGACTGCGGAGCTTATGAAAGTTTCTACAATTCAGATAATGACAATGAAGAAATAAAAATTCAGAAAGATAAAACCGATAAGGACGATACACAGCTTAACTATATTATAAATACTATAAATGCATTAGTTGAAAGGGATAAATACAAACTGCCCGAACCGTTATTCTTACAGCCTCTGAAAGCTGATAAAAAATCCGTTATTGATAAAACAGAGTGGGAGAATTAATAAGCTATGGAAAAAATTATTTGCAGAATAGGAAAGTATGATATTCCCGTTATTCAGCGACAGCCGGATTTTAACGTTGATTTGCTGAAATCAAATATTATACTCTTTGGTTCGCCTCAGAGCGGAAAAACAAATCTTATTAAATTAATTATAAACATTCTCCACAAAAAGATGCAAACCACAAATGAACAGATTTTTATTCTTGATTTCGGCGGAGCTTTGTCCGAATATAAAAATATGCCTCTTGTTTCCGCATATTTTGACAATTCAAATGAAGAATATGTCAAGCGTGTTTTTAAAATTCTCGAAACAAAAATGAAAGATAATACAAAAAAACTTGGCGGTACAGGATTTTCAAAAATTGAAGAAAGCATACAGCCCGAACATATTACATTTTTTATCGATAATTTCAATGCTTTTTTAGATGAACCAAGATATTCGGGCTATCAGGAAAAATTTTCAAGAATATGCCGTGACGGAATTTCAAAGGGTATAAGCATTGTTGTTTCCGCCTCCGAAACAAAGGGTGTTATGAGCTATATGAATTATTTTCCGCAGAAAATAGCCGTAAATCTTACTGACGAAAAATATTCCGAAATTTTCGGCAGAAAGGTAAGCAGTATAGGAAATATTGCCGGACGGGGATTCGCAAATATTACCCTTAAAGACGAAAAGGAAATGAAAGGCGTTTTTGACATAAACTGTCCCTATGAAATACACTGCAGTTTTGCAGAAGATATAAAATCTCCGGAATTTAAAAAACATCTTGAAGATAAATTCCACGGGCAAACTGTTATGAAATATAAAATTTTTTCCTCCGGACTGACAGAGAAAGAATATAATAATCTGACAGGAAAAAGTATAGATGATGATTATAAATCCCTTGAAAACAGTGAGTATAAATATATAGCAGGTCTTGACTATATCGATTTTCAGAAAGTTACAGTTGATTTTAAGGAATCAAGATTTCTTGCTGTCTATGCGAAAAAGGATTTCGGAAGAAAGGAACTTATAGAAAGAATTACAGAAAGGCTTATGAACTCAGGTAAAAGAAAGCTTGTATTATTTGATGACGGCCGTCATCAGCTTGAGGATTTGCATAAAAAATATCCCGATGCTGAATATATATCAAAATTCGATGAAACTGATGTCAGGATAAAGAATAAAGATAAACCCAGAGTATCAGCCGAATCCCCGATAATGAGCAAAGTAAGACAGGCCAATCCCGTTTCGGAATGGATTACTCAAAGAAAAAAGCTTTCACCTATGCAGTTATTCTATAAATATGTTCATGAAAACTGCCTTGATATAGGAAACAATGCAACAAAAATATACACTGACAGTGACTATATTCCTATGCAGGAAAGAAGCGAAAAAATACCTCCTGGCTGTATCAATACAGAAAAAGACCCTACTGTATTTGTTATTCAGAGCAAGCTTGCATACAGCACTGTTCCGGAGAATAAAAAGTTTATGGAAAACGTTCTGCCGATGCTTGCCGATATTGCCGAAGAAAGGGACTATATATTTATATTTTCCGATGTCAAAAAAATGGCTGACAATACTATGAATGACAGGTTCAATTCCCTTGTACACTCTGTAATCGTACTTGACAATATTGCGGAATTTGTAAGCGAGAGCGGACAAAAAACCGTACTCAGTGATTTGGATTTGAATACCTTAAAGGCAGATTATGCAAAATGTGAATTTGGTGACGGATATTATTATGACGTTGAAGCAGATGACTTGAAAAAGCTTAAATTTATTCAGGAGGAGGAATAATTCAGATGGCTGATGAATTTGTTGTTGACGATACAAAATTCAGGTCTGTTGATGTATCAAAAATAGGGGCTTTTATTGACAAATCCCCTGACATAATAAAGGAATTTGAGGCAATTAAAGATAAATTTGACAGTATCAACAAGGAACTTCTGAAAGAATGGAACGGTGAGGGTGCTGATGAATATAAATTTGAATCCGAAAGCATACTTTCCAAAATAGGAAGTCTTAAAGATGTTCTTGATGAAATTACAGGAGGAACGGTTAAGGATTTAAGGGAAACATATTCAAAATTCGATGAGGATATGGGAAAATTCAACGAAAATCCTTTTAAGGAGGAATAAATAATGCTTTTCTATAAAAATCAGTTTGCATACAGCATTGCGGAACGCATTTCATTAAGCCGTGAAAGCATTGTTTATAAGGGTACTCAGTACAACAAAAATACAAACAGTACAGTAAAATGTATCCTTAAATTCAAGCTGAGAAAAAATTTCACTGATATACAGAAAATTACTGATATATCGGAAAGATTAAAAGACTGCAACTATATGGCAAGGGTAATTGATGTTATAGATGACCTTAAGGATTTTTACAGAGAAGAACCTGACAGTATTTGTATCAACAATGAAAATTATTTCTGCATTGCGGAGGAATTTATTGAGGGCAAAACACTTACGGAATACTGCCTTAATTTTAAAAATATAGGTTTTATCAGAGAAAACGGAGATTTTTATCCGCAATGCGATGATGATGTAAAAAAGCGTTGCAGGGACAGTCTGACTCCTAAATTCTATCTTGAATATCAGAATCAGATTTGCAGTCTGATGATTAAGCTTTGCAGTATATTTGATTTTTTTAAAGAAAAAAATATTCTATATAAAAATATAAAGGCTGATAATATAATTATAAATAATAATTCCGAAGTTTTTATTGTCAATCCTTTAAATGCCGAATATATTAAATTCAATCAGGATTTAATAAAAAGCAGTATTTCTTCTCTGGGTAAAATATTCCGTCTCTGCCTTAATATCTTTGATTTGTTAATGGACAGCGAAAACGGTACAAAAAATCTGAACGCAATAATAAAAAATACTTTTTCATTTGATTCATCAAAAAATCTCGTGCCGAAATCCTGTCACTATAATTCCGATATATGCAAAATTCTGAAAAAATGCAGTAAAAATTCATATTATTCATTTACAAATCTGAAATATGACATTCAGACGGCTGAAAAATCACAGAAAAGCAGAAAATCAAAAATAATATTTCTTTCGGTTTTCCTGCTGATACTCGTTTCAGCCGGAGCATTGTTTATTATTTCGGAAAATAAAAACAAATCCGTTCCCGATTCTGAATTAACAGACGAAATTCCGCAAGAAACCATAAATACAGAAGATGCCGAAAATCAGGCTCAGGAAATTTTCAATCAGCTTACAAGCGGTGATATTTCGGAGGAAGATGCTCTGAAAGTCCTCTATACGCTTTATGACAAAACAAACAGTGATAAAATACATAAAATTATTTTCAAGGTAAATGACAGAATAAATTTCAATCTCGGCGAAGAAGATTTTAATGCCGGAAATTATATGCAAGCTGTTGAGGATTACAGAAAGGTCAGCAATACCGATAAAATGATTTTTGAGAATGCCAGGTCAAAAATATCAATGTGTATTGAAAACTATCAGAAAGAAGAAAAGCAAAAAATACAGGACTTAATAATTAACGGTGAAAATTATCAGACTGCTCTTGAAAATATAAAGTCTCTTGCTGATGAATTTCCCGATGATACTGCATTTGCTGATGAATGTGATGAGCTTTATTCAGATATACTCAGAGAATGGATAAACAGTCAGAAAAGCAATGAAAATTACTTCGGTGATAACGGAGCAGTAATTATTGCATATACATATCAGTTCTTTGACTTTGAGGGCGGTATTGACGAACTTAAACAGGAAGGATTTCAATGCGAAACCAAAAAACTTTTTGATATGATTAACAGTCATAGAGAACAGAACGGCTTGCCTGCACTTGAAATTAACAGCTCTATGATGGATACTGCACAGCTTTGTGCCGATAATTATTTACAGGGTGAATCTCCTAATGTAGAATATAATACAGATATTATTGACAGAAACACTGCTGAAGAAATTATGCAGTACCATTATACAGACAAGGTACATACAAGCCCGTTTCTTGAATCTTCAACAAATATCGGAATAGGAATAAGCTTTAATACTGAAAATATGAAATGTGCATGGATTATTCTTACATAATATTTTACCCCGCTTTTTTGTTTATAAAAGCGGGGTAATTTTTTTTAATTTCTTTTTATTCTCTGACGCATAAGTCCGTGATGATTACAGCAGAAATATATAAATCCGTTTCCTCTTATGAGAAATCTTGCCTCGGCATTTCCCTCCGGATAAAGCTTTACTGTTTCAATTATGTTTTCGGTAACGTATGAGATAAACGAAATATAATGCTGTTTTGTCATTTCGTGGGAAACAGTTATATAAAATTCGTTTTCAATATATTCAACATTGAGTCTGTGTTCGTCATCGGGTTCGCCGGCATTTTCCGGTGTAAGAGTAATTCCGCAACAGCTTACAACTGCCTTGCCGAGTGAATGGATAATATTTCCGCATACGGGGCATATGCAGAAATCAGAACGCATCATATTTCCGGAAGTATTTTTATTGAAAACGGATTCGCCCGAAAAAAGTTCAATAACAGAAATTCCGAGAGCTGATGCAAGAGGTTCAACAAGCGTTATATCGGGAAATCCCTTTCCGGTTTCCCAGCGTGATACAGCCTTGTCGCTGACACTAATCATATCCGCAAGCTGTGCCTGTGTAATTCCCTTTTTTTCACGCATTTTTTTGATTGTACTGCCTGTGATGTAAGTATTCATATTTAAAATCATCTCCTTGAGATAATCCTATCATGAATTTTTATAATATTCAACCTATGATTTATAGAATATCCTTTTTTGTGTATTTCAGAACGGCAGTTAAAATTCCGAAAGCCGATATTAATATTCCTATGCATATTAAATTCATTTCAAGCCTTGATTCTGAAATAATACTGCTTGAATCGGCATAGGCATAAGGAGTAATATATTTAAGAAAATCAGCCTTTTCAGTGATATTGCTGATAATATTCATAAAGTAAAATAAAACGGCAATTCCCAGACCTGCTCCGACACTCCCCCGTCTTATAAATGCCGAAATCCCGAAACAGATACATGCAATTTCTGTCTGCATTATTATATATGCCATATGCATAAGGAAAAACGGACGCATTTCAAACGATTCCCCGATAATCAGAGATGATAAAAGAGCAATTCCGATTATAACAATATTCATAAAAATAATCTGTGTCAGCACCGAAAGCAGTTTCTGCATAACTACCGAAAAACGGCTTACAGGGTGAGTCAGAAGAAATTCGGCAGTATGTTCCTTTTCTTCAGCTGAAAGGGCGGATATTCCTATAAGTGCGGAAAAAAGTCCGCTACCTATTCCGAGAGTGTTTCCGCATTCGGTTTTATAGAATCCCATAAGCTCTCCGAAATTAAGTTCATCGAGTCCGAATGCACTTGAAAAGCTTCCCATATTTGCAAATACATTGTTTAAGCTTTCCATCTGACCTTTTGTTTCCGGAAATATAAGCACACACATCATAAGCATAAAAGATATTGCAAATGTCCATATGCACCACGCTTTAAATGACTGCTTAATCTCTTTAATGTAAACTGTCATATTTCTGCACCGTCCTTTTCATAGTAATGCATAAAGATTTCTTCGAGACTCGGTTCAGTTATAGTGATGTCATTAACCGGAAGTCTGCTTGCTGTTTCAAGAAGTTTTTTAATATCATCACTGTAAAGAAAGCTTATGTAATCAGATGTTTTCTCAACTGATTTTGCGTTTAAATTTTCAGGCAATGAATTAATTCCGTGAATTGTTACACGCTTTGCATTCGTCCTTGAAAGATTTTCAACGCTGTCTGTTGCTATAATTCTGCCGTCCTTTATAATTGCCGTCCTTGAACAGTTTTTCTGTATCTCAGAAAGAACGTGCGAGGAGAGAAATATTGTCGTACCCTCTGAATTAAGCTCTTTCAGAATATCAAAAAATTCCTTTTGCATAAGAGGGTCAAGTCCGCTTGTAGGTTCATCAAGTATGCACAGACGTGGCTTATGCTGTACTGCACATACAATTGAAACTTTCTTTCTGTTTCCGAGTGAGAGTTCCTCGATACGTTTTCCGGTATCAAGAGCAAGTCTTTCACAGAGCTTTTCCGATTCGGCGGAACAGTTCTTTTTACGCATTTTTGCGGAAAATTCTATAACTTCCTTGACTTTCATTCTGTTATAGAATACCGCCTCCGAGGGCATATATCCTATATCGGAAAGTATTTCAGTTTTATGTGATGAAATATCCTTTCCGAAAATTTCAGCTTTTCCCGATGTCGGAGAAATAAGTCCGAGCAGTGTTCTTATAGTTGTCGACTTTCCTGCACCATTAGGGCCTATAAATCCGAAAAATTCACCCTCATTTACTTTTAAGTTAAGATTGATAATTCCCCTTGATTTGCCGTAGCTTTTAGTAAGATTTTCTGTTTTGATTATAGCCATAATGTAAACTCCTTTCTGTATGATATATTTTACAGCATAATGCACAAAAAGTCAACAAGTTTTAAAAAATGTTCAAAAAGCTATTGACAGGTTAACGATTGTTTACTATAATATAATTACAAAGTGAACATCTGTTAACCAGACAAGGAGATACTATGGAAAAAGAATCAAGCATTACAGCTCTTATGTCGGCATTTGTCCGTGCATATCATAACGAAACCGAAGAAAATCCCGTTTTCAGAGACAGCATTGCGAAAAAGCTTTTCACTGATGAAGAATATAATCAGATGAAAAATTATATCATAAGCGGAGCTGATTTCTTTTTTCCGTCACTTGACAAAAATTCAGCCGAACCCGAAAAAATTCTCAAAGCTGTGGTAAACACACAGCTTGCCCCTACTCCCGTTGCACGTGCGGAATACTGCCGAAAATGTCTTGAAACTGAAATTCTTACAGGTGCAAAGCAGTATGTTATTCTCGGTGCTGGATATGATACTTCCGCATTTATAAATTCCGGTTTTATGCATAAGCCTGAAATATTTGAACTTGACCGCCCTCTTACTCAGCAGGACAAGCTGAAACGTCTTTCACGTGCAGAAATTAAAATTCCTGATAATCTGCATTTTATTCCGTGTGATTTTGCCGAGGATGGTCTGAAAGAAAAGCTTATTGAAAACGGTTTTGATGTCACTAAAAAAACCTTTTTCAGCTGGCTTGGCGTAAGCTATTACCTTACAGATTACGAAATCAGAAAAATGTTTTCGGAAATATCGTCTTTTGCTTCCGAAGGCAGTACAATTGTATTCGACTATGCCGACAGCGGTCTTTTCAGTTCGGAAATACAGCGTGTGAAAAATATGCTTGCAATGGCTAAAGCAGGCGGTGAACCTATGAAATTCTGCTGTGATGAAATTTATCTCGCAAAGCTCCTTGAAGATTACAATTTTCTGCTTTATGAGGAACTGAATCCCGATGAAATTGATTATCAGATTCTGAATTATTCGGATTTGACCGCTTTTGAAAATATTCACTATGCAACGGCAACTATTAAGAATACAGGTCATATCAATACAAAGGAAAAAATATTACAGACTTCACTCCGCCTTTTTGCAAGGAGGGGATTTGATTCCGTTTCAGTGCGTGACATTGCCGGAGAACTCGGAATCACGCAGTCGGCACTCTATAAGCATTACAAAAACAAACAGGATATTTTCAACAGTATTATCAAGCGTATGGAACAGAATGATTCCGAAAAATCACAGGAATGTTGTGTTCCGGAAAATAAGGAGCATTATTCCGATATTACTCCCGAAAGCTTTAAAAAATTTTCTCTTGAAATGTTCCGATACTGGACACAGGATTCCTTTGCAGTATCGTTCCGAAGAATGATTACTGTTGAACAGTATCGAAATTCTGAAATGTCAAAGCTTTACAGTCAGTATCTTTCAGCCGAACCTCTTAAATATACGGCTGATTTATTTCGTGAAATGAATATTTCAGACCCCGACAGCAAGGCTCTTGAATTTTATTCCCCCATACTTATGCTGATTAACATGTACGATTCGTCTGATGATAAAAATGAAATTTACAGCATATTAAAAAATCACATCGAAAACTTTAATTTTGAATAAACGGAGGTTTTTAAAATGAAATACCCGAAAAGTCAGTGAAAAACATCTTAATTTTATATCAATCGTACGGCGTAAAAAATAATTTTAATGGGCGGATTTCTTTCCGCCCGATTTTTTTAATTGCGATTTTTCTCTTGACACTCTTAAAATAAAATGGTATAATATAGTCGGTTTATAACTTGCAAGGAGGTTTTTTAAAATGAAGTTTTCTAAAATGCAC
The DNA here is from genome assembly GCA_945910815.1 of uncultured Clostridia bacterium. Taxonomy (GTDB): domain Bacteria; phylum Bacillota; class Clostridia; order Oscillospirales; family Ruminococcaceae; genus Ruminococcus. The sequence goes on from CAMDZD010000030.1 coordinate 11,762, forward strand.
GGTATCGGCAATGATTACATATATGTAAACTGCTTTGAGGAAACTGTCAGCGAACCCGAAAAGGTTTCCGTTGTTGTAAGCAACAGAAGATTCGGAATAGGTTCTGACGGTCTTGTACTCATAATGCCCTCTGAAAAAGCGGATTTCCGTATGCGTATTTTCAATGCTGACGGCTCTGAAGCTATGATGTGCGGTAATGCTACAAGATGTATCGGAAAATATGTATACGATATGGGACTTACTGACAAAAAAGAAATCACTCTTGAAACAAATTCGGGAATAAAATATTTAACGCTTTCTGTAAGTGACGGAAAAGTTGAAAGCGTTAAAGTAGATATGGGAAAAGCAATCCTCAAGCCTGCTGATATTCCCGTAAAAAGCAATCTTGATATGTTCGTTGCACAGCCTGTAATAGTAAACGGTACTGAATACAAGCTCACATGCGTTTCAATGGGCAATCCGCATGCAGTTCTTTTCACTGAAAATATCGATTCCCTTGACCTCGAAAAAATCGGCTGTCACTTTGAAAATCATGAGATTTTTCCTAACAGAGTCAACACCGAATTTGTTGAAGTAATCGATGACCATACACTTAAAATGCGTGTCTGGGAACGTGGAAGCGGTGAAACTTTTGCATGCGGTACCGGTGCATGTGCCACTGTTGTTGCATCAGTTCTTAACGGTTTCTGCAATTACGATGAGGAAATACTCGTTCACCTGCGTGGCGGTGACCTCAGAATTACATATCAGAAAGACGGTACTGTTATGATGAACGGACCTGCAACTTATGTATTTGAAGGTACTATTGATGACAAATTTTTATCAAAAGAAATGGAGAATGTTGTATGCCGACTTTAAACGAAAATTTTCTTAAACTTGAAAAAAATTATCTTTTTATCAATATCGCAAAGAAAGTAAATGCTTTTCTTGCTGAAAATCCTGACGCTCCGCTTATAAGAATGGGTATAGGAGACGTTACACTTCCGATAGCTCCCGTTGCCGTAGAAGCTATGAAAAAGGGTGCTGAAGAAATGGGAGTCAAGGAAACTTTCAAGGGCTATGAGGACAGCGGTGCAGGCTATGATTTTCTTAAAAATGCCGTTTCCGGATACTATAAGAGTTTCGGAGTTGATATTCTTCCCGAAGAAATACGCATAAATGACGGTGCAAAAAGTGACTGCGGAAACATCGTTGACATATTCGGCAACGATAATATAGTTCTTGTTACAGACCCTGCATACCCTGTTTACGTTGATTCAAACAGAATGAACGGCAGAACTATTATTTTTGCTGATTCCAATGAGAAAAACGGATTTTTAGCTATGCCCGATGATAATGTTCACGCTGATTTGATTTACCTCTGTTCACCTAATAACCCGACAGGTGCTGTATACACTAAGGAACAGCTCAGAATATGGATTGATTACGCTAAGAAAAACAATGCAGTTATTATATTCGATTCCGCTTATGAGGCATTCATTACTGACCCCGAACTCCCGAGAAGTATTTTTGCCGTTGAAGGTGCAAGAGAATGTGCAATTGAAATGTGTTCACTCTCAAAGACAGCAGGCTTTACCGGTATGAGATGCGGTTACACAGTAATCCCGAATGAGCTTAAAGTAAAGGCTTCTGATGGTACTGAAGTAAGCATTTCACAGCTCTGGAGCAGACGTCAGGGAAGTAAGTTCAACGGTGTTTCCTATCCGGTACAGTGTGCCGCTGCTGCTGTCTTTACTGAAGAAGGTCTGAAACAGATTCACAAAAATATTGCTTACTATCAGGAAAATGCTAAAATTATTTCCTCAACTATGGACAAGCTCGGTGTCAAGTATACGGGCGGTATCAATTCACCATATATATGGTTCAAGTGTCCGAACAATATGAACAGCTGGGATTTCTTCGACCTTATGCTTAATAAAATAGCTGTTGTAGGAACTCCGGGAGCTGGTTTCGGAAAGAACGGTGACGGCTGGTTCAGACTTACCGCTTTCGGCGACCGTGACAATACAATCGAGGCTATGAAACGCTTTGAAAAGCTTGTTTCCGAAATCTGATTTATTAAAAAATAACAGGAGGTGTCTTTTATGAAATCAAAAATTTTTCCGCTTATTCTTTCGCTTATGATGATTTCTTCACCGGTTTTTTCCTTGACGTCATTTGCTGAAACACCTCCTGCCGAAATACAGACAACAGCAGATACTTCCGAAGAAACTTATACTGTTACGTTTCTTGACTTTGACGGAAATATAATGAATACACAGGAGCTTAAAAGCGGTGAAACTATTGACTATTCAAAGCCCGATACAGCTTCTCTTAAATACAATGTCAATGCCTTTACTCAGAGAATGTTTTCCGAATGGGATATTCACCCCGAAACTGTAAGTCAGGATACAACAATACAGGCTCTTTACACCGAGGCTGTAATATCTCTTGACAGTATTCCGACAAAGACTCTTTACAGCTTTGATGATACTGATGTTGATTCCAACGGTCTGAAAGTAACTATTACAATATCAACTCAGACTACCAGTTTTGACAGCGACGGCAACAGAATTATGGAAGTCCAGCAGACTGATATTTCCAGCACCTGCACTCTTGCTCCGAATAATGCAAAAGAGGCTTTTAAAAATTCCGATTCCGCCGAAATAAAAATCTATCCCATTTCAAGCAGTGTGCCTGTCGGCTCTTACACGATTAATCTTGATATTCTGAGGGGAGATGTAAATTCTGACGGAAAAATAGATTCCTCCGATGCCTCCGCCGTTATACGTCACTATGCATCATATTCAATCGGCGTTGATGACGGATTCACCGAACTTCAGAAACGCAAGGCGGATTTCAATCTTGACGGTGTAGTCAATGCATCTGATTCCTCTGCAATACTTAAATATTATGCAGATAGTTCTTCGGGAAAAAATACATAAAAATATATTGATTTTTCTGTTTTTTGTGCATAACGGATATTTTATATAATTATTTTATATTTCGCTTGACTTTCAGAATTTTATTATGTATAATAATACCATAATAAAAGGGAGTAGCCGGCAGTGTTTCCGCTGTCTATGGTGCGTCATAACCGACTGAAAAAATTTTTCAGTCCGTATCATATATAAACGGCAAGACTTTTGTTAAAATCACCTTTATGGGGAATGATTTTAACAGAAGTCTTTTTTTATTGCCCGCTTTTCCAAATATATAATAAGGAGTTTAAAATGAAAGAAAACTACCAGAAACCCAAAGAAATTATTTTCAGTGAGCTTGAATCATCTGAAAAAGGTCTGACCTCTCAGACCGTAACCAAAAATCAGCAGAAATTCGGTAAAAACGAAATAGCTGAAGAAAAACCTAAAAGTACTTTTATGATTTTTCTTGAACAGTTCAGGGATTTCCTTGTAATTATTCTGATTATATCGGCAGTAGTTTCAGCTGTTCTCGGAGATATTGAAAGTACAGCCGTTATTCTTGCAGTAATTACGCTTAATGCAATTCTCGGAACAGTTCAGACAATTAAAGCTACAAAATCACTTGCAAGTCTCAAAAAGCTTTCCGCACCCAATGCAAAGGTAATCCGTGACGGAAATCCCGTTATAATTCCGTCCGATGAGGTCACTGTCGGCGACGTTGTAATTCTCGAAGCAGGAGATTATATATGTGCTGACGGCAGAATTATTGAAAATGCAAGTCTTAAAGTAAATGAAAGTGCCTTGACCGGTGAAAGCCTTAACGTTGAAAAGGAAGATAAAATTTTAAATTCGGAAGTTCCTCTTGCTGACCGTGTAAATATGCTGTATTCGGGTAGCTTTGTAACATATGGCAGAGCGAAATTCATTGTAACTGACATCGGAATGAATACCGAAGTCGGTAAAATTGCCGGACTTCTCAAGACTGCAAAGGAAAGAAAAACACCTTTGCAGAAAAATCTTGACGATTTCGGAAAAAAGCTTTCAATAGGTATTCTTATAATATGTGCTTTAGTATTCGGATTAAGCGTTTTCAGAGGAGAAAGCGTTATAAATGCCTTTCTGTTTGCGGTAGCCCTTGCAGTAGGAGCTATTCCAGAGGCTTTAAGCTCAATTGTTACAATAGTTCTCTCATTCGGAACGCAGAAAATGTCAAAGGAAAATGCTATTGTCCGCAAATTGCAGGCTGTTGAAGGTCTCGGAAGCGTTTCGGTTATATGCTCCGATAAAACAGGTACTCTTACACAGAATAAAATGGTTGTTAAGAAATTCTACGTTGACGGAAATATTATTGACTGCGAAAGCGGTAATTTTGAAGATAATCATCAGAAAAGACTTCTGCTTTCAAGTATACTCTGTAATGACGCTGTTTGTCGTGACGGCGAGGAAATAGGCGACCCGACCGAAACCGCTCTTGTAAATTTCGGACTGAAATATAATTTCAGGTTTGACAGAATACGTGAAAAATTCCCGAGAATTGCCGAAATTCCATTTGATTCCGACAGAAAATTAATGACTACCGTTCACAATGTAAACGGCGTTACAACTATGATTACAAAGGGTGCTACTGACGTTCTTATAAACAGAATGAATATCACCGATTCCGAAAAGGCTGATATTATTAAAACTACAGAAACTCTTTCGGCACAGGGTCTCCGACTCCTGACATTTGCATACAAGGAAATAAAATCCCCCGAAATTACTCTTGACGATGAAAACAATCTCAATTTTATGGGCATTATAGCTATGATGGACCCTCCGAGACCCGAATCAAAAAAGGCTGTTGCGGAATGTATAAGTGCAGGAATAAAGCCGGTTATGATTACGGGCGACCATAAGGTTACTGCCTCCGCTATCGCTAAGGAAATAGGTATTCTAAAAGACTTCTCCGAGGCTGTTGAGGGAAGTGAACTTGATAATCTTTCCGATGAACAGCTTAAGGAATTTGTTGCCGATAAATCCGTTTATGCGAGAGTCTCTCCCGAACATAAAATCCGTATCGTAAAGGCTTGGCAGGAAAGAGGAAACGTTGTTTCTATGACCGGTGACGGCGTAAATGATGCTCCGGCACTCAAGCAGGCTGATATAGGTGTTGCTATGGGTATAACAGGCACGGAAGTTTCAAAAGATGCCTCATCAATGGTTCTTGCTGATGACAATTTTGCTACTATAGTCAAGGCTGTAAAAAACGGAAGAAATATTTATGCTAATATCAAGCGTTCAATACAGTTTCTTCTTTCGGGAAATACTGCCGGAATTTTAACCGTACTATTTGCGTCAATTTTTGCACTGCCTGTCCCCTTTTCGGCAGTTCATCTGCTTTTTATAAATCTGCTTACCGATTCTCTGCCTGCAATTTCTCTCGGTCTTGAACCACATTCCGACAGCGTTATGAAAGAAAAACCACGACCGATAAACGAAAGTATTCTTACCAGGGATTTCCTTATAAGCGTTGTATCAGAGGGACTTATAATCTCAATAGCGTCAGTAATATGCTTTATGACCGGTCTTAAAACCTCAAATGAAACCGGTATGACTATGGCTTTCGCAAGCATATGCCTTTCAAGACTTATTCACGGCTTTAACTGCAAATCCGATAAACCTGTAATATTTACCAAAAAGTTTTTTAACAATAAATTCCTTTTCGGTGCATTTATAGTCGGTCTTGCATTGCTTTCAGCAGTTCTTTTCATTCCGGCACTTTCCGGAATATTTAAAGTCGTATCACTTTCTGGTATTCAGATTCTCACTGTTGCCGGTACTTCCCTTGCAACTCTCATTATTATACAGCTCCTTAAAGCCATAAAATCTGCTCTGAAAAAATAAGAGATTTTTTTAAAAAATACTTTACTTTTATGTTTCAGTGTGCTAAAATATCATTATAACATAATAAGGAGCGTATTTTATGATTGAAAAAATCAAATCCGAAAGTATGAACAAGCTGTTTGAGGCTATTCTCAGCCTTAATAATATCGATGAATGTTATAAATTCTTTGACGATTTGTGTACCGGTCTGGAACTTAATACTATGGCTCAGCGTCTTGAAGTCGCAAGGCTTCTTGACGAACACCATGTATATAATGATATTGTCGGTAATACCGGTGCAAGCACTGCAACCATAAGCAGGGTAAACCGTTCTATGAAAGACGGCAACGGCGGTTATGAAATGGTCTTTCAGAGATTAAAACATCAGAACAAATAAACAGAGGGCGAAAAAATTTTTCGCCCTTTGATTATTATATAATATCTACAAAAACATATTAAATTCAATATTAAAATTGCACATATCTCACTATTGACTTTTTAAGTATTCTATGATATAATTATTAAGTCAGGTGAAATGACACTCAAAATTAAATATGGACAGGTGTCCGAGTGGTTTAAGGAGCTGGTCTTGAAAACCAGTGATACGGCAACGTACCGTGGGTTCGAATCCCACCCTGTCCGTTTTATTCACTCATGCGGAAATACCCAAGTGGTGAAGGGGCTCCCCTGCTAAGGGAGTAGGTCTCGAAAGGGGCGCGAGGGTTCAAATCCCTCTTTCCGCGTTAATCTTTAATACACATTAAGCACGGTATATTGTAATATTTACAATATACCGTGCTTTTTTATATATTCTGAATTGCTTTCCGCCATTGAAAACTGCCGAAAATCAGCTGAAATTACAAACTATGCAACACACAATGCAACACAGAAATTATAAAAATCATTCCTCTTTATCTTTTACAGAATTGAGGATTTCTGAAAAATAATTGTTAATTTTATCATCGGCTTCTTCCCTTTTTTCAGAAAAAGTATGCTGATACACAGATTTAAGGGTGCTGTTCGTTGACCAGCCTCCCCTTTCCATTGCATATTTGTCGGGTATTCCCAGCATAAGCATAACAGACGCATTAAGATGTCTCAAATCGTGGAATGTCATGTCTTTGCCCGTTTTATCTTTTATAATTTTCACAAAATGCTTATACAGCGTACAAGGCGGAATCGATACAATGTAATCATCCGGTCTGCCTTCAGGAATCAGTTCTGTAATGCTTTCAGGCAATTTTATCTTTCGTGTACTGTTGTATGTCTTTGCTTTGCTTTTTTCAATAACCTTACCGCCGAATTTGATTCTTACATTTTGTACGGTAATATTTCCGTCTGAAATATCCTTGTATCTAAGCCCTCGGACTTCCGACATTCTAAGACCAAGCCAAAGAGCCAGCAAAGCAGGAAGTTCAACATCAGTTCCCTTTATCGCTTTTATAACTTCTTCTGCTGACGGCAAATCCTTGATTTTGTGTTCCTTGGACGGAAGAGTTGTATTTATTGTAAATTCCGGCATATACATTTTCAGGGCAGATGCAAGAAGACCGTGCATATTTCTTATAGATTTTGGTGATAATCTTTTAGCTTCGTTATTTACACATATTTGTATCTGAAGATTGTCAATTTTGCTTATAGGAATGTTCATTAAATCCTGCATCTGGTTCTTTCTTATATTTCTGTATCCACCTATTGTTGTAGGAGAAATAACATTTTCCTTTGCTGATATGTAACTGTCTATCGCCTCGCCTACTGTCATTTCAGGTTTTTCTTTGCGTTTAAGATTGTATTGTGCTGAAAGATATTCGGCTTCTCTTTTTGTTTCGGCTGTAAAGGACCTGTAAATTCGTTTTCCGTTTTCATCTTTGCCAACATATAGATTAACTCTCCAGTTCCCTGACGGGAGCTTTTTTGCTGTTGCCATTAAAATCACCTCTGATTAAAATTTTCCCCTCCTGTTACGGAGGGGAGTTTTTTTATTCATCATCTTCAATAAATTCTGCAAGGGTTTCAGGGATATTATCAACAGACATTCCCTGCTTGTATTGTTCGGCTAACATAGTTTTATTAAATTCAGCTGTCGGACAGATTCTTTGAACCAATTCTTCCAAGTAATCAATAGATACTCTGAAAAATTCCTTTCTGAGATTAACTTTATTTACTCGGTAATTATTCAGTTCCTTATGAAGTCTTTTTTCAAGCTCAACGGCATTATCAGAAAATATAAAGCTGTGAACGTCAAACGAGAAAGGAACGCTGGCACTACTAAGCTCATTGATTCTGTCCATAGGTTCAAGTCGTCTTGTCATTCCAACCTTGAAAACATCATTTCCGAATGAACCAAGATTGCTGATAACATATACATAACCGGCTTGACCGTTCTGGAGCTTAAGAATATCGCTTTTCTTATTATGTACATTATTCAATTGGGCTTGCAGTTCATTTAATCTTGCCTGAAGTTCTGCAAGCTTAACACTGTCGGAAGTATTGGAAATAATCTGATTTATATTATCAATTTCGTTATTGTATTTGCTTTCTTCCTTTTCAATCTTTTTCTTTTCAAGTTCAAGCTGTTTGCGTTCTTCGGCTTCCTGTTTCATCTGTTCACGGAGTGCCTTTTGTTCTTCTTTGATACGCTCTTTCTGTACATAATATTCATATTCTATTTTAATATTTTCAGTATACAGCAATTCCATTTCTATAAGAAATTTTTTCATAGTTGAGGCTATGCTCTGATTCCCGTTGCAGGCAATAGTGTAATATTGATTTATGACATCTTTTAATGATTCAATTGCCTGTTCAAGTTTGTTATATTTGATATTTGATAAAATATTCTGTATGCTTGCTTCCAGTCCTATAACCATTAACTGATATATTGAGATATTCGCTTTTGTTGTATATTTCTTTTCATACTTTGCTTCTGTATTCTGAATATTCTTCTTGTTTTTGTTGTAAAGACTTCTCAGTTCCTTGACGTTAAGGCAGTTAAGAGAAATATCAGTATCAGAGACTATGTAATTTCTTTCTACATCATTAAGTATTTTTATATCTTCGGTATCAGCATATTTTTTGTTGGCTTTTTTCATTACATCAAAAAGAACTTTTATATATTGATTTTTCGCCTGCAAATTACGGATTTCGTCCTGCTCGGCTCTCTTTACTTTTGCAAGTTCGGTTCTTTCGGCTAAAATCTGTTCTTTTTCTCTCGATACATATTCATTGGCAATACTCAACTTATTATATCTGTTTGTAACATAATCAAAATCACGCTTTAATGCATTTCTTTCTTCTGTAAGATTTGCTATCTGAATCCTCAGACTCTCATTATCATGCTTTATTTCCGATGAGTGCAACATATCCTTTATTTTATCAAATAAGCTCATTTTTATTATCCTGCCTTTTGACTTAATTTTACTATAAGGTTCATAACTTCTGCCTTTCCAAAAATATCCAGTTTCTGAAAAGCTTCAAGCAGTTGAACCGCCGTTTCGTCGGTTGTCAATGGATTTAAACCAATTGTTTGATTGCTGTTATTAACAGACGAATTATTTATTATTCCATTGTTAGAATCGTTAATGCTTGACAAATTCGGATTTTCTGTTCTCCCGAGAAGATAATCAACAGATACACCGAGATAATCAGCGATTTTAATAAGGGTTTCACCGTTTGGGATTTTTCCATTTTTCCAAGTAGTCATTGAGCCACTTGCGAGATTTAATTCTTTAGCCAACGGATTAGGCTTTGTACCCTTTTGAACACAAGCATTATAAAAATTATCCCAGAACATAAAAACACCTTCTTATTATATAAAATTCATAAAAATGAGATATTATATTTGTGCCATTTTCATTTTTTTGAGATATAATACAAACATAACCTAAAGGTTACAAGCAAAGTTAAACACCTTTTATTACTTTGATTATACCATAGGTTACAAAAAAAGTCAATATCAGAGCTTTAAAAATTTGTCGAACTTTGTCGAAAAAAAGAGCTTTAAAGCACAAAAAAAGAGGTGATAAAATGTCGCTTGGCGAAAATTTAAAGACCGCCCGCAAGGAGCGAGGATTTACTCAGGAACAGGTTGCAAAGGAAATCAATGTAAGCCGTGTAAATATCGCTTATTATGAAAATGGCACAAAAGTTCCGTCAGTTGCAGTTTTAACTGCAATAGCAGATGTTCTTGAATGTTCTATTGACGGACTTTTAGGCAGAAAAACCAATTAATTTTGAAAGGAAAGATTTAAAATGAATGAAAACAAACTTGAAATCTTCAGAAATGAAGAGTTCGGAACAGTAAGAACACTCACTATCGATGAAAAGCCCTACTTTGTAGGCAAGGACGTTGCTGAAATTCTCGGATACAGCAATACGCAGAAAGCAATCCGTGACCACGTAGACGATGAGGATAAGCTGACTGAACGAATCGTTCTGTCAGGTCAGAACAGAGAAATAATCATAATCAACGAAAGCGGACTTTACAGCCTTATACTTTCAAGCAAGCTCCCGAACGCTAAGAAGTTCAAGCACTGGGTTACAGCCGAGGTTCTCCCCTCAATCAGAAAGCACGGAGCATATATGACCGACAGCACGCTTGAACAGGCTCTCACTTCTCCCGACTTCCTTATAAAGCTTGCAACCGAACTCAAAACCGAAAAGGAAAAGCGTCAGGCTCTTGAAGTACAGGCAGAGGAAAACAAGCCGAAAGTTCTTTTTGCAGATGCTGTTTCTGTAAGCAATACGTCAATCCTTGTCGGAGACCTTGCAAAGATTATCAAGCAGAACGGTGTTAATATCGGTGCAAACAGACTTTTCGCCTGGCTCCGAGATAACGGCTACTTAATCAAACGCAAGGGAAATGACTACAATATGCCGACTCAGTACAGTATGGACTTAAAGCTTTTTGAGGTCAAGGAAACTGTTATAACTCATTCAGACGGTCACACATCAATAAGCAAAACCCCGAAAGTTACCGGAAAAGGTCAGCAGTACTTCGTCAACAAGTTCCTTGCCTGCTGATTCAAGCGAAAAATCACGCTGAAAGGAGGTGAAATCCGTGGGCAGACCAAGAAATCAGTCACATAATCCTGCAATAAATATACCTACTATCATATGGGCTAATATCATTAAATGGCAAATGATTAAAGGTATAAGCGATTCTGAACTTGCATTGCTTTTGAATGTAAAAACGCTTGCTGACCGCAAGCGTACACATTACATTACTGGTGATGATATAGAAAGAATCTGCGGTTTAATGCAGATTGAACCGGAAAAACTTTTTGAAAGGTGATATAACTTGAATCCGAAAACTAAAGCTATTTTAACAGCAATTCTCACAAACGTTTTCACAGTTCTTGCAACGCTTATAATCGCAATATATTTCGGTGAACTCGCAATTCACATCAATTTACCCGTGTGGGTTCACTGGATTATGCCTTTTATCTTTGTGAACTGGGTGAGGGCGATTGATAACTAAAAAAATCCCGCACCGGAACGGCACGGGAAAAATAAAAAAATTTTTAATCTATACTTATTGTAGCATATTCAGAAAGGAATGTCAATAGTTATGTGCGAATTTTGTCGTTCATATCCGTGTGACGTAAGCTGTCCGAACAGTGACGAGGAAGCAGTAACAAGCTGTGGCCTTTGCAGAGCGAGTATTGTCAGCGGTGATACATACTACATAATAGACGGAAATGAAATCTGTGAAAACTGCATAGACGGTTATATCG
>CAMDZD010000031.1 GCA_945910815.1 uncultured Clostridia bacterium
GCAATAAATCCCGAAACAAATACTGTTGAGGCTGACGACATCAAGGGACAGACGGAACAGATTATGAAAAATCTCGGAGAAGTTCTCAGGGCTTCAAATTCATCATTTGAAAATGCAATAAAAACAGTATGCTTTATTGCTGATATGAACGACTTCGGAGCTTTTAATGAAGTTTATGCAAAATACTTTACTTCAAAGCCTGCAAGAAGCTGTGTAGCTGTAAAAACTCTTCCTAAGAATGTTTTGGCAGAGGTTGAAGTAATTGCAGTTGTAAACGAATAAGAAAGGATTTTCCCCTATGAAAATACATGCGTTACAGGAAGAAATAATCCGTCTGAAAAAGGAAACAAATACCGTCATACTTGCCCACAGCTATCAGACAAGGGATATTATTGAGATTGCCGACTATTTCGGAGACAGCTATAAATTAAGCGTTGACGCTTCAAAAGTAAGTGCAGACAATATATTATTCTGCGGAGTTCACTTTATGGCGGAAACCGCAAAAATGCTCGCTCCGACAAAAAATGTCTATCTTGCAAACCGTATGGCTACATGCCCTATGGCTGAACAGATGGACGCTGATATAATCAGACAGCTTAAGGAAAAAGAACCTGACCGCACAGTTGTTGCATACGTCAATACTACTGCAAGCCTTAAAGCAGTATGCGATGTATGTGTTACATCATCATCAGCAGTAAGAATAGTAAAAGCTATTGACAACGACAAGATTCTTTTTATACCTGACTGCAATCTCGGTAGCTATGTGCAGAAAAACGTTCCCGAAAAGGATATAAAGCTTTTACAGGGAGGCTGTCCTATTCACGCATCAGTAAGAGCCGTTGAAGTTGAAAAGCAGAAAAAGCTCCACCCGAATGCCCTTGTACTCGTTCACCCCGAATGTATTCCGAAAGTTGTGGAGTATGCTGATTATGCCGGTTCAACATCGGGAATTATTGAGTATGCAAAAAAATCCGATGCAAAGGAATTTATAATCGGCACAGAGCTTTCAATACTTCAGCATTTGCAGTATGAATGTCCCGACAAGAAATTTTATCTTATGTCAAAAAATCTTGTATGCCCGAATATGAAACTCACTTCGCTGATAGATGTATACGAATCACTTAACAGCATAAAGAATGGTACAGATGATGCTTTTAAGATTATTATGTCAGACAATGAGATAAAAGCTTCCAGACGCTGTATTGATGAGATGATAAGACTTGGTGGATAATATTAGTTTAAAGGAGCTTATAACTGATAATTCATACAATGAAATTCTGACAGCAGAGGCGGATAAGGTCAGGCGGAAATATTACGGAAACAGAGTATTTGCAAGAGGTCTTATAGAAATTTCAAACATCTGTAAAAATGACTGTTATTACTGTGGTATAAGAAAGTCAAATAAAAATGTTTCCCGATACCGTCTGACTGAATCCGAAATTTATTCGTGCTGTGAAAACGGATATAATCTCGGCTTGAGAACTTTTGTGCTTCAGGGCGGTGAGGATTTATATTTCAGCGATACTGTATTATGTCGTATCGTAAGCAATATAAAGGAAAAATATCCCGACTGTGCCGTAACTCTTTCAATGGGAGAGCGTTCATATCAGAGCTATAAAAATCTTAGGTCAGCGGGTGCGGACAGGTATCTGCTACGCCACGAAACGGCTGATATATGTCATTACGGAAAACTGCACCCTATGGATATGTCGCTTGAAAACCGAAAAAGATGTCTTTATAATCTGAAATCGCTCGGCTATCAGACAGGTGCGGGATTTATGGTCGGAAGTCCTTATCAGACTGTTGACAATATTGTATCGGATTTTCAGTTTATGCGTGAGCTTGACCCCGAAATGATTGGAATAGGCGTGTTTATTCCGCATCATGATACGCCTTTCGGAAATTATCCTCATGGAGATATTGAACTTAATCTCAAATTATTGAGTATAGCAAGGCTTATGTTTCCGAAAGCACTTATTCCGGCTACAACTGCACTCGGAACAGTATCACCGGACGGCAGAGAGAGGGGAATTAAGGCAGGCTGTAATGTTGTAATGCCGAATTTGTCTCCATTGAGATTCCGTAAAAGCTATGAATTGTATGACAATAAAATCTGTACGGGTGAGGAATCGGCACAGTGTATAGAATGTCTGAAAAAGCGTATTGAATCTGTCGGATATATGCTTGATATGGGCAGAGGTGACTATATCGGAAAGGAGTGAATAAAAAATGCAGAAAGTAAAATTTCATCTTCCGGATTTTTCCGGAAAATTCAGGTTTAACTTTGTATTCACCGCAATGCTTGAAAACTGTCCGCAGTATTTCAGGGACGGTGTTGAAATAGCCTCCTTTTACGGAACTTTTCCGCCTGCAATGTGGAACGGCGGACGCTTTCAGGGCGGTACGTGCGATATTGAATTTATTAAAACTGTTGTAAATACGTTTTATCAGAAAAAAATTCCTCTCAGATTTACTTTTACAAATCCATTGATTGAGGAAAAACATCTTAACGATAAATTCTGCAATATGATTATGAGCTGTGCCGACAATGGTCTTAACGGAGTAATAGTTGTGTCGCCTGTTCTTGAAAGATATATAAGACAGCATTATCCACGCTATAAAATTACAAGCTCCACATGCAAGAGAATTACTGATATTGAAAGGCTTGATTCCGAACTTGAAAAGGACTATAATATTGTAGTGCTTGACTATGATTTGAATAATAAGTTTGATATACTTGAAAAAATTCCGAATAAGGAAAAATGTGAGATACTTGTCAATGCGTGCTGTGAACCGAGCTGTCAGAGACGTTCAGAACACTATAATTCCATCGGTAAACAGCAGATTGCCTATTATGAACATCTTATTAAAAATCCTGACAAGCCTTTTGACGGTGAAAAATTTATGAGGGAAAATCCTTCCTCTGCATTGTCGTGCAAATGTGTCAACAGAAGTATTTTTGATATTAAAAATCTGAGTACACATATAACTCCCGATGATATATATGAAAAATATCTTCCAATGGGATTCAATCAGTTCAAGATTGAGGGCAGAACTTCAAACGTGCTTAATCTTATGGAAACATATCTTTACTATATGATTAAGCCGGAATTTATTGATGAGGCAAGATTTAAATTTATGATTAATCTTGTATCAAACGGTGTTGTAAAATTCAATGAATAAAAGACGGGCGAACATAGTTCGCCCGCATTTTTTTATTCTCCGAAAATGGTATCTTTTATTATATCAAGATTTGCATCAAAATCTATTCCGAGAGCATCACCGCCGTCATCGGTGTAAGTGTTATAATAGGTATCTTCAGCCGGAATCCTCTGCTGTTCGAGGTCATATGAGAAAAGGAACGGCAGACGCAGTGAAAGAATATAAAGTTCGCCCGTTGTCATATTTGTTGAAAGCTGTGGGAGAGCTGATTTGAGAATACCGCCAATTGATGAGGGATTAAAGCTTTTTAATTTTCCGATAATTTTTTCCATAACATCACGCTGACGCTGAGTGCGTTCAAAATCGGAATTTCCGACATATCTTATACGGCTGTAAGAGAGAGCCTGTTTTCCGTTAAGAATAAGTTTACCGCCCTTTTCGAGGAGGTCGGAATTGACATCATCGCCCATAAGTTCGTTGACTTCTGACTGAAGAATATTATTGATTTCCTGAGCCTCATCGTCAGAAATTTCAACTTCGATTCCGTCAACGGCATCGACTATTGCAGCAAAAGCGTTGAAATTTATAGCAATATAGTCATCAATTCTGACAGAGAAATTTCTTTCGATTGTATCCATAAGGAGTTCCGCACCGCCGTATGAATAAGCGTGAGTGAGCTTGTCCCAGCCGTAGCCGTCTATATCAACGTATGAATCACGCATTATAGAAGTGAGATACATTTTATTTGTACGGCTGTTAAGTGAAAGGAGAATCATGCTGTCGGAACGTCCTCTCTCCTCGGAGGAATCACGGGTATCCGTTCCGATAATCAGAATATTTTTAACCTTGTTGTCGCTTAAAGCATTGGAATAGTGAGTTATCGGAGCTGATTCGACATAATCAATCTGTTTTATGCAGATAAGTGATATAAGCGAATAGATTATAAAAATTACAAGGAATATTATAATAAGCGAACGGATAATTCTTCCGAGACAGCCGGCTGAACGTTTTTTCTTTTTCTTTTTGCGTGGCTTTGGATTGCTTCTTGTTTCCTCGTATCCTGACTGCGGAGCGGGACTGCGGTATACATTCTGATTATTGTTATACTGATTGAAATTCTGAGGAGGGTTATTGTATTCGTTTATATTTCTACGCTGATACATTGCATAATCATTATCCTGAGGCGGAGGAGGGGGAGCTGTATTATTGTGACGCTGATAAGCATTCTGATTATTGTAGTTATAGTCATTTCTACGCTGATAATTCTGATTACTGTTAGTATTATCAGCCTTTTTAAGTGGCTTGAATACTATTGTATCACCGTTATTCTGATTGTCAGGGATATTCTGATTGAAATTTATATACTGAGTTTCCTGACTGTCAGTGTTCTGAGGTTTTTGTCTGTTTTTATCTGACATTTTGTTATCCTTTCTAAAACTTTTTTATATTGACTGAAAGGTATGTGATTAAGGCGAATATAAGGTTATAAATAAGTACAGCCGATGACGGCATACCGATATATCCGAATGAATTTGATATTATTATAAGTATTCCCATACCAATTCCGAGAAGAATTGATATTGACTGAACGATAAGACCGGTTACAGCACTGGAATGAAGTGACTTTGCAGTCATAATAAGCTGAGCAAATTCGGAAAATCTTCCCGAACATGCCATTGATGCACTAAGCCTTACGGATTTTTTAGTCTGCTCATCAAATTCGGAATGAAGTTTTTTAGGAATTATACGCATAAACTCTTCCGGAATATCGAAAACCTTTGAAAGTCGTTTAAGAGTTACGCAGGAATCAACACTTTTTATAATAAGATGTACATTATTTTTACAGAGCTGATTAACCCAGTATTTTATATTGCTTTCGGCTTTGAGTTCAACAACGAACATAGCGGAAAGGTTTCCTGAAACAGAAAGATAAACTACTTCCTTTCCGTCGCCGGTAAATTCATTTTCCTTAGCCTTTGTGGGCATACCTTCTATATTATGGCTTGTCATAAGTTCACGGCTACCGAAAAGTATACGCTTGTTGTTAATCCAGCCACATAATCCGAGAGAATCCTCATAGGAAAAATTTTCTATTGTATATGGACATCTTTCCTTGCCCATTGTTACATCGTCAAAAATGCCTTTCATAATACTTCCGGCATAGTTTGCAAGGCTTGATGCCTCAAGCATAGCCTCATCAGCTTTTGTATCTGAAAATACTTTCATACCGGCAAGCTTTACTGAAATTTCCGGAAAGAGGTCTTTAGCCTCCACAAGAACGGAATTTGTATCATAAAAATCATCAACACTCTGGTATCCGAAAATTATTCCCTTGTTTTTGATTAATTTTTTTGAGGCATTGTTCAAGGGCAGATTTGAGACAAGAGTCATCGCTATACAGGAAGATGCACATATAAGCATACTGAAAAATGAAAGTCCGACACTTATGCTTTCCTGCCGTATAATTGTAATAAAAGCAGATACAACAGCCGATACAATAACCGTTGCGGGAACTGAACGCCGGCAGAATTTGTCCGATATATCGGAAGAATATGTATATTTAAGGAAATCCGTCAGAAAGTTTGTCCTGTGCATAGATGCAAGTATAGGGAAATCCGTCATAGTACCTCTTGTAAGGGTTTCAGCGGAAACATCATCAGAAACGCATGTTATTCCGTATCTTTCACTCTCCTTTGATATTGCCCTGAAATTGCGTTCGGCACGGTTTATAATGAGGAATTTTCCGATACTGTTGAAAAGCAGTGCGAGAGTTGAAACTGGCACATATATATTTACAGAACCGTTTTTTACAAGTTCGGGAGTAAAAAAAGCTATTATTGCTGAAACAATGACGGTTACAGCAGTAACAGCAACGGCAGAATCGCTGTCGGGTTTGAATTTTATAAATTTTTTCAGACCGTTTGTTATTGCCGGAGCAGATACAATAATTGCAGTCATACCGATTATAATCTGAAAAGCGGTAAATCCCTGCGGATTTTCAACGGCACTCCACATCGGAAAAAATGAAATAAATATGCTTAAAAGAGTACAGACCATAAGCATAGTAAATCTTGTGACAATACTGCTTTTCAGTTCATGAATACTTTTTCTTGTTTCACGTGCATCGCCGTAGCAGTTGAAATCACCGGATATTTTTTTATTTTCTCCCTGTTCAATGTGTATATCAAGTGAATCGGAATCAAACTTGAAATCTTCACTGAGATTAATGCTTGTTATATCGGCACGGGGAGCGGGAGTAATTGGAGTATCATTTATAGACTGAGGAGAAAGGGATATATTTTTTTTCTTTTTTTTATCCTTTTCGGGAACAGGAGTATATATGTATTCTCCCTCGGGAGATTCACGCTTATATGTGAAATCGGATTTTTTTCTTTTTTTATTTTTCTTGCTTTTTTCTATTTCCCTCGCCCTTGTGGAATCGCTCATACGGCGTATTTTAGGGGTATAGTCATCTGAATCCGAATCCCATTTATTCTGATTTACGGAAGAACTGCCATTATTTGACGGGGGTTTATTTTCGGGAGTTCTCAGCCTGTCAATATTAATTGCGTTTATAAATGATATATCTGGCTTTCCAATATCAGAGGGCTTGTAATCGTTTGCGGGATTAGGCCGTCTGTTAGTACCGTCATTGATACGGTTTTTACGGCTGTGATTCATAATAATATCACGTACTTCGTTATCGGAGCGGGTATTTTTTCTGCTATCGCTGTTTGAATATTCGTTAAGAATTTCTTCAAGGGATACTTTTTGCTTAGTCATTTTATTATGCCCTCCGCTGTCTGACAACTTCGTACATAAATATTCCGCCCGCAACAGAGGCATTAAGAGAAGTAATTTTTCCGAGCATAGGGAGCTTTACCAGAAAATCGCATTTTTTCTGAATAAGACGGCTCATACCGAATCCCTCCGAGCCTATAACGATTGCACATGCACCGGTGAAATCGGTTTTTGAATAGTCCTCTCCGGAAGCATCAGTGCCGTAAATCCAGACACCGTTTTCCTTTAAGAAATCTATTGTTGATGCAAGATTTGAAACTTTTGCAATTGGTAGCCAGCTTACTGCACCGGCAGATGTTTTGTATACAGTAGGTGAAATTGATGCACAATGACGCTTAGGGATAATAATTCCGTCAGCACCGGCAGATTCCGCCGTTCGGATTATAGCACCGAGATTATGGGGGTCTTCAATTTCATCGCATATTATTATGAATGGCTTAGTATCTTTTTTGCGTGATATTGCGAGCAAGTCCTCAACTGAAATATATTCGCTGTAAGCACCCACCGCAACGACACCCTGATGTGAAGCATTATTGCAGAGTGCGGAAAGTTTTTTATCCTGTGTATCTTTGACGACTATATTTTTTTCTTTTGCAAGACGTCTTATAAGATTAAGACTTCCGCCGTCACCGCTGATATAGACAGTATCTATAAGCTTTCCTGATTTCAGAGCTTCTATAACAGGATTTCTTCCTGCAATAATATCTCCGCTGTTTTTATTATCTGTCATAAATTTTTGCCTGCTTTCTATATATTCTTTGTAAACTGATTATAACACATATTTTCTGAAAAAACAAGAGTATTAAGAAATTTCGATTACAGTAAATTCAGGGTGGTTGTAAATTCTGGGAATAAAAATCATTCTCAAAGGTCTTGCAAGCCCCTTGCTTATGATATGGGTGGTGTTATCATAGTGAAAAATACCGTTTGTATAGTCGGGAAAAATACCTTGGTCGGGAGAGTAAAGACCTTGTTCGAGTATAAAAGGAAGTCTCCACTGACCGCCATGAGCGTGACCTGAAAGTATTAAATCAAATCCGGAATCAATAACATATGCAATCTGCTGTGGTTCATGCATAATAAGTATATTATAGCAGTCTGAACTTCTTAAACCGGAAATAGATTCTTCATTGTAATAATTTGCATTTACTATTCCGGCAATGTTTATTTTCTGATTTTTTACAGTAATCTTTGAATTTTTACCTTCAAGAACTTTTACACCGAGATTTCTTACCTGCTGATGAAATAATCTGTTATCATCTCTTGAACATTCGTGATTTCCTTCTGTATAATAGCAGGGATATTTTTTAACGGTTTCGCTCATAAGTTTAATGGCAAACTTTGTACCGCCGTATTCATCAATAATATCACCGCCGAAAATTACTATATCAGGATTTTCTTTATCTATTCTTTTTAAAAGTCCAGACTGGTCAAATCCGCCGTAAAAACAGTTATGAAGGTCGGAGAGAAACACTATTTTTATTTTTTCTGTTATTTTGTCGGATTCTGTTTTATATATTACAGTCTGCAAAGTGAATCCATAAACAAAGAAAATCAGAATAAGCAATATAATTATTATATTGCGTCTGATTTTCCTTTTCGTTGATATGCCTGATTTTTTCAAGCTTATTTACCTCTTTCGAGAATAATTGAAATCATCTCTCCGACATTTTTCATTCCCGAAACTTCTTTCATTTTGAAACGCATTTTAAATTCATGTTCAACGGCATCGATAAGGGTGATATGTTCAATGCTGTCCCAGTCCTCGATATCAGCGGAAGTAGTGCTGTCGTTTACTGTTATTGAGTCATCATCGAAAACATCTCTGAAAACCTTGTTGAGACGTTCATTTACATTTTTTTTATCCATTTGAAATACACTCACTTTCATTTATTTTAATAGCATGGTTAAGGTTTTTATAATCTGAAATATCAAGTTTCCATACGGAATCGCCGTTTTCAAATTTTTTCACAAGGTCAAATCCGAAGTCTTTATATAATTCAGATACCATGTTATTTTTAGGTGTTTTGAAATAATAGCCTGTTATGGTGCGGATATTCTGTTTTTTACACTCTGATACAAGAGTATCGAGCATAGCGTATTCCATTTCACGCTTGAGAACACGGCAACTCATAAGCCATAAATCGATACTGAGATTATCGTTATTTTTTTCGCCTATTACTACCGATACAATACCATTATCGCCGAAACGGTCTGAAAGTCTGCCATAAAGTCTGATATATCTGTCACTTTCGAAAACTTTCTGCATATCGGTATCGGAATAACGTTTTGTGGTCAGATTAAACTGATTGCTTTTGTTTGTAAGCTGAGTTATACGCTGTAAGTAAACGGGCTTGAAATCTTCAATAACAGCATTCATATCAAGGCTGAGGAGATATTCACTGTAATCGGCAAAGCTTTTTTTCTGTGATTCACGCTTTGCATTAGCGATATACATATCATTTCGTTTGAGGTCATCGGAAGAAAGCTTTGTGAGTTCAAAAAATCCCGAACGGCTGAGCTTATATGATGCCTCCTGAACTGCCGTGAAATTTATTGTACTAATGCCGGAAATCTGTGATTCAACAATATGACATTCAGCGGGGTTGTCGTCAATAAATACAAAGCTTTCGGGGAGAAGTGACAATTCGGAGGACATTTCCATAAGATTCTGGTCTTTTGGATTCCAGTTAGCCTTAATGCTTACGAAATCATCAGGAGTGAGAACAGTTTCAGGGTGATTAAGACCAAGCAGGGCATTTGATTCGTCATTTTTGGAGCATACTCCGAGAAGCACGCCGAATTTTTTATAATCCTTTATTGAACGCTGAAATTCTTCAAAGGCTTCGGCTTCAGCAGTTTCGTGACCTATTTCGATACCTTCCTGACCGTCATCGCCGATAACACCGCCCCAGAGAGTATTATCCAAATCGAGAGCAATAAGCTTTTTATTTTTTCCGTATATTGATTTTATTATACATGCGAGACTGTAAGCAACTTCCGGAACAGCATTAAGAGACATTGCATATTTGTACATATACCAGTATGAGGAGTCATGCCATTTTTCGAGACCAAAACATGATGCAAGGTAATTTATATCATTTATGTAGAAATTTTCATGAGCCTGTGCGTATTCGGCAAGTTTCATATTAAGGGAATTTATAAAGAATGTTTTTCCATGAACTTCCCAGAAATCAGCGTTACCGGTTGGACGTAGCAGAGGAGTTTCAAAGTTATTCTGAATTACAGGGCATTTAAAGCGTTCAAGCTTTTCCCACATCTGACAGAATTTTTCAAACTGCGAATTAATTTTCTGATTAACAGAATCCTTTGATTCCGAAAAGCTTTCGGGAAATTCAGTTATATTTCGTGAAGTGGTATGGATTATAATAATATCGGGCTGAAAGTCTTCAAATTCGGGATTGCCGAAAACGGCATCTTCCCAGTATTTGTTGTATTCTGATATATAGAAATCCGGTTCAATGCCGTAATCAAGCAGAAAGAGTTCAAGAGCTGAAACAATATCATTTGCAGTTGAACCGCAGAGTACAGCGATTTTCTTTTTAATTCGTACGGAATTGTTATTCAGCAGAGCTTTTTTGATTTTCTTTTTGTTCTTGATAATGTAGCTGTTGTCAAACGGGAATGTTAATTCTTTCAAGACGAAAACTCCTTTTATTGATTCATAATGTCTCTAAGGTTAGTATAATTTCCACCGGTAGCACTGAATGTATTCATAGTGAAAAGAACATCAGTAGCCTCAACCTGTTTAATAAATTCTATTGAATTAAGTTCAAAGTGACGCATATCACAGACGTAGATATTTTCAAATGAGCTTGTTAAATTAGGTACAACAGCATTTCCGTAGCTGTCCTTGAAAATAACAAGATTTCTTCCGTTTTTGCAGTCAGTATTGATATGAGTAATTTTTTCGTCACCGCCCATAAATATGAGGTAATAGCTTGATTCCGCCATAGGAGATGGGTCGAGGAGCAGTTCTCCCTCTGTGGGGTCAGTAAAATCTGTTGAATAGTATGTAGTAGTATATGAATTAGTCGGAATGTAATATACAAAGTTTTCGGGATTGTTTATAAGTGCGGAGCTTTGAGTATATCCGTAAAGAGTTCCGACATAATTCGGGAGAGATACTTTTTTGTATTTTGAAATATCCGCAAAGGGAACATCAGCAATCCTTGCAAATTCCTGTGAAGCATAATATGCACCGAGCTGTGACCAGTGATGGTCGGTGCGGGTATATATATCTTCATTCTTGTGACAGAGCAGAGTATTGAATATATCAACAGGAATAACATCTTTCAGATTGTCATTGATATTTTTGATGTTGTCTTCTTCGCTTGCAGTAAGGTCAAGATAATTTTCGGGCATATAGTATGATACGGCAGTAGGGCAGACCATAGAATATATATTAACATCTTTGCCGAGCTGTTTTTTATATTCGTTAAGGATAGATGCATATTCAGCACCGTTTTCCATACCGCCTCCATAAAGCATAAGACCTCTGTTATTGACTACAATGATATTATTTGCAATTTCACCGCCGTTTACAGCAGGATTATGATTGTCGGGAACAGTAGTTGTTGTTACAGTAGTAATATTAGTCTGTGTATCTGTATCAGAAACTATGGCAGATGTAATTTGTGAAGTGGTAACAGGAGGCTTGTCATCGGGATTTTTTTCACCTCCGTTGTTGTTCTGATAGATTATAAGGTTATCGTCACCGTATTCAAGACCTTTGAGAGGTATAATATAGGTTGCAATAAATTTTTTCAGCTGACTTCTGTTAGGAACAGTATCATCATAATATTTTGCGATTCCCTCCGTATACTTTCCGCTCAGATAGCTCTCAATGGAAAATTTGGGGAATTTTGTAAGGTTTCTGTTTTCCTCATTTGAAACAGTTTCACGCTTGAAAGCAATCAGGTATATAAAGCCGACAATCAGTATTATCATGATAACCATAACATTGAGAAAATCAAGTTTTTTATTAAGTTTTGCACGTTTTTTCTTTAAAAGTTTTTCATCTGACATTTTAGAAACACTCCGCATTAGAATCTGAAATAAAGGAACGGCTGATTTGTTGAATTGACAAGCAGGAGACTGCAAAGCAGGAGCAGAAAAGCACACACCCAGGTTGTGCTGAATGATATAGCAACCTGTGCGGTATAGGATTTATCACTGAGTTTTTTGAATATATTGAGTATAGGAAATGTGCATATGACAGCAAGAATTATAAGGAACATATTGTTTACGAATGACATTTTATCAATACTGCTTATAAAACCATTTCCGCCGAATCCGAAAAGTGTTTTGAGAAAAGTTCCGAGCTTGCCTAAATCTTCAAAGTAGAAGATTCCGAATCCTATTATAATTACAAGCTTGTTGTATATATGCCTTAAAGCAATGGGAATTGATTTCATTTTCTTTTTTCCGATTTTCATTTCCAGGAAAACGAACAAACCATAGTAAAGCCCCCATATTATGAAGTTCCAGCTTGCACCGTGCCACATACCAGTACAGAACCATACAAGGAAAAGACCGCCGTATTTTCTTCTTTTTCCGAAAATCGGAACATAAAGGAGATAGTCACGGAAAAACGTACTTAAAGAAATATGCCATCTCTGCCAGAATTCCGTAACGTCCTTGCAGATAAACGGGTGATTGAAGTTTTCATCAAAATGGAAGCCGAATATTCTGCCCATACCGATAGCCATATCGGAATAACCTGAAAAATCGAAATATATGTACATAGCATAAGTAACAGCACCAAGCCACGCACCGACAAAAGTAGCATTGCTTACATTTGCAAAACCGTTATCAGCTTCACCGAAGATATTTTTAACGATTTCATAGAGATTATCGGCAAGAATTACTTTTTTTGAAAGTCCGAGGATAAATCTGTTAAGACCGTATCTTATATCGCTTATGCAGATTTTACGGTTCTGAATTTCTTCGGAAACAGTGCTGTATCTTACAATAGGGCCTGCAATAAGCTGTGGGAAAAGTGAAATGTACATAAGGAAATTCGGATAGCTTTTTTCAGCGTGAATTTCTTCCCAGTGACAGTCTATAATATATGATATAGTCTGGAAAGTAAAAAAGCTTATACCGATTGGCATATGGTCAATATCGGGAGCAGGTATAATATCGGAGCTGAAAAGAGCATTTATATTTTCGGCAATAAAACCGCTGTATTTGTAATATACAAGAGCAAGTATGTCAAATGCAACCGCAATAAATGTAAATATGGAGTCAAGAGCCTTGCCTCTGTTATATTCTATTACAAGAGCACAAAGGTAATTTATAGCTGAGCTTATAAGCAGGAGAATAATATAAAGAGGTTCACCCCAAGCGTAAAAAATTAGAGATGCAACTAACAGGATAGTATTTTTTTGCTTTATGCTACCGGAGGACGCATAAGCAATTATACATATCACTAAAAAGAAGAAAATAAAGAAAAGCCTTGAAAAAACCATTTTAAAAAACCTGCCTAAGCTGAATATTACGGAATTTTAGATTCCATATTTTTATTGTAAACCAGCTTAAAATTTTTGTCAAGAGAAAAAAGAGAACTTTTTGTTATTTTGTAAAAATTGGTGTAAAACACAAAAAAGAACAGTTTTCACTGTTCTTTTTGTTGATTTAAACGATAAGTGGCTTTTAATTTTTGCTTTCAGAAATAACTTCCTTGATTCCTGTTGCAAGACCTGCAATACCCTGAATTTCACTGGGTATAATAATTTTTGTAGCCTTTCCGTCAGAGGCTTTCTGGAAAGCTTCAAGAGCTTTGAGCTGTAAAACCTGTGCAGACGGGTCGGACTGATTAAGCTTTACGATACTGTCAGCGAGAGCCTGCTGAACGAGTTCAATAGCCTGTGCCTCACCGGTAGCCTCAAGGATTTTCTGTTCACGTACGGCATCGGCACGGAGAATCATAGCTTGCTTTTCAGCCTCTGCACGGAGGATTTCGGATTGCTTTTCGGCTTCGGCACGGAGAATTTTAGATTCCTTTTCACCTTCTGCAACGAGAATCTGTGATTTCTTTTCACCTTCAGCCTGAAGTATTTTTTCACGTCTTTCACGTTCAGCCTTCATCTGTTTTTCCATAGCGTTCTGGATTTCCTTAGGCGGAATAATGTTTTTCAGTTCGACACGGTTTACCTTGATACCCCAGGGGTCAGTAGCAATATCGAGAGTAGCAGTAATTTTATTGTTTATAACGTCTCTTGAAGTCAGAGTGCCGTCCAAATCCATTTCACCGATGATATTACGGAGAGTTGTAGCGGAAAGATTTTCAATAGCAGAAATAGGTCTTTCAACGCCGTAGATAAACTGTTTTGCATCAGTAATCTGATAGAAAACAACTGTATCAATCTGCATAGTAACGTTATCTTTAGTAATAACTGGCTGTGGCTTGAAGTCAACGACTTTTTCCTTAAGGGAAATTTTTCCGGCAATTCTGTAAATAAAAGGTACTTTGAAGTGAATACCTGTCTGCCATTCGCAGTAGAAAGAGCCGAAACGTTCGATAACATATACATAAGACTGCGGAACAATCTGAATACATCTTATCAGAACGATAACGAAAAAGATAATAACAGCAAGAAGAATATAACCGCCTGCACCCATAAATAAAAAACCTCCTTAAAATTATGATACTTTTGCAGTATCTTTTAGAGCAACAGTTAATTTAGTACCTTTGATTTCGCTGACGACAACAGCGGAATCTTTGGGGATAATACTTCCGTCAGCTGAAACGGCAATCCAGTCGACACCATTCAGACGCACTCTGCCGGTACTCTGAGCAGAATTTATTTCTTCGATTACGGTAGCAGTTTTGCCGATATTCATTTCAAAATTTGTTGAAGTTTTTTTGAAGTCGGCAAGCTTTCTTCCGAGTGGGAAGCCTATAATCAGAAATATTACGGAAGATACAGTAAACAATGCAAACTGTACTCCGAATGATGCACCGGCAATATCTGCTATAAGAGCAACAATTCCGCCGAGTGCGAACCATACTGAAATAAACTGAAATGTGCCTGCCTCGATAATTACCGCAATTATTATGACAGAAGCCCAGAGCAATAATGATAAAGTCATATATATCACATTCCTTTCTGAAACTTTTCAGTTTTAATTATAACATACTTTTATTAAAATTGCAACAGTAAAATTATGCTTGTAAGTAAAATTTGTGTAAAATTCTTATTTACCATGGCAGAATACACAGTTAAAAATTCATAAAGCTGTATAAAATTCACAGAAAATATAAATGATACTTGATAAAAAAGTAAAAATAATGTATAATTGTATTTGCAGGAATGCCGTTTTGATTTACACTTTATTAAGAGGGAGTGTTTTTTTGATGAATTATATTAAACACGGCAGAATTTTTCTGATTATAAGTACGCTTTTCAGTTTTTTAATAATGACTTCCTGCGGACAGACTGAAGAAACAACAGTTCTTCCGGACGGAAAGCTTGATAAGTGTACTCTTAGATTTTCGTGGTGGGGAGGTGATGACCGACATGAGGCTACTTTAAAGGCAATAGAACTCTGGAATAAAAAATATCCGGATATAAAAATAGAACCCGAATACGGAGGCTGGGACGGCTGGACGGAAAAACTTAATACACAGGTATCGGGCGATACTGCACCGGATATAATGCAGATTAATTATGACTGGCTGATAAATCTTTCAAAAGACGGACTGGGATTTTATGACCTTAATCAGCTTTCGGATTACATTGATTTTTCGGGATACGATACGGAAACTCTTTCATTCGGAATGAGGGAGGGAAAGCTGAATGCCCTGACTGTATCGATGAGCGGAAGGGGACTTTTTTTCAATAAAAATGTATATTCCGAAATCAGTGCGGAAATTCCTGATACATGGAATGATTTGATTTCACTCGGAGAAAAATTCAGTCAGTACGGAAAATATCCGCTTGATTTGGATATACAGACAGGAGCTTCAGCGTGGTATCTTTCTGTTGTATATGTACAGCAGTTGACGGGAAAGCAGTTCATAACTATGGAGGGCGAACTCGGATTCACTCCGGAAGATATACAGACTGCACTTGATTTTTACAAATCGCTTGAGGATAATCATGTAATAAGAACTGTAAAGCAAAGGGCGGAAGACGACGGCAGTTCCGCACTTTATCAGTCACCGAAATTTATTGACGGTACAGTAGCCGGAGTACTTGAATGGGGGAGTGCAGTAGGAAAATATCAGTCTGTACTTGATGAAGATGTACTTTGTGCCGGAAATTATCTTTCTTCCGATGACGGAAACCATTCGGGCTGGTTTATAAAGCCGTCACTTATGTATGCTATAAGCGACAATACAAAATATCCGGACGAGGCAGGAGCTTTTATAAATTTTCTTCTGAATGATGAAGAATGTGCCGAAATACTCGGAACTTCAAGAGGTATTCCTGCGAGCAGAAAGGCATATGAAGCTCTTGAAAACAGCGGACAGCTATGCGGAATATCATACGATTCATCGCAGTATCTTCTTGATACCGACCCCGTAACACTAAGCCCCTATTTTGAGCTTTCACAGCTTAAGGAATATTATAATATCGCAATAGAAAAATTATCTTACGGAACGGCAGATTCAAAGGAAGTTTCGGAGGAGCTTTATGACAAAGTAAAAAAATATCTGGAGAGAATCAAATGAAAAAAATCTATAATAATCCTGTCGGTGAGAGCAAATATACCGGTCTGATTTTTGTAATGCCGTTTGTAACAGGATTTATACTTTTCGGAATTTATCCCTTTGCTATGTCGTTTATTCTTAGTTTTACGGACAGCGGAATAAACAGTTCTGCGGAATTTATCGGCATTGAAAATTTCAGAAGACTTCTGAATGACAGTGATTTTCATAAAGCCGTTGCAGTAACCCTGAAATATATTTTAATGCTTGTGCCTTTAAAGCTTATTGTATCTCTCGGAACGGCACTTTTATTGAATATGAATATAAAGGGAATGGGATTTTTCAGAACAGTATATTATATACCGTCAATACTCGGTTCAAATATAGCAATAGTAATAATGTGGAGTTTTCTTTTTACATCGGGAGGACTTGTGAATCAGGTACTCGAAAAGCTGGGAATTATGCCTGTGAGCTGGTACGGAGAAAGCACTCCCGCAATGTTTATGATAGTACTCTTGAGAGTATGGGAATTTGGTTCAACGATGATAATATTTCTGTCGGCACTGAATGACATACCCCGTGAGCTTTACGATTCCGCAAGGGTTGACGGTGCAGGAAAAATCCGCACATTTTTCAGTATAACATTACCAATGCTAAGGAATGTAATATTCTTTAATCTTGTTATGCAGAGCATTACGGCATTTCAGGAATTTAATGCTCCCTTTATGATAACAGGCGGAAACCCTATGAAAGGCACATATACAGTATCAATGCTTATATATGATGAGGCATTCAGGTATTATGATACAGGATATGCAAATGCAGTATCATGGGTACTGTTTACAATGACAGCATTGTTTGTTGCCGTACTTTTCAGGATTACAAGAAAACTACGGAGCGATGACATATGAAATATATCAGAAAAATACTTATATATATTATACTTTCGGCAGGCGGAATATTTATGCTTTATCCGGTGCTGTGGCTTATAGGAGCGTCATTCAAGAGCAACAGCGAAATATTTTCTTCAGTGTGGTTTATGCCTGAAAACTTTGATTTCACACCATATATAAACGGCTGGAAAACTTCCGGAACTTATACAATGGGACATTATTTTCTGAATACTTTTAAAATAGTAATTCCGAGAGTAATATTTTCGGTTATATCTTCAACGGTTACGGCATACGGATTTGCAATGTATGATTTTCCTTTTAAAAAAATTATATTCGGCTGTCTGATGTGCATGCTTTTTATACCGCAGACAGTAATGCTGTTGCCGTCATATATTATGTGGGATTTTTTCGGAGTGCTTGATACATATATACCGCTTATTCTTCCGTCACTGTTTGCGAATGAGGGAATGTTTGTGTTTATGCTTGTACAGTTTTTCAAATCAGTTCCGAGGGAGATAGGCGAGGCATCAAGAATTGACGGTTGCGGAGCTTTCAAAAGACTTTTATTTATATATGTTCCGTGTATAAAGCCGGCTGTAATTTCAGTAGCCGTATTTGTATTTTTATGGACTATGAATGAATTTATACAACCGCTTATGTATATATCATCAGTTGAAAAGTATCCTCTGACGCTTGCATTGAGAATGTCATCAGACAGTACCGGTCAGGGATATGAATACAATAAAATAATAGCAATGTCTGTAATAGGGCTTATACCGTCCGTATCAGTATTTGCACTTGCACAGAAATATTTTATTCAGGATATTACCGCAGGGGGATTAAAATAAAATGATAAACAGAATTATAAAAGGCTTTACGGAAAATATTATACTGAAATCGGATTCGGAAAATCCTTTGTGGAACAGCGAAAACAAAATATTTTCAAAGAAAAACAGGTGGAATTATATTGATGCATGTATGATAAAAGCCGTATGCGGATTATATGGAATTTCCGGAGAAAAAAAGCTTTTTGAATTTTCGGAAAAATATGTTTCTGATTTTATTTCAGAAAACTGCACAATAGAATCTATGGATATAAGTGCATATAATCTTGACAATATAAACGGAGCTAAAAATCTTCTGTATTTTTATCAGAAAACCGGAAACAGAAAATATCTTGATACTGCCGTATGGATTTATGAAAATCAGATTTTAAATCAGCCGAGACTGAAATGCGGAAATTTCTGGCATAAAAAGATTTATCCCTTTCAGATATGGCTTGACGGAATATATATGTCAATTCCTTTTCTTGCGGAATATTCAGTTTTAATGAATAAGCCGAAAATTATCGGGGATATAACAGGGCAGTTGCAGAATGTAAGGGATATTATGCGTGATAAAAATACAGGCTTATACTATCACGGCTATGACGAATCACGCAGTATGTACTGGGCAGACAAAAAAACAGGACTTTCTTCTGAATACTGGTTAAGGTCAATATGCTGGCTTATGGCAGGGCTTGCGGATATTTTTGAATTTTCAGACGGAGCTTTAAAAAATATTTGCGGAAATATGCTTTCGGATTTGATTTCCGCAATGATGAAATATCAGAATGATGACGGAATGTTTTATCAGCTCCCCGCAAAGAAAAATCTTTCCGGAAACTATCCCGAAACAAGCGGAACTTCTCTTTATGCATATTCCGCAATGAAATCCGTGCATCTCGGAATATGCGGAAATTCCGTTAAAGAATCGGGTTTAAAGGCTTTTGAATCCTTAACGCGGAATTATATATATTTTGAAAATGATATTCCCGTACTGAAAAACATATGCCTTGTAGCAGGTCTCGGAGGTGAAAATCACCGTAACGGAAGTGCAGAATACTATCTCGGCGAACCGGTTATTCAGAACGATGCAAAAGGCATAGCGCCGTTTATAATGGCGTATACGGAGTATGTAAAATTAACAGGGCGGATTTAGAAAAAAATCCGCCTGATTTTTTAGTCTTTCAGAAATTCATTAAGTCCGGAATATATTGTGAATGCTACTTTATGCTGATATTCTTCCGTGACAAGCAAAGATGCCTCATCAGGATTTGAAAGAAATCCACATTCAACCATTACAGTAGGATTTTCACTGAAATAGCATAAAAATAATTCCTTACCGCAGAGCTTTATTTCACGCTTGTTTTCAGGCTGAAGAAGTTCGGAAAATTTATTCTGCATTATTCCGGCAAGTCTTTCATTCTGATTGTTGGAATCTGAATAAAACATCTGAGCTCCGCTGTATTTCGGGTCAGTAAACTGATTCTGATGTATTGATATGCAGACTGCATTATCATACTTATTGAAAAGAGCAAGCCTGTTGTCCATATCGGAGCTTTTCTGATTTGCAATTCCTTCAATACCCTTGTCGTGAATTGATTTGTCAGTATCACGTGTAACTTCGACATCATATCCCGATACTCTCAGCATATCACGGAGTGCAAGAAGTATATTGAGATTTATTCCCTTTTCAACATCACCGTTAATACTGGTACAGCCACCGTCCATTCCGCCGTGTGACGAATCGAATTAAACTAAGTTTTCTGATGATATGGGGCATAGTCTGCAGGATAACTAAATCTTCCAATGAATAAGTATATCTCTTTCGCCGGTATCGCTTACTTCTCCTATCTCAATGTAATCAATAAATTCATCAGCAATTGTTCTGTCAAGTTTAGTGAAGTGTGTATATTTTTCAATGACTGCACGCTGACTTTCCGCATTTATTCTTTTTGCAGAAAGAGTCTTCATCTGCTCTGTCAATTCATCAATACGCCGGGAAATATCCTGCTCCTCAGCAAACAGAGTATCACGGAACATGGAATATTCCTTTTCCGAAATCACACCATCCAGTCTGTCCTTGTACATATTTGTAAGCCTTGACTTTGCGGCTGACTGCTGTGCGTTCATATTTTCAAGCTGTACTTCAATTGCTGTGATTTGTTCAGTGTAAAGGTCTGTAATCCTGATTTCATCGGTCTGGCAATATTGACTGACAATCAGATTCAGCTCATCAATAACTTTTTCTTCCAGTGTCTTTCCGCTTATGCTTTTTACATTCGGACAGTTCATGGCACCCGTCTTGTAGGTTGCACACTGTAATCCATAATACTGAATTGTTTTTGCCTTATTATAATACACATTCCTTTTCATCGGGCGGCCACAGACTGCACACCTGACCTTTCCCGAAAGCGGAGAAAGGTTCTGTGAATTGCGGCTTGAACGTGTATGGCTGTTCAGTCTTTCCTGTGTACGTTCCCATGTATCATGGTCAATAATAGCGTCATGTGTATCGGCAATCTTAACCCATTCATCCTCAGATACTTTTCTGCGTTTTTTGTTCTTATAGCTGATATGGTGGGATTTTCCCTGCACAAGTGTGCCTGTGTACATTTCATTGCGAAGTATTGCTGCAATCGTTGATTGTGTCCAGAATCCTTTTGCATTGCTTTCAGTTGCATTTAAGTTGACATACTTTGAACCGGATTGCTGCTTGTATGCAGATGGACTGGGAATCCCACGGCTGTTCAGTTCCTGTACAATTTTACGATAGCCGTTTCCCTGAATGTACATTTCAAAAATCAGCCGCACATTCGGAGCGGTTTCCTCATCAATTATAAGATGATGCTTATCATTGGGGTCGATGATATATCCATATGGAGCAAAAGAACCGATAAACTGTCCCTGCTGTCTTTTGTATGTAAGTGTACGGCGGATTTTTGAGGAAATATCCTTGACATACATTTCATTATAAGCACTTGTAAAAAGCCGCATTGTGCTGTAAATTTCGCTGTCTGAATCGGAATTGTCCGCAACACCGATAAAACGGATTCCCCATTCAAGAAATTTATCATTGATGTACTGTTCAATGATAATCGTATCACGTGAAAATCGTGACTGGTCTTTGCATAGAACTATATTGATTTTCCCTTGTTCACAGTCATGAATCAGCCGTTTGAATGCGGGACGGGTGCGGTCAATGCCGCTGTATCCGTCATCACAGTAAATGTCATATATTTCCCAGTCACGCTCATGACAATAGTCCCTCAGCATGGCTTTCTGATTCTGTATGCTCTGGCTGTCATCTGTTTTCAGCTTGTTTTTGTCTTCAATTGATAAACGGCAATATATTCCGACTTTCGGCATTGCTCTCACCTCTTTCCCGTTAGTTCATGTTATCAGCCTGCCTTTTTCAGATGAACGTTTATTAGCTTTTCCACCTTCATAGTAACCAGCTTTTTGAGTTCCGCTGTGCTTATAGTTTTAAAACTGCTTTTGGTATGTAATTTCTCTTTCATGTCATAACCTCCCTTCTATTGAATGATATGTGATGTTACGGGCTATTATTACAGTATGCCAATACGGTATTATATCATATATAATATCTCATTATAGCAATCCCCAAAAATATCACCTGATATTGACAAAAGTGATATAATGA
>CAMDZD010000032.1 GCA_945910815.1 uncultured Clostridia bacterium
GGTGCTGTCGCAAATCAATTGAAATCTGGTAACTTTCTCCGCCAAAAGAAGATATTTATAAAAGAAGCAATAACTGTTTGATGAATATCTTTGTTTTTAGAAAAGCAGATTGACTTTCTTGCAAGACGTTTTATTCTTGTTCTTAAGGTCAGATGGTTTCTTTCAATTTTTTGAGTATTCTTTTTCCCAGGAATAAGAATATCAGGAGAAATTTTATTTTGATAAGCAAAATTATTATCTGTATATACAGTTTTTATGTTGAATGGTTTTAAAAGTTTCAGCAATTCATCAAGATATTGATGTTCTCTTGTTCCGAATGTAAATGCAACAGGTGTGTTTGTAGAATGTTCAACAGCCCACCACAGCCATATCTGATGCTTTTTATCGTGATAAAAGCTCCACATTTCATCCATTTCTAATGCCAGGGCATTGCAAATAGTTACATCTGTTTCCTTATCACCGAGTTCTTTCAGCAATTTTTCATTAACCTGATGAGGATAATTTTTGTTTTTTTAAAATAGATGTTACTGTATTAGGTGATATCTTCAAAACACGTCCTGTATCTCTTGTTCCACTTCCGTTCATAATCATATTGAATGCCTGCTCTTTTACACCCTTTTTGCAAGCGTTGTATGTATAATCCAATATAAATGTTTTTCGACTGCAACAGGCATTTTTACACAGATATCTTTGTTTCCCTTTTGCGTTTTTTCCATATAAACTTATTTCTTCAATTTCACAATATGGACATTTTACCTTTACTACTGCCATTTTGGACACCACACTTTTTTTATTTTATTATATCACCTTTTGCAATCAATTTCAACCCCTTTGCGACATCACCACTATTGCAGATGAGGCAGTAAAAAAAAATTTTTATACTAATTCCCTTGCTGTCTCAGCACCTTTTGCACCCCACCAGAACCAGTCTCCGTCTGATTCATGAAACGGTCTCCACAGAATTGGTATATCTGCATCACGGAACAGCTTAAGCTGTTCCGCAATTATATCCATGTCATTGAAAAAAGCTTTTCTTTCCGGTGTACCCTCAATGAGTACACGGGTTGCATCAAAATCAGTATTTACAGCATAAAAACTCTTATCATGTCCGCTTATAGAAGAAAACCAGTGAAAGGTAAATGTCAGAATTTCGTCTGATTCCTTTGCCCGTTTCAAGGGTATGCTGATTTTCATAAACCTCTGTCAGACAAGGTTCATCTGAATTTTCATAATTTATATTCAACAGAATATTCTATACATTTCTTGCAGTTATCATGATAATTCTTGATTCTTATATATACAGCCGTAAAATAAAGGGTGATTTTCATGTTATACGGAAAAATAGTTCTCATAAATCTGAAGCATAATTTTGCGGTACACTTTATAATTTCTGTTATAACTGCATTCCTGATACCTGCTGTATTCAGCATATATAAGTACTTTAAACGGTTCGGTATATTGGAAAACAAAAGACGGCATTACTATTAAAGAAATGTTGGATAACCTGTGACTTCAAAAATAAAGTCCCGAGTTTACTTCGGGACTTTTTAAATTTCTGTATGATATTTTTTCTGTAATAATTACCGAATCGCTTAAATAAAAATAAAACGTAGCACTGCATTTTATAATTCTGCTTTTATTATTTGTTGTCAATATATTTGCTTATACTGTCTTTTGGCTTTCTCTTTGATTCCTCTGATTTCTTTATATATTTATCATAGCAGTTCTGGCAAAGAGTTCTAATCCAAGGCATATCATTTCTTACTTTTCCTGAATTGCCGCATACTTCACAGACACTACTGCTCTTCTCTTCATACCTGCGAACTATTTCCGCTATATCTTTTCTAAGCTTTTTTACTGTATTGTCTTCTTTGTCATTATCCGGTGTAAATCGTATTGTGCCGTTCCCGATGAAGTCAAATGCCTGCAAAGGGCAAGGTGCATTTTCATATTCATAGTAAAATCTCAAAACGGCAAATTTTTCTTTCACTTGTAAAATAACAATATCAACAGGAAGATTGTCACGCTCATATCTGTCAGTTATTTCCTGACAAAGGTCATGAATAAGGTTATACCAGCCACTTCCGCATTCACATCCCCATTTTTTGTAAATGCTTTTTTCATTATCAGACCTGTTTTGTTTCATGAAAGGAAAATCACGTTCCAACTGCATTTCAAGTTCGTCTTTCATATGTTTTCTCCTTATCTGAAAGTTTATTTTAATTAAAATTGATTGCCTTTTCATAATTATATCATTTTGATATTTTGTATGTCAATAGTATACTGCAAAAAAATTCTGTTGATTTTTAGTTTAATTTCATTACAAAGTATTGACAAACTGCTTATAATTATGGTAATATCATTAGTAGAAAAATAAAATTTAGTATAAGGAGAAAATTATTATGCAGAATTTTGAATATTGTACACCTACAAAGATGATTTTCGGAAAGGGTGTTGTTGAAAAGCTCCCCGAAGTTTTAGCAACGATTGGTACAAAGGTACTTATGACCTACGGAGGAGGCAGTATTAAGAGAAGCGGTCTTTATGATACTGTAAAAAAGCTTTTAGCTGACAAATTTGATGTAACTGAACTTTCGGGAATTGAGCCTAATCCTAAATATTCCAGTGTTCTTGAGGGAATCAGACTTTGCAGGGAAAATAATATTGAGGTTATACTTGCCGTAGGCGGAGGAAGTGTTCTTGACTGTTCAAAGGCAATTGCAGGCTGTACGCTTTCCGAGGGTGACCCATGGGATATAATTACGTCAAAAGTTCCTACAACAAACGCTCTGCCGGTTGTTGACATCATCACAATGGCTGCAACGGGAAGTGAATATGATTTCGGGGGAGTTATTTCCCGTCCTGAAACCAATGACAAGGTCGGATATATGAATGAACACCTTTTCCCGAAATGTTCACTGATTGACCCGACATATACTTTTACAGTTCCGAAAAATCAGACAGTTGCAGGTGTCACCGATGCAATGAATCATATTCTTGAAACTTATTTTAATTCTGACCCGAATTTCCTTATGGACGGAATTATGGAAACTGCAATAAAGAGCCTTATTAAGAATGTCAGAATAGTTCTTGACGAACCCGAAAATTATGATGCAAGAGCAGAAATATTCCTTAACTGTTCACTTGCATGCAATGGAATATATGGTCTGGGAGAAGCTCCGAGTGGCTGGCCTATGCACGGAATTGAACACGCATTAAGTGCATACTATGATATTACGCATGGCGTAGGTCTTGCAATTATAACTCCACGCTGGCTGAAGCATATCATGAATGAAAAAACTGTCGGAAGAATTGCACAGTATGGAAGAAACGTTTTCGGAATCAATGAAAAATCCGATATTGAAACCGCTGAAAAGGCAATTTCCGCAACATATGATTTATATGAATCTATTGGTATTCCTATGCATCTGAGAGAAGTCGGAATCGATGAAAGCAGAATTTCCGAAATGGCTCATCATATCGCTGTAAATGAAGGTCTTAATCAGCCTTATGTTTATGCACCTCTTAACGAAAAGGATATTGAGGAAATTCTCATGGCATCACTCTAATTAATCCGCTTTATAATCATTTGTGCGGATATTCCCGTAAAAAATCCTGCAATACAGCCGGAAACAAGCAGAATCGGATAATATGCAAGTACGGAAAATGTTCCCGTTACTATAACTGCCATAATAATCTGTCCTGTATTGTGGAGAACAGCACCTATTACACTGCAAAGCCATATATATTTTTCCGGAATTATTCTGCGAATCACCAACATTCCGCAAAGGCAGAAAAATGCTCCGGCTGTACTGTAAACAAGCGAAAAAATATTACCGCTGAATAACGCTCCGAGAATAATTCTTGAGGTAAGCATTAAAGCAGTTTCAAACGCATTAAAGTGATATACGCAATATACTGTTATAATATTTGCAAGTCCGAGCTTTATTCCGGGAATGGGTATTATATTGGGAATACGAAGTTCAATTACAAAAATAATGAGTGCTGTTGCTGTCAGCAGGGAAAGTTGTGTCAGACGTTTTATATTCATATGCCCCTCCGCATTTTTTTACTGATATATATTATATTGCTTTTATTGCAGTTTGTCAACAGAAATAAACCGGCACCGAATTTTATTTTCAGTGCCGGTATGTGTTATTATAACTGATTTTTTTGAATTCTTTTCTGAATAAATTCTTCTGCCTCATCAATGCTTATATTGAACAGAAATGAAATTTCAGTATGCAGAAGTTTTTTTGCAAGCTCAAAATTTCTTCTGTCATCATTAAGCAAATGTTTTCCCTTTTTTGCACGTTCAGCCTTCTCGTTCCATATACCGCTTACCATAGGGAGAATACGGCTGTAATCACCATTTCTTATAGCATCGGAAAATTTCAGCTTGCGTTCGTTTCTGTCGTCTGTCCATTCAGCCTCAACATAAGGCAGACTGTCAACTACTTTGAGAATTTGTTCCTTAGTCATCAGGGGACGGACATTTTCGTCAATTTTTTCTGCCGGAATATAGTATGTACTCTTTGAATCCTTGGAAGAAAGAGTATAATATTCATTTTCATTTTTTCCGTCAAAACATTTCCTGACTTTTTCACCTATACGGCATATTTCCGCACCGTTATAAATAACATACTGATTTTGGGTATACTCCAAAACAATACACTCCTTTCAATATCTGTTTACTATAATTATACCACTGCAGAAATAATTTTTCAAAGCAAATTTTTCACAAAAAATACATGGTATTTTATTGGTAAAAATGCCCAAACTATAAAAATTTCGGGAACGCTGATTTTAAGCGTTCCCGATTCATTAATTATTAAAGACTGCCTATATTTGCAAGATACTGCTGAATTTTAAGAGCATCATTTGCTGTAAGACCGTCACCGGAATTGTGTACATCGGCATTGCTAATCTGTGCTGATGAAAGACTGTTCTGTGAAGGATTTGCAACATATGCAGCAATAGCAATTACGTCAGCTATATCTACTGAACCGTCACCGTTGGCATCACCGTAAAGTACAGTGTCACTTGATGTATTTTCGTATTCATATACAAGAGTTACAGAGTTATATTCAACAGTAATATCTTCGCCGTTGGGATTTTTTTCAGAATATTTCCACCAATTGCCCTGAAGTTCAGTATATTCATCGTTGCATACAGCATTTACAACTTCAGAGGTATTTGCAACAGGGTCTTTAACAACGGTAAATTCATCATCAAAGGGAATTACAACGTCTGCCGTACCAAGTGACCACGAAACAGCTTTGCTTGCCCATACTTCGGCAGTTTTTCCGTTGGGGATAACATGATTGAAGCAAAGACCACCTCCGCCACCTCCGTATTTTGAATCTGCATTTGAATAAGCTGTTGTATTGATTACAATTTTCTTAAGATTTGCCTTGTCGCCGAGAGGAATCATAGGATAGCCGTTCTGAGAGAGTTCAAGCTCATCTAATTTATAAGTAACTTCTTCTGTTCTTATATCAGGAGCTTCATAAACTTTTTTATCAGTAGGCTTGTCCGAAAGTACAATCTGTGCAACTGAAAGCGGTGGAAGTTCAACGTTTATTTTGTTTCCGGAAATGTCATTCTGAACATCAATTATTCTTATTTCACTGCTTTCCTGTGTAATTGCATATACAACGGCACTTTTGTATTCTGTTGCAGTACCGTCGAGAGAGATAACAGCATTTTCGGATTTAGTCATATCCTTATTTGAAAGAACCATTGTAACATTTGAATCATCATTTCCGTTGATTGATGCAAAAGCAGTTGCCTTTGAAATGTCTTCAGTGCCTGCCGTTACAAGAGTATCACCAAATGATGAACCTTCTCCGTCATAGTTAGTATAGAGATTAATAGCGGATTCAACATAAGGACATTCGGGAAGTGTTCCCCAGTATGTTGCAAAATATACATTGTTATCAGCGAAACAGCCGAGAGCTTCTGTTTCTGCAATTGCTGAAACGACAGATTTTCCGGTATTCTTTTCATCTGCAATATTTGCAAGGTTATATTCTGAAATACCAATTTTAGTTCCGGGGTAATATTTGTCAATTGATTCCTGAATATTCGGGATAAAAGGGAAGTACTGTCCCATATAGGGCTGAAGCCAGCTGTTTTCAACATAGTCAGGGTCATAAAGACTTCTTGCAGCCTGAAGTCTTGCCTCATCGGTTGCACAGTCCTGAGCATAATAATGAACATCGATTACATCAAGGAGTCTTTTTCCGGATTCCTTTTCTGCATCAGCCATCTGCTTGAGGTAATAATCAAGATACCAGTTATAATCATTTTTTACCGACTTCCAGTCTGAATCCGATTCACTGATTTGTATGCAAGGCAACATTCCCCAGAACGCAGGGCCGAATACTTCCGCTTTCGGGTCAATTTCCTTTACTACCTTTGCAAGCTCAATTGATTTTGAAACAAGTTCCTCGTTTGTAACTTCTTCACCATGTATTCTCGGGTGAGTATCGTTCCAGAGTACCGGTTCATTGTCAAGGCTGTATGCCTGTATACCTGTTGCCGTGGAGGCATCACCGAGAGTTTTTACAATATAATTTATATATTCGTCCATATAGACTGTATTGTCTGTAAGGTCGGGGGTGAGTGAAAGTTCACCGTTTTTTCTGAATTCAACCTTATTCCAACGTTCAGACGGAGCAGATTCCTCCTCTGTAACAGTACCGTTTTTATCAGCTGAAACATATCCTGCCATTTGCAAAGTAGCCATTTTATAAGGTATATTGTATTTTCCACAGGTTTCAGACAACTTTCTTACGGCATAGCCCGCACCGTCACTGATATCGCCTATATTTGTATCGGAACTGTGTTGCCAGTCCTCACCGGCATTAGACCAGTTTGTCTCCCAGTTATAGCCTGTATAACGGTTACCGCCCTGACGTGTATTGCTTACTGTTACATTTTTAAGATTGCTTCCTGTTCCGTATTCGTTTACGCCGTAAATATATGGACTGATAGCCTTTTTTTCACCGTTGAGATTTATGGAGACCTGCATATTGTAGCTTTCCGAACCCTCTGCCGAAGCTAAAGCAGTCGGGACAGCATTTGCAATTACACATATTCCTGCAAGAAAACCTGCAAAACTTCTTTTAAACATTTTTTAAACTCCTGTCTTTTTATTTTCCGTTTACTTATAAATTAAAGTACAACATTAATATTGTATCATATATTTTTGCAATTGTCAATACTTTTTGTTGAATATTATTAAAAATCAGCCGGAATAAATCCGGCTGTATTTTTAGCTTATGATTTTTTTCTCTGCATAGAGTTTATTGAAATATATATTCCTATCAGGATAATTACTGAAGCCGTCAGAATTATATACATTGAAGCGGTCTCAACAGTATTTCCGAAAAAATCCGGTGAACAGTCAACTGATTCTGCAATTCCGTCAACGATTTCTGCAGGAACATGCTGTTTTTTCATCTCATCAAAAGTGCCTGAAAGAGCGTGATTTCTTAACAATGAGGTTCCGTAGGTTGATGGCAGGAATGAAAGTGCTTTCTGCAAGCTGTCAGAAAAATTTGAAATAGGCATATAAGCTCCGCAGATAAAGCCGTAGCCTGCACTTACAATAGTTCCGACAGCTGAAATCTGTCCCTGTGAGCTTAAAAACACATTAATAACAGAAGATAAAGCTGTTCCGAAAAGGGTAAGCAGAACTATATCAAGAATTATAAATAAAACGTCTTTTATTGAAAGATACCACCCTGTATTTGCAAGATATATAAAGCAGAGACCGCCCGAAACAAGACATATAATAAGTGTACTTATAAGTGTTGAAATATAGTAGCTCATTGCAAGCGTTGATTTTTTTACCGGTGACATTGTAATATCCAGTCTTGCACCGCTGACTTTATCCTGTACCATAAGCATATTGGAACAGAATGAAACTGTCACACAGCATACAGCAAGCAGAGATGATATTAATTCACCGCCGACACATGCATTTATAAGCTCATCGGGAAGCGTAAAGCCTTCGGGCATAGCAGATTCAAAACTATCCCTGTATACCTTTCCGAGAAAAGTTATGTATAAAACAAGCAATATTGCCGGTGTTATAAGAGATGTGAAAAACATTCCCTTATCCTTGAAAAAAAGTTTGCAGTTTCTTTTTATAAGTGCTGATAATCCTTTCACTGTTCATCTCCTCCTGAAATTCTGTTTCCTGTTACAGCAAGAAAAACGTCATCCATTCTGCCTTTTATTATTTCGTAATCCGAAAAAAGCTCCGGATATTTTATAATAAGCTGTGTTGCCGTTGCAGTATTTTCAACCTTGATACGATATGCATTATTTATTCTTTCATAAGGAAATCCAAGAGGTTTAATTTGATTTTCACTTGCCCTGTAAAGTGTAATAAAATCCCCTGTATATGTATTTTTCAGTTCGAGGGGAGTTCCCTCCGCAACAATTTTACCGCTGTTCAGAATTACAACATAATCGGCATCTGATGCCTCCTCCATATAGTGAGTAGTGAGGAATACCGTCATATTTTCATTTTTACGCAGTTTTGTTACAACGTCCCACAGAATTTTTCTTGTCTGGGGGTCAAGTCCCGTAGTAGGTTCATCAAGAATAAGAATTTCGGGTTTGTGCAGTAATGCCCTTGCAATATCGATTCTTCTTCTCTGACCGCCCGAAAGTTTTCCGACTGTACGGTTTAAAATATTCTTAAAATCAAGAAGTTCCGAAAGCTCCGAGAGGCGATTCCGGAAAGCCTTGCCGGTAATACCATAAAGTGAGGCTCTGCTCTGCAAATTGTCACGCACTGAAAGAGCCTTGTCAAGTACGGAATTCTGAAACACGACACCAAGCTTCTGCTTGATTTCATCGGTATTTTTTTCGTTATCCTTTCCGGAAATTTTTATACTTCCCGAATCTTTTTCAATCTGTCCGCAAATCATGGAAATTGTGGTGCTTTTTCCTGCTCCGTTCACTCCGAGAAATGCAAACAGTTCACCCTTTCGGACATTAAAGCTGATATTCTGCACAGCTCTGACATCTCCGAACGATTTGCAGAGATTTTTGATTTCAATGATGTTTTCCATTCTGTCTCTCCTTTAAATTTTTTATATTTCTTTCTTACCAAGCTCCCAGAATGTTACTGCACTTGCTGATGCTACATTAAGGGAATCAACTCCGTTATACATGGGAATTTTTACTGTATAGTCGCAGGCTGATATTGTGGATTTTTTCAGACCCTCTCCCTCCGTTCCGAGAATGACGGCAAGTTTCTTCTGAGCTTTAAGTACAGGATTGCTTATGCTTACGGAATTGTCATCAAGAGCCATTGCAACTGTTGAAAATCCCATATTTTTAAGAAATGATACATAATCAGAATCAGAATTTCCGATATAAGTCCAAGGAATCTGAAAAACCGTTCCCATACTTACACGAACTGAACGGCGGTAAAGGGGATTACTGCATCCCGAT
Organism: uncultured Clostridia bacterium; assembly: GCA_945910815.1. Lineage (GTDB taxonomy): Bacteria > Bacillota > Clostridia > Oscillospirales > Ruminococcaceae > Ruminococcus. The sequence continues at coordinate 9,478 of CAMDZD010000032.1, forward strand.
GTAAGAATTACCGCCTCAAATCCGAGAGCAGAGGCACTGCGGAAAATTGCTCCGACATTTGTCTGATTCATAATATCTTCAAGAACGGCAATTCTTGAAGCATTACTGCATATTTCCACAGCATCGGGGAGTGTCTTTCTTCTCATTGCACACAATACACCCTGAGTGAGCTTAAATCCTGCAATAGCTGTAAGTATTTCGGAATCCGCTGTATATACCGGAATATCTCCGCAACGGCTTATTATATCGCTTGCCTGACCGTTTATGTATTTTCTTTCAATAAGCAGCGAAATCGGAGTATATCCCGAATCCAATGCACGGCGGATTACTTTGGGACTTTCAGCAATAAAAATTCCCTCATCGGGTTCATAGTATCTTAAAAGCTGTACTTCCGATGTACTTGAATATATTTTAAGTTCAGGAAGTTCAAGGTTATTTATTTCTGTTATATTCATAATTTCTCCGTTTCGATTTATATTAAGCCGAGTTTATGCTTTTTGCTTAAAATTCTGTAAACACTGCTGTCAATCTGCGTTTCTGATAATGAACCGTCATAAACGGCATTGGAAACTGTCTGAACTGCATTTTCAAGGTCTGACGGCATAAGAACCATATCAGCACCGGCTGTTATTGCCATAAGAGCAGATTCTCCCGAAGTATAAACACCGCTTATAGTATTCATTTCGTGGGAATCGGTTATAATAATTCCGTCAAATCCGAGTTCATTTCTGAGCCATTCCGTTACAACGGTATATGACAAATCGGAAGGCAAATTATCTCCCGCACATGTCATAATCTGATGTCCGACCATAACGAAATCAGTTCCGGCATCTATTCCGCCCTTAAAGGCATTAAATTCTTCGCTGAAAAGTTCTTCAGGAGTTCTGTCAATATATGTATACGAATCGTAATGTGTGTTACCGCTTTCCGCACCAAGTCCGGGGAAATGCTTAAGAGTAGCTGATACTTTTCCGGTACTCTGCAGACCTGCCACCATTGCCCCCGACATAAGAGATACAGTTTCGGGATTATCGCTAAAAATACGGCTACCGAGTTCATTTTCAGGATTTATATTAACATCGGCAACAGGTGCAAAATCAAGATTAAAGCCGTATTTTGAAATATATTCCGCAATATCTGCCCCTGCCTGATATGCTTCTTCGGGAGTTTCCATATATGCGGCTGCTCCGGTATTTGTTTCACCGAGTTCATCGGCAACACGTGCAACAAATCCGCCCTCCTCATCAACAGCAATAAACATTCCTATACCACTGCCCGATTCAAGAGCATAATTCTGTATATCTTCAATCATAGATGTTGTCTGTTCAGCAGATTCAAGATTTTTTGCGAAGTAAATTACACCGCCGACAGGCATTTTCTCCACTGCCTCACGTACAGTTTCATCAGATTCCGTTACACAGTCATATCCCGTAAGCTCTTCCGGAGTTACTATGAACATCTGACATATTTTTTCTTCAAGAGTCATATTATACAGAATATCTTCTATTGAAAAATCCTCACTGATTTCAGAATCCGTTTCCGAATATTCCGAGTTTTCGGGAATTTCTGAATTTTCCGGAATTTCAGTTTCTTCATTGGCAATTGTATATTCTTCTTCTGAACTTGTATAATCTGTTGCAGTTTCTGTAAATTCCGTTGCAGAAATTTCTTCAGAAGTTTCGGACGGAACTGTATTTTCTGTATATTCTGTATACTGAATTTCCGTTTCCGACACCTGAGATATTAATTCCGAATCCTCCGGAGTTGTTTCCGGAACAGAGCATGCTGTAAGATTTAACATAAAAGCTGAAAGTAATGCAGTAAGCTTTAATAATTCCTTTTTCAATTTCCGAATATCTCCTTTTCTTTAAAATACTGGTTTTATTATAACTCCTGTGAAATCAAAAGTCAATATGGACAAAACAAAAATAATATGGTATAATATCGTCATATAGAAGGACAGCAAAAATTCAGGAAAGGAATTACTATAAAATATGAAAATCATAATTATAGGTCTTGGGAACACCGGAACACTTCTTGCGGAAAGAATATCGATGGAATATCATGATGTAATGGTGATTGACGAAAGCAAATCCAAAGTCGAAAGTATAACGGACAGACTGAATGTAAGCGGTATATGCGGAGCAGGAGCGTCAAGAGAAACGCTTATGCGTGCCGGAGCAAATCTTGCAGATGTAATTGTAGCTCTGACTCCGTCCGATGAAACAAATCTTATGGCATGTGCAGTAGCAAAGCAGTACGGCACAAGATTTTCAATAGCAAAAATGGAAAATCCGGAGCTTTGCAGTGAAAAGAAATACTATTCGGAAAAATTCAGCGTTGACTGTATAATTACTCCTAAAGAAGATACGGCACTTGAAATAATACATCATATCGGACTTCCCGGAACAGTGAGAGCAGAGGGATTTTTCAGCAGTGATGCTACACTTATAAAAGCAGGCATAGACAGTTCAAGCAGTCTTAACGGAATGGCAGTCCGTGATGTCAGAAACTTTATGGAAACAGATATGCTTGTTGTAAGCGTAACACGTGAAGGAAAGCTGTATATTCCCGATGCATCTTTTATTATGAAAGAAGGGGATTTGATAAATATCATATCTTCCAACCGCAGTCTTATTCAGATTATGATGAAACTTGAGCTTGTACGAAAAAAAGTAAAAAAAGTACTTATAATAGGCGGGGGAGATGTAGCATATTATCTTGCCGGAAGTCTCCTGAAAGAAAAAAAGTCGGTTACAGTTCTTGAGCGTAACCGTGACAGATGTATATTATTATCACAACTCCTTCCGAATGCAAAAATATCATGTGCGGAAAAAATTGATGAAGAAGTTCTTGCGGAGGAGGGAATACATTCGGCAGATGTATGTGTTTCTCTTACGGGTCAGGACGACACAAATCTTGTTGTTTCAATGTTTGCATGGGCAAGCGGAGTAAAATCAGTTATTACAAAGGTAAATTCTCCGTCATATGAAAAGCTTCTGAACAGAGTCAATATTGACATAACAATTTCACCGGCAGTAATTTCAGCAGATAAGATTATAAGCTTTATAAGAAATCAGGCTGTTCCGAATGTAAAGGGTGATGATATTGAATGTATGCACAGAATAGCGGGAGGCCTTGCGGAAGCGGTTGAGTTTACTGCATATGATGATTTCAGATACAGGGATATTCCTTTTAGAGACGAGAAATTCCGCATAAAAAAGAATACTATCATTGCGGTAATAATACGAAACGGAATTGTAATTATACCTGATGGCAACAGTACAATAAAAAAAGGAGATAAAGTCATTGTAATTACAGCAGGAAGAAAAAGCAGGATTGATATACTTAATGACATTATGGAGTAAACAAAAGGGAGACTGTTCAAAAAACAGTCTCCTTTTTTTGTTTAGGAAAAACGCTTTTCGGGTTTTGAATAGTAATATCCCTGAGAATATTTTATACCATAATCAGAAACAAGTTTCTGAATATCTTCATTTTCAACAAATTCAGCAATAACCTGCTTGTCATGCTTTTTAGCCCACTGTGAAATAATTCCCATAATTTCAAGAGCATATTCATCACTGCATATATTTTTTATAATTTCGCCGTCAATTTTTATGTACTGTGCATTTATACGGAAAAGGTAGATAAGATTTGAAAAACCGCTTCCGAAATCGTCAATAGCAATCTGACCGCCGGCATTTATGATAGCATCAGTAAAAGCATCTATAATCTGATAGTCCTTGATTTCTTCGGATTCAGTGATTTCAAATATAAAATTTTCGGGGTGGGGAGCAGTATTAAGAAAATCAAGTATAAGATGAATTATGTCATAATTATAAATATCATTGACATCAAGATTTATTGTAACCTTTTCTTTTCTGTTGCAGAATATATTAAGAACTTTTTTAATCATTATGCAGGATATTTCGTTATAGAAACCATATTCCTTTGCGACGGGCATAAAGAAGAAAGGGGAATATGCCTTTCCGTTTTCGTCCTCAATACGCATAAGAGCCTCGTATGTAGTTATGCAGTCAAGCTCATTGTCGTGTATACCCTGAAAATAGGGGACAACCCTGTTATTTATTATTGCATCATTAAGCAGGTTAATCATTCGGATTTTATTTGCTCTTTCGCTTTCGATACTCGAATCCTTACTGTATATCTGAATACAGTCATGGGAATTATTCATTTTTTCGAGCATCATTTCAGCCTTTTCGAGCATATCATCTTCATTTATAACTATTGCAAATTCGCATACAGGAACATAAGTGTTGTATCTTTGTGTCATAGTAAGAGCCTGAACCTCTTTGATTTTTGCAACAAAGTCATCGCCTATTACTTCATCGGCAGCAGCGATTATCATGTATCTGGAATTGTAGAAATAACAGCTGTAATAGTTTGTGCCGAGAAATTCGGCAATCTGTTTAATACAGGTTATGGAATGTTCCTCAAAATCCTCCTCACTCATAAAAGCAGTTATAAGTGACCTGTTTTTGATATTTACAACACAGATTTTATTCCTTATGCCTCTTCCGACATCATAAAAGTATTTTGTTATATTTCCGAGTCCTGTGCGAGAGTCAGTAAAGAGTCTTTTTTCTATATCCTGTTTTTGCTTGACAGCAATATCATTTTCTTCATTGCTTGCGGAATGATTTATAAGATAGTTTATAATATGCTGATTATTGTCATAAAGCATATTTACATTAAGAGCAAGTGCAGAAGTATCGATTCTGAGCTTGTTATTGCTTTCAGCAAGAGAGGCTATAACAGTAGTATAATTGCAGAAACGGTTTGCACCGTCTGAGTTTCCTATTTCACTGACAAGCAAGGCACCACTTAAATTAGTTCTTTTAAAGGGAGTAAATTCCCAGTCGGCACAATTTTTGAACATAGAAGTTCTTGAGATACAGCTGTAAGCAAAAAGGGAATCCGACGGCTTGTCTTTAAGCCTGTTGCACACGTCCTGACAGACTTCAATAGTATGTTGCATACTTGAATAAGCAATTTTGATTTTATCGCCTGCCTTTATATTTCCGGCAGTATACATAACAGGATTATTTTCATTTTCATCCGGAAATATTCTGAGCTTGTCATTCTGAGGTGAATATGATATAAGCCAGGGGATATTTCCGTAATCCTTTTTAACGATAGGGAACGTACTTGTTATACCCTGAATATCCTCATTTTTTTCCATACCTGAGAAATTAACTCCGAGAATATTCTGATACCAGTCAACAGTATTCTGTCCTTCAACACTTCTTATAATCATACCGTCAGTATCAGTAACAGTATAGGTTTTTCCGACAGGCTCTGTTACATAAACGACCTCGGAATTGACTTTAAGGTTTTCGCTGTCTATTATAGCAGAAACCATACCGGATTCAATAATGCCTTTTTCGTTGAAAACAAAGCTTATAAACTGTTTTGAATCGGGCATAGGACAATCCTGATGATTTGCAATTCCGCCGAGAATTTGTATATCGGGAAATTTTTTGTTAATGCAGTCCAGAAAATCGCTTAAAGCTGTACTGATATGGAAAGGGGACACAAATACAAGCATAAATTTTGACTTTTCATTTACAGATAAATCAGTGCATATTTTATCAGCAAGCTCACTTCCGGAAACGTTTGTTATTCCGGAAGGAATAATACAGGTTCTGACAGATGCCTTGTTAAGTTCAGTAATCGAAATAAGGCATTTATTGGGGATAATTTTTCCATTGAGTATAACAGCAGATGTACTGCACCCGATAATTTTACTGTTGGGAAGAAATCTTCTTATCATGCCAATGAGGTCAGGAATATCCTCTGCATAATGAATACAAGTATGAATTCTTATAAGGTATTCTTTGCTGAACTCTATTGAATTTGAATAGAGGAACTCCTCGAACTGACTTTCTGAACTGTATAAAAGGTTATAAGTTTGCATAAAAATACACTCCCCCGACAATAAAATTTGTAATTTTGAATAGCTTAAAGTAATTATAACATATTTTTCAAAAATTTTCAACTGTTTTCGATTTAATTTAAATTTTTATTATTGTTTTTTTTAAAAAACTGTATAAGATTCTTGACAAATTCATATAATTATGTTATAATTACAGCAATTTAACGGGCGACCTTTGCGGTCGCCCGGCTGTTAAGGAGGTCTTTATTATTATGTGTACAAGTATTGCAATGAAAACAGCAGGTGATTTCTATTTTGGCAGAAATATGGATATTGAATATAGTTTCGGAGAAAAAGTTATAGTAACTCCGAGAAACTATATTTTTAATTTCAGACACGCCGGAACTTTCAAAAATCACCATGCCTTAATAGGAATGGCATCATCAGCTGACAATTATCCTCTTTATGCAGAGGCATCAAATGAAAAGGGATTATGTATGGCAGGTCTTAACTTTCCGGAAAATGCATGTTATTCAGACTGTATAAAATCAGATAAGACAAATATAGCCGTATTTGAGCTTATACCGTGGATTCTCGGACAGTGTTCAGATATTGACGAAGTAAAAAAGCTACTTGAAAATATAAATATCATATCAGAACCATTCAGAAAGGATATTCCAACGGCAACACTCCACTGGCATATTGCAGACAAAAACAGCTCCATTGTACTTGAATCAACAAAAAGCGGTATAAATGTATATGACAATCCCGTTGACGTTCTTACCAATAATCCGACATTCGACTTTCATATGACTAATCTCTGTCAGTATGCAAATTTAACAACAGGCTTTAAGGAAAACTGTCTGACAAAGAAAGCAGGTGTAAAGCCATTCGGAAAAGGTCTCGGAAGCTTCGGACTTCCCGGAGATTTTTCACCCGCTTCACGCTTTGTAAAAATTGCATATCTGCTTGCAAATTCCACAGAGGGAAAAGGGGAGAGCGAAAATATTTCGCAGTTCTTTCACCTGCTTGATTCCGTTGCAGTAGTAAACGGCAGTATTGAACTTGATGAAAATGTTCCGTACTTCACAACATATTCCTGTTGTATGAATGCTGATAAAAATATCTACTATTACAAGACATACAATAACAATCAGATTTCAGCCGTAAGTATGAATAACATTAACCTCGAAAGCAGTAAACTTACTGAATTTCCTCTTGTAAACACACAGCAAATCAATTATATATGCTGAATCAAAAATTTATCGCATTAATACTTGAACTTTAAGGAAATATGTGCTATAATATAAAAATCAAATATTAATCAGGACAGGAGTTATTTTATGGGTAATAAAAACAATATGGAAATCAAACAGATTACCAATATGGAAACCGATTTCGCACAATGGTTTACAGACGTATGCAAAAAAGCCGAGCTGATAGACTATTCATCAATCAGAGGTATGTATATATACCGTCCTTACGGCTATGCTATATGGGAAAATATTCAGAAAGTGCTTGACGAAAAATTTAAGGAAACAGGTCACGAAAATGTATATCTTCCTATGCTTATTCCGGAATCTCTACTCGAAAAGGAAAAGGAACATGTCGAGGGCTTTGCTCCGGAATGTGCGTGGGTAACATACGGCGGAAACAATAAGCTTGAAGAACGCTATTGTATCCGTCCGACTTCCGAAACGCTTTTCTGCGAACACTACAAAAACGTTATTCAGTCATATAAGGATTTGCCTAAGCTCTATAATCAGTGGTGTTCCGTATTAAGGTGGGAAAAGACTGCAAGACCCTTTCTCCGTCACCGTGAATTTCTTTGGCAGGAAGGTCATACGATGCATGCTACAAGCGAGGAGGCAAAGGCTGAAACTCAGCAGATGCTGAACATCTATGCCGATTTCTGCGAAAATGTTCTTGCAATGCCTGTTGTAAAAGGTCGCAAAACCGACAAGGAAAAATTCAACGGTGCAGAAGAAACTTATACCGTTGAATGTATGATGCACGACAGAAAGGCTTTGCAGGCAGGTACAAGCCATTACTTCGGTGACGGATTTGCAAGAGCTTTTGACATACAGTTTTCAGGCAATGACAATAAACTGCACTATCCTTTCCAGACAAGCTGGGGAGTTTCAACAAGACTTATCGGCGGTATCATAATGACTCACGGCGATAATAACGGTCTTATACTTCCTCCGAGAATAGCACCTGTTCAGGCAATGGTTATTCCTGTTGCTCAGCATAAAGAGGGAGTAATCGACAAGGCAAATGAACTCTATGAGAGACTCCGCAAAGCCGGTATCCGTACAAAAATAGATGTAACAGACCGTTCATTCGGCTGGAAAGCTTCAGAATACGAAATGAAAGGCGTTCCGCTCAGAGTGGAAATAGGTCCTAAGGATATCGAACAGAATCAGTGCTGTCTTTGCAGACGTGACAACCGTGAAAAAACTTTCGTACCGCTTGAAAATCTCGAAACAGCAGTTAAGGAAATGCTCGATTCAATTCACAATTCACTTTTTGAAAAGGCTCTCGCAAACCGTGAAACACATACAAAAGTATGTCAGACACTTGATGAAGTCAAGGAATTTATGACTTCCGAAGGCGGTTTCGCAAAAACAATGTGGTGCGGAGATTTGGAATGTGAGCTTAAAATGAAAGAGGAGGCAGGAGTTACTTCAAGATGTATGCCTCTTGAACAGGAACACCTCGGTGATAAATGCGTATGCTGTGGAAAACCGGCTGACAAAATGATTTACTGGGGCGTAGCATACTGATTTCTATAAATAAATTTTGGAGGATAAATTATGCAGGAATACGATTTTAAAAAAATTGAAGAAAAATGGGCAAAATACTGGGTAGAAAAAAAATCATATAAAGCAGAGGACTTTTCCGAAAAGCCTAAATTCTATGTTTTAAGTGAATTTTTCGGTCCTAACGGAAAGGGAATACATCTCGGTCATGTAAAATGCTTTACACCTACTGATATTATAGCAAGATATATGCGTTTTAAAGGATATAATGTACTTTATCCGGCAGGCTGGGACGCTTTCGGACTTCCGACAGAAAACTATGCTATCAAAACAGGCGAACAGCCAATAGCTGTAACTGAAAGAAACGTTCAGAAATTCAAGAGTCAGCTTACAAGAATGGGTTATTCATTTGACTGGGACAGGGAAATCGGAACATCTGACGAAGATTATTATAAATGGACACAGTGGATTTTCCTCCAGCTCTATAATAATGGTCTTGCTTATAAGGCATCAGGAGAGGTAAATTTCTGTCCGCAGTGTAAGACAGTTCTCAGCAACGAGGACAGTCAGGGCGGACTCTGTGACAGATGTCATGGCGAAGTCGTACGCAGACAGAGAGATGTCTGGTACTTGAAAATGCAATCATATTCGGATAAAATGCTTGAAGATGTCGAAAATATCGATATGAAGGAAAGCCTTAAGGATTCTCAGAGGAACTGGATTGGCAGAAGTGTCGGAGCTGAAATAGTTTTCCCGATTAAGGACAGCGAAGAGGGACTGAAAGTATTCACAACAAGACCTGATACAATATACGGCGTTACATTTATGGTAATTGCTCCCGAACACCCTCTCACAAAGAGCGACAAGCTCAAAAATATCGATGAAGTAAACGCTTATAAAGCAGAAGCTTCTAAAAAAAGCTCAATAGAACGTTCTGCAAACAAGGATAAAACAGGCGTACGCCTTGACGGTATAACAGCATTAAATCCGATTACAAACAAGGAAATCCCTGTTTATATTTCCGATTATGTTATGATGGATTACGGAACAGGTGCAATTATGGCTGTTCCTGCTCACGATGACAGAGACTATGAATTTGCTAAAAAATTCGGTATACCAATAGTCCAGGTAATCGAAGGCGGTGATATATCCGAATCAGCATATACCGGTGACGGTGTACATATCAACAGCGGAAATCTCAATAATCTCGGAGTCAAAGAAGCTATTTCACTTATGATTGAAACTCTTGAAAAAATGGGTTGCGGTCACGAAATGGTCAATTACAAAATGCAGGACTGGCCTTTTAACCGTCAGAGATACTGGGGCGAACCTTTCCCGATAGTATTCTGTGATGAATGCGGAATAGTTCCCCTCGATGAAAAAGACCTTCCGCTTGTACTTCCTAAAACCGATGATTTCATACCAAACGAAACAGGTGCAAGTCCGCTTTCAAAGCTTTCAGACTGGGTAAACTGTAAGTGTCCTAAATGCGGTAAACCTGCTGTCCGTGAAACTGATACAATGCCTAACTGGGCAGGTTCATCGTGGTACTGGCTCAGATACCTTGACCCCAAAAACGATAAGGAATTTGTTTCACAGGACAAGCTCAATTACTGGGGACAGGTTGACCTCTACACAGGTGGCGTTGAACACGTTACAAGACATATGCTCTATGCAAGTTTCTGGAATAACTTCCTCTATGATATAGGAAAAGTTCCTAACAAGACAGCTTTCAAGAGAAGAATGTGCAACGGTCTTGTGCTTGATTCAGAGGGTAAGAAAATGTCAAAGAGTTCCGGAAATGCTATTGACCCGATAGATGTTGTAAGCGAATACGGTGCTGATACATTCAGACTCCATATGATGTTCATAGGAGAGTATGAGAAAAACAATAACTGGACTCTCAAGGGCATAACCGGTATAAAGCGTTTTCTTAATGGTGTATGGTCACTTCAGGATATGGTTAAGGGTGATGAAGTTTCAAAAGAACACGAATTTATTCTCCATAATCTTATTAAACGCTGTGATACTACTATCTATGACGCAAATCCGGAACATACAAGCTATGAACAGCATAACGATTTCAAATTCAATACAGTAATCGCAAATATGATGACCTTTATGAATAAAATACGTGAGGACGGATGGATTACTAAGGAAGAACTCAGAAGTTTCCTCGTACTCCTCAATCCGTTTGCTCCTTTTATTACTGCTGAACTCTATGAAATCGTTTTCGGCGGTGATATTGTAAATGAAAAATTCCCCGAATTTGACGAGAGCAAAACTGTTACAAGTACAGTTGAAATTCCCGTACAGGTAAAGGGTAAAAGAAAAGCTGTTATAAATATCAGTGCAGTGGCAGAAGAATCAGAGGCTCTTGCAGAGGCTGTAAAAGCTATTGGAATTTCCGCTGACGATGTAAAGAAAGTTATTTACAAACAAGGAAAAATTATCAATCTTATTGTTTAATCCAGATACTAAGGGCGACTTTTTTAGTCGCTCTCTTTTTTAAACATAATTTTTGAGCTTGCCTTTGTGCATTATGCTTGTGGCACTCTTAAGGCAGAATAAAGCTATTTTTGTCATTATGCACAATTAAATTGCCTTGTTTTAAAAAATTTGAAAATTTTATCAAGATATGATATAATATTATCATCTGCAAATACTACAATTCTGTCTTCTGTAAGACTTAACGGAGAAACATGTTATACAACTTACAGCAGAGGAACAACATGAGAAAAGTTCGTTGATTATCTTGAAAATATGCTTATTCCGATACTAAAGGAGGGAGATATTATTGTAATGGATAATATGCATTCTCATCATGTTAAAGAGGTTGAAGAAGTGATTTCAAAGTCAGAAAAGCATCTGACATTACTTTATCTACCGCCATATAGTCCTGATTTTAATCCGATTGAAATGATGTGGTCGAAGATAAAATCAGTTTTGCGTATGCTGAAAACAAGAATTTCAGATTTGCTTCCTGATTCAATCAAAACTTCATTTTCTAAAGTCTTGCCTTCTGATTGCATAGGATGGTTTTCTGCTGTTGGTCTGAGGTGATAATTTTTAGGATTGCTATAAGGGGATTATATCACAAAAAGTTTTCCGAATATTTCTTTTGTCAAGGATTCCATAACTTCTTCATTTCT
>CAMDZD010000033.1 GCA_945910815.1 uncultured Clostridia bacterium
CCGTCTGTCCCTTGATGTCGTCAGCCTCAACAGTATTTGTTTCGGGATTTATTGCAATCTGACCCGATGTATACACAAGACCGTTATAAACTACTGCCTGTGAATACGGACCTACTGCCTGAGGAGCTTTTTCTGTATAAATTTTTTTGATTTCCATAATATTAAAACCTCCGTTTTAAACAAGTTTAAGACCGGCATCTTTGAGAGCCTGCTTTATCTGTTCAATATGCTGATAGTTTCTTGTTTCAAGAACTATTCGCAGATAACAGCCTATAACGTCTGAACCCTCGTTTGCACGTTCGTGATGTATAGATGTAACATTTCCGCCGAGCTTTGCAATAATTTCTGATACTTTCTTAAGCTGTCCGGGCTTGTCAACAAGTTCAATATTAAGAGAACATGAACGTCCTGACATGAGAAGTCCTCTCTTGATTACTCTTGAAAGTATAGTAACATCAATATTTCCGCCGGAAATAAGGCATACAACATTTTTACCCTTTACCGGTACTTTGTTAAACATTACCGCCGCTGCCGATACTGCTCCCGCACCCTCTGAAACAAGCTTCTGCTGTTCCATAAGTGCAAGTATAGCTGCGGAAATTTCATCATCGGTAACAGTTACGATTTCATCAACATATTTTGAACAGTATTCAAATGTATTCGTTCCGGGTTCTTTTACGGCTATGCCGTCCGCAATCGTTGAAACGCTTTCAAGCCTTTCAATATGACCGTCATGCACGGAATTGAACATGCTCGGAGCTCCCGAAGCCTGAACACCGTAAACCTTTACCTTAGGATTAAGGCTCTTTATTGCAAATGCTACTCCGGAAATAAGTCCGCCTCCGCCAATCGGAACTACAACTGCATCAAGATTAGGGAGCTGTTCAACAAGTTCAAGCCCGATAGTTCCCTGACCTGCTATAACATCTTCATCATCAAACGGGTGAATGAATGTATAGCCTTTTTCGTCACGGAGTTCAAGAGCCTTTGCATATGCATCGTCATAGACTCCCTCAACAAGACATACATCTGCACCGTAATTTTTTGTAGCCTCAACCTTTGATATAGGAGCTCCGTCCGGCAGACAAATCAGAGATTTTATACCGCTTTTTGTTGCGGAAAGTGCAACGCCCTGTGCATGGTTTCCTGCCGAACATGCTATAACTCCCCTTGCCTTTTCCTCATCACTGAGCTGTGAAATTCTGTAATAAGCTCCTCTGACCTTGAATGAACCTGTTATCTGAAGATTTTCTGTTTTAAGATATACATTAGCTTCAGGATTGATATTCGGAGCGTGAATAAGGTCAGTTTCTCTTATAATCTGTTTCAACACATATTTGGCATGATAAATTTTATCAAGAGTAAGCATTTTTAATTCCTCCGGTCATTGATAAGCTGATTTACAAACTGCTTTGCAGTTCTTGCGGAACGTCCGCCGTTTTTAAGTGCGAATGCTTCCGACTGTACAGACAGCTGATTTTCTTCAAGATTTATATTGCTTTTTTCGGCAAGTGCCTTTACTATCTCAAAATATGAATTTTTATCAGGCTTTGAGAAATTAACTTTAAGTCCGAATCTTGCCGAAAGTGAAATAAGCTCCTGAATAGTATCGTTTCTGTGAACGTCGTCACCGTCACGGTCGCTGAAGCTTTCCTTAACAAGGTGACGGCGGTTGCTTGTTGCATAGATAGCAATATTATCCGCCCTTGCTGATACAGAGCCTTCAAGAGTAGCTTTTAAAGCTCCGAAACAGTCATCATCTGATGAAAATGACAAATCATCTATGAATAATATAAATTTAAGCGGATTCTTGCTTATGCTGTCGATTATATGCGGAATATCCCTTAACTGCTCCTTAGTAACTTCAATCAGGCGTAATCCCTTTGAAGAATACTTATTCACAATAGCCTTTACTGTTGAGGATTTACCTGTTCCGGCATCGCCGTATAATAATACATTCTGTGCAGGCTTGCCGTCAAGAAGTGCAAGCGTATTGTTTATAACCGCATCTCTTTCACGCTTATATCCGATTAAGTCGGAAAGCTGAATTTCATCGGGATAGCGTACCGGAGTAACCTTGCTGTTCTTGATTATAAACATATTGTATTTTGAATACAATCCGTATCCGCAGTAGTTTATATTGTCAATACGTTTCTGATATTCCGCAACAAAATCAGTTGCGGAATTTTTCCATCTCGGAAGAAATCCGTGATAATCTATTTCAGCACATACCTGCTCTGATGTAAGATATGCTACTTTCTGAATAACTTTCAGTTCATTTAAAGCACATTCCGTCATAAGCGAATCAACATGCTTTTTTTCGGCATGACGTATAATATATGAATTTTCATCTTCGAGGACAAGTTCAAGCATAAAATCAGTAAGATTTTCAGATTTCTTATAAAGCTGATAAACAAATTCGGAATATGCTTTTATCTTTTCCCCTGTATCTTCTCCGGAACATTCATTCAGAAGTTTAACAAGAGCCTTTATTGTTTCATTTTTCAGAAGTCCCCTGAATATTACAAGGGAATCAAGCCCGAAACTGAACTCATTTAAATCGGTATTCATTGAATCAAGACTTCCTTTTTATCATGCAATTGATTATATTTCTTCAAGTATCTTATCTGTCATTTCAGTACAGCTAAGTGGAGCTATTCCTGAATCTCCTACAAGGTCAGCAGTTCTGTATCCCTTTTCAAGTACTGTATCAACAGCCTTTTCGATAGCATCTGCTTCAGCCTGCAAATCGAATGAATAGCGGAGCATCATTCCTGCTGAAAGTATTGTTGCAATCGGATTGGCTTTATTCTGTCCCGCTATATCAGGTGCAGAACCGTGAATAGGTTCATACATTCCTCGCTTTGTTTCTCCGAGAGATGCGGAGGGCAACATTCCTATTGAACCTGTTATCTGTGATGCTTCATCAGAGAGTATATCACCGAACATATTTGAAGTTACTACAACATCAAACTGCTGTGGATTTTTTACCAGCTGCATAGCTCCGTTGTCAACAAGCATATCAGTGAGTGTAACTTCGGGATAATCCTTAGCAGTTTCGTGCATAATCTTTCTCCAGAGTCTGGAAGTTTCAAGAACATTAGCCTTGTCAATGCTTATGAGATTTTTATTGCGTTTCATAGCAGTTTCAAAAGCTACTTTTGCAATTCTCTTTATTTCCATTTCGCTGTATGCTTCTGTATCGTATGCCTCATTGCCGTATTTTCCGTCACGGTAGCCACGTTCTCCGAAATAGATACCGCCTGTAAGTTCACGGACTATAAGCAAATCAAAGCCCTTTGATACTATATCCTGTCTGAGCGGTGATGCCTCTTTAAGTGCAGGATAAAGCTTTGCGGGACGGAGATTTGTAAAGAGTCCGAGTGCGGAACGGATTCCGAGAAGTGCTTTTTCAGGTCTCTTGTCTCCGGAAAGATTATCCCACTTGTATCCGCCTACTGCTCCGAGAAGTACGCTGTCGCTTGCAAGACAGCCTTCAACAGTTTCTTTCGGGAGAGGTTCTCCGACTTCATCAATAGCACAGCCACCTATAAGATATGGTGTGAAATTGAATTTGTGTCCGAATTTCTCTCCGATTTTTTCAAGTACCTTTACAGCACTGTCCACTATTTCAGGGCCTATGCCGTCACCTTTTAAAAGTGCAATATTGTATTCCATTTTTTTAAATCTCCTTAATGCCAAAAGTTTCGCTCAAGCCTTTTCAAAGGCTTGCAGGGGTTCGGGGACAGCGTCCCCGAAAAAAATTTACTTTATAATTCCCTCTGCGATAGAATTGATAAGTCCGCCGTTTTCGATAATCTTCTGAACAAATTCGGGGAATGGTGCTGTTTTGTATTCTTTCCCTGTAGTTTTATTATAAATTATACCGTTATCCATATCAGCTTCGATAACATCGCCCTCAGATATTTCGTCAACAGCTTCGGGACATTCAACGATTCCAAGACCAATATTTATTGAATTTCTGTAAAAGATTCTTGCAAAGCTCTTTGCAATTACAAGAGATATTCCGCTTTCCTTTATTGCAATAGGAGCGTGTTCCCTTGATGAACCACAGCCGAAATTCTGACCGGCTACCATAATATCACCGTTTTTTACACGGCTTACAAATGTAGTGTCCAAATCCTCCATACAGTGGGAGGCAAGTTCCTTTTTATCGATTGTGTTAAGGTATCTTGCAGGGATTATAACGTCTGTATCGACGTTGTCACCGTATTTTATAACACTTCCAGTGTACTTCATAATTACATTACCTCCTCCGGACTTGAAATCTTACCGGTAATTGCACTTGCAGCAGCTACTTCGGGGCTTGCGAGATATACTTCTGATTCGGGGTGTCCCATTCTGCCGACAAAGTTTCTGTTAGTAGTTGCAACGGCTCTTTCACCCTTTGCAAGTATTCCCATATGACCTCCCAGACAAGGGCCGCATGTCGGAGTTGATACTACTGCTCCCGATTCGATGAATATTTTCAGAAGTCCCATTTCCATAGCCTTGAGGTAAATTTCCTGTGTTGCCGGAATTATAATAGCTCTTACTCCCTTTGCAACTTTCTTGCCTTTCATAATTTCAGCAGAGGCAATTAAATCTTCAAGTCTGCCGTTTGTACATGAACCAATTACTACCTGGTCTATTTTTATATCACCGATTTCGTCAAAAGTCCTTGCATTTTCCGGAAGATGCGGAAATGCTACTGTTGACTTGATTTCAGACAGATTTATTTCGATTACTTCATCATATTCCGCATCATCATCAGCCTTGAAAATCTTAGGTTCTTTTGTGCTGTGTTCCTTTATGTAGTCAAGTGTAATGTCATCGACTTCAAATATACCGTTCTTGGCTCCTGCCTCAATAGCCATATTTGCAATGCAGAGACGGTCGCTCATTGAAAGACTTGCAAGTCCCTCTCCTGTGAACTCCATTGAACGGTACAAAGCACCGTCAACGCCTATTTTTCCGATAATATGAAGTATTACGTCCTTGCCTGATACATATTTATTCAGTTTGCCTTTGAGTACAAACTTTATTGCTGACGGTACTTTGAACCACGCTTTTCCGATTGCCATACCGCAAGCCATATCTGTTGAGCCTACGCCTGTTGAGAATGCTCCCAATGCACCGTATGTACATGTATGCGAATCAGCACCGATTACTGTATCACCTGCAACTACAAGACCTTTTTCGGGGAGGAGTGCATGCTCGATACCCATTTGTCCTACATCATAGAAGTTTGTAACTTCCTTTTCGTCACAAAATTCACGGCACATCTTACACTGTTCCGCAGCCTTTATATCCTTGTTAGGTGCGAAATGGTCCATTACCATTGTAACCTTATCTTTATCAAATACGCAGTCTTTGCCGAGCTTGTTGAATTCCCTTATAGCTACCGGTGATGTAATATCATTTCCGAGAACCAAATCGAGATTAACAAGTATAAGCTGACCACTTTTAACACTTTCAAGTCCTGCATGTGATGCAAGAATCTTTTGAGTCATTGTCATTCCCATTTATATAATCATTCCTTTCAGAATTTATTTGTTAATGATTGCACCCTTATCCGCTGATGATACCATCTGTGAATATCTCCTGAGATAGCCTTTAATATCCTTTTTGATTTTTATTTCATCAGTCTTTTTACGGTTTTCGAGTTCTTCGTCAGATACTTCAAGAGTGATTGAATATTCGGGGATATTTATTGAAATCATATCACCGTCATGAACATATGCAATATTTCCACCGCTTACAGCCTCGGGAGATATATGTCCTATCGCAGCTCCTCTTGTCGCACCGCTGAATCGTCCGTCTGTAATAAGTGCAACGTCCTTGTCAAGTCCCATTCCGGCTATTGCGGAAGTAGGTGAAAGCATTTCACGCATACCGGGGCCACCGGCGGGACCTTCATATCTGATTACTACAACATCACCGGCTTTGATTCCTCCGGCATAGATTACCTTTATAGCTTCTTCTTCGCTGTCGAATACCTTTGCAGGGCCTCTGTGTACGAGCATTTCCTTAGCTACGGCACTTCTCTTTACTACACAGCCATCGGGAGCAAGATTTCCACGGAGTACGGCAATACCGCCTGTTTCGCTGTATGGATTGTCAATAGTTCTGATGATTTCGGGATTTTTATTTACAGCATCAGCAATATTTTCTCCTACTGTCTTGCCTGTACATGTTATGCAGTCTGTATTGATTAAGTTTTTCTTAGTAAGCTCTTTCAGTACGGCATATACACCGCCTGCTTCGTTGAGGTCTTCCATGTATGTGTGACCTGCCGGTGCAAGGTGGCAGAGATTAGGAGTCCTTGCACTGATTTCGTTTGCAATGTCGAGATTTATTTCAATTCCGCACTCATGTGCAATTGCCGGAAGATGAAGCATACTGTTTGTTGAACAGCCGAGAGCCATATCAGCAGTAAGAGCATTCCGGAATGCCTTTTCTGTCATAATGTCAAGAGGACGGATATTCTTTCTGTAAAGCTCCATTACCTGCATACCTGCCATTTTTGCAAGCTTTATTCTTTCGGAGTATACAGCCGGAATTGTACCGTTTCCACGGAGTCCCATTCCGAGAACTTCTGTAAGGCAGTTCATTGAATTTGCTGTATACATTCCCGAACATGAACCGCATGTAGGACAAGCCTTGTTTTCATATTCGCAGAGTTCTTCTTCAGTAATTTTATTTGCCTTGTATGCTCCGACAGCTTCGAACATACTTGAAAGGCTTGTTTTCTTACCCTTTACGTGTCCTGCAAGCATAGGGCCACCGCTTACAAAGATAGTAGGAATATTAAGTCTTGCGGCTGCCATAAGAAGTCCGGGAACATTCTTGTCACAGTTAGGAATCATTACAAGTGCATCAAAGTGATGTGCAAGAGCCATACATTCTGTTGAATCTGCAATCAGGTCACGGGTTACAAGAGAATATTTCATTCCCTTATGTCCCATTGCGATACCGTCACATACTGCAATAGCGGGGAATACCACAGGAGTACCGCCGTTCATAGCAACACCAAGCTTTACGGCTTCAACAATTTTATCTATATTCATATGACCGGGAACTATTTCATTGTATGAAGATACGATACCTACGAGAGGGCGGTTCATTTCTTCCTTAGTCATTCCGAGAGCGTTGAAAAGTGAACGCTGTGAGGACTTTTCAGAACCTTCACAGAAGTAATTTCCACTCATTTTAAAAACCTCATTTCTTTAAAAAATCGCTGCTCTCCCGAAAAATCGGGAAAGCAGCTTAGTACAGTCCGATTACAGATTACATAATGCAAACGGATATATTATTAGTTGTTGATAAATTTATCTTCTTCGTTATTCCAGCTGTAAAGCTTTCTGATTTCTTCGCCAACCTTTTCGGAGGGATGTTCAGATGCGAGCTTTCTCATAGCTCTGAAGTGTGCCTGACCGCCTGCTTCTGACATATCGAGGAGGAATTCCTTAGCGAATGAACCGTCCTGAATGTTCTTGAGAATCTGCTTCATAGCCTTCTTTGTATCTTCTGTGACAATCTTAGGACCTGTGATATAGTCACCGTATTCAGCAGTATTTGAAATTGAATATCTCATACCTGCAAAACCGCTCTGATAGATAAGGTCAACGATGAGCTTCATTTCGTGGATACATTCAAAGTAAGCATTTCTCGGGTCATAACCTGCTTCGCAGAGAGTTTCAAAGCCTGCCTGCATTAATGCACATACACCGCCACAGAGTACAGCCTGTTCACCGAAAAGGTCTGTTTCTGTTTCTGTTCTGAAAGTTGTTTCAAGAACGCCTGCTCTTGCACCGCCGATTGCAAGACCGTAAGCAAGTGCGAGGTCCTTAGCCTTTCCGGTAGCGTCCTGATGTACAGCTACGAGACATGGAACACCCTTTCCAGCCAGATATTCACTTCTTACAGTGTGACCAGGACCTTTAGGAGCAATCATAGTAACATCAACATCAGCCGGAGGTACAATCTGACCAAAGTGAATTGCAAAGCCGTGAGCAAACATAAGCATTGCACCTGATTTAAGGTTAGGAGCAATATCCTTCTTGTACATTGCAGCCTGCTTTTCATCGTTGATGAGAATCATGATAATATCAGCCTGCTTAGCAGCTTCAGCAGCAGTAAATACTTCAAAGCCCTGCTTTACAGCCTTATCCCATGACTTTGAACCTTCATAAAGGCCTACAATAACTCTGCCGTTGTCACCGAGTGATTCCTTAGCGTTGAGGGCATGTGCATGACCCTGACTTCCGTAGCCGATTACAGCAATAGTCTTGCCGTAAAGTAATGATAAATCACAATCTTCCTGATAGAAAACTCTTGCTTTCTGTTCCATTTTAAAAGACTCCTTTTTTGTTATAATTATAAATTTATGTTAATTGCTTTTAAGGCAATTACTACCTCTTTCAAGAGCAACTATTCCTGTACGGCACATTTCAATAATTCCGTAAGGCTTAAGAAGTTCAATAAAGGCATTAATTTTAGTAGTTTCTCCTGTAAGCTCACAGCAGAGAGAAGATGCTGAATAGTCGATAATCTTTGAACGGAATACATCGACAGCAGAGAGAATATCCTGACGTGTTTCGGGAGTATTCTTAACTTTTATAATAAGAAGTTCTCTCTGAACAGTATCATTTTCAAGAACCTTTGCTTCCTTTACATCGTGGAGCTTGCAGAGCTGTTTAAGAATCTGCTCCTTGATATAATCATCGCCCCTGAATGTTATGGTAATTCTTGAAAATTCACTTGATTCCGTTTCACCGACAGTAAGGCTGTCTATATTGAAGCTGCGTCTTGTGAACATGCTTGAAACTCTTGTGAGTACACCTGAAATATTAGATACCAGTACCGCAATTACAAAGCGTTTCATCAGAAATCACCTCCAACCTGTGTAATTATATCGTCAATTGAACCTCCCGGAGGGAGCATAGGAAGTACAAATTCGTTGCAGTCAACGGCACAGTCGATAACTACCGGAGCATTTTCTGCGAAAGCTTTTGGAAATACTTCTTCAAGTTCATCTGTTGTAAAAACTCTGTAACCCTTTGCACCAAATGCCTCTGCAAGCTTAACGAAATCCGTTTTTCTTTCAAGAGTAGTATTTGAATAGTGCTTGTCAAAGAAAAGTGTCTGCCACTGGCGAACCATTCCGAGAACACCGTTATTCATAATAACGATAACCATAGGTGTATTATTTGTTACAGCAGTAGCAAGTTCGTTGAGGTTCATTCCAAAGCTTCCGTCACCTGTATAGAGTACAACCTTATTGCCTGTTGCAAAGTTAGCACCGATTGATGCTCCCATACCGAATCCCATTGTACCGAGTCCACCGCTTGAAATGAATTTTCTTGGCTTGCTGAAAGTACATCTCTGAGCTGCCCACATCTGATGCTGTCCTACGTCAGTAGTAATGATTGTATCTTCAGTGATATTCTTGTTGATTATATCTATTATGTTGAAAGGAGTAAGAGCATTTGAATCGGGATTTACTGTCATATCCTTTTCTTCTTTCTTAAGCTGATTTACTCTTTCAGTCCATTTGGGATTTTTCTTTTCCTGAACAAGTTCAATAAGTCTTGCAAGAGCGTCCTTAATATCGCCGTTGATTCCGAGATATACGGGAATATTTTTCTGAAGTTCAGCATTATCTACATCAATATGTATAATCTTTGCATTTTTTGCAAATTTGCTCTTGTCGCCGGTAGCTCTGTCGCTGAATCTTGCACCGCATGCAATAATGAGGTCAGCCTCATTTTCAGCTATTGAAGATGCATAATGGCCGTGCATACCCTGCATACCGAGGAATCTCTCGTTATCGGTCGGGATTGCGGAAATACCCATCATACTGCAACCTATCGGGGAATCTATTTTGTCGGCAAGCTTCTGAACTTCTTCAGATGCATTTCCGGCAATTATACCGCCTCCGCAGTAGATATAAGGCTTTTTGGATTTAGCAATAAGCTTTGACGCTTCTTCAAGAAGTTTCTGAGATGCCTTAGTCATCGGATAAGGTTCTTCAACCGGCTTGTTTTCAAATTCGCATACGCTTTTCTGAACGTCTTTCGGAATATCGATAAGTACAGGACCGGGTCTGCCTGATTTTGCAATCTTAAATGCAAGGCGGATTGTATCAGCCAAATCCTCAACTTTTTTTACAATAAAGTTGTGTTTTGTAATCGGCATTGTAACGCCTACTATATCGACTTCCTGAAAACTGTCTCTGCCTATGAGACTGCAAGGAACGTTACCGGTAATAGCTACCATAGGAATGGAATCAAGGTAAGCTGTTGCGATACCGGTAACGAGGTTAGTAGCACCGGGACCTGATGTAGCAAGAACGACTCCGACCTTTCCGGTAGCTCTTGCGTATCCGTCAGCAGCATGTGACGCACCCTGTTCGTGAGCAGTGAGAACATGTTTTATTCTGTCCTGATTGAGATAAAGTTCATCAAAGAGGTTGATAACCTGACCGCCCGGATATCCGAAGATAACATCACAGCCCTGTTCAATCAGAGTTTCAACAAAAATTTTTGCACCTGAAATCTTCATAACTCAAAAAATCCTTTTCATTTTTATTTTGTCTGACTTTAAAAAATACTCATAGCATTATAATATCACCTAAAAGAAATAAAATCAATAAGCAACAGTATTTTTAAATTAAAAGTACCTTTTTTTCAACATCAGACAAGATTATTTGTCGCTTTTAACCATTATATTAACGGCACTTATAAGAGCCTTTATAGAAGAAGTTACAATGTCATCGTCTATACCTGTACCCCAGTAGCTTTTTCCGTTCTTGTCGGAAATTTCAACGTAGGAGACAGCCTGTGCATTAGAGCCGTTGTTGAGAGCATGTTCCTCATATTTTTCAATCTTGTAGTAAAGACCTGTATATGATTTAATGGCATTGCTTACAGCATCAAGTCTGCCGTTTCCGCAGTCAGTAGCAACGGCACTTTTTCCGTTGTATATCATTGAAACAGTAGCCTCAATTCCGTTTATCTGAACATAATGTGCCTCTGTAACTTCAAGGGGAGATGTTACATTCACATAGTTTTCAGTGAATATATTATAAACTTCATCGGGGAGAAGTTCTTTATGTGCCTTATCGGAAATATCCTTGACATGGTATCCGAAAACCTCACGCATTTTCTTAGGGAGATTGAATCCGTATTTAGTTTCGAGGAGGTATCCTATGCCGCCCTTTCCGGACTGACTGTTAATTCTGATAACATCAGCCTCGTATTCTCTGCCGACGTCCTTGGGGTCAATTGGGAGATACGGAACAGTCCATTTATCGCATTTTTTCTCCTCACGCCATTTCATACCCTTAGCGATAGCGTCCTGATGTGAACCGCTGAACGCTGCAAAGACAAGCTGTCCGCTGTATGGCTGTCTTTCATAGACATGCATTCTTGTGACTCGCTGATAAACTTCGGTGATTGACGGGATATCAGAAAAATCAAGTTCGGGGTCAACTCCCTGTGAGTACATATTCAGAGCAAGGGTTATAATATCAACATTTCCTGTTCTCTCTCCGTTTCCGAAGAGAGTACCCTCTATTCTGTCCGCACCTGCAAGGAGTCCCATTTCACTGTCGGCAACGGCACAGCCTCTGTCGTTATGGGGGTGGAGAGATACAATAACATTCTCACGGTTATTGATATTTTCGCACATGTATTCAACCTGATTTGCATACACATGAGGCATAGAATGGGAAACAGTTACAGGGAGATTGAGTATAACTTTATCTTCCGGAGTCGGATTCCATACATCTATAACAGCGTTGCTTATTTCGAGAGCAAATTCGGGTTCAGTACCGGTAAAGCTTTCGGGGGAATATTCAAATCGGAAATTTCCCTCAGTATTTTCACGGTACTGCTTGCAGAGCTTTGCACCTGAAACAGCAATATCGATAATTTCCTGCTTGCTTTTTCTGAAAACCTGTTCACGCTGTGCAACTGAAGTTGAATTATAGAGGTGAACTATTGCATTTTTACAGCCTTTGAGTGCTTCAAAAGTTTTCTTTATAATGTGTTCTCTTGACTGTGTGAGAACCTGTATTGCAACATCATCGGGAATTAAATCCTGTTCAATAAGTGTACGGCAGAAATCATATTCAGTTTCAGAGGCAGCGGGAAAGCCTACTTCAATTTCCTTGAAACCTATTTTTACAAGGAGCTTGAAAAACTCCAGTTTTTCATCGAGGCTCATTGGTGTTATAAGAGCCTGATTTCCGTCTCTTAAATCGACACTGCACCACTGGGGAGCTTTTTCGATATAGGATTTCTCAGCCCATTTCATAGAAGTTGCAGGAGCTTCGAAATACTGTCTTGTGTACTTTTCAAAATTTTTCATATCAAAAAATCCTTTCTTGAAAATCTGAAATGCAGAAGATGTCAAAGGAGTATAAAAAAAGTCTCCTCTGCATAACTGCAAAAGAGACGAAGACTGTAACATTCTCCGTGGTACCACTCTTTATTGGCATAAAATGAAATATGCCCACTCATTCGCATCATTGGGACATAATGCGTATCTCTGTAACGGGAGAAACCCGACCGCACCTAATTGCTGAATAAAAACAGCTTTCAGCCGACAGCTCCGGGAGGAGTTATGACCGTATATGAATTACTGTCTTTCACCGGACGACAGCTCTCTGTAAAAACATCACACGGCTTTTATTCCCATCATCGCTTTTTTAACTATACATGTATTATATACTGAATTTTTTAAAATGTCAAGGCTTTTTTCAAAAAATTCAATACAAATTTAAGATTTTATGGTATAATGTATAATAAATAAAAAAGGAGGATTTTTATTTTATGAAATTATTTTTTAAACTTCTCAGTGTATTATCACTTCCGGCATTTCTGATGTCATCATTTCAGAGTGATAATGAATTAAGATTTCAGACAAGCTTTATAACAAACAAAGGAAATGCGGAATTTGATACATCATCAGTTTTTGAATCGGTTTTCACTCCTGTTGACATATCAGATACAGCAGAAAGCTTATCTGAAAACAGTTTTCCCGAAAGCTTTGATTTGCGTGACTGCGGATATGTGCAGAATGTAAAGGCACAGGGCGAATACGGAACATGCTGGACTCAGACCGCTGTTGACAGTGCGGAATCGGGTCTTATAAAAAGAGTTCCCGATATAGACTTGTCAGAATGGCATCTTGCCTATTATGCATATTCGGGCGGTGAACAGATTGATTTGGGCAAGGATTCCAATACGGAAGAAGTTTTTAAGCATGGCGGTTCTGCACTTGTTGCATCAAATATGTGGTTGCAGTGGAAAGGCCCTGTAACTGAAAAAGAGGAGCTTGAATACGGAAGTGCCGATATTCTTTCAGATACGGATTTACAGCAGAAATACCGTGATTCTGCTGACTATCATCTGAAAAATGCATATCTATTCGACTTCAACGGAGATAATCCCGAACTCCGAAACAAAACATTAAAGGAATTTCTTTTAAAAGGCTTTGCAGTTGATATATCATATTACAATGATTCGGGCTGTTATGACAGTGTTCACCATTCTTACATGTCGGGACAGGATAAAACGGCTACCCACAGCGTAACAATAATAGGATATGATGATAATTTTCCCGCTGAAAATTTTTCATCAAAGGCACTACCCGAAAATAATGGTGCATGGCTTGCGAAAAACAGCTGGGGAAATACATGGCAGGACAATGGATTTTTCTGGATTTCCTATGAAGAACCCTCCCTCTGCGAATTTGCAGTTTTTGAACTTGAGGACAGCAATAACTATTCAAAAAATTATCATCATGATACTTTCATATCAAATCAGGCTATGAAAGCAGGTTCGGGAAATACTTCATATATGGCTAATATTTTCCAGTCAGAGGGAAACGAATGGTTACAGGCAGTATCATGCGATTTCATCGTTCCCGATACTGATTATAAAATAGATATATACAAAAATCTGAAAAGCTCCTCAAATCCAAAATCAGGACAGAAAGCTTACAGCATACCCGGTAAAAACACTATAACAGGCTATCAGACAATCGAACTTGACCAGAATATTGAACTTTCGGAGAGTGAATATTTTTCCGTTGTTGTTACTATGACAAACAGCAATAATCCCTATGTAATACCTACTGAAAGCTGTATATCAGTAATTGATTCCGATACAGGTGATATAACCGACCTTTCAAACCATACAAAATATGAACAGATTATGCAGTATACTGACTATAATCAAAGCTTTTTCAGCAGTAACGGTTTTTTGTGGAATGACGTTAAGGATTCTGTTTATACATATTCCGAACAGGAAAAGGAAAATTTATATAATATGCTCGTTTCCGCTTATGATGAAAGTTTTGTTTCACAGTTTGAAAAAAATTTCGGTGATGATGATGTAATAATAGCTCAGGGAAATATTCCCATAAAGGCTTTCACCAATCCGATAAATTATGTTGATTTCTCAATTGACAGCGGATTTGTATATTCAGATGAATCTGTTGAACTTTCATGCGAAGATTCACAGAATATATATTATTCAGTCAACGGCGGAGAATACAAACTCTATACAGAACCTTTTAAAATCACAGAAAAATGCACAATAACTGCAACATCTGACTATGAAACTTATTCCGAAAAGAATTATACTCCTGCATACAGTACTTTAAATCGTCTCGGATATACTTTCAACAAAAATGTAAATGCCAAGTACATCAATCCCGATGAAAACGGAAACTATACAATAAATGCATATGAATCACAGGATAGTATTTTACTTCTTCCGATTTCTCTGGGAACTGTTGAAATAAATGGAAATTCCGCTGAAAATTACAGCCTTACTGATGAAATTCCCCTTGATTATGGAAAAAATACTATCCCAATAACGATAAATACAGAAAACGCTGAACCAAATACAATAAATCTTATAGTTTACAGAGGAGATGTTCAGAATATTCCGGGAGATGTAAACGGTGACGGATTTGTCAATGCTTCCGATGCAAGCGATATTCTTGCGGAATATGCTCTTATTTCATCGGGAGAACCCGCAACATTCAGCGATATTCAGAAAATATCTGCTGATTTCAATAATGACGGATTAATAAATTCCTCCGATGCAAGCGAAGTTCTTGCATACTATGCGGAAATTTCTTCCGGAAACTAAAAAAATCGGGCGGATTTTTAAATCCGCCCACAAATTTAAACAGTATCTTCTGTCATTACAGCATTTATATCCTGATTGGAACCTATAACAAATGTAACAGCTCTCTGATTGTTTTTTATTTCGCTTTCAATAAATTCTCCGCCGAGTTCTCCGTCAAGATTCCAGACAAGCGGATTACCATCAAGAGAGGTAATTTTAAGACTTCCCGTTTTGAAATATTTTATATAATCGGATTCTTCCGGACGCTGACCGTTAAAAAGTGATACAAGTATTTTCTGCAACTGCATAAAATTTGAAGGAGTTTTTACAAATGTTGCTTCATATATTCCGTCATCAAGCAAAAAATTATTGCAGTTGAAAAGACCGCCGACTTTCTTTGTATTTGTAATCATACCAAATGCAAATTCATCTTCAATAGTTTCGCCGTTGCACTCTATTTTTATATGACGTGATTTTATAGTATTAAGCTGTGATGCACCGTTTAAAAGATAAGCCGAATGACCGAAAATATTTTTCCAGTGCTGTGAAGTTTCATAAGTTACATTTGTAAAAGCTCCGAAAGCTGCGATATATGTGAAATTACGTGTTTCATTAAGACTCCCTATGTCACATGCAAGAAATGTATTGTTATTCAGTCCGTTTATAATCCAGTCGCAGGCTTCAAGTGCTTTATCGGGTATTCCGAGACCCTTTGAAAAATCGTTTGTAGTGCCGACAGGAATATATCCCACGGGAATCCTTTTTTTACTCTGCATAACACCGTCAATACATTCGCTTAAAGTACCGTCACCGCCTGCACATAAAACAAGGTCAAAACCGCTGTCACAGGCATATTTTGAAGCAGTTACAGCATCTCCACGGCTCTGGGTTGGTCTGGCAGTAACTTCATATCCTGCTTTTGTGAATCTGTCAATAATCTCTGCAAGGTCACCGCCTATTGCAGTTTTAACAACCTTTACCGGCTGACGTCCCGCCTGAAGATTGAAAATGAAATAGGCTTTTTTCATATTATCCAAAAAAAATCAACTCCAGTCTGTTTATTATTTATAATTTATTATATAGCATTATGCCGGAAATTTCAAGAGTTATGCAAAGAAAAACTTATAATCAGGCAGATATATAATTAAAAAATAAATTTTTCTGAAAACTATTGACATTTCAAAATTCCTGTGATATAATAATAAAGTCGAGTGGAGAGAACGACAAAAATTAAATACTGGGGTGTCGCCAAGCGGTAAGGCAGCGGACTCTGACTCCGTTATTCCGAGGGTTCAAATCCTTCCACCCCAACCAATCAATGCTGAAATCTTTTGATTTCAGCATTTTTTTGTCTATAATCCTCTTTCCCTAAGCTTTGAAACAAGATTTATATAAAAATCCACAATATCAGATACTTCAAAATCGTTTGAGGGATTCTTTTTTGAAAAAGCTCTCCGTCTCAAATCGGTAGCATCACAATGAGAAATCCCTCTTTTTTCGGGCGATGTATACATTCCTCTGAAATTAGTCCACTTCATTGCCTTTTCAGTGAGAAGTCCGTCTGTATCGGCATGTTCAATATGCTTTATTACGGAATACGGAAAAGCCATTATTATATCGCTGAAAGGACTTTTCATACGGAATCCGAAGCTTTGATAATATACACCCGAAATATCAGGATTTTCCGCATTGAATTTCTTCATGTAATCCGTTGTAAGCTCATGAAAAACACGATAACTGTCAGGTTTGCTGTCACCTTGGATATACATAAAAAAATCGGTAATCTTTCCCGTAGCCTTTACAAGAATATCCGGAAACTTCATAAGAAAATCAACTGTTTCCGAACCGTTATGCGGTGAATCCACTGTTGAAAGAGAGGCAACTTTTTTGTATTCTCCAAGAGTTGAAATCAAGTATCTTGAATCAATTCCTCCTTTTGAATGTGCTATGATATTAACCTTGTCACTTCCTGATTTTTCAAGTGCATATTCAAGGGACTTTTTAATCATAACGGCATTATCGTGAACTGTTGCATTTGCGTCCTGATTTCCGTAAAATATCCGACAGCCACGCTTTTCGAGTTCCTTTGGTATTCTCCCCCAGTAATTGAAAATTTTTCTGTCACGGAATCCCATTCCATGCACAAGCAAAATGGGATACTTAGTTTTACAGGAAAGCATTTTTTATATATTCCTCCAAAGCAGATTTATTATTCTGAATTTCATCATGTATAACTTTATCAAGCAGATTATTCAGAATTTTTCCCGTAAGCACTCCCGATATGCCCATATTCAATAAATCCCTGCCGTTTATATCAAGCTGTGAGATTAAATAACATTCATGATTATCAAGAATTTCATCAAGCATTAATTCCGGATTTTCTGTATTTTCACCGCATGCGTTTCTGAAATCAAGAAGAATATATGCAAGCTCAGTTCCGATATTCTTAAGCAGTATCTTCAATGATGGCTTTGATGATATATCCGCACTGAAATATTCCGTAAGCTTTAATGTATCATTTATATCCCTGTTGGAATATTTCAGACGTTTCATAATATCATATACGGAATTGATATTATGAAAAAATGCACTTCTTCTTACAAGCTGTAAACTGACATTCTTTTTCAGAATACATTCGGAATAAGTATATTCCGGCATAAATACCTGTATAACGTCCTCGTATTCTTTAAGTATGCTGTATGGATTTTTTCCGCCGAGAAGTTTTTCAAGTTCAGCGTTAATGCGTTCAGCCGATATATTTTTAAGATTTTCAGCATTTCTGTGAATCGAATCGGAAGTATTTTTTTCTATTTTAAAATCAAGCTGTGAAGCAAATCTCAATGCCCTCAGAATACGGAGTGCATCTTCATCAAAACGCTTATCCGGATTTTCAATGCAGTTTATAAGATGTTTCTGCATATCTTTCCTGCCGTTATATATATCAATTATATCCTGATTTCGATTCATTGCGATTCCGTTCATAGTAAAATCACGTCTTGCCAAATCCTCTTTAAGTGACGGCGTAAATTCAACCGAATCGGGGTGACGGTTATCGCTGTATGTACTGTCTTTTCTGTATGTTGTAATTTCAATCTGAAATTTTTTTATAATTACTGTAACAGTTCCGTGCTTTAATCCTGTCGGAATTGTTTTGTAATCCAAAAATACTTTTATTATCTGTTCGGGAAGTGCGTTTGTAGTTATATCATAGTCATTCGGTATTCTTCCGAGAAGAAAATCACGCACGCACCCTCCGACAAGATACGCTTCAAAGCCGTTTTTTTCAAGAATTTCAAGAGCTGTGACTGCCTCATACGGTATATTATACATAAATTTTTTCAACTCCAATCATAATTAAAAGCATTGCAAATCCGCTGATAATAAATAATGACATATATTTTCCGTTTCTTGCGTTTTCCGATTTGGAATAATACTTGTAAGATATAAGACTTGCAAGCGATGCAACGGGAGTTCCGAGACCTCCTATATTTACCCCGACAAGCAGTTTTTCCGCATTGTCGGTAAACCCCGAAAGAAGTACCGCTGACGGCACATTGCTTATAACCTGACTTGTCAGTGCCGATGCAATAACTTCATTGCCGTTTATTACTGATGAAATAAATTTCTGAATTGATTCAATATTGCCTATATTTCCGCTGAATATGAAAAAGCATACAAACGTTGCAAGAAGTGCATAATCCACTTTTGAAAGTATTCTGAAATTCGATACAAGAATAAGTATTAAACACACCGCAAGGCATATATACTGATTTATAAATCCCGATACTGTGAGTATACATACTATAAATACTGCGGAATATATCAGAGCTTTGATTTTCGGAACTGCTTTTATTTCGTTATTTTCAGACGGTTCTATTTTTTCGTTGCCTGTCAGAAAAACCATAAGCGAAAGCATTATATAGCTTATAATTCCATAAGGAAGCATTGTTCCGAAAAAATCTGACGGCGAAAGTCCGTAATATGAACATATAAAAATATTCTGCGGATTGCCTATCGGAGTCATCATACTTCCGAGATTTGCCGATGCGGTTTCTATAATTACCGCATAAATAAGATTGTTTTTCTTATCGATTCCCGCCGAACTGAATAACGCTATTGTAACAGGTACAAAAGTAATCAGTGCTACGTCATTCGTTATAAGCATTGAACTGAAAAAGCATATATTCATCAGAATAAATATAAGCAGTCTTGATGTACGGCATTTTGAAATAAGAAAAGATGATATTCTGACAAATATTCCGGTATCGTTAAAGCCTGCTACCGCCGACATAAGACAGAAGAGCAGTATCAGCGTTGCAAAATTTATATACGACAGATATTCCTTTGACGGCGGAATTATAAACATCGATATTAATGCACATAAAAGAGATACCGCAAGAACGGTCTGAGAACGGAAAAATTTTCTGATTTGATTCAACATAAATTCACTCGCTTTTTTTATTCGATTATATCATGTATTTCAAAAATTTACAATAAAAAACAGGCGGATTTTTTTCACCGCCTGCTGAAAAATTCATGAATTTTTACTTTGTAACCTTTTCTTTTTCGGATTCTTCAGCGGATTCGGCAATTCCTGCCTGAACTTTTAAAAGGTCACGTATTTCCGTAAGAAGTTCTTCTTCCTTTGTAGGTTTCGGAGGTTCTTTGGGAGCTTCCTCCTTTTTCTTTGAAAGAACATTGATAGCTTTTATCATAAGGAAAATGCAGAATGCTATAAGTATAAAGTTGATAATTGCCTGTAAAAATGCACCGTAATGAAGAACGGGCGGTTCTCCTGAAAGACTCCACGGAATTGTAACTGAAAGATTGCTTAAATCGATACCGCCTATAATTGCACCAAGCAACGGCATAAGTACGGAATCAACAAGCGATGATACTATTGCAGTAAAAGCAGTACCCATAATCATACCGACTGCAAGGTCAACAACGTTTCCGCGTGAGATAAATTTTTTAAATTCTTCAAAAAACTTCTTCATTTTAAAAACTCCTTAAAATTATTTTCAAATATCCGGCAGAGATGGAATTTCTGTTGTTTTTTCCTTTGGCTTTGATTTTTTTGCCTTCATATGTTCGGGCAGTTCAATCTGTTCAAGTTCATCAACATAAACTTTTTTCTTAGGCATAGCCTCAACAGCCTTTTCAGCACCCTGCATAATGGATTCAACATGTTCATGTTTATAAGCCTTAAGCTCGCTTGCATCAGCTTTTTTTGTTTTATCCATTATTACTTCCGGAGATTTTTTAACATACTGTTCAAGCTCATCGGGATTAGCTTCAAGAGTCTTTCCCATTTTTACCTTTGATTTTTTATGGACATTCTGTTCAAGGTCATCAGCATTAACAACAGCAGTATCTTTCATATACTTTCCGTTTCCTTTGTTGACATTCGGAACAAGACGGCTTGCATCG
The DNA here is from genome assembly GCA_945910815.1 of uncultured Clostridia bacterium. Lineage (GTDB taxonomy): Bacteria > Bacillota > Clostridia > Oscillospirales > Ruminococcaceae > Ruminococcus. Next base: position 20,580 of record CAMDZD010000033.1, read on the forward strand.
GCTTCCGGAGCTGATGACATATATTTATTCTGCTTTTCATCGTTATGGCGTTCAAGCTTTGAAAAATCCAGCCCTTCCGCAGAAACGCCACCCATATTATTATTACTGCGTCGGGGTCTGCTAAAAAAATCGTCATCAGAACCTGCTTTCTTCTGTGCATTATTCTGTTCAGATTTTTTAACATCATCTTCAAGGAAATCGCTCCAGAAAGATTCTTTTTCCTTTGGCTTTTCCTTAGGAGGCTCCGGAAGGTTCGGCGGAGGAGATGTCTGCATATTATTCGTGAACATCTGCGGATTCTGCATATTCGGCGGAGGTGTCTGCATACCATTCGGGAACATCTGCGGATTCTGCATATTCGGCGGAGGTGTCTGCATTCCGTTCGGGAACATCTGCGGATTCTGCATATTTGGAACAGGGTTCTGCATACCGTTCGGGAACATCTGTGGATTCTGCATATTCGGCGGAGGTGTCTGCATTCCGTTCGGGAACATCTG
>CAMDZD010000034.1 GCA_945910815.1 uncultured Clostridia bacterium
TTCGACAGAAAAATCAGTCAGTAAGGCATAAAACCCCCTGAGGCATATCAGAAGCAGAACATATTGAGGGCTTTTTGGGGAGAAAGGAGTAAGCAGCCAGAGCAGAAAGCAGATTTACAAGGAAATTAGTAACACTGCGGTGTCTGGAATGCTCTACGTTGCATATATTCTTCAGGAAGTCATTAACTGATTCAATAACAGTACGTTTGCGGAGCATAAGTCTGTCATTGTAATCCATAAGCTTGTTTTTCATATTTTTCTTTGCTCTTGTAACAAGAGTAATATCTTTTGCATAGAGTTTTTCAAACAACTTTGAAGAAATATAGCCTCTGTCAGCAAAAAGTTTTCCGAATATTTCTTTTGTCAAGGATTCCATAACTTCTTCATTTCTGTCATCAACATTTCCTGAAGTCAGACAAAAAGACAGAATTTCTCCGCAGTCATTGATAATAAAATGAAGTTTGAAACCATAAAACCACCCCATAGAACTTTTACCTTTTTTCGCATAGTCCTTAAATACTCGATGACTGTATATTCTGTGATTATCGCATACTTTTAATGGTGTGGAATCAACAAAAGATATTCCTGAACACTTGCCAGAACGTGCTTTGATAGTGTATAATATAAGCGGAACAAGTGCAAATTTCATTATCTCACTCAATGACATTCTTGTTCTGGGTATAACTTCTTCTTTATCCATTAACAGTTTATTTCTGCAATATTCCTCGTATGCCTTGCAAAAATCATCCGTATCACAAAAAATTGCTATTTGTTCCATAAAAAAACCGCCTTTCTGTTTTGAGTTTGTGGTTATTCTCATTATAACAGATTTCGGCGGCTTTTTCTATATGTTTTCCATCGAACTCACGTTGTTTTATATTCTTCTGCTTGCAACGATGAATTTACAAAAGAAGAAATAGCATTGTTGTCTTTATGTATAAATGCTGACAGATTACCTGCTGATAAGTTTTGGGTGTCAAGTGCAATATATAAATATTTATGTAAAAAATATTTGGAATTGAACTATCAGGCAAAGCAGAAAGAAATAAAAAAACAGATTTAAATATCTGAAAAAAATGATAGAAACAGATTTTAACAGATTAATGTCTTTTTAAGCATTTAAAAAGGGGTTTAACAGGTTTTAATTTTGACAGTATAGTTATATTGCTGTTGTGCTTAAAACGGCTCTGAACGTATTTAAAGCAGTGATTTGAACATTAAGCTTTAGATGCTTGATAAAACTCCGATTTTGTTTATAATTAATAATATAAACAAAAAAGCACCACATTTGAAATGTGGTGCTTTTGGATTGCTTTATTATATTTTTAAATAATTATTTTTTCTGGTTTTCAAAATAAAACTCAAGAGCTTTTTCCAATGTTTCAGTTACATTGTTACCGTCAGTATTATTTTTAAAATATTTTTCAAAAACTTCTCTGCTGATTTTTACAGATTTTAGCTTTGCAGTATTATCATTTTTCTCTGAAATAATCTTTAAAATTAAATCATAATTAATATTTCCGTTTTTATTGGCAGAATCTCTTAGCTTTTTTGCCTTTTTCATATCTATTTTTCCGTTTTCCATAGCTTTTGCAACTGAATTTTGAGTAGATTCAGATAAAAATGAAAGTTCAACGGCACTTCTTATTGCAATATCTCCGCTGTCAACAAGTTCCTTTAATTTGTCAGTCAGTTTATTTATGCGAATAAGTCTGACAACGGATGTCTTTCCTAAGCCGTATTCTCTGCCGGCATCTTTATTTGAATCCAACTTTGAACCCACTGGGTTCAAAGTTAAAGAGTTATTTTTCAGACCATCTGAATTAAGATTTTCAAGCATTTTAAGTTCTCTTATAATATCATTTCTTTTTCCCTGCGAGAACATAGAATTATGTCTTTGTGCGATAACTGATGCCTGTTCGCTTATTTTAAGATTATTAAATCCTCTTTGCAGTATATTGGATTCTGTTACATACATTTCAGCTTCACTTTCAGATAAGCCTTCTTTGACAATAGCAGGTATAGTTGCAAGTCCCGCAAGCTGAGAGGCTTTCCAGCGATTATGACCAATAAGTATTTCATAAATATTTTTAAATGGCTGGACAATTATAGGACAAATTACACCGTTTTTCTTAATACTTTCAACCATATCCTCAAGGCGTTCCCCTGTATAGAGTTCAAATTTATGGTTGTGATATGGTATGAGCATATCACATGGAATTTGTTTTACAGTATTCTTTAATACAGCAGGAGTAGAAAGCATAGCATTTAAATCAAATTTTGTATTCATAAATACCCTCCTTAATGTGAGATTTATTCATCTTTACAGCGTTTCAGCACTTCACAGGCAAGATGTTCATATTCTGTTCCCAATTTGCAACCCATTATACAAAGTGGCATATGAATTTCAGAACTTTTTGCAGCATCAACAGATTTGCTTATAATAGTATCAAAAATTATTTGTCTATATTTTTCTTTCAGTGTATTGACAGCATTTTTGCTTACTGTTGTACGGTCAGCCATAATTGGAAGAACGCCAAGCAGACTGATATCAGGATTAATAGTTTCCTTTATTTGCTGATAAAGATTTTCCAAAGCCTGTAATCCATCCATTGAAAACTTTTGAGTCTGAACAGGTATAAGAACCTTGTCTGCGATAGTGAGTGCGTTTATAAGCAATATTCCGAGAGAGGGCAGGCAGTCAATTAATACAAAGTCATAATTACATGTGATTTCTTTTAAAAGAATCCTTTTCAGAATGGTTTCCCTTGAAATCATAGTTGACATCATCATTTCAGAGCTTGCAAGATTAATATCAGACGGAATATAATCTAAATTTGCAGTTTCACAATGACGTATAGTTTCCATAACTGCATCAGGTTTAATTATGCCCTGCATGCATACAGACATTACAAGTTGTGTAATAGTAGGTTTTGTGTTCGGTTTATATCCAAGGTATTCGGATAAATTAGCCTGAGGGTCAGTATCAACCAGTAAAATTTTTTATTGTGATTCAAAGCAAGGCTTGCACCAAGATTGTATGTTGTAGTTGTTTTTGAAACTCCGCCCTTTTGATTGGAAACAGTAATTATTTTACACATATATTTTCCTTTCTGCTGTTAAAAAATTTTTTAAACCCTCCTTGTTTCTGACTTAAGCATAAACGAAGGAGGGTTAAGTTTTAAATATTAGTAACGCTTGCCATTGAATTACCACCGTTTTTCTTTATATTCCTGATAGTGTTATTCATTTTGACAAGCAGAGAATCAAGGCTTGAACAATCACCGGGAAGATAATTATATGCACAGCCTGATACTGAAAGCTGTATTCCTATATTTCCGACACTGTAAGCCATACCTATAGCCGTAAAGATATTTTTTGAGAGATTTATTGATTTTTCCTTTGAAATATCAGAATTAAATAAAACAAAGAATTCATTTCCGGTAATATTATAAATTTCTGCGTATTCACCAAAACTTTTCTGAAGTTTTTCAGCAATCTGTACAAGATATTCATCGCCGAAATCATATCCGTAAGTATCATTTATACTTCTGAAGTTGTCCATATCAAACAGAGCCATATTAAAAGGCTCACTCTGAAGTCTTTCTCCTATATCCTTTTCAAGAGCATATCTGTTTTTCATTCCTGTAAGTATATTTTTATAAACAATATCTTCGATTTTTTCCTGTGAACGCTTGAATTTCTTGTTTGCTGATTCTGCCTGTTTCTGTTTTTCAGAAATTTCTGCCCTTGCCTTTTTAGAAATCTTTGCTGTAATTATAATACCTATTTCACCAAAAACAAGTAGGGCTGACATAATTCCTATTACAATTTTAAAAAACATTATACTTTTTTCTTTTTGTTCTTTAATGTAATTTACATTAATATCCATAGCAGAGTTGAATTTATCGATAGCACTTTGCTGGAAGATATTTATTTCCTGTGTATAGATATTTTTTGCATCTTCAATGTTTATATCCGAAAGCTGTGACTGATATTCCAAAAGCCTTGAACGCAAAGCAGAAATATAATTTTTAGCTTCTTCATATCTTACAAGTTCTTTTTTTGTGTGATAGTCTGTCTGTTCATAGTCTGCCATAGACTTGTCAATATTGTCAAAACTTATTTCAATATCATTTGCGATTGACTGTGCATTTCCGACACCGGATATAATTTTAAGCACATCACGGTTTATAGATATAAGATTTTCTTTGATTTCTGATACAGCTTTTTGTTCCTTTTCAGCTTTAAGCGAGTTTTGACTCTGCATTGTATAAAGAAAAATAAACTGTCCCAGACTTATAAGCAGTACAACAGCGAATATAATTCCGGCAATAACATAGCCTTTTTCATTGCTGTTATTTTTTCCTTTTGTCATTTTAAAATACCTCCGTTATTTGCCCATCGGATAAATAAGTAGCTGTATAGCATCATCGTTGATATTGTCGGCTGTTACAAAGGTAGTTCCTGTATCAATAATCTTGCTTATGGATTCACCGTCTGACATATCTGCAACGTTTTTAACTCCAAGATATCCTATGTTGTAAGGATTCTGAACGACTGTTCCTGTAAGTATACCCTGATTTATATATTCAATTTCAGCTTCAGATGCATCATATCCTACAACCTTTACTTTTCCGCCGACACCTTTTTCAGATACTGCCTCGCATATGGCAAGTGTAGTAGTTTGATTAACTCCGCAAATCATTTCAAGGTCGGGATATTTGTCAATAAGTTCAGATGCCTGCTGTTTTGCTGTTGCCTTGTCGGAATTGCAGTAGGTTTTTTCTACAATGCTGATGGTTGAATCTGATGCAACGGCATCTTCAAAGCCCTTCCATCTTACTGCAAGAGTAGATTCTTCTGTCAGTGCAACGATTGCTACCTTTTTGCTTTCCGTCAGCATTTTTGAGGCTTCAGCACCCGCAATAGTTCCGGCAACATAATTATCTGTTCCGATATATACCATATCATCAAGAGAACACTTTGAATCAATTGTGAGTACAGATACACCGGCTTTCTTTGCTTCCTGCATAGCATCATTCATATCATCTGCGTTAATAGGTGCTATGACAATTCCGTCAATTTTATCTTCTTTAGCCTTGTTTATAATAGCAATTTGTTCTTCAGTATCCTTTTCATTTTCCGGAGCAAAATATTCAACATCATATCCAAGCTCTTCTCCTGCAGCTGATGCCCCTGCATTTACAACTTCCCAGTAAAAGGAATTTTGCAGAGGTGTTTTGCCTATAATTCTTATCTGTTTTGAATTATCTTCTTTTTCTCCGCAGGAGGACATAACTGTCATAAATGACATTGTTAGCATACATGATAAAATTCGTGCAAGTATTTTGTTTTTTTTCATAATAAATAAATCCTTTCTGAGAAAAAAATAGTATTTTAACGGCAAATAATTTGCCGTTAAAATTTAAAACCACGTTTTGCAGCTTTTTTATTTTTCTTTGCCTGTTGAAGAAGTTCCTCTTTTGACAAATTATCAGAGGAATCTTTTTCAGACGGACTTTGTTCATCATCTTCAAGAAACTGCGATAACTTTCTTTTAAAGGCACTTCCGCCTAATCCTATATATTGAGAAACATATTGACTGTTTTGTGAACTGTTGCCGTGAATTGAGTTTATGTTGTTTGAAGCTGACTGAGAATATATGACAGACTGCTGTTGATGTATACTGTTATCATTGTAAGGCAAAGCATCTATTGGTGAATCGTCGAAACCGCTGAAAAAATCAGGTGAATTTTCCGGGGTTGATGCAGTGGCACAAAAATTTTCACATGAAATACTTTGTGATTCAGATATAATTATCTGACATTTTCCATTGCTTGCACCAGCCCTTAACAGCATCTGAATTGATTCAGAAAAAGGCACAGTTATTCTGTAATCATCAGCCATAACTACTATCATCTGTTCAGCTTTTGATTTACTGTTTGCAATAAATAATAAAACTGCATTGTAATCTGAACTGACTGTTTCAACATTTCCATTATTAATTTTAATACAGCTAGTACCACAGAAAATTTGTTTATCTGTTTTTATTAAGCAGAGAGAACTATCATGTTCAAAAAAGTAAAATGGTTTTTCTTTTTTTATTTTTTCAATATAAGTTCTGGCAGTGTTGTATAATTCATTTATTTCCATAACATATTTACTTATCCTTTCGTGCAGTTATAACAAACAGAATGTTTAATGTAATTATACAACAATTAATTTGCAAAGTCAATAGAAAATTTATAATAATTGTATAATAAAATCTGTTCTTCAGAACATTTTATTATTCATTGACAAAAACAAATCTTTTATGATATAATTATTAAATAAATAAATGTCTCTATGGTTATTTATTATTATCAGCATCACAGCATTTTTAAAACATTTATTTTTTAATATGTCTGATTTAATTTTAAATAAAAAATCCAGAAGGAAGTGAAAAACTTTGTCAGAGAAAAACAACAGTAAAATTGATGATGAAAATAATAATATTTATCATCTGGATACAAGAAAGGCATTGTCAAAGCACTTTTTTGAAAAAAGGGAAAATAAGTTCATTTATGCTTCATTTGAACGTGAAATGGCATTTTATGAAAGTGTATGTTCAGGAAACCTTGAAATTGTAAAAACATTTTTTACTCCTCTCGGAGGTGAGGGGTTCGGAAAATTAAGCGATGACTTTCTTCAAAATCTTAAATATCATCTTGTTATATCTATTGCAATAATTACCCGTTTTTGTATAAATGCAGGAATGACACTTGAGGAGGCTTACAGTATGAGTGATATATATATTCAGCAGACTGACCGATGCACTTCAAGGGAACAGATTGATGATATACATTACAGAATGATTGTTGAATTTACCAAACGAATGAGACAGATAAAAAGCAAACACACTTATTCAAAAGCTGTTATGTTAGTTCTTGATTATATCAGCGACCATTTGCATGAAAAAATATCTGTAAAAGATATTGCAGATTTTGTTTCATATTCTGTTCCTTATATATCACGCTTGTTTCACTCTGAAATGGGAATACCACTAAGTACATACGTAATACGAAAAAAAGTCGAGACAGCAGAAAATCTGATTCAGTTTTCAGACTATTCATTTCTTGAAATCAGCAATTATCTTAATTTCAGTTCGCAAAGCTATTTTATAAAGCAGTTTAAAAAATATACAGGCATTACTCCGAAAAAGTATTATTATAAATATCATTTGTATGAAAAGGAAAATAAAAATATTGAAAAATAAGGTTAACAAATTACCATTTTCATCAAAAATCTTATATATTTTTGAAAATTTTTGTAATATAATTATGTATATTAAATACGGCAGATAAATCAAAATAACATGATGTATAAAGGAGATTTTTTATGAAATCAAAATTAAAAAAGGTAATTGAAAGCCTTATTGCTTCTGTTACACTTGTTTCAATAACAATGCCTGTCTGCACAGCAAATGCAGCAGACAACATTATTACAAATTCAACCTTTGATTCCGGCACGACAGACTGGGGCATATATAAGGAAAGCGGTGGAAAAGGTACTCTTTCAACTGAAAACGGCAAGCTTGCTCTGACTGTAACCGACCTTGGAAAAGTAAATTATGCTGTACAGATGTTTTATGATATTGTACCGCTTTATCAGAATGGTGTTTATCGTCTTAGCTTTGAAATTTCTTCAACAACTGACCGTTTTGTTGAAGCTATGATTCAGCAGAACGGCGGAACATATCAGGCATATACATGGAAAGGTATTGATGTCACATCTGAACCGCAGACAATTGACTATGAATTTACCATGGAAGCTGAAACTGATATTATGGCAAAGTTTGCTTTCAACTGTGGTACACAGGGTGAAGACCTTCCAGAACATAAAATTTATCTTGACAATGTTGTTCTTGAACTCATAGACGACAGCAAGGTTGACTATTCATCATTTAAGCCATATGAATCGCCGATTATTACAAATCAGATTGGATATAAGGCAAATGACAGAAAAACAGCCGTTATAAGAAATGTTCCGCCGACAGATTCAGTTAAAACATGTTCCGTAATCAATGCTGATACAAAGGAAACTGTTTATTCCGGCACTCTTTCAAACGGAACTGAAAATTCTTCAGCTGGCGAATTTGATTATACCTTTGATTTTTCAGAAGTAACTGAATCAGGAAAATATTATATTCAGTGCGATGAAATTGCAGATTGTTCATATACTTTTGAAATTTCAGAAAATCCATACGGAAATTTGCTTAATGACAGTGTAAAAATGCTTTATCTCCAGCGATGCGGAAGCAAAGTTGAGGACGAAATATTTGGTCATGAAGCCTGCCACAATACAAAGGCTTTAATCTATGGCACTAATGAAACTATTGACGTAACAGGGGGCTGGCACGATGCCGGCGATTACGGAAGATATATAGTTCCGGCTGCCAAGGCTGTTGCAGACCTGCTTTATGCTTATGAAACAGCTCCCAGACTTTACGGCGATAATATCGGTATTCCGGAAAGCGGAAACGGTATCCCCGATGTTCTTGATGAGGTTCGCTATGAACTTGAATGGATGCTGAAAATGCAGGCACCATCAGGCGGAGTATATCATAAAGTAACATGTGAAACATTCCCCGGATATGTAATGCCCGAAAAAGAAACTGCACAACTTATAGTTACCCCTGTTTCCACTACTGCAACAGCTAATTTCTGTGCTTCAATGGCGATGGCTTATGAATTTTACCGTGACATTGACAGCGATTTTGCACAGAAGTGTCTTAGTTCTGCTGAAAAAGCATGGAATTTCCTTGAATCAAATCCAAATTTCATTTTTGAAGACCCCGAAGATATTACAACAGGCTCATATGAAGATACTAATGATACAGATGAACGCTACTGGGCTTCTGCTCAGATGTACCGTGCAACAGGCAACCAGAAATATCTGACAGCACTTGAAAATATAACAGCAAAAAAAGGCCTTGACTGGTCAACTGTTGGTGATTATGGCAATATTGCAATACTGACAATGAAGGATATTGATAAAAATTCATCAGTTTACAAAAATGCAAAGGATATTGTAATTTCTCAGGCTGATAAATTTGCTAAAATTACTAACAGCAGTCCTTACGGCGTTGCAGTTAACAATTTTAACTGGGGAAGCAATATGACTGTTGCAAATGCAGGAATAATTCTCGGAACTGCATATCAGATTACAAGTGATGAAGCTTATCTTGAAACAGCCAAGGATAACCTTAATTATCTTTTAGGAAAAAATCCTAATGGCGTATGCTATGTTACAGGCTACGGCACAGTTTCACCTCAGAATCCCCACCACAGACCTTCAATGTCAAAAGGAACTGCAATGAAAGGAATGCTTGTAGGAGGAGTAAACTCTAATCTGGAAGACAGTGCAGCAAAGGCATATCTCAGAAATGAACCTTTGGCAAAGCGTTATGTTGACCACTCCGAAAGTTATTCAACAAATGAAATAACTATTTACTGGAATTCTCCGCTTACTTATCTTCTTTCTCTTACAGATTCAGATTCTGAACCTGTAACACCTCCTGTTACAGACCCTACAACACCTACTAATCCTACTACTGACAGCACATTAAATGGCGATGCAAACTGTGATGGCAAGGTAGATATTGCTGATGTTGTAACAGTAGCATCATATGTAGGAAATTCATCTGAAAATATGATTTCTGAACAGGGAATTAAAAATGGTGATGTTCATAACTCCGGAAATGGTCTTAATGCAAATGATTCACTTATGATTCAGCAGTATCTTGCAGGAGTAATAAAGGATTTATCATCTTCATCTTCTTCCGGTTCTTCAATACCGGATTATGGAACTCCTATGAATTCATCAGCTACTGCTGTTGCTGATTTCACAAAGGGTGAAACCCCTCTCTTTATTGCATCTGATGGTTGGGGTAACGGTTCATGCTTTGACTGCGGATGGTATAAGGAAAACACTTCATTCAAGGACAATGTCCTTAATCTTACAATTGACAAGGATAGTTCAGGAAAGTATAATTATTCAGGTGCGGAATACAGAACAAATGATTTCTACCACTATGGATATTATGAAACATCTATGCAGGCAATTAAAAATGATGGTGTAGTATCTTCCTTCTTTACATATACAGGCCCTTCTGACAATAACCCATGGGACGAAATCGATATTGAAATACTCGGCAAGGATACCACAAAAGTACAGTTTAATTACTATACAAACGGACAGGGCAATCATGAATATATGTATGACCTTGGATTTGATGCATCAGAGGGCTATCATACATATGGCTTTGACTGGCAGCCCGATAAAATAACATGGTATGTTGACGGCAAGGCTGTTTATTCTGCAACAAGCAATATCCCGACAACTCCCGGAAAAATTATGATGAATGTATGGCCGGGAACAGGTGTTGATGAATGGCTTAATCCATTCGACGGAACAACTCCTCTTACTGCAAGATATCAGTGGGTAACATATAACAAAAATTAACAGAAAGAATGGTAAATCTCTATGTTAAAAGAAAAAGGCTTTAAAAAAGGAATAAATTTAGGCGGTTGGTTTTCACAGTGCGATTACAGTGAAAAAACAATGAACGAATTTATAACTGAAGCGGATTTTGAAAAAATTGCCTCATGGGGTATTGACCACATTAGAGTTCCTGTTGATTACAATGTATTTGAAAATTCTGACGGCACTTATATTGAAAGTGGATTCGGAAGAATTGACAAGGTTCTTGAACTTTGTAAAAAATATAATCTTAAAACGGTGCTTGACCTTCATAAGACATGTGGTTATTCATTTGACAGTTACGGAGAAAGTGAATCAGGATTTTTCGATAGCGAACAGCTTCAGGAACGTTTCTATTGTCTCTGGGAAGAATTTGCAAAGAGATATGGAATTTACAGTGACAGATTAATATTTGAGTTGCTTAATGAAGTTACTGACAAGAGCTATATTGATGCATGGAACAGAATTTCCTGTGAATGTATCAAGCGTATACGCAAATATGCTCCTGATACTCTTATTCTTGTCGGAAGTTATGATAACAACAGTCCCGAAGCGTTGCCAGAACTTGCAAAGCCTTACGATGATAAAGTTATATATAATTTTCACTGCTATGAACCTCTTAAATTTACTCATCAGGGAGCATACTGGACAGACAAAATTAATCCTGATGAAAGATTTACATTTGATGAAAGCAACATTACACCGGAATATTTTGAAAAGCTGTTTCAACCTGCCATTGAATCAGCAAAGAAAAACAATACATCTCTTTACTGCGGTGAATACGGTGTTATTGATGTTGTTCCTCCGGAAGATGCATTAAAATGGTTCAGATGTATTAACAGTGTATTTGAAAAGTATGATATAGCAAGAAGTGTATGGTGTTACAGGGGACTTGATTTCGGAATTTCTGAAACCCGTTTAGATACAATTCGTGATAACCTCTTAAAATACCTCTGATAATTTAAAAAAAAGCCCCCCGCTTATTTAAAGTGGGGGAGCTTTTTTTATGGGTTTTACTGTATAAGCATTTTTTTCATAATGCAAAGGTCAAATATATTAAGTATACCGTCACTGCAAAGGTCACCGTTTTCCCAGTTCTCAAGGATTGTATCAGGCATACCCAACAGCCATCTCTGGAGCAGTAAAACATCTGCAATATTAAAAATGCCATCATTGTTTACATCTCCGGAAATATTTAAAATTCTTTCTTCAGTGTGAAATGTCCATTTCTGACAGTCGCTGTCGGTGCGTTCCCACTGCTGAATATTTGCACCTTTTTCCTTTGATGCATAGCTTGTCTCAACAAGACAATTGTCTTTTGAGGAGTGAGTAATTATGCTGTATGAACCGTCAAGGTTCTTAGTGAATCTGAAAAGCTGGGAACTGTCCTTTGATGAATATTCCACAATATCTATATTACTGCCATTGCTGTTTCCCTCTGCTTTAAGTGCGTAGGATTCATTTTGAAGTGAACGAATCCAGTAATAGTTTCCAGACCCAAAAGATTTCAGAATCCATTTCTGACAATCCATTTTATTGGAAATATACTGTTGAACATTTGAATTATTTTGCATTAAGCCATTTTCAATATCCATAACAAGACCGGAATTTAAGTTTTCAAATGTATAAATTAAATCTGTATCCATTGAAATTCCGGGGTCGCTTACGGGTTCAAGAATCCAGTTCTGACAGCCTGCACCGTTTACTTCATATTGCTGAATATTTTCTCCGGAAGAAGTACTGGCATTTCTTACTTCAACAGCTGATTTTCCCTCTGAAATTCCTGTGAGAATTTTATAGCTTCCGTCTGTATTTTTAGTAAACATAAACTGCTGATTGGCATTTCCGTTATACTGATAAATATCAATATTAGTGCCGTTTGCAGTTTTTTTGCCGGCTACGTCAAGAACATACGTTGCACCGTCTCCGACACAGGAAACAATATAGTAATAGCCATTTCCGGCACTGAAAAGCTTCCATATATCGTGCACGGAGGTATTGTCAGAACCCCATTGCTGAACGTTTGCTCCGCTGACAGCGTTAGCATCTGCAACCTGCATATAAAGTCCGGAATTTGCGTTTTTAAATCTGTAACAAGTACCCTCTGCAAAGCCTTCAGCCAAAGGTTTGGACGGCAATTCCGTATATCCCGCGCTTGGTATTCCCTTATTTGAAAAACGCATATACATTATATTTTCTCTTGAATTCTGACAGCCACTGTAATTTGAACAGTATGTTTTTGCATTTTCAGCTTTCATTGATATATAATTATAATTTGTATCTGGACGCCATGTGCAGTTCTGGGCATATCCCTCAATTGAAGTACGCTTGCAGTTTACAAAAACAGAGCCTGATTCTGCATATGCTCCGGGATAATTTATAGTGTTCCAGTCACAAATTACATTGCCATTTATTGAACCGCCGTTATAATAGCAGTTTTCTGCATATATTTTTGATGCTGTATGCACTGTATAAGCCATACTGAAAGTATTTACATAATTGTTAAGAGAATGAAAATATCCGTAACGCATAAGCCCCGGACCCCTTGTAATGGTATTTGTAAAAAGATTGCTTATAAGCGACATTCTCGGAAAATTATTGTAATTGTTATATGAATGTTCATCATCTGACGGATAGCCAAGTATAAGACCATATTCATGCAATCCAAATGAACAGTCTGAAACAGTACAGTAATCCGCATTATAACAGCATGCAAGAAATTTATCCCAGTCCGGTAGGCTTTCACCTTGTGTATTTACATCATAATGACCGGTAAACGTTATATGGTCAATCCAGAGATTTTCCCCCGAACCTAAGTAAACGGCAATGGAATCATTTCCGTTTGACTTTTCATCATGCTGTAAATCGAAATTTTTAATAATAATATTGTTGCCCGTGCCGTTTTGGGAAGCTGTACAGAATTGCACGTTTTTCATTGTATGTGCTGAATAACTGCCGATAATGGTTTTATTGCTGTGAACATAAATTCTTCCGTCCGGACAGTAATAATGACCTGAGGAATCTGTTGTCAGATTTGTAACGCTGATATTTTTTGTAACTACAATTGTATACGGAATATCAGATGTTGCATATTTTTTCAAATCATCAAAAGATGATACCTCAACAGTTTCACCGAAAAGGCCTCCTATATCGCCTGCCTTAATATTTCCCGTATTATCATTGAAACAGTATCCGGCAAAACCCTGAAGTCCGTCAGCATTTAAAAGCCATAACTGATTATCTGCTCCGGTATATGCTGAAAGCTTCATTCCCGATTCACTTTGAGTTAAAGCAAGAGATGTATCAGAATAATTTACGATTTTATAGTATAAATCATTTCCAAGTCGGTCGCTCTCAACAGGAATGATATACCAGTGCTGTGATTGATGTGATTCACTGCCATACATAATAATGCTTGTTCCGTCAGCGACTTTGTAATTTAAAGGAGTCAAAAGCCTTCCGGATTCCGCACTGCATAATTTGAAAAAAGTACCATTTGAATCCTTTTCTACTCTGTCAAAACGCCATGACTGTGAAAGGCTTCCTCCCAAAGCCTCCACTGAAAGCGTTGAACCGTCAGAAGTTCCGTTTTCTGTTAATACTTTTGAATTATCCTTGCTTGCAATATTCATTAACTGTACGGGATAGTCAGTAGATATTGCTGATGCCGAAAGAAATGCTGAATTTCTTAATAACGGAATAATCAATGTTATCATCAGAACAGCCGGCAACAAAAGGCATAATGTTTTTTGTTTGATTTTTTTCATTTAATCAGCTCCTTTAAATAATTTTAAATTTTATTATTCGCCCTGCAACAATTCCTTTTTATATTTGAAATATGTGCCACGGCTTATTCCCGCAATTTTCATGCACTCCTCATCGGTAAGAGTTCCGCCGAACGCTTTGCAGTGTTTTCGTATAACATTAAGTGCCGGAGCCTTTTTCTTTACAACAAGCTTTTTTCCTTTCTTCTGACCTATCTGTTTGCCATTCAGACGAGCTGTTTTTATACCTTCCCTTGTAAGTTCCCTAAGAACAGATACTTCTTTTTCAGATTGTTCAAATGCAAGCCGTATCTGGTCTTCTGCAAGCAACATCAATATTTCATTTGTAGCTTTTATATATGGGTCAGCGTATTTGTTTCCGATAGTCTGAATACTTCTGCTCAGAGCTTTTCTGTATGTAGAAGTATTTATATGCGGTTCTTTAAGAAAAACAAGTTCAATTCCCTGCTGATAAAGCTCCATATAAAGATTAATTCCCTCATCAGCATTACGGCTCATTCTGCTGACGCTGTCAAATATAACTGTATCGCCAGTATTAAGACGTTTTCGCAGTTTTTTCCATTCCGGACGGTCAAAGGTAGTTCCGGTATATACTTCTCTGTATATATAGTTTTTAGTTTCAGGGTATGCTGATATAATATTTCTTTCCTGCCTGTCAAGGCTCTGTTTCGGTGTGGAAATACGACAATAACCATATTTCATTATTAAAAAAATCTCCCTTAAATTTATACTTTGATTATATCATACTGAAAAAATTCTGTCAAGGGATTTTATACTTTTATAACATACGTCTTTTTTATACTTTAATTATATCTTATTATAAAAATATCACCCTCAAAAAGAGGGCGATATTTTAAAAGGTTTATAATAGATTGAAATTTTTGAAGCTGTATTATGAAAAGCACCAGTAATCAAATTCCAAATCACCGCTGAATACAAAATATAAATCTTTAGCTCCACTCACAGAATTTACAACAGGGACTTTAATTTCAGACATAGTTCCGCCTGCCGGAATTTCTGCATACGTAATTGCCTTTCCGTCTGCACTGCCTGTACAAACTTTAATAACAGCACCGTTTTTTGATGAAGCACAAACTGTAAGTGCATCTGCATCGTTTGTAAAATTAACACCGCTTGCTTTTATCCAACTGCCTTTAGTGCCTTTTACAGTTGTATTTCCCAGACCGCTCACAGAAATATCCTTTGACTGATTTGACATTGTCTCGGACTGAACTTTTGTATAAGGATTCAAGGATTTCAGCTGAGCAATACCTGCCATAGTTCCAGTAACACTGCTGATTTTTTCGCCGTTCATCGTAATTTTATCTACCTGAGGGCTTCTGTAATTTCCTTCAATGCCCATTGCACCTTCAACAGGACGTGAATGGTAGAATAAATAGAGCTGTCCGTTAAGTTCAGCAATAGAATGATGATTGTTTCCGTAGTATCCGAAGAAGTTGCCCTGATTTTTAAATAATTCTCCGCCGTAAGTATAAGGTCCTAAAGGATTGTCACTTACCATATATTCAATAGCACCGCTTGTAAGACCATAATTGTTTCCGGAAGTATTCCAGTTTGAACAGTATGTATAGTAATATTTATTGCCTATTTTATTTATACCGGAATCTTCAAAAATGTAAGGAGCATTAATTGTAGACGGAGTGCCATCAAGGCTTATCATATCAGCACCAAGCTTAACTACTCTTGATGTAGCCGGCATTGCCTGCTGTCCCTCCGGAACTCCTCCGCCAAAACAAAGGTAACCTGTTCCGTCATCATCAACCATTACTGCGGGGTCGAAAAGCCACGGAATATCTGAACAGTTTGCAACACTTCTTGTAACAAGTTCATGACCAAGAGGGTCACTCCACGGTCCTGTCGGACTGTCAGCAGTCAGAACACAAACTCCGTTTCCGCCGTTGCAGAAATAAAGGAAGAATTTTTCTTTGCCGTTTATTGTTTTGTGAGCAGCACAAGGAGCCCATGATAAAGATGCCCATTTTGCAACGCCGTTTGCACCGGCAGCTTCTATAATTCCATGGTCAGTCCAGTTGACCATATCATCAGATGAAATGCAGTTAATTTTATTTATCTGACCATAAGTATTTTCAGTAACATTTCCGTTTGAATCGTATTCTATAACATCATTAGTCATATAAACATATACTCTGCCGTTATATTCCATAACTCCGGGGTCAGCACCAAAACGCTGTGTATAAAGCGGATTGTTTTCTCCGTCCTTTTTGTAGCTGTCAGCAAGCTTTACTCCGGAAAATAATGTTTCCATTTTTGCAACATCAATATCAGTCATCTGATTTGACGAATTTGGAATAGAAAGCTCCGGAACGATATTTGCGAGATACTGCTGTATCATAAGAGCATCATTTGCGTTGACACCGTTGCCTTCACCCTGAACATCAGCATTAATCATTCCCTGTGATTCAAGCTTATTTACTTCCGGATTTCCTACATAGGAAGCAACTGCAACAGCATCAGCAATATCCACATTGCCATCAAGGTTTGCATCACCGGCAAAACCCTTTCCAGATTCGGAAGGCTTTGTTGAAGGTTCCGTTGAAGGCTGTGTTGACGGTTCTGCACCAAGAATGGTAGTTCCTCCGACAGCACCTATTACTTCATCGATATAGAAATTATTTGTAGTTTCGGCAGTTTCAACGTAAATCTGCATATTTGTTGCATCAGACGGAATAGTATAATTTTTATTGGCAATCTGAACCCATTCGCCTTTAACTCCTGTTGCTTCAGCTATTGTCGAATACTGTGTATCACCGTTTGCATCGGTATACTGAAGTTTAAGGTAAAATGTATCTGTTGCATCTCCGTCAAAATATGTAACATTTGCACTGAAACTGTACTCGTTTCCAGGAATAAATGCTTTTGAATTGAGTGATTTTGATGCACCGTTCCATGCAGAAGTTCTGCCCTGAACGAGGAGAGCCTCATTTCCGACAAAAGCAGTTCTTCCGCTTGTCATAATACTTACATCTGCGCCTCTTGCCTGCCAGAAACATGTATCACCTTCAAATCCGTCAGCAAAGTACCAGCCGTATTCATTAGGTTCAACAGGTTTATCGTTATTACTGTCTGAATAATTACTTCCGTCACCCCATTCAGACTGCGGAATCATTGAAGTAAGCGTAGTATATGCAAGCTTCGGCTGATTGTTTTTGTCATAAAGCAAAGCGTCAGAGCCGTCTTTCAGCCATGAATTTGCATCATTTGGCCCCCAGATAGCAACAAGAGTGACTCTGCCCGATGACTGCGGATTTTTATTCCAGTCCATAGCTGCCTGGAAAATTGCCTTATACTTGTCAGCCTGCTGCTGTAAAGTGTACTTTCCGTTTTCAAGGCTTATATCAAGCTCTGTAATCTGAACATCACAGCCTATTGAAAGGTATTTCTTCATAGCTTCAATATATGAATCCGTACCGGCAAAGCCTGTTGCATTAGCAGGAATGTGTGACTGCATACCTACACCGTCAAGAACACCTTTTTCATAAAGCGATTTGCACATGTTATAAATACAATCACGCTTGTGATCCCAGTATTCGTTATAATCATTATAATAAAGCTTGCAGGTAGACGGAGCATATTTTCTTGCATATGTAAAAGCTTTTTCTACAAAGCTATTGTCACCATAAACTGCAACATATGCCGATTTTCCGCCCTCAACGTTATTATCTCCCGGTTCTCTCGCACCGCCGTTATTAGCTGTACGGTTGGAATCATCAGATACACATTCAT
Source organism: uncultured Clostridia bacterium (assembly GCA_945910815.1). GTDB lineage: Bacteria > Bacillota > Clostridia > Oscillospirales > Ruminococcaceae > Ruminococcus. Next base: position 18,075 of record CAMDZD010000034.1, read on the forward strand.
TGCATATATCATATGCATAAAGGTCAAGTGTAGGATACTGCTGTTCATAAAGTGCAAAAAGGTTCTTCATATAGCTTTCAAGTCGCTGATCCATTACGCTTGGTGATACCCAGTTTCCATTAGGGTCAAAGTTTTCCTTTAAGAACCACGCAGGAGTCTGACTGTGCCATACAAATGCATGACCTCTGAATCCTATATTGTTTTTAATGCAAAAGTCAATAATTGTAGAAGCTGCATTAAGAGATACTCCTACATTCGTCCCACTGCACTGTGACTGTACAAGAACTGAATCGGCTTTTGTTTCGTTTTCACACTCAATACTGTTACAATCCTTGATTATATTGGCAGTAATTGCACTGTTTGCTACTGTACCGCCATTTCCCCAGCCTGCATTAAGAATATTTCCGACACGAAAGTAATCAGCAAATTCATCCTTAAGACCTTTTTCAGATGTTGCAGCGAATACAGCATTTGCTTTCTTAACCTGTTTTGTTGTAACGTTGAGTTCATCAAAGATAAAATCATTTGACGTATCAGTTGTAATTGTAATTCTGAATTCACAGCTGTTTTTCGGAGCTTTATAATCTGCTGTTAATTCAGTCCATTCACCGGCTTTAACGTCTTTGGAAACAAGTTCAATTGTTTTGGATTCCTGTGTATCCATATCATCGCAAGTCAATGTAATATGGAATTTTTCATCAGTTTGGCTGAAAACATGAATACTGTAATTATAGTCAATATCTCCGACCAAAAACAGACCTTTTGATGCCTCTGCACCGTCCTGAGGCGTTCTTCTTCTGCTTACGAGCATACCTCTTGAATACTGATAGCCAATATTGTCAACAGCATTTACTGCAACATCATAATCAGTACCATGCCATCCCTCATAAGTCACTTCAAAATCGTTGTGAACTATTTCCGAAGCATAGGAATCCTGAACAAATGATGGCATATAAGCGAACATGCACGAACAGCAGGTTATTGCTGTTAAAACAGATGTAATTTTCTTAAATCGCATTTTTTCCTTCTCCTTATGTAAAATTAAATTTGTTTTCGGCTTCATTTTCTTTTTACATTTTATCATAAGGATTTAAAATTGTATTGCATATTTGTCACGAAATTTATATTTTTGTAATATTTGAATGATTTTTTTCTCTGTATTCCCGTGGTGTAATTCCTTTTATTTCCTTAAATATTTTACAAAAATGACTTTGTGAAGAAAATCCGAGATAATTGCTAATAAATACAAGACTTTTTGATGTCTGGCATAAAAGCTCTTCAGCCTCTTGAATTTTTTTTATATTGATAAAATCGGATAAATTTATACCAGTCTGCTTTTTAAATTCTGTTGTAATTCTGCCTCGGCTTTTTTTCAAATAATCTGCAATATCAGAAGTTTTAATAGGTTCAGAAATATGATTCTTTATATATTTTGATACTTCATTGACAATTGCCGAACTATTTTCATTATGCTGATTTAATTTATTTACTCTGTCAGCATAATCAATAACCATATGATACTGAAGATTTTTAATTCTATCAATATCTTCAATGGATTCACATTTTTGGATATACATTTCTTCCAGAGAAAAGACTTCATCTATATCAAGTCCGGCTTCAATACCTGCTCTTGCAATAATTGTTTCAAGTTTTATAAAAAAATTTTTTTGATGTCTAATCAGATGTGATGCAAGATTTCCTGAACTTACTGAAGGAATTTTTTTAGCACCATCAATTAAACTTTCCACATCTCCATTTATTACTTTTTTTATCATATCTTTTTCAATTGAATAGGATCTCGCATAATTAGAATAAAATTTTGCATAAGCATTCATTGAAATTTCATCTTCCTTTAAATTTGATGAAATATTATTCTGCTCAGAATCATTTATTCTGATATCAGAAACATCATAAAAACTTCTGTTTACAGAGAAATTATATAAAATAATGGATTGAATTAAGGTATCAAGATGTATTCCGGATAAACTTCTCATTTCCGAAACAAAAAGAAAAATATCATTTTTATTAATATTAAGAAGAAAACCCAGCTTTTTAAGGTCATTATCAGATACTTTCACTTCACTGACAGGACCAGCAATAAATTTATATGATTTATGATTTACAATTCCATAATACCAAAAAGAATCATATACATAATAACTGACCTCATCATTTTTTTCAATAATTTGATTTATACACAAATCAACCGGGTCAACAGTAATATTGACTGGTGAATAAAAATAAATTTTATCTTTATTATGATAAAGCCGAACAGGGAATGCAAACATATTTGCAAACTGCCTGCTTAAATACATTAATTCTTCCTGTGTAATTTCTGAATTTTCATTTTTTTTCATTACAATGCCCATCTCTTTCCTGCTTCGGAGTAATTCCCTTCCATTTTTTATAAGTTTTTATAAAATAACTGCAATCAAAAAAACCTGTTTCCTGTGCTATATAATTAAGGTCAAAATTTGAATTTAACAGCAAATCCTTCGCCTTGTTCAGTCTTATATACTGAATATACTTCTTGCAGGAACAACCATAATTTTCACGGAAAAGCTGTGCAAAATTTGAATAGCTCATATGACACATTTCAGCAAGTTTCCGTACTTCCAGTATTTCTGATGAATGTATATCGATATATTCAAGAACGTGGTAAAACAGCAAATTCTTATTAGTATAGTAATCCTACTTAAAAGGCGGAAGCAAACATAAGTCTAAAAAATATGAAAT
>CAMDZD010000035.1 GCA_945910815.1 uncultured Clostridia bacterium
GCAATTACCACAAAGAATTTCTTTTTCATACAATCACACTCCTTTGCCAAATTCAAATTTTCGTTTCTATGCCTTATGACCGCCGACTTGTTCGTTGCGGTCTTTGGTAGTTGCGCCTTCTTGCAGGTTCATACCTTTCAAGACAGCGTTCTTTCCGAATTTCTTGCGAAGCTCAATAATCGCTTTCTGTGCTTTCTTCTCACGCTCCAGAGCTGCCTGCTCTGCTTTTTTCTTTCGTTCCAGTTCCTCGTAATCGGTGAACAAGTCCATCTGCTCCATTGGGGCAGAAATGCTCACCGAGCTTTCGCTGACAACTCGGTTTGCTGAAATAGTAACTCTGCGTACTAAGAGCTTCTTATCCACGATGCGGTCAAAGAGACCGAGCATAGCTTCTACGATGATACGAGTTGATGATGTCTGCCTATCAAGGTTTACTGTGCCGTGTGCGTGTTTTGGTATTTTGCGACCATAGTGGTCTGTCGTAACGGGTCCGGTGTAATACTTGCTGATTTTCGGGTCAGTAAGATTTTCAATATCGTACCCGACCGTCAAAACAAGCTGGTCAGTAACAAGATGCTTTTCGACCAAATCAAGAACAAGTAAGTCTGTCATTTCGTGGACGATAAGACGAGCCTTTTCATTGTCATAAGGACAATGAAGAACTTGTCCCGAACCGAGACTGTTGGTAGAGGGCTTGTACTTCTTGATTTCTGCAATCGTACAAGGCTCCCATCCCCAGGCGTGGTCGATAAGCAGTTCTGCGTTTACGCCGAACAATTTATATAAACGGTCTTCGCCACGCTCGGTCATTGACTCCAGAGCTACATCGCCAAGCGTGAACATTCCGTTTTCTTCTAACTTCTTTGCGTAGCCTTTGCCAACTCTCCAAAAGTCTGTGAGAGGGCGGTGGGTCCAGAGCTGCTGACGGAAAGACATTTCATCCAGTTCAGCAATGCGGACACCATCTTTGTCGGCTGGCATTTTCTTCGCAACAATATCCATAGCGACTTTGCAGAGAAACAGATTTGTTCCGATACCTGCGGTCGCCGTGATGCCTGTCGTTGCGAGCACATCCCGTATCATTCTGATTGCAAGCTCGTGAGCTGTGCATTTGTAAGTTCCGAGGTAATCTGTTGCATCTATGAAAACCTCGTCAATCGAATAAACGTGAATGTCTTCGGGAGCGATATATTTAAGATACACGTTGTAAATCCGTGTGCTGACCTCCATATACTTTGACATTTGTGGAGGTGCAACGATATAAGAGACAGCAAGTTCCGGTCGAGCCTGCAGCTCGGTGTTGTTGTAAGATTCGCCTACGAGCGTTCTCTCGGGGGCGTTCCATTTCCGCTGATTGTTGACCGCCTTGATTTTCTGCACGACCTCAAACAAGCGTGGCCTGCCAGGGATGCCGTAGCTTTTCAGCGACGGGGAGACCGCAAGGCAAATTGTTTTCTCTGTACGGCTTTCATCGGCAACGACCAAGTTCGTCGTCATCGGGTCAAGCCCACGCTGCATACACTCAACGGAGGCATAGAACGATTTAAGATCGATTGCAATATAGCTTCTTTCTTTCATCGTCTATGCCTCCTTCTCATAAGTCAGTATTATCTATTTAAGGACTATGCAGTAACCACATGGTATCTTAAATCTTATTTGATGCTTGCTATATAGTTTTTCAGTTTAATGATCATTGCTCATTATTAAACTGTGCCTCCATCAATTTCCTTTAATCTCATCAACCATTTTTTGATGCTACCATCTTTGAAGAAGCCGAGCAACGCACCATCACAGAAACGCTCGGCACGAACAGCACCTACTATCAATGCCATAATACATTTTCCATCCAAGTTTGAAACATCTGCTTCGCTCATAGATTTTGAACCCCATTCCAAACCGTTCTTTTCCAAAATGTCGTAATAATGATTTAGTTCAAAATCCTTGTTCTCATCGACAAAGGCATAAACGTCATCAATAAAATGATGAACCATTTCAGAGTAGTTTACAAACGGCATCTGAATAGGATGCTCCGGTGTGCCATCGTTTTCACGGTCGATAAACCAAGTTCCGATTGCATCATCTTCCAAGAGGAGAAGATACTTGATTAGGTTTTCAAATTTATTCATCGTCATCCGCCTCATCTTCGCTAATAGAAGCATCAATACCAAGCAGTTCTTGAAACTCGTTAAAGTTATACGGGAAAGAGTTGCTACCGTGGCTCTTAAACGGCTTTACGCCGTTATTGTAGTGGATTTCAAGCTCCCATTGTGTACCGTCAAGCACAACATATCCAAAGCGTTCGGGATTATATGAGCTACGCCATTCACCGATGTGTAGGCGGCTCAGCTCGTCCATGAACTCGTCTTTGTCAAAAGGCAGGATGAATTCTGCCAGCGGTTCCTCCGGCTCGATTGACAAGGAGCGCTGCACACTTACTTGCAGATCACCGCCGTCAAGCGAAATTGTACGGGTCTCGTACCCGCCAAAATATCCGCCGATGGAAAATACAATCTTACTGATTGCGGAAAGATTGTTGTCAAACTCTAACGCTTTCAGCTCGGATTGAGAGGGATTATTTACACCGCCTGCCTCTGCGAGAGCAATCTTGGCTCGTTCAAGATATTCTCTCGTACACCAAAGGCGTGTGGATTCGCTCGGACACATAATAGGTTCCGAACCGTAATCGGGATGTTCCATCACATTTTTGAGGTGCCCGATTTCATTTTTTAGCCCACGGATAGCACTCATAATCTGCTCGGCGGTTTTGCCTTTCAAGTTCATTTCGTAATAAGATTCGGGACTAATCATCATGTCGGACACCTCCAATGTAAATTTAAGTTTCATCAGCTTCAATTCTTGACGCTGCTTCTTTAATCATTGCGTTATATTCATCTCGTACCGCTACAGGAGATTTAATTCGCACGAGTCCACCAAAACCAAAGACCCAACTATAAAACACATGGCTCGTTGCCACGTTGACAACGGCTCTAAAAGAGGTCATGTCGTTTGCGTAGGTAGTAACATCTGCTCCGAATCGGTCAATAATTGAATCCATAACACTATTGTCGCATACAAGCTCCACATCACAATGGTCGCTATTATACATACGAAATGTTGTATTCAAATAGGTTGTTACATCAAACCCCTCTGGAGCAGGGGTAGCATCCTCATTTAGAATAACAGGACAATTTGCAATTCTATCCACACGGAAATTACCGATTTTCTGTTTGTGGTCAAAAACTCCGATGACATAGTAATAATCACCATTCCAAACTAAACTCAACGGAGTAAAAATAAATGGTTCTCCGTTTCGTTTAAGCTTTTGTTCCTTTCGAACATTGTATTGGAAATACTGAAAAGATATTTTTTTCTTTGCGTTAATCGCATCGTTGATAGTATCGACAATGAGATATATCTTTTCATTTCCAGGCTTGATTTGACCTTCTACACAGAGGTTTCGTTTCAGCTCTGCTGCTCGGTTTTCTCCGGCCAAAGAGCACAGCTTTGCGACAAGCTCGGCACTTTTTTGCTTTGTGATAAATTTAGACGATTCCACTGCATCAATCAGAAGTTTTAGTTCAGCAACGTCGAACTGGCGGCTGGCTAAATTATATCTGTTTTGGGTGGACTTTATCTCTTGGATGTCCATACCAAACCGCTTCAACAACTCAATATCAGCCTTGATTGTCTGTCGGTGTGCTTTAACACCATACTTTTCATCAAGGATTTGAATTAACTGTGAAGTGGTCAAAAAGTGTTCTTCGTCCGTCATTTCCATAAATATTTTCCCAAGGTATAACGGTCTGACCTTTGCATCATTATCCATTATTTCACCTCGCTTTGCAGAGAAGTAAACTATTTAGCAGAAAACTCGTTTAATATTGCTTCGATTACCGTATCGGCACATTCGATTTCTAACGAATCAACAACTTGGATTACTCGTTCAAGAATTTTCTTTTCAGTATTGGTCAACTTATCTATAGTGTTGAGAGCTTTATACTTTGTCGTTCCTTTAAGTTTCCCGATTAGCATATCCAGCTCGGCAAACGCAATATCTTGGTAATACTGCTCGGAATCTCCGTTTGTTGTTGAGTTTGATACGGCGATTTGTGCTTCTTTGAGCCTTTTGGTAATCAAGCCTTTCTGAGCACCAGACACGCCTTCGTCTATTGCTGTAGTTGCTTGTTGGGCGGTAGCATTAAGCTGTTCTATTGCACTTGATAACGCAGTATTTCTTTTTAACGAAGCCGCACGAATATCCTTAGTTATACCAGCGGCGATAGTCATGAGCTGCTCAAAGAGAGCGAAGTACGCAGGGTTCTTTTCAAAGTTATCCCTTCGTGCATTTGGAACAAGCAGTTTATCAATGGCGAAAATTTCGCCAATAGACCAACCATTAAACCTCGCATCCTTGAAAACTACGTTTAATGTTTGGTGGTCTCCAATCAAAATGTTTCCTTTTCTAAGACGAATGCCTTTAACTGCTTTGTCATAGATGCTGCCCATGTAATTGGTCTTTGCCAACCAGCCAATAGCGGTGAGATTATTGCTATCGTTCGGAATTTTGAGGATAGTAATATCCTGCACAGTATCGGTAATGTTCTTTCCTTTATCTACAACAAACTCATCCTTATACGGCTTGTATATTGGGGTTGATTTCGTTCCATACTCCAAGTACACATTGTAAACGCCGATTTCAAGACCTTCTTTTTTTAGTCTCTTAACAATTTCTTTGCCCCAAATAAAGTCCGGTCTATATGGCACAGGAGCGTTTTGGGCTAAATAATCTTCAACATCAGCCAATGATAAAAGCTTGCTATTCACATCAACACCATCCATTTGCACGGTGAAATAGTGAATATCTTCTCGTTCGACAAAAGTTGTTACTGTGTAAACGCTCTCCAAAACATCAATTACAGTTACATCGGATTGGGAATCGTCTGCTAAAACCTCCGACAGCTTTGAAGCATCAATTACAATTTGAGTTGCAACAGATTCACCCTTAAACGATGTTGAGAAAGTTAAACGTTGGCAATAACTCAACGCTGCCAAACGCCCGATGCCTCTAAAACCACGAGAGGATTCTGAAGACTTTTTTGAATTACCAATGCTGATTAAGGTCTTTTCAACATCTGTCGAAGGGATACCAAGCCCATTGTCAGTAATTACAATTTGATTTTCTGTGGGAGCTAACCGCACGACAATTTGTTCGGCTCCAGGTGTAAGCACACCAAGTCGAACTGCTTCGTCGATTGAGTCAACGCTATTTTGAATGTATTCTCTAAACACAACATAGGAGTCGGAGTACATACCGGATGTTAATGACTCCAATGTGTGCTTGCCAATTATTATGCTACTCATTATTCTTCTCCTAAAAAGTTCGCAAGCTTGAACTGAATATTATTTGTAATTGTCTTTGTTACCTTTTTCAGAACTGCCTGTCCCTTTTCGTTGTCGATTACCACAAGAAGTAATGATTCAAATTTGTCAATATATGCTCCAAGAATAGAAGCAAGCTCCGTCATAGACATAGACAAGATACTGTTCTGAGCTTTTTTATGTTCATCGGTAGGTAGAACTTCCAAATCAACAAAACGTCGATAAACTCGTATCAGTTCAAAATCAATGTAACCGATTCCCTCCTTCTTGGCGAGCGTATCCCATTTAGTCAACTGCTTATCGACTGCAAAATCGACATTCTGTAAGCGAGCTAATAAATCGGAAACACCTTTACGTCCAAAGAAATCGACAAAGTTTTTGAAAACATAATTCTGCTGTACTTCGCTTTCCGAAACAAGGTCAAGAATCTCGGTATAAAGTTCGGGACATTCTTCCTCAATAAAACTCTTTACCATCGTGTAGGTAGGAGAGTTCTTGTTGACCATGCCAAGGAAAGAAACAAGTCTCGGAGTGGTTAGATAAAGGATGTAGAGTTTCCTTTGGATAGTAGAAGCAATACCCAATACTTTTTCAGGCAAGTATTCATTGTCACCAATGAGGGTGATGAAATCTTCTTGTTCGTCACCAAGCTGTGCATACAAAGAGTTCCAGAGCTTAATCTTTTTCTGCTCACGTTCCCAATTTGCCTTACGAATGATAAACCGCTCCTCCGTTTCAGAGGCTTTGCCTCTGGAAGTAGGACTGATTTTCCCTCGTGCAGCAATCAGCTTTTCGGGCATACATAAATAACGAACAAAATCTTCGGAGCTTTTTCCAAAGTCCGCTTCAAAAAAGCTTCTACTACAAACACCTTTGCCCTGTGTAGGAACGAGCATTCTTTGTACAGCTCGCAAAAACTTTGCGTTCCATTGAGAGCCAACATATCCTCGCTCGTGAGCCGATAGCGGAATATATCTCATTGGAAAGGAAAACGCAGCGATTCTTCGCTCGCCACCGTACTCTGAATTCAATTCATCAAGGAGGTCGAGAGTAATTCTCATTCTGTCGTAAAGGTCTGCAGGAGTATCGGCGTGATATTTTCTTCCTTTACCACCAAAGTCTTCGCTGTTATAAAGCACATAGTTAGACAGTTCGGTGATACCATTCTTAGCACAAAGGCGAAGTGCTCGCTCATAAATATCTCGGTCTTCAATGTGGTCAAAGGCGATTCTTGCAGGTCTTAAAGCAATTTCGCCCAGTCTTTTTGCTTTTTCTTCAGTCAAAAAGAGCGCATCAAGGCCCTGGTTGAAATCAACATATCGCTGAACGGTCTTGCCAGTTCTGGGGTTCTTATATGTAGCTCCCTTGCCGAAACCAGCGGCAATAATATCATCAATGATGTCGTTAAACCTTGGAGAGCGTAATACGTTGTTGTCCATCAAAATAAGGTCTTTCTTAGGTCCAAAGCGCTCGTCAATAGCTTTGATTCGGTCTTTGATGTCAATGTAAGGGATGAAGTTAGGCTCTAAAGTCTGAACTGCACAAAAACCGCACTTGTTTCCGCATCCTTTAGTGGCACTCAAAAAGTAAGCATCGTTAAAAGGATATACATAGTCCACGTCTTCAAGCATAGAATAGTCCGGTGTGATTTGGTCAATACATTCATCGCCAGGGAGACCAAGCTTCCCGGGTTCGTTGAGCAAACCACAAACGGGTCTGATTCCGGTTTCTTCAAAGATTTGGTCGGGTAGCATTGTCGCAGCAATTCCACCAACAACAATCTTGTCGTTGGAGTCAACCAAGGTCTTTGCATATTCGATAGCTTCAATCGTCGCTTTCCACTCAAATGTAAATAGCGACGTTACATATACACGGTCCCACTTGGTTCCAGAGAGAGCATCGGGAAGTTTGCCTTTGGTAAACCTAACGTAGTCGTGCAAGATGTTTTTATGGAAGAATGAAATCTTCATCAACCCAAGCGGGGGTTGTTTGCATTTATAATCCGGTTCAATGAGTAATATATTTGCCATGTTAATCACCAATGGCTGCTTTGCACTTCGTATTCAGCACATACAAATAGTATCGAGCACGAGTGATAGCAACGTATTCCTTTCTGTTATCAATAGTCGAGGACGGAAGATTAGTAAATTCATGTGTCAAATAAATTACAACATTGGATTCCAGTCCTTTAAATTCTTCTGCGGTTTTGAAGCATATTTCATCTTCTCCTACATCTTTGTAGTGCTTAAATACCAAATTATAAGCACCAATACGGGTTTCGCCTGCGAGAATCGAGTTCTCGTAAGGCGTATCAGACACAATCACAATAGATTCCGAAGGAACGTATTCTTTTTGTACCAGTCGGTTCACTATCAAGCTGAGTGCCTTAGCAGCCTGAGAAGGCTTTGTATAGTTATGGATTTCTGGGCGAACACCAATAATATTATTTGCAACGGTGTCATGCCCTAAATTTGTACGTTCAACTGCACATTGATAAATGCTACCTGTGTTTCGGATATTGTATCTCAACACATACGGAGGTGCATCAATGGCAAAAGCATTTTCAAAATCCATCTCAAACACATTTTGGTTTTTGTCATAGAAAACATAAAGGGAGGATGTGCTATCATTCAACAGCAAACTCCTTATGGCAAGTCCCATATCAATATCGAAGTCTTGGGCTTCATCGACAATGATAGAGTCATACTTCTTTTCAGAAGGCACATCGTCCATGTACTCAAAACAGCTCTTATTTCCATCGGGGTTAGTAGGAAGCTCATCGTAGAGTTCGCCAAGAAGATTTCTCATTAACTCTTCGTATGTAAAGACATCAATTTTCGGATACTGATGCAATCTCGATTTAACAAAAGCAGCCAGTTCCTCATTACAACAGATAAAGAGAACTTTTTTCTCATCTAAAACGTCTCTAACAGCTTTCTTGATACCGATGAATGTCTTTCCGGTGCCAGCTCCTCCGACAATTTGTGCTTGACGGTAATTATGAAGACAATCCAGAATCGAATCTTGCACAAAATCAATTTTAGAGAACTCTTTTTCCTTAATTGGAATCAAAGCTCCTGCAGCAGCGGACATGGAAATTTGCTTATTGATTGCCGTCAAAAAGCGGTTCCGTTGCACTGCGGAAAATGGAATGGTAATATTCCTTTTGTTTCTCCAGTAGTGGAAAATTTGATTGACTTTCTCTCGTAAAGAGGTCATGTCATTCAAGTCAATGGTTATTTCTGGCGGTGCATCCTGTGCCAACTGTGAGCCGATGGCATAGCGAGGAAAGGCAACAGCAAAACCATAAACGCCATTATAATTCTGATTAAACTCGGACACGAAATAGTTTCTAAAGTGCCTCATGCTCTTTTCTGCCTGCTCGTAGGGGCTACATTTCAGGTCTCTACTACTGGAATTGCTTGGACTATATTCTTCAAGGAGAGTCCATTTGCCATCAACGACAGTAATCCCGGTGCCGCCCTTTACCTCTAAAGCAATAAAGCCAAAAGACGGGTCGAAAATCAGAAAATCGCTTTCGCTGTCAATTCTTTTATTATCAACCGTCTCGAACCAACGAACAGAATAGAAGACTTGATACTTTTCTGGAAGCTGTTCCTTCAAAGCATAGTACATCTCTTTTTCCGTAGGCGTATAATCATAATTTTCAATATCAACCGGGTGCATTACTGCCATAACTTATTCCTCCCAAAAGCCTGTTGTCTTTCGTTGTGTCTCACGGTCAACGTGACCAACAACCAAGGCTCTATCCAAATCCTTATTAAAGTGTTGGCACGAGACCTCGTTGACAAACAAGCATCCCGTACAGGCTTTTTGCCGTTCTATACATATAGGGTCGAAAATACATTTTTGTGCACTTGTGTAAGCCTTATTCATCCATTTGTCGAAGTAAGCTTCAAATGTATTGAACAGAGACCCCAAGTTAAATCCTTGCGAGTTCTGACAATAAATCAGAACAGCAGGAATGCCAGGGAAAATGTATTCAGACAAAGAATCTTTACCCAAACCACCAATATCTGCAGCGGCTCTTATGAGCAGGTGCGAGATCGAATGAATGAGTCTGTAAACGTAATAGGTTTCTTTGCTTGCTGTTTCATCAATGGTGGAGAATGGATGAATCAAGCTTGGCTTAATATTGTTCAAGAACCAAATTTTGATTTCTTCCTCAGAATCAAGATTTGGAGCTTCGTCTGCGTTGATGATTTCGTTGGCAAGCAACCATTGGATGATTTTCTTTCTATCAAACTCAAAAAGAACGCCCTCGGTATTCAGCTTAGTAGCATAAATGTTCTTGCGTCCGTTTTTTTCTTCTTTGAGAGCGTGGAGCTGTACTCCCTCTTTCCATTCAGACTCTACTCTTGTATAACCATAGGAACAAGAGACGAATGGGATGCGGTCGCATACTCGTGCACTCTTAATACCAAATCTCTCCGCAATCTGAGCATATTGCTCTGGATTCGCATTGGTATTTAGCAAACGAGCCACATTTACAGCGGAAGCCAAATCAGAAACATCATCCAAGCGTGTAACCAAGTCGTATTCCAATATGCGTTCGGCAATGCTGGAAAGGTCGCTTTCCCCTGTGAAAATCTTTGTTTTGAGGTCGTTCACAAGGTCGTTGAAACGGTTTCCACATTGTTGGTCTGCTGCGGTTTTTGCTGCAGTTGCGGCGGCTGTTTCATTATTAAATGCGGCGAACATTACCTTATACATTTGGTCATAAACCTTTTGATAAGCGTCCGGGTCAGAAACAATACCATTCTTGATGATTTCATCAAGTTCTTCCTTGCTGACCAAACCTAACCAATATGCAAAAGTGATATACGGACCATATTCTGTCTCAGAAATAAAGTTCTCCAGTTTTTCATCAATCAAATCAATAAGGCTAAGACTAAATACGAAGAACTGTGCGGGGTCAAGAGCAACCTTGGGTCTCAACATATCACCACATACAGGGCACTTGACTTGCATTGGGATAGGTCTCTTGCATTTAGTACAGATAAAATCAAAATTGCCATACCACTTCACATATTGATAACCATGTTCGGGGCAACGTGGATTGTGTCTGTCTGTAGCATATCCGCACTTACAAAAGTATATCTGACGGAACTGAGCCAGTTCAGCATGGTGGCACTCCGGATTAGTACAGTAACGACGCTTTTGATATTCTTCTTCGCTACTGAATTGGTACACCTTATTACAGAGCTTGCAATAGAAAGTCAAAGGACTAATTTGGGCAACAATGCCTCGTTCTTCTTCGGATGCCTTTGGTGTCAAAACATCACAGTTATCTTTCGTAAGCTCTGCACCAAATCCAACTGTGGGTTTGATGGGTCCGGTTGCACTTGCTTGATTCTCAAAAGAGTGAACGGACTCGTTTACAGTTCTAATAAGGCGTTTAGCGTTGATACCATCCAGCTTTTCGCTGTTCCAACGCAACACCTTGGCGATATACTGTTTACGCTCTTTGCCACGAACAGAGAAGTCTATCCATGTTTCGGGAAGGTATTTATATAAAGATTGGTTCTTTCCTCGTTTCATTTGCTGTTTAGAACTCATACCGTTCACCCCCTTATTCAAGTTCGATAATCAACTGAGTATCGGTATCTCTTAGGCTGTTCATAATATGGTAGCCCATAAGTTCAAAGCCAGAGAAGATATTCTCACGTTCCCAGTTTTTATCTACAATTCTTTCAAAGACATCCTCTACAAAGTCTTTGATTTTAGCTTTGTACTGATTGCCAATCTCGTTGACCTGACCGGCGATAGTACAACCATACGCCATGTTTAATTCGTTAATAATTGTCGCTGCATCCAAATTCCCATTCACAATAGCTTTCTTAATGTTATTCATAAAGAACTGAGAGCCGCAGACATATTGCAATTCGGGGTCGTACTTGGTAAGCAACAAGCCGGTGAATATACCTGGCAAAGTACAATCAATAGCCTTTGTAGCCCAACGATTTATAGGCACGGATTCAACCATAATATCTTTGAACTCGTGGAAATTAACAAAGTTCTTTAGATAGCTTTGGTCGGTCTCTCTGGAAGGACGCATAATATCAATAACAATACTTGAATGACGTCTTCCTGTTCTACTGTATGCCTGGATATATTCAGCAGTATTGCCCGGCATACCATAGAAGAACATAATATTGAAGCGGTCAGCATCGACACCGTGAGAAATCATTGAAGTTGCAACAATAAGATTTACACCATCGAAAACATCGTCATTGGTTTCAACCTTAGAAAGAACCTCACGAACATCTTGGAATGTTTCATCGCCGGTCATTTTTCTTGTGTTGAACGGCGTGATACCTTGCTGTCTCAACTGGACGTTGATAGGTGTTTCAAGAGCACCTTCTACGTTATTACCATCCCTCTTAACATTGTTGTATTCGAGGAAAATCCAGTAATCTTTTAGTATTTCTAACGCATCCTCAGTAGAAGTAATTCCAATACCCGGAATTGCCAAAACCTTTTCGGGGTTTTTCAAATACTCAAAGACAACTTCACGCATATACTTTAAGGAGTACACAACGGAGTTGATAATAGCCTTTCCGTATGGGGCATACCCCATAATAAGTCTCTGAGTATCCTCGTCCTCTATGTACGAATAGAAATTTCGCTTCAAATCCGGCGAAGCACAAGGGAAGCGAATCGGGTCTTTGCTATACAACTGAGAGATTTGTGTTGCATAAGAAGAAATGGTCGCTGTTGCACCAATGATTTTAATAGGTCTGCGAGAGGGCGAAACATTCTTCACAAAATAGTCTATGAAAGATTCATAGTGAGAAGCGTATGTGCCTAAACTCTCACGGATTAAGTGCAACTCGTCTTGGATAAACAGAGTAGGTGCAGGGTCGTACATTTCAATTTCTTCAAAATCCGAAACGTCAATATCGCAAAACTCCCTGTCAACCATGCACTTGGTAGTGCTTGTATAACCATGCTTAGGGCATTTATGAGTAGCTCCAGACAGAATATTTCGGAAGCTCGGATTGTTGCCCAAGATAGCGAGCTTATCTACCGTACTAATAATTGCCGAAGGCAGATAGCGGTAGATTTCATAGTCCACCATGTATATAGGAAGGACACCATTTGAAGAACACTCAGCATTGTCGCAGAAATGAACCAAACGATAAGTGCCTTCGTCGAACTTCAAGTGAACCGTCTGCTTTCCGCAGAACGGGCAAACGTCTATAATACGTTCTTCATCCAATACTGCTTGTGAACTGGTTCTGTATTTAACAACATTTTTCTTTTCAATTTTGTTTGGTGTGTTCGCATCGCCGACAAAATAACCAAGAGAAAACTCCTCAGTTCGTGCAATAGAAGCATCAGCACGACGAATAAGTTCCGCCTGTGCAAGCACATTTGCTAAACGCTGTACCTGCTGCACAGAAAGAAGCCTAAGCGGGTATCGGAGAATAGAGGTTACGCCACACTCTTTCCCACGGTATCTATCAAAAAATAGGTTGAAAATTAAAACGCCAAGGAACGCCTCAGTTTTACCGCCGCCCGTAGGGAAGTACAGAAGGGATACTTCATTAAGCGTTGTTTGGGCTTTCTGTGAGTCGAGCAATACATCCTCATCACACGCAGCAATATCTGGTACGAGAGATACAATGAAAACAATCTGGAACAATCTCCAAGTGCTATATTTTTTGGATGTCTTCAAAAACGTCCGATTCATATTGATAAAACTTTTCATAATAATCGGATAGTCGTTAATGATTTCAATGCCGAACTCAAATCGTCTGATTTCTCTGGCAAACTCGTCGATTTCTTCCTGCATATTTTTTATGCCTACAGGAGATAATGACGGTCTTTTTTCTTCCAATTTGCGTTCCCATTTTTTGTGCTCATTCAACATCTTTCTGTGGATGTCTTTAAGCGTAGCAACCGGATTGTCGATAAGTGATTGGAACGAAACCGCAAGTTCATCGTTTGTAAGCAATCTCTTTTGTACAAATGTCGGAAGATGATTGGTGACGATGGAATTAGTCTCTGCATTATAGGTGACAGAGCAGTTGTTTCCGACGGCTTTTTGACAGCTATTGTATTTGTAGTCGTCAGCGAAAAAATCCAAATTTATCGGAGAAAAGCTGGCTCCGTTAAGTTCGATTTCCATTCCAGAATTAAACAGCGTCTCTATAGTGGGTTTATCGTCCGATTTTTTATTGGATTTATGAGTAACGCCATTAGATTGAACCTGTGAGCCGTTTACAAGGGCAACGGAAATCAAATACTTATCCTTGATTAACTTAACGGTAATGTCAATATAGACATTCCAATTCTGACGAATAGGAGTGCCTTGTTTGGCGTTCTTTTTTATGAACTTTTTATAGTCTTCCTCTGTAAGCAAGTCTTTAATGGTTGTCTTTTCAAACAATTCCAACGTGTAGCAGTATTCGTCTTCCCAAATCAAATTTTGCAAGTCGTTGAGAAACTGCTCAAGCTGTTTGTTTTGTGTATGGTTTGCATCGGCATAACCATACTGAGGATTGTCTTTCACAAGTTCGCCCAAAGCAAAGGTAAGCGTGAAATCACTACGGTGCAACTGAACTTTTTTATATACAGGAATAAGCTTTTCCTTTACCTTGGAAAAAGCAGAAGGGTCTTCTTTATATCGGGTAATAAGCTCATCAAAGTCAGAGAACACCTGTCCAAAAAGCTCGTTGGCTTTTTTGAGCATAGCGTTACGCTGCTGCTCAAGTGTTGGATATGCTCTATAATAGAAATCTCCTTTAGGGTGAATAGTAAGCTGTGCTGTTTCTATTTCATCCTTTGCAATATAGAAGTCTGAACCGATAGATTCGATGAATACATCAGACCCCCAAGAAGATGTCTGTGAATCGCTTACAGGCAAAAGCTTTCCAACAAAATAGCGATTTTCCGGGTTCTCACCAACAATATAGTCAGCATTGTCGCCGGTAATTTTACCCTTAAAGCCCTCTAAAATATCTTTAGCAAGCAGTTCATGGGCGATGCTTTTTACATTTGCCATTCTATTCACCTCACTTGCGGACATTATTCCATATCCGCCAATTTCTCGATTATTTTATCTCTGGTTTGTATCAAATGATTCGCCAGAAAAGCTTTTTTCCCAAACGCTTTTGTCAAAGCCATATCACTGGCTTGTACAAGGTCTCCAAAGGTGCGGATTTTGATTGTTGCCATGCGTTCAAGCTCAACGTCAGTTAAGCCAAACTTTTTTCCGGTATGGCTTAATTTTTTGGCGAGGAAATCAACCTTTTTCATGCGTGGAACGGCGGGAACAGGAGCAGGTTCTGGCTCGCTCTCCTCACTATCTTCAACCGGCTCATCTACAGATTCAGCAGTAATGGACTGGACACTTTGCTTAGGTTTGTTCCTGTTAATCATGGAACTGACGGTTGAGTATTTGAGACCTATGGATTCAAACACCTTATCCATCAAGATTTCCCAATCAGCAGAAAGAACTTCCTCAAACTTTACTGCCATGGACAGAACTCGTGAAAATTGCTCGATTGTACAAGGCTCAAAACCAAGTTCATCTATTTCGCTTTGCGCTTTTGGCAAGAACAATTTACCAACGTGGTCAACAGACTCGTATTTATATACTTCTGTTGGCAACAATTTTTGAGCCATCAAAACCGTTAAGTATTCGTCAATAGTTTCAATACGGTCTTGGTAAGAGATTTCGGTGAGTTTTGTAAACAAAGGCTCAACAATAGGCAAAAATTTAAGTTCACGACTTTGAATAGCACCAAGTTTCTTTAAGTGCTTAATAATTTCTTCCTCGTCCAAATCTGGACACTTATCATATTCTTCTTCCAGTTTTTTATTTGCTAAGTTAATGATGTCTTCTATAGTTTCACAAGGAGCTGCCTTGACCGGAACAGTATTGCTTATAGTTGCATCTGTCTCCAATTCAAGAATTTTTCCCTCGTATTCGCCGTCAAATTCAAAGTATTCATTTGCGATGGCATTTATTGCAGAAAAGGTTCCTGCGCCCATAATGCCCTCGCAAGCCACCATGGTTTTTCCTATCTTTGCGTTCTGATTGATGTTAGCTGTGGTTTGAAGAACCACGTTACCATCACAAATAATATCGTCGCAGTCGATAGAGCCGACAATGATGTTTCGTCCGACATATATTTTATCAGCGTGCAGATTGCCTTTACAAATAAAGGTGTTGTAACAAGTCAAATTTGCAATATGAGCATCGCCAATAATAGTTAAAGAGCCATTAACCACACATTCTTGAGCTGTTACATCACCTATAATTGTCAAATCATACATGGCATGAATCTTTAATGCCTTAGTATGCTCGCCAACAATCATATACGTCTCATTAAAAATAATAGAGTCGTTCCCTTCAAATGCTTCAATGACATTTTTACCCGCAATACAACTTGCCTCTCCGTCATACTGAATGAGAGAACCGTTATGGTCATTCACGGGAGCATAGGTGTTTTTAGTAGCACTCTGCTTTTTAGGAGCAGGAGTGGGCGTTGTTTCGATGGTTCCTCCTACGGGCATCAACATTGAATTGATGGTAGCTTTGCTTAACTTTTTGATGCCGGCGTTTTCAAATTCAACAGTAATATAGTCTCCGTCTGATTTGCGATACACTCCAACGCCCCAGGAAGGCATATTTATATGTGCAAATTTTGTTTTATTCTCAATTAGGTTCATAGCTGCCTACCTCTCATTAGATAGAATCTTTCAGCATTTTCATAAATACAGATTCGTTCTCGGTTTCAGGAGCAATTATGTACAAAACTTCCTTGGCTCGTGTACACGCCACATAGAGGTTTTGGATGCAGCTCTGCGTGGCGGCTATAGCATTAGTGTAACTGTCCTCGTTGTTTTTCAACTGCTCCCAATTAGGATTTTTAATTTCATCATACTCGCCCAACGGAATCAAGCCACATATAATAGCGGCACGAAAATCCAAACCGAGAGTGGATTGGAACTTGATAAGTCGAACCCCTCCGGTTTCACCAAAATGGTCTTGCCATCCTGCATCTGTTGAATAGAGTCTGCAACAAGGAATATCTTCAAGGCGAAGTCTCGTTTCCAAAGATTGCTGTAGATAGTATTGCTTATCCAGCCATCCAGGGATTTTCTTGCGATACTGTCCCTGGTACATAATTACAGCAATTTCATCGTAAGGAATCTCGTTTTCATCGTGAATTTTATTGATAGATTGAACGATGGTGTCAATTTCACAACTTGTCTGTTTTATCGGCAACTGTATATATTTAACACCGGCTCCGTGGAATACTGCTTGACCTCTCAAAAACATATCGGGGTCAATTTCATAATCTTTCCGGGTCTCGTACAGGTATTGCTTGGCATTAGAAACATACCTATTGATATATTCATTTATCTCTATGCAGTTACGATAGTTTTTTTCAATTCGGATGTTTTTGTTGCCACCTCTGTAGCTTGGGTATCCTTCGCCAACCTGCCAAGGGGCTTGTCCTCGCTTTTTCAGCTTATCCAAGCGTTGCGTTTTGTCTCCGCAGATAACGAAGATATGGTCTTTAGTGTTTTTGTTTTCAAGCAGATTGAAACAGAATTTGTACCATTCGGGTTCAAACGCTTGCACTTCATCAATGAATATTCCGTAATATCGGTCTTGGATTCTGCCTTGATTTACTTTATCAATAGCGGATAGAACCCACCCGTCAAAGTCTCCATAACGAGCAACAAAACCATTCTTTTCAAGCAATCTTTTACAAAGGGTATGGAATGTCATGCACTCTACATTTTTTTCACGAAGACCGGCTCGGTCAATAAACCATGTATATAGAGAGTGAAGGTTTTCGTTTCTGCAGGTTATCAAGAACTTTTTATTGGGGTTCATCTGTGCAGCCTTAAAACATTTAGAAATAAGCAAAACACTTTTTCCAGAACCTGCACAGGCTAATATTAGCTGATTTGGGTCATCTTTACTGATGCGATTAACGATATTGATTTGTTCCTTGTCCAGTCTGAAAGCTTTAACAACAACGTCTTTTTCGTCAATTACAAGTAGCTCACTATCAACACCGGGAGTGGTTTCTTTGCTGTCAACGCAGGCTACACGCACCGTAACATATTCCGGTGCAATTCTCTGCATTACAGAGTTTACATTCAAGTCGGAAATCTGCATCGTGTTAGCAGATACCGTTATGATTGTATTATCCAGAAGCCTATCCATAACGCCGCCAAAACCTTGACGCAGTTCAGAAAATTCTTCAGAGAACAAACATTGTTTCTCTACGAAATCCTTCACGCTGTTTATATTCGTCTTTTCAACATCTGAACGTTTAAGATTTGGAAAAACATGGACAATATTGATTGGAAACTTTAATTTAGTTCCATTCTCGGAAAGTGATTTATTACCCAAGAGTTTCTCGGAGATGATTTTCTGTGCTGTAGGATAAACAAACTGTGTATAAGGCTGCATCGTCATCCCAAACAAAGACGCATCGGAGAAGTCTTCAAAGAACTTGAAGAATACCACCCCTCTGGAAGTAATCACGACATTCATGCTTTCGTTTTCTATCATTGTCGGATTTACGTTCAGCAAAAGAAAGCCATACCCATCATTGGAAATAGCATGGCGTACAAACATCTTCTCATATCTCGAAAGTTCGATGTTTTGATATTCAGAAGGGAGGATTTCCATAGTAAACCTACTTTCTATTCAACTCCGATACAATATCCTCGATAATTTCATCCACAAGAACTTTTGCAAGTTTTCTGGAAAGTATATCACTTACAACTTTCAGAACTTGTTTACTCTTTTTATCTATGCCGGAATTGATTTGATTTATTTTGAAGTTTTTGCTTTCTGTAACCTCATCTATTGCAGTCTCGATTTTCTCTTGAAGTTCTTGCTTTCTTTGTGAGAGGTCTTCGCTCACACGCAAACCACTAAGAGAGGCTGCACTTTCGGTCAGAGTAGCAATGAGTTTTTCTTTATCAACGGTTGAGTTGAATCCTTCTGTCACAGCGGTTGAAGCTTCAGCAATCTTTTTTTCAACCTCACGCAATGCCTTTGCATTAGGATTGTTTCTTGTCAAAGAAGCCTCACGAATTGTACGAGCAATCTCTAAACCAACGCCATTACTAAGCTTATCAATCAGCTTGTAATAAGCATCGTTCTGCTCAAAATCATCTCTACGAGCATTAGGGATTAGCTTGTCTGTTACAATAAAGATTTCACCTTGTGTCCATCCATTAAAGCGAGCTTCCTTAAAAATGACATTCATTGTCTTGCTATCACCGATTAGGATATTACCTTTACGAACTCGGAAGCCAGACAACTCTTTGTCCGACAAGAAACCATACCAACCGCAGTTGCCATACCATCCCAAGGCATACAACTCACCGTCAATCGTGATGTCAAAGTAAGACATACTCGTAATTTCATCGGCTGTTTTTTTGCCTCGGTCAGACCTAAACCTGCTCTTATTGGGTTTATAAACAGGTTCTAAATCATATTCGTCCTCGCCTACAAATATAGGGAACTCCTCGACAGAATAACCGTGTTGAACAAGATATTCTTTAAGTTGGGATGTGTAAATAAAATGCCTTGATTGATACGGTAACGGGGCGACCTGTGATATATAACTTTTCGCCGCATCAATGTCCAACAAATCAGAAAAGCCATTTACTTCTTTCATTTCGACACATAAATAATGCTTTTCTGCTTTTTCTGACAAGGTTTCGACTGTTGTGATTTCTTCCAAAACGGCAGACAAGCTCATGTCCTCGTATTCGCCGGGCACAAGCAAGCGTCTCAATTTCTTACAATCGAAGGTAACGATTGTTTTTACAGCCTCGTTCTCGGCAGAAGTAGTGAAGACGAGCGTGTCGCAATAGCTCATGCCGCCAAGACGCCCGATGCCTCTAAAACCTCGGTTATTTGAGTTTCTTTTCTTTGAACTACCCACGTTCATCAAAGTTTTTGCTGCTGACTCTGAGGGAATACCTGTTCCATTATCCTTAATTGATATGTAGGATTCTTCCGCATTTACAACAATATCAATCCGCATACTCTGCGGTTCAAGTAATCCCAAAGAAACAGCATTTTCCAGAGAATCCACGCTGTTTTGTATGTATTCTCTATAAACAATTTTAGGGTCAGAGTACATACCCGTGGTAAGTGATTCAAGCGTGTATTTTCCGACCTGTACAGTTTCTTGTGCCATAAGTTAATCCTCCGTGCCTCTATAAATGCGGTTAATCATCTTCGATTACTTCCATAAGGTCTCCAATATCGCAATGGAAGACTTTGCACAACCGTATCATCACTTCCATGGAAACAATTCTATCTTGATTTAGCTTAGTCATGGTGTATTGCGACAAGCCGGCAGCTGCAGCCAAGTCTTTCTTTTTCATTTTGTTGTGCTTTACAAGAGTCCACAGCTTATCATATCTGACTGTCATATTCCTGCCTCCATACATCCAAATACAGCAAAGTCCGGGTTAATATAGTTATACATATTCTATCATAGCACAAAATCACTAACTTTTCAATATAATACGTCGGATTTGTGCGAAAAACCCCATGAGGTGTCGAATATATCAATCACCTAAAGTGTGGCAAAAGGGTCGTTCTTTACTGGTCGCCTCTCTTTTGCAGTTTTAGGCTAAATAATGGGTCAAATGGTCTTCCGTTCTATAAGTTGCGTGAGTATAGAAATCCGGCGACATTGCGATGTCATCAGCCATTCTAATTTCGCTTTCACTTCCGCTTTATCAACGCCATAACACTCGATGTGTCCAATAAACGTCGCCACATTCATGTTCGCCATATAATTCCTCTTTCTAAACTGCTTCTACCGATAATCTTCGGTGGGGCAGTTTCTTCTTTTATACCGTTCGGTTCGTTCGTTTCCTGTCCTCATCAGTCTCCGGAAGCGACACTATGAGCACTAAACTTTTAATTATAATACTTATAGTATA
>CAMDZD010000036.1 GCA_945910815.1 uncultured Clostridia bacterium
TAGGATGGTTTTCTGCTGTTGGTCTGAGGTGATAATTTTTAGGATTGCTATAAATACATATTGCGGTGTTATTTATCCACAAAATATAATATGTACACAGAAAACGCTATCGAAGAACAGTTAGAAAATTTACTTAAAATACATTTTACCGATAGACGATTCTATACACAAAGTCATTAGCAAAGACAATGATTTTTAATAGCTTTATTTTTTGAAACTAATCGTAACAATAGTTCCCCTTCCTTTTTCGCTTTCAACTATAAATTTACCACCGGGATAACTTTCAATACGACTTTTTACATTTTCAATTCCCACGTGAGAACGTGAATCTCCCGATGTTCTGAATTTATTTACATCGAATCCGACACCGTCATCCGCTATGGAAACTGTAATAAAACCATTTTCTTCCCAAGTTTTAAGTGTTACTGTTCCACCGGTTTCTTTTCGGCTGATTCCGTGTTTTATGGCATTTTCAACAATAGGCTGAATAGTCAGCGGCTGTATTTTAAAATCACTTTCAGCTATGTCGTAAACCATATTTATTTTATCTCCGAATCTTAATTTTTCCAGTTTTATAAATGTTTTTATGTGAGAAAGCTCCCGTTCAAACCGGATAGGTTCGCTGCTCTTGATGGAGTCCATATTTTCACGCAGATAAGCTGAAAAATCAACCAGTGCATCACGGGCTTTTTGAATATCAGTATCACACAGAGAACGTATTGCACTCAATACGTTGTTAAGAAAATGAGGTTGAATCTGACTTAACATAATCGAAATGTTGCTTTCCTGTAGTTTCAGAAGCAGTTCTTTTTCATGAATACTTGATTTTATATTTTCAGGGATAACTTTCATTGAATATATAAGTGCAGAAATAAATACTACAGCAAATACAACCTTTGAACAACAGCCGTAAACCCATATTCCCAAAAGGACTGCAAAGATATCCGTGTCAAGTGCCAGCAGTGAAACAAGACAAATAACAATCATTATATTTTGCACTGCGGTTGATTCCTGAAAACTTAATACACAAAGAACAATCAGTATTAATGCCACTGAAAATTGCAGCATCAACAAATAGTAAATCAAATCATATATCAGTATATTCCATATAATCGCAGTAATTATCGCTGCAATTGACGCAACTGCGTATACTCCGGTAACTGCACTGCCGATTTTTCTATATTTATTTCTCATGCAATTTACAGCAAGCAGAAATATAAACATGGGGTACAGAATTATGCATAAATTCTTGGTTGTGGTAGTTAATATTGTTGAGAATCCGTAAAGACAGAAATTCTGAGAATCGAGTATACAGTATCCACCTGCGGATAAAAGCATAAGTCCGAAAAGCCAGAGCATTATGCTGTGCGGCACTCTGATAATTGAAGAAAATATTGCCACACCAAGCATTATAAACGATACTATCATTATCACCAATCCTGCATTTCTCTGAATTGAACCTTCTTTTAACATCCGATGTTCAAACACAGTTCCGTTTCCCGAATAAATGTGCATTGATTCCAGAAATTTATTTGCGGCATCATCGTTTCCGTATTTATGAGGATTTATCAGTACAATTTCCACTGTTTCATTCTCGTCAGCAGGACATAAAAATGAAATCCAGTTTTCACCACAGGAACTGTTTCCGAGATATTTGTTTTCCATATCAAAAACGTATATATCATCATTTACTTTCATTTGTCCGCCGATATGATTGAAATAGGCAATTATTGATGCACCTTCAGGAACTTTTCCAACGACTTCTCCATCCTCTGTCTCAGCCTGAAAATAGCCCTTAAGATGAACTTCTCCGTTTTGGAACAATATTTTTTGGCTTTCAGAAATTTTCCGCCAGTTACCGTCACCGGTCTGATATTCTCCCTGAAAAGTTACTTTGAAAGGTATGCTTTCGGTAGCCTGAGTATCCCTATGTATCATAACAAAAATCAAAACAACAGATAAAATTATTAACACCGGATAAATTATTAAATTTGGATTTAGTTTTTTCAAATTTACACATCCTTTTTTTATTTTATTATAACATATGGCAGATAAAATTTCAACTGGTGTGTAAATTTAAATCACATATGATTAATACTTCAGAATACTTTTTCCATGGTTATTTGCTTTTTTAATACTGTCATGGACAACAAATGGAAATCAAGCAGTATATTCCGCTATAAATTTCAGGAAAATTCTACATTTTGCACAGTTTTTTTTAAAAACAAAGAAGCAACTTAAATGTTTAATTGTGAAAATAAATAAATATCATTTCCGTGAAAATATATTTTGGTGTAAAATAATTAGTGATTTTCTTTATTTACGGAAAATATTGTTATGATTGCAACAGAATCCAATCAAAAATAAAAAAAGCATTCTGAAAATGTGTCCATTTGTTGTCCTGCGTGTGTTACAATATATAAAAATCGCTTCTTAATTTAAATATTAAAAAATCAGTCTGGAAGATATAAACGGTGAAAATATATTCACCATGAAAAAAATTAAAGGGGGGAATGATTTTGTATATACTGGCGGTTGATGATGAAAAACTGGTGCTGGACGATTTTTCTTATGAGTTAAACAGAGTTTTTCCGGGGTATAAGCTTAAATGTGAAAGAAACCCTATGTCTGCACTTGAATGGGCGAAATCTCTTAAAAAAAGCGATGCCGTTCTTTCCTATGCTTTTTTAGACATAAAAATGGAATCTATGAACGGTCTTGAGCTTGCATACCAGTTGAAAGTTATTTTTCCTGATGTTATTCTCATTTTTTGCACTGCGTACAGCGAGTACGCCTATGATGCATTTGGATTATTTGCAAAAGGATATCTTTTAAAACCTGTTAATGCAGACCAGATAAGACGTGTTCTTGATGAAATGGTTAAAGACTGGCGACAGACTGCCACAACTCTCAAACGTGATATACGTGTGCAGACTTTCGGAAATTTTGAGTTTTTTGTTGATGGAAAACCTGTTATTTTCAAGCGTGAAAAATCTAAAGAGCTACTTGCTTTTCTGGTTGACAGGCATGGAGCATCGGTTACGACCAAGCAGATAGCAAGCACACTCTGGGAAGATGTACCCTATGACCAGAAACTTAAAAATATGACCACAACGGTTATTTCTTCACTAAGAAATACCCTTAATGACGAGGGAATCGGTGAACTGCTCATTAAATCATGGAATCATCTGGCAATAGATATAAGCCGTATAAAATGCGATGCCTATGATTTTGAAAATATGGACGCTGTTGCTGTTAATTCCTTCAAAGGAGAATATATGACCAACTATTCCTGGGCTGAGTTTACTGCCGGAAAATACTTTAATATTAATTAATGTATAAAAAGAGAAAGTTTAAAAAGGAGATGAATCTGCCATGTATAAATTGAAATCCATAAAGAGAAAACAAAACGGTATATTGCGGCGGCTGTCTCTTTTTATTGCAGTGATTATGCTGTTTACCGGTATTTTTCCCCTGTTCAATACGCCACCCTCGAACATTACCGCAGCAGCTGAAAGCACAGAAACAGTTGTCAACCGTCTGCAAAACGGCAGCTTTGAAGATGGACAGACATGGACTTCCAACTACCAACAACCTGACCAAAGTGCCGTTCCTTATTGGAATACAACGGCTTTTCAGGGAAAAATCGAGATGTTCAGAAACAACACCGGAACTTATATTCCAGGTGTAACCTTAACTCCAACTGATGGAACATATGCCGCAGAGCTGAATGCGGACGAGGAAAGCACACTGTATCAGAATGTAAAGACCGCTCCCTCCAGCATTTACGAATGGGGCTTAGACCACGGCGGACGAAACGGCACGGACACTATGGCTCTGATTATAGGTCCCCAACAGAGCGTTGACCCATCTAAGCCAAGTAAAGAAGGCAGAGACCAGTTTATGCAGATGGTTGACTGGCTGATTGCACAGGGAAAAACTTCCGTTAAAACATCAGCAGGCAAGGGCGAACAGCTTACCGTTTACAGCAAAAAATTTGCTGCAAAAGGTACTTTTGAAGATAATGCCGGAAACAATGCCTTTAGTCTCACCCCCAGTACCATTTATACAGAGGAATGGAAAATATGGATAATGGCTTCTTCAAAAGCCACAAGCGGAACTAACCCTTGGAATTCTTACGGTTCCAATGCTGATAGTTCTGCCGGAAGCGGAAGTGGTGAAGTCGATATAAGTAAGGATTATCTCTATACCGTTCCCGCAGGTCAGACAGAAACCGTATTCGGTTTTGTATCGGTGGGATATTATCAATCATCAACCTCTGCCGATAAAGCCAAAACCTACGGAAACTTTCTTGATAATATAAACTTCCAGATTTATCACCCCTTGTCGGGCAGTACCACCACCCACGGAAGTGCAGTTGTCGGCGGAAGTAACGGTACAACCACAGGTAGTGGCAGCACCACCGGACATAAAGTCACTATCGACAACAAGCTCGCTACATATGTAGAAGACGGAAAACCTCTGCAAATTCAGGCTGTTGTGCAAAAAAAGGACGCTGATGACGGCTGTGAATTTATCGGCGTATATTACACAAAGCAAGACGAAAACGGAAATCCTGTTACAGAATTTCTATCTTTGACCGGAAATGTAATAGATGACACAGGCAGTCTGACCGAAGAAGAAAAAAAAGGTAAATGGCTGAAAACTATCAATGACAGTGGGGATATTATTTATACCTATTCTCTGGAGACTGTGACTTCGGCAACGGATTTGCACTTTGTGTTCATCAAAAGCCCTACTGTAACCTACGACCCGAACGGCGGAAAGCCGTATGAAGTCGAAAGAATATACAATACGGACGAAGCGGAAAATGTCTACAGCTTCAAGCCTGTTATCGACAGTGAAGCAAGTGCAAACACAGGAACATTGTTTATTTACCCTTATGTGTCACACGCAGCGGAGGGACAGAACGATGGCTGGAAATTTATGGGCTGGAAGCTTACAGGCGATACCATTAATAATATTCCGCCAGGTAAACAAATTAATGCAGACCAACTGGGAAGTCTGATTCTCCCTGCTGAACATACCATAGCTTGTAATTACTTCTTCAGCGGACTAAACGGCGACACAAAGGCACAGCATTTCGACATATACCAAGGCAGTGCGGATTTGGAAAAGGTTATAACCCACGACACGGAGAATGACGAAGATACAGGTGTAACGTGGATAAATAATACCGCAACAGACCCGGTTTATTCCAATTTCCACAAGGGTATTACCATGATGGCTCAATGGCGGTGGCGACAGGCGATAATTCCGCAGATTCAAAACGGAACTGATTATGATTATTCCGAAGTCGGCGGAACGGTTGAATTTACAAATGTGACTGATACGTCAGACGAGAACTACAACAGAGCGTATAACCAAAACGGCGGAAAATCCTATCATGCCGCAACCAATGAACAAATAGTTATCAAAGCAACTACTAACGAAGGCTATACATTTCAGGGCTGGTATGACGAATTAGGAAATCTTATTACCACTAATGACGATTTCACCTATACTGAAAAAAAAGAGGATATAAACATTTATTACGCAAGATTTTCCAACAGCGTTACACAGACCTATATTCGTCAGATATATAACGGCGAAAATTGGGAGAACACCACCGATGATGAAATAGGCACTCTCGGACGTTACGACTATATTGATGCGGTAGGTACGCCAATAAGTTCCACTGCTACAGCAGGCACAGGTTACCAATTTGTCGGCTGGTATGATGAGGAAGGCAATAAAGTTTCCGATGATATGCTGATAAATGACGGTGCAACCATAAGCTATACAACCACAGGAAACGCTACCTATTACGCACGCTTTGAAAAAGCTTATACCCTTAATGTCAGCAAGATTGACGGAGACAAATCCACAGAGGAACATAAAATTCCCGTTCCAAATGCAAAGTTCACCTTGTACTATAAAGATTCCGGAGGAAATCAAACCATTGTCTATGGCGAAGAAAACATAAAATGCTATGCCGTCAAAACTGTTGCCACGGCTTTAAACTCAGATAATACTAAGGCTGTTGCAGATTTCGGTGCGGTGCTTGCTACCGACAGGGAATATTATCTTGTTGAAACCAAAGCCCCCACGGGATACAGATTGCTTGATACACCTTTGAAAATCACTTATGACAAATCATTAGACAAATTCTTGATTGATGATAACATACCAAATGACATCACGGATAATCAGGTCAATATTGAGCTTGCGAATTACCTGACACTTGATATACCCGTTTCGGGAACGTCCTTCACAGGCGGATTTTATACAGTAGCAGGACTTTCACTTTTAGCTTTAGCTGTAATCGGCTTGTTTTACATAAAAATTAGCCGTTATAGAAATAATAAATCATGAAAGGATAATTGATATGAAAAGTAAAAAAATAGCAGTTTTACTGCTGACACTTGTTTTAACCATGGTTCTGTCTCCAATGAGCGTGTTTGCGGCAAAAAGAGATGTTGTTGAGGGTTCAACGGCGTCTATAACAGTCGAAAATGCTGTTAAGGGTGATGTTCTTGAGGCTTATAAGATTATTGATATTACTTATAATGCAAGCACTAACAACCTTACATATGCATGGAACAGTGCTTTTGCCGATTATTTTGAGCAGAAAAACAGCGTAACAAATAGTGTAAATAAGGCATATACCATTGAACAGTTTGCCAAACTTACAACCGAGTCAAATGACCTGAAAAATCTTCTTGCGGGTCTCCCTAAATACATTAATACTTCTTCTATTTCTTATGTAGGTACACAGACTGTTGCCGCAGACGGCACAGCTATTTTTTCAGACCTTGCAATGGGCGAGTATTTTATTCGTCCTACTACTACAACCTCAGTTTATCAGCTTATGCTTCAGAAAGTAGAACCTACGGTAAATTCAGAAACAAAAAAATATGAAATTGATGATGTAACATTTAATGCTAAGCATAAAGAGGCTACTATTGAAAAGACTGCCGATAAAACAAGCGTAACCAAGGGTGAAAAGGTAAACTACACTATTACAGTAGATATTCCTACATATGGTGCAGAAGCTATAGATAAGTCATTCTATGTATCCGACCTTCTCTCTGACGGTCTGACTTTGGATACAGATTCAATCAGTGCTACTATCGAAGGCACAACAGTTAACGAAAATGCTTACACACTTGATACAACACCTACACCCACTGATACATACACCTTTAAATTCAGTGTCAGCACAGAGCAGTATACTAATAGCTGGTCTGAAAATACCGGAAAGGAACTTGTTATCACCTATTCCGCAACATTTAATAATGATGATACAACAGCAGTAAATGTTAAGGAAACCAACACTGCTACTTTTAATTATTCTAATTATCCTTATGTAAGTGGCTCAAATGAAGAAAAAACAAGTGAAGTTGAGGTTAATACCTTTGCAATTAAGATTGATAAGCATGTTACAGGTGATGAAAGTAAAAAACTTGCTGATGCTGAGTTTGATTTATACAGAACCGCTACACCGGCAGAAATTACTGCTGGCTTATCAGTTGAAATTCCTCACACAAGTATACAAGGTATAAAGCTTGAAAACGATGTTATTACTGATAGTACAGGTGTAGCAACCTTTTCAAAATACGAAGCAAACGGTAACAAATATGCTTACTACCTCGTAGAAACAAAAGCACCTACGGGTTATAACATTTTAGACAGTGCGAAAGAGGTACATTTTACTGACGCTGATGTTGTAGCAACTAAAGGCATTTATACCGTAGAGGTTGAAAACAGTAGTGGTTTAACACTCCCGATAACCGGCGGAGAGGGCATTGTGTTCTTTTCCGTGATTGGTATTGTCTTTATGGGCGGTGCAGTGTTCCTGTTTGTAATTTCACGCAAGAAGTCCAAGACAAAATGCAAGAAATAATAACTTATTACGCCACCCCTCCTGACAGGGTGGCGTATTGTTTCTTAAATGATGAAAGGGGGCAAGGGAATGAAAAAGTATCTGCCGACAATTCTTACAATAGTGATGTTCCTTGTAGGCGGTGCGGTTTTTCTCTACCCAACCCTATCAAATTATCTCTATCAGAAAAACGGCACAAAGGCTTTAACTCAGCAGACGGAAAAGCTTTCCGCCATAAGTCCCGAAAGGATAGCGGAGGAAAAGGAACTGGTAAAGCGTTACAATGACAGCCTTTTTGAAAATGCGGTTGTGCTTACCGAACCTTTTGACCCCGATGCTTATCCCATAACGGACGGGGAGTATACAGAGCTTTTAGCATTTGATGAAGTAATGGCGAATATAGAAATTCCTGCCATTGATGTGGATTTGCCCATTTACCACGGCACAAAGGAAGAAACTCTGCAAATCGGTGTTGGACATCTGGAGAACACCTCATTGCCCATAGGTGGCGAAAACACCCATGCGGTATTATCGGCACATTGTGGTCTGCCCTCTGCAAGGCTTTTTACCGACCTGAATCTGCTGAGGGAGGGGAACATTTTCCGTATTCATGTGCTTGATGAAACCTTAACCTATCAGGTGTACAAAATCCAGACTGTCGAGCCTGAGGACAGCTCTTCTCTTTTCATACAGGAAGGGGAGGACATTGTTACCCTTATCACCTGCACCCCATACGGCAAGAATACCCACCGTCTGTTAGTTCACGGCAGGCGAATCGAGGAAAAGGCGGACGCTCCCATTGAAGAACCGAAAATCGAGAAGAAAAAGACATGGGAGGACTACACAAATCTTGCCGCAATGGGAATTGCGATTGTGTTTGTGCTACTGCTTGTGGGAAGCGGAATTTCAGATTTAGTATGGAGAAAAAAGTATGAGAATGCTGATTAGAATAATGGCGGTTATCCTGTTTATTGTGGGTTTTGGGTTTTTCTCTTACCCCATTGTGCTGAAAGAAAGCTTTGATAAACAGACAGTAAACACCATCGAGGAGTTTGAGCAGCTTAAATCCGCAGGCTTGAAAAGGGTGGAAAATGACAGTTCCAATAATGAGGAAACCGCCTCCCAAAAGCCCATACCCTATGCTGACCTCCGCATGGCAATGTTTGACTACAATGACAGGCTTTTCCGCAACAGACAGAGCGGACTTATAGACCAGCTGTCCTATGAGCAGCCCGATTTTCTGCTGTCCGATTATGGGGTCGACACCAATATTCTAGGTTATATTACAATTCCTGACATTGATATAAAGCTGCCTATTTACAACGGAGCTTCCACGGAAAACATGACAAAGGGTGCAACCTATCTTGCCAACACCTCTCTGCCCGTCGGAGGAGAAAACACCAACTGCGTTATCGCCGCCCACAGCAGGTACAAGAGCATATATATGTTCAAGGAAATCACTCAGCTTAAAGAGGGCGACGAAATCCGCATTACAAACTTATGGGAAACCCTTGTGTACAAGGTTGTAGAGACAAGAATAATCGCCCCCGACGACAGCAAAAATATCTACATTCAACCCGGCAGAAGTCTTGTCACTCTATCCACCTGCCACCCCTACCCCGACAACTATCAGCGATATTTGGTCTACGGGGAGCTTGTGGAAAATGTTTCGTATAGCAGAGTTTTTGAATGAGTAAAAAATTGTTTTATATTTATTCAACGTTAGTTCGACGAAAAAAATATAGAAAAAACCGCCTCAATCTGTTATAAGTTATAATGAGAATAACCACAAACTCAAGGAACAGAAAGAAAGGGTAACCGCCCGATAACCCACCACACTATCCAAGTAACTCCAAATAGAGTAAAATAGAATCGGGAAACCAAATCTAAAAAGGTCTAACTGGAGTTGATAAGAATGAATGATATAGCGAAGATAAAGCAGGACGTAAAACTGCGACAATGGGCGGAAATGATACAGCAGAGAAAAGAAAGTGGATTGACTGTATCACAGTGGTGTGAAATGAACGGGTACTGTCGCAAATCAATTGAAATCTGGTAACTTTCTCCGCCAAAAGAAGATATTTATAAAAGAAGCAATAACTGTTTGATGAATATCTTTGTTTTTAGAAAAGCAGATTGACTTTCTTGCAAGACGTTTTATTCTTGTTCTTAAGGTCAGATGGTTTCTTTCAATTTTTTGAGTATTCTTTTTCCCAGGAATAAGAATATCAGGAGAAATTTTATTTTGATAAGCAAAATTATTATCTGTATATACAGTTTTTATGTTGAATGGTTTTAAAAGTTTCAGCAATTCATCAAGATATTGATGTTCTCTTGTTCCGAATGTAAATGCAACAGGTGTGTTTGTAGAATGTTCAACAGCCCACCACAGCCATATCTGATGCTTTTTATCGTGATAAAAGCTCCACATTTCATCCATTTCTAATGCCAGGGCATTGCAAATAGTTACATCTGTTTCCTTATCACCGAGTTCTTTCAGCAATTTTTCATTAACCTGATGAGGATAATTTTTGTTTTTTTAAAATAGATGTTACTGTATTAGGTGATATCTTCAAAACACGTCCTGTATCTCTTGTTCCACTTCCGTTCATAATCATATTGAATGCCTGCTCTTTTACACCCTTTTTGCAAGCGTTGTATGTATAATCCAATATAAATGTTTTTCGACTGCAACAGGCATTTTTACACAGATATCTTTGTTTCCCTTTTGCGTTTTTTCCATATAAACTTATTTCTTCAATTTCACAATATGGACATTTTACCTTTACTACTGCCATTTTGGACACCACACTTTTTTTATTTTATCATATCACCTTTTGCAATCAATTTCAACCCCTTTGCGACATCACCAAACCCTGAGCATTACCGAATTTAATGCAGATAAAGATGACACATCAGCATCGATAGTCTTCCAGCTTGGAGGAAAGGATTATTATAACGCAACATTTTCAAATATATCCCTTGTTAAAATATCTTAACAAATATCAGAAACAATGTCTGCGGTTCTATTCAATCAAAATTTAAATACAGCTCTTGACAAATTTATTGTTATATGATATAATGCTTACAGTCTATTTTTTAGGAGGTGCTTTATGCGTACCAAGGGAATTAAAACTATTACTGATAACCGCAAGGCAAGACATGAATACTTTATTCTCGAATCCTTTGAGGCTGGTATTGAGCTTGTCGGTACTGAAGTTAAATCTATCCGCAACGGAAGTGTAAACCTTAAGGACAGCTGGTGTTCTATCGATAACGGCGAAATCTTTATAAAAGGTATGCATATTTCTCCGTACGAAAAAGGCAATATTTTCAATCGTGACCCTCTCCGTGTAAGAAAACTGCTTATGCATAAGCGTGAAATAAATAAGCTTTTCGGGTCAGTAAAGCAGGACGGTCTGACTATTATTCCGCTTTCGCTCTATTTCAAGGATTCAAGAGTAAAAGTACAG
Organism: uncultured Clostridia bacterium; assembly: GCA_945910815.1. Taxonomy (GTDB): domain Bacteria; phylum Bacillota; class Clostridia; order Oscillospirales; family Ruminococcaceae; genus Ruminococcus. Next base: position 11,359 of record CAMDZD010000036.1, read on the forward strand.
GTTGGTCTCTGCAAAGGTAAAAAGCTTTACGATAAGCGTGAGGATTCCGCAAAGCGTGATGCTAAGCGTGAAATCGACAGAAATCTTAAAATTCGGAATCAGTGAATTATGTCAGAATATCAGCTTTTCCTTGACGACGAACAGAAAAAAATTATCATAAATTATATTGATAACAGACGCTTTACTTATATGCTGTGTATGTACTGGCTGATTGGTGTGCTGTTACTTATGATTCTGAAAATATTGCCGTTGGTAATCCTTAATTGCTTCAGCCTTAAAAATAATCTTGAGGGTATTATTTATATCATTCTGGTTGTTTTTATGTTTTTGTTTATGTTTTTAGGAGGTTTCGGAAAATATTTCGGGGTCAACTGCGATATTTCTTGCATAAAAAAAGATAATTATTCTTTGAATCACGCAAAATTCGTCCGCCGTAAGGAAAATTCCACAAACAGACACCCTTATTATATTTATGATGATTTGAATAATTTATATATCTGTCCTGTTTTTCTCCATTACCGCAACGCAGATTCTGAAGATAATTTCCTTTATATTACTCTTGGCAACGGCAGGCGTTACGCTTTGCTTGATAACTGATTTTTTTTGCTTTTTATTCATTTTTCCTGTTGACTTTTTAAATTCCTTATGCTATAATTATTAAAACACTATTTGAATGGGGGCGTAAAGGTTTCGACGGGGATTCTGAAGTCCGATAAGCGAGCAGAGCCGGTATAATCTCTTTAAACTGTACCGTACGTTTAAATATAAACGCTAGAAAAAATATTTCTGTAAGAACTAACTTACAGGTAGCAGCCTAAGTCTGCTTCCGTCTGCTGACAGAGTACCGCGACTGTCTGTCAGGCGTCGATTAGCGGTGAACGTCTTGCCGGAGTGTCCGTGCCGGTAAGTTGTATACGGACTACTTGCTTTTACAGCCTGTCTGTCGGCGGTAATTACAGGGAACTTTAATAGACTGAATACGCTCGTAGAAAGTTGTATGAATGAGTTTTCGGACAGGAGTTCAATTCTCCTCGCCTCCACCAAACCAAACTTTAAACGCGATAATTCGCAATGGTTTTATATGTTTATGTAAAAAACTTTAAAAACAAAAAAGCACACTCTCTCATATATTGAAAGAGTGTGCTTTTGTTATTTCAGCTTTCAGTTCCGGTTGAGTTATTACTTATGTATTGTTCCCAACCGTTTATGTTGTTTGTGTATTTTCCGGATGATGCTTTTGAATAAAAATCAGATATAATTGAGGCATCAGACGATGTTATAATTCCGTCACCGTCAACGTCAGGGAACACTACAGACTGTGTTGCTCCTGATTTATCACTTATGTACTGATTCCAACCGCTTATGTCGTTAGTGTATTCTCCGGATGATGCTTTTGAATAGAAATCAGTTACAATCGATGCATCAGAAGAAGTTATAAATCCATCATCGTCCAAATCGGGGAAGACAAACTGGCTATCTTTAGTAACTCCTGACTCATCAAACCAGCAACGAGTACCGTTTATCGTTCTGTACTGGGATACAAGTTTTCCGTCCATAAGAGTTACATAGTAGCGGTTATTTTCGTATTCTATCCAGCCAAGTGAAATATTTCCGGTTTTGGGATTATAGTAGTACTGCTTTCCTGAAACTGTCTGCCAGCCGGTCTGAAGTATACCGTTAGAATCAAATTTATATGGAATACCGCTGATTTTCTTTTCTCCTGTTGCATAAGTCCCGTCAGGAAGCTTATACATAAAGTTTCCGCTGTCGTCCTTTTCAAAAGTTACCTTGTCGGCAGTATTGAAAAGATAGTTTTTTGTTTCTTTTATGGATTCAGTATTCAGATTTGTGACGGACTGCAAAGTATCGATTTCTTGTTTTATGGCTGATATTTCCGCAAGCATTTCTGATACTTTGCATTTTCCGAGAATACATTTTACATAGCCACAATAATTCTCATCTTCACGATAATCGATAACTGAAAGTTCAGTTGCACCCGCATATATCATCACATTGCAAAGCGTAAGGTATGTTTTATCATCGGTATTCTGAAATTCCGGAATCGAAGGATATGTTGCCGGAGTGCCTGCAAGCACTTCAAAACCGATACTTCTGTAATTTTCACCCGTATTACAGCAGATACCAATTGAAACGTATCTCGGAAGTGATTCATTCACATAGTTTGAAAGGTCAAAGGTGTATGCAGTATCGGAAACAAAATAGTGACCGTCAATCCAGGCTTTACCGCTTCCGATAGTCAGTTTCATATTATTTTTTGCAAGTTCAAAGCATTGACCATAGTTATCCTGAATGCCATTACAGATAATGCTGCCAAGATAGTCGCAGAAATTCTCGGCAGTATATGTTCTGTCGAGATTTTTTGCGTTAAAAAATCCGTATGAAAATGCCATAAGCTATACCTCCTTGAATGTCGGTGTGAGATTTCTTCCGTTCTGGTCGAAGCTCTCAACCATACCTATCAACTGTATTTTTTTCTGTTTAAGTTCGAATCTTTGATGTTCAACTGTTACATAGTCTCCTACAAAGTAGTCTTTGTTATACTGGTACTGTGTGGACTCAGGAACAATCGTTGATTCGGACGCAGTTTGTTTTGGGGTTACGTTTTCCGCTCCTCTCGCCTTGAGAAGTTCTATATACTCTTCATCAGAAATTGTTTCAGACATTATGTTCCTCCCTCCAAGTACTTTCTCACAGCTTCACGATACTTGACAGGAACATCATCAATAGTAATTTTTCCGAGCTGTATCTGTAAAGCATAAAATTTAACCATTATATCACCTCACTTACAAGTTCCATAAAAGCCTGTTCCATAGCTTCGAGACGTTCGTGGTCAGTAGGCGGATTTATCGGAGTATATTCAAGATATTTCATAGGATTAGCCTTAACCATATCCTCTGTAATCAGATTCTGTGAAACTCTGAACTCGTTCATATTGTACTCATATACCGTTGTTTCAGATTCGTCTGTTGTTTCTGTACTTTCGCCGATATAGCTGTAAATAAATACATCAGCATTGCCGTCAGCAAGAGGAAAATATCTGTATTCAGGCTGTTTTTCTGTAAATGTTGCTTTTTTCATAGTCGCTCACCACTTTCTTAGCGTTGTGCATAATTTTGTTTATGTTGTACTTCTGTTTGAAGTTATAAGAGTTTGTATACTTAATCCAGCCGTTGTATGATATAAGGGATTTGGCTTGCCTGAACGTCAAATGCCCTTTATTTTTCCGGACTTTTCTGATTATTTTGCATATTCTTTTGAAAATGCGTTTTCTGATAATTGTGTAATCTCTTGTGATTATAAATCCCATCATATCTATACGGTCGCCGTCAACCTTGAATAATCTGTCATCTGGTTTTATTTCAAGCAACAGAAACTCTTTGAGATATTTTTTCAAATCATCAACAGCACGTTTCAAATATTTCTTGTTACTGCTGAACATTACAACATCGTCCATATAAAACAGGATATGAGTTATATGATTTTCTCTTGAATGTGTTCCGTCTTTATGGTTTCGTATTGTATATGAGTTTTCCAAAATGTAATGATATGCATAGGAAAGATAGTAATTTGCGAGATACTGCGATAAATAAGAACCTATGCACAGCCCTTTGTCGTATGTATCAATCAAGGTGAAAAGAAGATACAGGACATCTTTATTTTTTATATCTCTCGACAGAAGTCTTTTTATATTATCGTGGTTTATACTGGGATAAAATTTCTTTATATCACACTTATAAGCATATTTAGTTCCTGACTTGTCTTTTCTTAGCCAACTTTCAATGGCTCTCTTCCCGAACAGCTGACCTCTACCTTTTAAAGAAGCACATTGATAAAATCCGATTTTTGCAAGAAACATCTCTTTACAGGTATTGACAGCAATATAATCAAAAACTTGCTGTTTTATGCTCGAAATACCTATTTCACGTTCTTTGTGATTGGATTTGTCTATTCTTTTTTCGTATTTTATTGGAGTCAAAGCTATATTGTGGTTAATTATATCATTGTACATATCAAGAGATATTCGCTGTATCAGACTATCAAATTTACTTCGGGATTCTTTATCACACGCAATTGCTTTACATTTCTTTGCTATGGTGTGTAAATCCTCATCGCACACTTTAAATTTCAGAATGTATTCTGCGAAAAAGTATGAAGTATCTGTTCTTTTCCACTTTTTTCGCAGACATTCATATATACAAAAGGTAATGAAAGATTGCGAAAATTTAAAGTTTTTCAGGTATCTTTTCATACCGTTAAATCCTTTCTTTTACTTTACCAGCTTTCGCAAAAGCTACTTGCCGATTATGGGTATCGTAATATTTTTAGCTTTTTATCGCTAAAGAGTGCAAAAGCACTGCCCTTCCGAGGTGCGAATCACGCTTAAAAATATCAAATATTGTCAAGAATTGCGACCGCCGACATTCCAGTTCGAATTGCCCAAGTCATTGTTACAATTCAAGTAAGAAACACCGCTATTCGAGGTATTCCTGAGATTACCGAAAGCCAGCAAGCAAGCGTGAAACCTTATATATATTAAATTATTTTCTGTAATTAATTAAGGGGGTTGCACCCCCTCTCGGCTGTCGCCGATTCACCCCCTACCCATTGATAGAAAGGCGACCGCCGACAGTCCAGTACGAAAAGCCCAAGTCAAAGCTACAACGCAAGGAAGAAACACCGCCAGACGAGGTATGCCCGAGAGTACCGAAAGCCAGCAATTCTCTCTGACCTGACACTCCATTATCTACATAGACAGCGTCAGCGTAACCGGTTGAAGAAGAACTTCCAGGTTGCCCCGAAGTAACAGGAATAACTGCACCGTTTTCTGTATCAACAGATACAGCGGTTATATAATTCCAGTTGTTAAGTTTTGTGACTGATATCTGATTGTCAAGTCTTTGATATTTTGCCTTTATGTCAGAAACGGTACTTGTCAAAATGCTACTGTCGTTTGTGACATACACATTTCTTGTACCGGAACTGTCAACAATATCCGCAATGGCATTTGAAATAGTCTCGTAAATTCCAACAAAACATTCTATTCCTTGAAAAACAATAGGGAATTTACCGTTAGTTAATCCATTGGAAGAAGAACACGGACAGCCGTCACGACCAAGAACGTTATCACTGAATCCGCTTCTCCAATGGAAAGTCGATATATATGTCGTTGTTGTCGTATTAAACGCTGTGTCAACATCAACATAAATTGCCTTGTTGTTTTCATCATAGGCTTCTATTTTGATAATAGTCGCACTCTCTGCTTTGCTATGACAATTCCAGTTGTTTCTATCAGGTACGGAACTTCCGTTATCTCCGATAGATACCGTCATACCAACATCAAAATAATTTGCATTAGCGTTTGAAATAATAATACGTTTAACATCTGTTTCTGCAACAGTTGAAACATACTGAACGCTGTAATTTGTACAGCCAGCCATAACGGATTGAGAATTTCTCGTTCCATATTTCAGCCACCAGGATGTCGCTATATACTTGACTTCAGACATAAATGTTCCGGAATAATGACTGCCACGCTTATGGAAATACGGGATATTTCCGCTGTATGAGATATTTTGTGACCCCGACGGACGACCTGAACAATATCTCGCCGGAACGAGTTTTTTAGAACTGTACGGCATACCGTCAATATCACCGGCAATATATTTTCCGTAAAGAGCGAATCCCTGGTCTTCGCCGTCTTTGGTTCGACATTCAGAAGCAAGAGTGTATCCCTCTTTTGGCATATCTGTTCTGGAATAGTAAGCGTATCCGTCAGCTTCCCACCATTTTTCATAGTAGGACATTCCTAAAACGAAAACGTCAACTTTTCCGGTATCTTTGAAATCTTTATCGCCTTTTATAGCCGTTATGTGACGTACTCCGTTATCATCGACATAAGCATTACAGTCATAAGTCCTGAAAAGCGGGATATCGTCATAATCTGATATACCTCTTGTTACAGCGGTTGACGGATTGCATACAAGTCCTTCGTTATCGTCAAGCTTCTCACCGTTGCAAGTCTGGGAAGTCTCCCACAAGGGGAATCGTACTGTATATACTTTGCCTGTACGCTGAAGATTTAAGCTGAAAATGACCTTTGCGTTTAGAGAATTTGCGTTTTGCAAGTCTTTTATATCATTTTTGTTAGTTAAAATGTCAGTTTTATTCTGTTCTATTTCGGTTTTAATACTATCAATTGCAGTCTCATTATCATTAGACTTTGTCGCAGCACTTTTAAATTCAGTATAATCATCAGAAGTAATGCCACCAACAGTTATAGTTCCGTCCTGTGCAACAATGCTTACAATATTATCATCGCTTATTACAATTCCTTGACCTGACTTATATGTATCGACAAGGTCTGAAACAAGTAAATAGATATGATGAGTATTTTCGTCTCCCTGAACCGTATTAACCACAAAATCTATATATTTGTCTCCTACGATATATCCCTCAACAGGAGTATCTTCAACAGTAACTGTTTCTAATGTCGCAGATTTTACAAGGTAATCTTTGGGTATATTTATCGTAGAACCGACAACTTCTCCGTTCTTGGTAAGATTATAAGAAGATATGTAGCCGTCATCTGCACTCTCTCTTTTAACAAGAGTGTATTCAGGGTGAATCACTTCAGAAACTTTATCGTTTACAAATTCCCTGATTTTTTCATCAGTGTTAGAACTGTATTCAGCAAGATTTCCAAGTGTGATAAATTTATCTGCCATAAAATTCCCCTTTCTCAAGCTAAAAATTCGTTGGTTATGTTGTTAATATCTTCACTTGTAGCAATATCTATATTTGTACCCCAACTTGAATTTTTGTCTAAAATCCACTTGTTCTGAGTGCCGTTAAGAATATACCTGTCAGATGTTTCTGTCACGATTGCACGGCTACCGGCAGTACAAGATGATATTGTTGCTAAATTATCTTTTCCTCTGCTTGTTGTCGTAGGAAGCTTGTCCAGTTCTGATACAGAGTCAACCGAAAATACACAGTAATTTGTATTATAGTTTTTGCTTATTATAGTAATCATAGAATCACTCCTTAACGTTAAACCGTCCTTCGGAAAGGACGGTTTAATTATTTATCATTCATTAATTTAGACCAAGTATCTTTTCCGACAATACCGTCAACTTCTATTTTAGAGTTCTTCTGAAAGCATTTTACGGCAGATTCAGTATCAAATCCAAATTCACCGTCAGCACCATATTTGCCAATATTATACTCGTAAGCAATGAGAGAAAGTTGCAGAACTTTAACAGCCGTTCCAGTATCACCTTTTCTGACGGTTGGAAAAGATATGTCAATTTTAGACTTGTTTTCAAAACTTACAGTTGGATATTCAGGTCGGGCGTATCCGTATATAAGAGAGCTTGCAGAACTGATTTCACGCCTGCGTACACGGTCGTTAGGATAATTACCGTTATTGCCCTCGATTACAGTAAGAGTATTTCCGGCAACTTTCTCAATAATTCCCACGTGGTCGGCATCTCCTGAAATATCCCAGTCGTAATAGATTATATCGCCTGACTGAAAATTTCTGTCGGTATGCCATACGCCAAGATTTTTAAACTTTGAAATCTGACTGTTACAGGACATATCAACGGGAATAATATCGGTAATTCCGAGCTTTTCAGCAAGCCACGATATAAAGCACGCACACCATTCAATGCGGTAATTATAGCCCATATCCTTGCAATATGTAGTGTAATCGTTGCCGAGCTGTTCGATTGCAAGACTGATTATTTTATTTTTCATCTGAATTTCCCTCCTCTTTAAAAAGTTTTAATTTCCGGATAAACTTCAACGTCCATTTTGCTTCCGGATTAATTTCAGTATAATTTTCAAAAATGCTGATTATTTCCATAACAGTTATGTATGTGAATACCATTACTGCTGTAACAGCTCCTGCAATATCGGATAGTTCGACTGCCTGATAGTACTTTCCCAAAGCGTGAATACCTATGTCAAGACCGCAGGCTGTAAGCATTATGATGACTTCTCCGAGTTTGTTCAGCCCGCCTTTACGCATTTTTGAACTGCAAATATCGTTTTTGCAGTAAGCTTTGATGATGCCCGTCAGATAATCAGCTGTTGCAAGTCCGATAATGATTAAAAGCATTATTATATACTGCATTTTGAACCTCCTTAATAAAATTCTATTTTACAGCCATCAGGAAAGCTTTCCTGACTGTAAACGCAGTCGGAAGATATTTTTACAGAAGAAAGAGCCGTGTTCCTGAAAGCGTTTTCGCCGATAAATTTGACTGACTTCGGGATAACTACTTTAGTAAGGCTTGTATCGTTTGCGAAAGCACCAAGAAGCAGTGAAAATCTGACGTTTTTCATCTGAGGATAATTTTTTCCGTCGGCGTAAAAAGCTGTATTTACTATGTTTACTGAATCAAGGTTTGAAGTCTTAAAAATCGGATAGTTAATGCTATTTGCAATAAATTGATTTTTATTTTTACAAAAATCAGTGTTTTCCAAATCAACAGAATCTGAAAATGACGGATAGCCGTTATTTTTATCAGCTGATAAAATAAAACTGTCTCTCATACCAAATCACCTGACACACAGGGAAAATCAATACTTTGCAGATATTCCGCACTTTTGCACTGCTCAGTAGTAAGTG
>CAMDZD010000037.1 GCA_945910815.1 uncultured Clostridia bacterium
ATAGGATGGTTTTCTGCTGTTGGTCTGAGGTGATAATTTTTAGGATTGCTATAAAATCACATTCTTGAACCCGATGCATATTCTCCTGTATTAACATCAATGACCTCTCTTGCGGGCTGTATCAGAGAATCTTCATACTGCAAGCTCCACTGAATACTGCTGTTCACAGAATTTCCAGCAATACCGTCAACAGTGTCATCTGAATTAATGGGATTGTTATTTTCGTAAATATATGAAAGCAGATTATAAGCATGATTAACAACCGAATCAGGATTTATTCCGTGAAAATGGTACTGTAGGTCAGGCATAAACAGTGTACTCATACCTATTGTATCAATCAGCATATCCTCTGTATTCTGTATATTAAAAAATCTGACATTTACAGCATAATATATAAAGCGTTTTTCCTTAGGCAGACAGCATTTTATAATATCTTCCCTTGAAAGCATTTTTTTTGACGTTTCAAAAACCAAGGCAATGCAGGACGGATATAATTCAGCAAGAGCCTCAATGTAATCAAAACAAGCATTTCCGCTCTGCCTTTATAGTACAGTCCCGATGCAAGCATATCAGTTGCAATAACCTGATACCTGCAGTTTTTGAGAATTTCAGAACCGTCCGGACAGTCCCACAGCTGACTTGCAGAAATTTCGTCCATAACAGGCTTTTTAATCTCTGAACATTCTGTAATCATAAGCATAGGTGGAATATTTCCGTTATCTTTTTCAAAATTAACAGAATATTTCTTAACAGCAAACCCTGCAGTTTTTTCGTCATAGCAAAAACAGTCTGTTTCGCCGAGATGCTTGTTGATTATATTCTGCATAAGTTGTTTGTCGGGCATACTGCATATTTTATTCATAAGCAAATGAACAGCGAAAACCGTTCCCGAAGATTTGTTTTTATTATTCAAGTCCTGTTCAAAGATTTTTGCGTTTTCCTTATTCATTTATATAATTCTCCTTGCCTGATTGAAAATTGCCGGAATGTATTCTGACATATAAAAAATTTTTCCTGATTTTATTTTATCATATATTTATCATAAAGTCAACTTAAAAATTAAAGTGTTCCCCGTTATTTATATTGTTTTCTGTAATCTCATAAAGCGATAATTTTTATGTCAGAATATTGACAATTGAGTAAATATATGCTATAATTAAACGGCAAAAATAGATATATTATTTAAAAAAGGAGAAGCAAAAAATATGAAAAAGAAAATTTTAATTACTGCATTAATCGCAGGTATGACGATTGCAACAGCAGGTTGCGGAGGAACGGAAATAACAGGCAATTCGGAAATATCATCTGAAACTGTTACCGCAACGGAAACTTCCGAAATTCAGACTATTACTACTGCACCGGTTCAGACTGAGGAAAAAACTTCCGAATCTGAAACAACTGTTGCTGAATCGGTTCAGACGGAAACGGAATATTTTTCAGAAGAAACCAAAGAAATTATTTCTGAAACCGTTCAGACGGAGGCGGAAACTTCCGGAACTGAAGAAATTATCTCTGAACCTGTTCAGACGGAGACAGAAACTACTGAAATTCCGGATATTTCTCTGCATACTTATGAAAAAGTAAGCACGTCGGAGGATATTCAGACTGCAACGCAGATACTTCTGAAAAATCTTGATACAATTGACCGAATGGGCGGTTGTGCAGTTCAGAGCGATGATGAAAATACGGAAGAATATAACGGCAGGGACTTCAGAAAGGTTCTTGATACAAATTACAGTTCAAAAGCCGATATTGAAAATTTCGTATCCGCATATATGACAGGAGAGGCAAGGGATTATTTTTCATTTCTTACAAGCGGAGAAAAAAGTGTTTTTGAAGAAATTAACGGTGAACTTTATGTTGCCGATGAGGGCAGAGGCTGTGGCTTTAACTGGACGAATGATACAGAAATAAAGGATTCAAGCGAAAGCGGATTTACTGTCATTGCAGATTATGAGGATTACGGAGCAGTTTCAAGTGCAGAAGTAAATATTGTAAATGACAACGGATTCTGGAAAATTGAAAGCTATAACCGTTATTATGAAAACAATTAAATTTTTTTGCTTTTCCAGAGCTTTTTGAAAAGTATCACGGCAATAATAAGTGTAAGTATTTCGGCAAAAGGAAAAACAGTCCATAAAAGCCACTTCATTCCGGAATAAGTTAAAGCAACTTTTGAAAAGATTAACGCAAACGGGAATATAAACAATACCTGACGGCATACCGATATTACAAGGGACTGAATACCACCTTCCATTGCCTGAAACAATCCCTGAAATGCAATATTTGCACCCACAAAGTCTTTATAAACACTACCTGTCCATTTTGCGTTTCTTTTTTTTGTTACCATAAAAACACCCCTTATTAAAATTTTATAAATATATTGTATCAAACAAATTTTTATTTGTCAAACGATTTTTAATAAATTCAAGCCCAATCTTATTTTTAGTATTTTTATAAAGAAAAATTTGTGAGTTTATTAGTGAGTTTATAAGAGGTAAAGCAAGGAACAAAAGAGGACAATACAAGATAAACATTTAAAACATATTTATTTTAAAAAACAAAAAATATCACTTAAAACAACATATAACAGCTGTTTTAAGTGATATTCAAAATTATGCCGCTGACCGGACTTGAACCGGTACGGTATTGCTACCGAGGGATTTTAAGTCCCTTGTGTCTGCCTATTCCACCACAGCGGCACATTGTAATATAAATTATAGCATATAGATTTGAAAAAGTCAAGTATAAATGATAAATATTCTTTTTTTAATTAAAACGGACAGCAATTGCTGTCCGTTAAGACTGTCGAAAAACCTTATTATTCTTCAGTTTTATGCAAAGTAATATTTATATCGTCAACAAGATTTTTGATTTCGACAATTGAATTATTGATAATTCTTGTGCTTGCATTTGTTGTGCTTACATTATCATCAAGAACGCTGAATGCATTTATAGTAGTTTCGAGGATATTTACCATTTGTCTTACGCTGTCGGAATCCATACTGCTGTTATTATTGCAGAATGCGACTATATTATTAAGCAGGCTGTTAACCTGTCCGGCTTTCTGACTGGTTTTTGATGTGGATTCATCGATAGTATTCATATTTTCTACAATTTCATTGAGGTCATTTCTGAGCTTGTCGGAAAGTTCAAGGCACTGACTTGCAATTTCAGCAAGCTTTTCGTGTTGCATACTAAGTTCACTGTGTCTTGCAAGAAGGACAGATTTGGCGTGAACGATACAGTTATCCGGAGTATTCAGACCTCTGTATATAGCTATAGCCATATCATTGCATGATTGATATCCGCAGGCATGACAGTTATAATTACGTTCAGCGTCCGTATGCTTGCCCATCATTTCAAATATTGGTTCAAGCTGGCTCTTGTTAGGAATGGGAGAGGGTTTTGTACGTGTATAGCTCCTCATAAAATCTGAAATATTGAGTTTTTCGTCAAATTTTTTAAAGAGTTTGTCATCTCCCGAACGGAAAAGACCGGTTTTACGTTTCTTTTTAGCTTCCTTTTCGACTTCTCTCATAGTAGCCATTACATCGAAAACAGTCTGACTTGTACCGGAGGCAGGTCCGACATTACAGCCGAATTCACATGAAAGAACGTCAAATACTTCCGGGTGCTTGTATTCGGGCATACTTGCATACATATCAAGCTCAGGATATACTTTATGAACGCCCTCGGAAGTGGTAATATTTATATCAGGATTATGAAGCCAGAGATTATCCCTGAGTCCGCCCGGACGTGGATATATTGCACCGACTTGTCCCTGCTGTTCATCGAAATCGTATTCAAAATCATCAGCTGGATTTACAGGAAGTTTTATATTATTTTTTTCAAAATATTCACTTAGCTTCTTGAAGGTCACATTGTAATCAACAAGACCGGTTTCAACGAATTCAGTCTTTTTGGCTATGCATGGCGAAAGTACAGCAATACGGTTATTTTTTTTGAGATATTTTTTTATGTATGTTACTGCACAGGCAATAGGGCTGTGAATAGGAGAGAGATTTGTAAGAAGTCTGGGCTGATATATTTCGATATATTTTACTATCGCAGCACAAGGCTGAGTTATAACGTTTCCGAATTCTTTATTTTCAATAGCTCTCAGGTGAGCCCATGTGCATATATCCGCACCTAATGATACATCATAGATTATACACCCCTTAACTCTGAACCAGTTCAGAATACTTTTCCACTGTGTAGGGAATATTGACTTTATAGCAGGTGTAGCTAAAACTATGAGCGTTTCCTTTGAAATCCGTGACATAAAAGTTTCGGTATCATCAATATAGTCTCTTGCACCATGGTTGCAGGTTCTTACACATTCACCGCAGGTGATACATCTTTCCGGATTAACTGTAGTAACGAATTTTCCGTTATCGAGCATTTTAGTTATATTTGCCTCAGGGGCGGGACAGGTTCGCACGCAGGCATTACAGCCTACGCATTTTTCAGGTTTTACTATAATTATTTCATTCATATATAAAGACTCCTTAAATTATTAAAAATCGGATACAGAGGTTAATTTGTTACTGGCTGATATCTTCTGCCTGTTTTGCGATTTCCTCAAGGCTGGGAGCTTTGGATTTTTTATCATTTATAGCCTCTGCCTGTCTTGCAAGCTCCTCCAGACTGATATTGTCATTGCTTGATGTAGTAATTCTTCCTGCTTCAAAATCCATTATGTCACGTTCGAGATTATCCTGAAATTCGTCCATGAAATTATCTGAAACTATATTAACGGAATTAATATTGCTGATAAAATCCGCATCATCATATTCATTTGCAGGAGCGTCAGGAAATTCCGGCTTATATTCTTCCGGAATCTTAAAAACGGGGATTCCGTTATTTTCGAGGGTGTTTTTTGTTTCTGAAAGAATGTTTTCTGATTTGCCGATTATATCATTTCCTGATTTTTTAAATTCCTCAAAGGTATCCTTTAACCTTGAAAACACCTGATTTATTTTATTTACATCATCAAGCATAAGAGCTTTCATATTTTCGGAGGAGACTTCCATTTGCTTTAAGCTGTTATTTGCTTCGGCAGTAATTTCAGAAGCTTTATTATTTGCGTCATTGATTATATTTTCGGCGAGCTTTTTTGAATTTTCATCAAGCTTAGAGGCTTTTTTCTGGGCTTTGCTTATAAGGATATCCGCTGATTTTTTAGCTTCGACGAATATCATACTGAATGCGGTCGCTTCGTCCTCAGTCTGAAGAGAGGCTATTTTCATATTGGATTCTGAAATATTCTGTTCAAGCTCGGAAACATTTTCTTTAAGGGCAGAAATTTCGTTTTCCTTTTGTATATTTTCGGCTCTAAGGGATTCAAGATTCTGGGATAAAGTTTGATTTTCAGTCTGCAATCCGGCAATTTTTGCTCTTTCTTCGGAGAGAATGGATTCATATATTTTTTCCTGTTCTGTTCCGGTTTTATATTGTTCAACAGCGGATTTTATTTCTCTGAGCTGGCTTTCAAGCTCAGAAATCTGAGAATACAGCATTTGAAGGAGCTTGTCGACATCTTCCTTATTGTATCCTCCGAATGCTGATGTTTTTAAAAATATGACTTCATTCATTTATATTTAATTAGTTACTGAAAGCTTTATGTTTTTACAGTAACAGCCTCCTTTTTATTTTTTTAAATATGGCATAATCATATTTTTGCATTAATTTACATTATATCACATATTCCTTTATTTGTCAATTAAGTTTTCTGACACGTTATATATAATGTTGAATCACCAGTAATTTTCGCAGTTTTGCATTAATTTTTTGACTTCATCATTATTATAAAGTCCGAGGTCGAAGAGCTTATCAGCCTGACATCTGGTAATTTTGTCGGTAAATGAGTATACAAACTGACCATGTTCTCTTTGAGTACCGTCCCATGAGTCAATAACTTTAATCCAGCCGGCTCTGCCGAGAGTATGTTCAGGGAATTTTGAATCCCGAAAAAATTTTTCAGCAAGCATTTTCGCACACTTTGTATGATTGGTATAGCTACAGGAATATGTATCGCCTTCAGGAGATATCCAGCCGAGACTGAAATTTCTATCATTTTTGAAATACATTTCTTCCAGAGACAAAGGACATTCGTCGTCAGTCTCAATGATTTTTACGAATCCGTAATCATTTTTGGAAAAAAGATAATAGCCTCCCTTGTCATCAATCAGAACAGGAAACTTGTCTTCAGTAATTATGCTTCTAAGCTTTGTATCTTCAAGCTGTTCAGGACAGTCAGCATATCTGTAGTAATAATATCCTGTCTCGGATTTATATATTGCATATTTTTTCATAACAGAAATCGCTCCTTAATTAAATATAATTATATCACATATATTCTGAAATTTCAAGTATTTTTTAAAAAAATGTGTTAAGAATGCCCGTGTGAGAATTATATTTTATTGCAATATTTCATCTATTGTAATGAAGCAGTATACATTTTTGCTTACTGTCAATCTCAAAATAAATATTGTCCATGTAGCTTTTAAATCAAAATCAGGCTGAAAATTTCAACCCGATTTTTCGCTTTCCTTTTCTTTTCTTTCCTCAGGAACTTTTGATATATAATCCCATTCGTCAAGAGGCTCAAAGCCCATCAATATTTTTAAAGCATATTCTTCATCTTCTTTTGTACCATCTAATTGATATTTTAATCTTTCTCTTATCTGTTCATTTGTTTCAGAAAATTTTTTCTTTTTTGAACTCATTTATGACACCCATTTTATGAAATATTAATGCATTTTAAGATACACACAAAACTAATATAAAATTAAAAAAGTCCGGAAATACGTAAATTCCGGACTTTTTAATGGAGCTGATGAACGGATTCGAACCGTCGACCTACGCCTTACCAAGGCGTTGCGCTACCTACTGTGCCACATCAGCAACAATATAATTATATACTAACGTAACAGATTTGTCAAGGGGCTGAGATATATTTTTTTTATTTAATTATAATATATTGTTTTCCTTGTGCATAATGACGAAGTTTTGTAAAATTATCCTTTTAAAGGCAAAAAGATATTGCACTTATAAATTATATAATATATAATCATATAGGAATATAATTCAATAAGGAGACTTATGATGTTTAATATTATCAAAAAAAAATTTACTTATACCAGAATAATTGCTCTCAGCTTTGCAGTTGTAATTCTGATTGGCTCGGTACTGCTTACACTGCCGGTATCCTCAAGGGACGGAAGTGTTACACCATTTATTGACAGCCTGTTTACTGCCGTAAGCTCAACTTGTGTAACAGGTCTTTCAGTGTATGATACTTATTCGCACTGGTCACTTTTCGGACAGATTGTTATTCTCTGTATGATACAGATAGGCGGACTCGGATTTATGACCATAATCGTTATGCTCTCGCTGATAAGAAAAAAAGGAACTTCACTTCACGAAAGACGTTTGCTTATGCAGTCTGCGGGAAGTATCGAACTGGACGGCGTTAACAAACTGCTTAAAAACATATTTGCAGGTACTTTTATTTTTGAATTTATCGGTGCCGTACTGCTTTCAATACGTTTCTGTGGTCAGATGAATTTCGGACAGGGTATCTGGTACGCTGTTTTTCATTCAATATCGGCATTCTGCAATGCAGGATTTGACCTTATGGGACAATTCGGAAACACTTCATTCTCCGCATATTCCGATGACTGGCTTGTAAATCTTACGCTTATTTTTCTGATAACTATGGGCGGTCTTGGATTTCTTGTCTGGAATGACCTGCTTAAAAACAAATTCCATTTCAGAAATTACAGCCTGCATACAAAAATAGTTCTTTCAACTTCTGCAATACTGCTTATAGGAGGAACTGTCATATTTTTCTTTACTGAAAGAAATCACGCTTTTTCGAATATGAGTACTCCCCATCAGATTTTATGTTCATTTTTCCAGTCGGCTACAACAAGAACTGCCGGATTTCTTACTGTTGACCAGTCGGAATTAAGCAATTCCGGAAGTATAGTTTCGGCTTTGCTTATGTTTGTCGGAGGTTCTTCGGGTTCTACTGCCGGAGGAATTAAAACAACTACCTTTGCAGTATTCCTTATAAGCAATTTCTGCTTTGCAAGAAACAATGACAATATTGTTGTATTCAAAAAGAGGCTTGACACGTCAGCCGTCAAGCAGGCAGGCTCTATTGTATGCGTATATATTTCTCTTGTACTGGTTTCGTCATTTATAGTCTGTATCGCTGAACCTCTGGGAATACGTGAGGTATTCTATGAAACTATATCCGCAATTGCTACTGTCGGACTTTCAATGAATATCACTCCGACGCTTGGAACTCTTTCAAAAATAATTATTGCAATGCTTATGTATACGGGACGTATCGGAGGTATGTCAATGGTAATGGTTCTTGCCGAAAAGAAAGACCGTTCACCTCTTGAGAGACCTGTCGGAAAAATTCTTATAGGCTGAAAAACATTAAAAAACGGGCGGAAATTCCTTAATCCCCCGTTTTTTTCTTAATTATTTCTTAATGTGAGGAAAAAATTTCAAAAAGCTATTGACAAAGCAAAAACATTGTGTTATTATAATACTGTACTAATCGATTAATACAATAAATAAAGGAGTTTTTTATATGAAAAAAAGAAAACCTGTAATTATTGTTTCAGTTATACTCGTTATTATCATTATTGCCGTAGCTCTGACTTCCTGTTTCTCAGGCTCTCCGGAACAGAATGTTTCAACAGCTCCGATAACGGAAACCGCTGTAATCGAAAAGCAGAATCTTGTAAACAGCATAAGCGTTTCGGGAACTGTCGAGGGCGACAATTTAGTAAAAATTACAAGCACAGTCAATTCAAAAATAAAATCTCTTAATGTCGGTATCGGCGACTATGTAAAAAAAGGCGATATTCTTTGCATTTTCGACAGCTCCGCTCTTGAGGACGAATATAATTCACTTAAAGAAACTGTTGAGAAATCCAATGAAATGAACCAGTCCGCACACGAAATCAATCAGAGAAATCTCCAAAATGCCAAAACTGAAAAAAATGCAGTTCTTGCACAGGCTCAGAGAAATATTGACAATGCCATTGAAGAACGTGACAAGGCATATGAAAAATATAATAATCTTATCGGAAAATATAACGAATATGCAGGAAAAAAAGACGATTTATACAATCAGTTCCAGAGTTCCGGCGATGAAATGACATATCAGGAATATCAGGAGGCTTTACAGCTTTTTAAATCAACAGAGGCTGAACTCGATGCACTTGAAAGTCAGTTAAGCACTTATGACAATGCTGTCCAGACTGCTCAGGATTCATATGACAGTGCTGAAAGAAATGCCGATTCAGCTATTCAGAGCATACAGGACACTATTAATTCCGAAAAATACAACACTGACAGTTCATCTGAAAATCAGCTTGAAAAGCTTTCGGAAAAAATCAGCGAATGTACTGTCAAAGCTCCGAGAGACGGAATTATTACGGCTCTCAATGTTGCCGAAGGAAGTATTCCCGCTACTGACGCTATTATGACTATTGAGGACAGCTCCAACCTTAAAATAAATGTTCAGATTAAGGAGGCTGATATTCTTAACGTCAAGGAGGGTATGAAAGCCGTTATAAGAACCAACGCAACCGGCGACAAGGAATTTAAGGGAACTGTTTCAAAAGTAGTCAATATTTTCAGCGGTGCTGACCCTCTCACGCAGAATGAAGGAGGCTATACTGCCGAAATAACCGTTGATGATAATAATACTGCACTTCTTATCGGTATGAATGCAAAAGTAAAAATCATTACTGATGAAAAGGATAACGTTCTTGCCGTTCCCTATGATGCAATTTCTGAAGATAATAAAATATACATCGCAAGAAAGCAGTCTGACGGTTCATATAAATCCGAAGCTGTTGAAATCGAAAAGGGAATAGAATCCGATTACTATACGGAAATTATTTCATCTGATGTAAAAGAGGGCGACCTGATTGTACTTTCTCCGCAGTCTATGCACGACGGCAGAACTATAAAGGTTGAGGAAAACAAAGATGAGTAAAACTGTAATATCTATGAAAAATATTATAAAACGCTACTATATCGGTCAGCCGAACGAACTCCAGATTTTAAACGGAATTTCCCTTGACGTTCACGAAGGTGAATTTGTTTCAATAGTAGGTGCTTCAGGTTCGGGAAAAAGTACCCTTATGAATATTATCGGTGCTTTGGACAGACCAACAGAGGGTACTTATTTTCTGAACGGAACTGATATAAGTACTCTCAACGACAAGGAATTAAGCCGTATAAGAAATTCCGAAATAGGATTCGTATTCCAGACTTTCAACCTTATTCCGAGGACAAATGCACTAAAAAATGTCGAACTTCCTATGCTTTATGCGGGAAAGTCAAAGCGTGAACGTTCCGAACGTGCTATGCAACTCCTTGAGCTTGTCGGTATGAAGGAAAGATACACACATCAGCCGAATGAACTTTCAGGCGGTCAGAAACAGCGTGTCGCTATTGCAAGAGCTATGGCGAATAATCCCTCAATACTCCTCGCCGATGAGCCTACCGGTGCATTGGATACCAAAACAGGTCGTCTTGTTATGGATATATTCCACAAGCTCCACAAGGAAGACGGTAAAACCATAGTTCTTATAACTCACAGTCCCGAACTTGCTCAGGAAACCGAAAGAATTGTTACCATAAGCGACGGCTCTGTAATTTCAGATACGGGGGTGAAAGACAATGGGCTTTATTGAAAGTATCAGACTTGCATTTTCATCGCTTTCCGCTAACAAAATGCGTTCGCTCCTGACTATGCTCGGAATTATCATAGGTATAAGTGCCGTTATTACTATTACAACTATCGGAAATTCAATCCAGCAGACTCTTAAAAATACTTTCGACCAGATAAATATGAACTACTTCTATGTTATGCTTAATTCAAAGCCTTACGATGAAAACTGCGGTATGACAGAGGACGAATATTATGATACAATGTATATATCCGAAGAAGATATGTTCACAAATGATATGTTCAACAGTCTGCTTGAAAAATATCCCAATCAGTATAAAATTGCTATGTCCGAACAGTATGCAAGCGGTGAAACGGTCAATTCAAAAAATGAATACATAAAAACCAACATAACAGGAGCTACTGACGGCTATCTCGAACAGGGCAAAATTGAAATCATAG
This sequence comes from uncultured Clostridia bacterium, assembly GCA_945910815.1. Taxonomy (GTDB): domain Bacteria; phylum Bacillota; class Clostridia; order Oscillospirales; family Ruminococcaceae; genus Ruminococcus. Next base: position 11,174 of record CAMDZD010000037.1, read on the forward strand.
ACGGCAGAAATATTACTCAGCGTGACAATACAGAAAAAAAGAATACTGCCGTTGTATCTGATATATTTGTAAAGCAGTATTTCGGAGACGGTGAAAATCCTATCGGAAAACAGATTACATTTTCTATAAACAATGCCGAAACTCAGGATTTCACAATAGTAGGCGTTTATGAATATTCAGAGGCGAAAATGGGAAAATTCCCTGCCGGTTCAAAGGATATTGACAAGGTTACGCCTGTATTCATTCCGCTTGACACAGCACAAAAACTTAAAGGAGTTTTAAATCCTACTTATGACTATGCGGTTATTCTCTGGAATACTGATTACAGCTCTGCACAGGCTGAAGAAAATCTCCGCAGTTTCTTTGAGGAACAGTATGAACAGAATAAATACTGGACAGTTTACGTTGAAAATGAACAGTCTATGCTTTCAATGATTAACAGCGTTCTTAACGTCATAACTATTGCAATATCTGTTATAGCTGCAATATCGCTTATAGTCGGCGGTGTCGGAGTTATGAATATTATGCTTGTAAGCATTATCGAACGTACTAAGGAAATCGGTATAAGAAAAGCTCTCGGAGCTCAGAACTCCTCCATAAGAATGCAGTTTGTCGTTGAAGCTGTTATTATATGCCTTATAGGCGGTGTAATCGGTATAGTTACCGGTATTCTCAACGGTGTACTCATAGGAAAAATCGTTTCATATCTTGTAAACAATATCTATACTGATTATATGGATATTATTGTAATATCGATTCAGCCGTCTGTTACAGCTATTATTATATCCGTTATATTCTCAATGCTTACGGGAATATTCTTCGGATACTATCCTGCAAACAAGGCTTCGAAAATGAATCCTATTGACGCTCTGAGGTATGATTGATATGAAAATTTCAGGAAAAATAATTTCCGTTCTTACTGCTTCGCTTATGCTCAGCGGAAGCGGTTACAGTACGGATATGGACGTGAACAGCGATAATTATGTAAATGTATTTGACCTTATAGATATTCAGAAATTTCACAATGCTGATTTAAATTATGACGGCATATCTGATAAAAAAGATACTGAAATTCTTTCTGACTTTCTTTTATGCAGAAATCAGATTGATGAATCCTGCATACTTGAACCGAAAGGAACTGTACACTATGGCGAGGGTACATTCTACGGCGGAGGCTATGAGGGTGGCTGTGCTATGCTTGACCCTGTATCAAGAGATTACTGGATTGTCGCAATGAATCTTGAGGATTACAACAATGCACAGCTTGCCGGTGCATACATAGAAGTTACCGGTGAACTCGGTACTATAAATATGCTTGTCACAGACCTTCTTCCGGAGGGAAAAAAAGGTGACCTCGATTTATATACGGACGCTTTTCCGCTTATTGCTCCTGTCGAAAAGGGCAGAGTTCCGGTAAGCTGGAAGATTATCCCTCTCGACAGTGCCGAAAATGCTCCCGTTTCATATAAATTCAAGGAGGGAAGCTCTCCGCACTGGTGCGGTGTTCAGGTGAGAAATCACCGCTATCCGATTACAAAGCTTGAATATCTCAATTCGGACGGTGAATTTGTTGAACTCCCCCGCCGTCATTACAACTATTTTGAAAGCTCCGATATGGGTGCAGGTCCTTTCACTTTCAGAATAACCGACATTTACGGTCAGATTATTACTGATTATGATATACCCCTTGTACTCGATGAAATTGTTGAGGGTAAAAGTCAGTTTCCGCTTTAATACAAAAGGCTTCCGAAAAACACGGAAGCTTTTTGTTTATTAAAAAATAATTTTTGATGAATATACTTGAACATTTCCGCAAAATATGATAAAATTAACTATAACCTTTTATAAAGCAGGTGATTATGATGATTAATGACAAAAAAGTTGTTGCTCTGTGTATTTCAAGAATACACGAACCCATTAATAACAAATTTTTAGAAATTCTGAACCGTAAACTCGTTGCAAATAACTGTACCCTGTTTATATACAATGTATGCTCCGATTTGGCTTGGTACAGTAAAAATCTGCTTTGGCATAATAATATCAAATCTGCCGAAGTAGCTGTTTTTGACCTCATCAATACTGATGTTACCGACGCTCTTATAATTATGGACGATATAATCAAGGATAAGTCAGTAAGCGAGGATATTATACGAAAAAAAGGTTCACCGAAAATTCCTGTTATAATCGTTGACGGAAAATATGAAAACTGCATAAATATTACCTGCGACTATGAAAAAGGCTTTGAGGAAATCGTTCGCCATGTAATAGAATTTCACAAGATAACACGCCCCCACTTTATGGGCGGTTTCAAAGGCAACAGCTTTTCCGAAAGGCGTCTTGAAATATTCAGAAAGGTTCTTAAAGAAAATAATATTCCTTTCAGCTGGGATATGGTCAGCTACGGCGATTACTGGTTTGAACATTCCCTCAATGCCTGCAACAAGCTTATAGAAAGCGGAAATATTCCTCAGGCTATAATATGTGCCAATGATATGATGGCTATCGGTGTCTGCCGTTCGCTTATGAATCATGGTATTTCAATCCCCGATGAAGTTATTGTTACGGGCTTTGACGGTATTGAGGAAATAAATATGTGTTCGCCTGCAATAACCTCCTGTGCATTTCTTCCGGAGGATATGGCTGAACAGATAACTGAAATAATCCTTAAATCTTTCAGAGGCGAAAAGGTCTCTGAAAATTATCTCGTTCCCCCATCTCATCTCATACTTTCGGAATCCTGTGGCTGTCCGCATAATACTTCATTTGATTCTATCGGCTATTTTATGAGCCGTTTTTACCGCTATACCGACCAGGAGAAAATTTTAAATGAAGTTGCCTCAAAAATCCATACTGCCGAAAGTACAAGACAGGCTGTTATTGACTGGAAAACAAGCACAGACTACAATCTTGACTGCCTTGTAAATAAAAGCTTTCTTGATGAAAGCTATACTGATACTCAGAAACCTTTTGAATCCGTTATGACTGTCTTTGTTGACAAGGACGAAAACCAATCCGATGTATACGATTTTCCGCTAAAAAAAATTGTTCCCGATATTGAAAAATTTATCGAAAACAAAAAGCCGATTATATTCATAGCTCTCGAATATCTCAACGAACCTTTCGGATACGTTTGTTTCAGCTTTGATACTTTCGATTACTGTCAGATTCCGCAGATTATCTTTTCTCTTAACCACTCAATAGGCGGATTTAAAAATATCCGCTATCAGACTATGCTCAAGGAAAAAATGGAACGCATTTATATGCTTGATTCCCTTACCGGTCTTTATACACGAAACGGCGGTTTTAATCTTCTGAATAATCTCTTTGAAAAGGCTGTTAAAGAAAAGCTCCCTTTCAATACAGTTCTTGTTGACCTCGACAAGCTCAAATATATAAATGATACTTTCGGACACAATGCCGGTGACAATGCTATATATGTTATGGCTCAGGCTCTTAAAAAATGCTCCCCTGAAAAAGCTCTCTGCATACGCTTCGGCGGTGACGAAATGACTGCTTTTTTCATAGGTGCGTGTGATGCTTTCAGAATAAAATCCGATATATACCGGTACTTAGATGAATACAATTCCAAATCGGGCAAAAATTATATTGTTTCGGCAAGTGTCGGGATATACTCCACTTCCTCTCACGATGAAATGAATTTTGAAAAGCTTGTTAAAAAAGCCGATGAACTGATGTATCTCGATAAAATTTCAAAAAAATCACTTCCAAACAGATAAAAAAGGGGCGGACACAGTTCGCCCTGCTGTCTTTTATTAAAACTCAAAAATTATCCTAAGGAGATTTTAAATGAATTATATAGGCTCTAAATATTCACTTCTTGATTTTCTGCATGAAACAATTTCAGAAGTAACAGGATTCAAGGACGGCAATGAATTTATATTTGCGGATTTGTTTGCCGGAACAGGTGCGGTAGGTGCTTCATACAGAAAAAAAGGCTGTAATGTCATATCAAATGATATACAGTATTACAGCTATGTTCTGAACAGGCATTATATAGAAAATTCTGTTCCCCCTGATACAGGTCTTCTGGAATATCTTAACAGCCTCGAAGGAACCAAAGGCTTTATTTATAATAATTACTGTAAGGGTTCAGGAAGCGGGAGAAATTATTTTACCGATTCAAACGGTATGAAATGCGATGCGGTACGCTCCGAACTTGAAAAGCTACGCAAAAACAGCGAAATAAATGACGATGTATATTTCCACTTTCTCGCAAGCCTTATAAATTCCATTGACAAATATGCAAATACTGCCTCCGTTTACGGTGCTTTTCTCAAGCATACAAAAAAATCGGCAGACAGGGATTTTAAGCTTGAACTTCTTCCTGTTACTGACGGTAAAAAAGGAAAAGTATACAATGAAAATATCAGCAGTCTTATTAAAAAAATTTCCGGAGACGTTCTCTATTTAGACCCCCCGTATAATTCAAGGCAGTACGGTGCTAATTATCACGTTCTCGAAACTGTTGCAAGATATGACAATCCGATACTCCACGGAAAAACAGGTCTGAGGGATTATAAAAATCAGAAAAGCGATTTCTGCTCCCAGAGAACTGTTGAAAAAGCTTTCAGAAATCTTGTTTCAGATGCAGATTTTAAATATATCTTTCTAAGTTATAATAATGAAGGTCTTATGTCTCTTGAAACTATACGGGAAATTATGTCGGAATACGGTAAATATCATTGCTTTACTAAGGATTACAGAAGATTTAAGGCTGATAAAAGTCAGAACAGAAATATCAAATCCGATTCGACTGTTGAATATCTCCACTGCCTTGTAAAAATATAATTAATCTGTATTTTTTGCTATAACTACAAGTCTGCCGTTTTCCTTTGAATATTATATATAAAATGAGGCTGTATCTGTGACATCATTATCAGAAATTCTGATATATAGACTATAATCATAATCAGAAATGTTATATTCCATATAATTCTTTTTTTTTATATTATTCAATTTAATTTTATTAATCAAAGCACACAAGCCCAGCCCGATACTTTTTCTATCAGAACCGGCGTGCCTTCTTCAGTTTTATCATAATCATTTCTGCGTATCGGTATGTGTGAATAAATTACGCCCTCAACAATTACAGTTACATAATAATGTTTCTGCCTTGTTCCGACTTTTCCCTCATCATACTTGAATATGGCAGTGCCTTTTGCTGTTTCAGGCTTTTTCAATGTCATATATATTGAAAAAGCAATCATAACCGCCGTCAGAATACCCATAAGAATTATTCCGCCTGTCGTCTGTCCGGTTATTGTTCCCATTATCAGAAAAACAAGAAATATTCCCGTAGCGATATATATTCCGTTAAGAGTTTTTCTTTTCATCTGTTCCGCCCTTTTTGAAATCTCCTCCGTATCGGGTTCGGAGAAAGGAATATCCTTGAAATCTCCTTTCGGCAAGCCGTGATATTTTGCTCCGAGACTGTTTATTTCTTCCGCTTTCTGAACTATGTCATCAAAATTTTTCAATTTTAAAATCCCCTTTTTTCCATTAATATCAAGATAAAAAAATTATATCACAGTATTTTTTTACTGTCAAGCTGTCAGAAATATAGTAAATATTTGATAAATATTTTGAAATGGGTATTGATACCCCTCCAGTAAACGAACTCTTTCAATACCGCAGTGATTTTATTATCTATGGATATAAAAATACAATGGCAGAAATTTATGCTGAAAAAAACAATCTCAATGTCATAGCTCTTGACTTGCAAGGCGACCCGAATCAGGACGGAGAAGTAAATATTGCCGATGTTGTTGCAGTATCTTCATATGTAGCAGATTCCGAAAAAAATCCCCTTTCCGAACAGGGTATTATTAACGCTGATGTCCATAATTCCGGAAACGGTCTTGATGCCAACGATTGCCTGATGATTCAGCAGTATATTGCAGATAATATTTTCCAATTCTGAATAAATAACAGCTAAACAAAGGGCGGACAAAGTTCGCCCGTAAATATATTACGCTTTAAAACGATATGACATGTCCCGACTAAATCAGACTATATAATTAAAAAATAATTATTTTTCAATTTCTATTGACAAATCCATTTTTATATGTTATACTGTATAAGTACTTTGCGAGTGTGCTGGAATAGGCAGACAGGCACGTTTGAGGGGCGTGTGTCAACCGACGTATGGGTTCAAGTCCCATCACTCGCACTTATATGGAAAGATGGCTGAGCTGGTCTAAGGCGCACGACTGGAACTCGTGTATACGTTAATAGCGTATCGAGGGTTCGAATCCCTCTCTTTCCGCTGAATATAGCCGTTTCTTGAAACAGAGAAACGGCTTGTTTTTTTATTTAAAAAGTTAGTGAGACACTAAGTGAGACACTTGTACCGTTTTATTCGATAAAAAAAGACCGCCCCTTTCGGAGCGGTCTTATATTTTATCCATTATAATGGCATTTGCCGTCATAGTAAACGGCACAATCTTCCTTTATGCAGTCGCAGTATTCATATTTTTCAACCATAGTTGTACAATGACCTTTGCAAACGCCTGTTTCATCATCGATAATCTGGTTTTCTGTATATTCGATATGTTTAAGGGATTTCTGATTATAAGGGCATTTCATTGTTATTTGATTATCTCCCAGTCCTCAGCGAGCATATCCGTCTGACTTGCAAGCCAGCCTACAACAATTGTATTTTGTGCTGTTTTCATAGCAATTGAATCTGTTATTGTTGGTTCGTTTTCATATTCTCCGAAACCATATTTTAAAGCACTGGCAATTTCTCCGCCTTTTATGAGATACAAGAACATTCCCTTACCGTTCCAACCCTTTCGAGCTACGCTTTTACCGTTTTTGAGAGCTTCAATTGCCTGCCCGAAAGTCAGGTTATTAGTTTTTTCTGAATTTTCTACTCTGATTTCCATTTTTTAAAACTCCTTTCATCTTTTCAATAATTCTGACCAAGTATCTTTTCCGACAATGCCGTCAACTTCTATTTTAGAATTTTTCTGAAACTGTCTGACAGCAGATTCAGTATCAGAGCCGAACTCTCCGTCAATGCCTGATGTTCCTGTGCTGTATTCATAAGCAATGAGAAAAGCCTGCAGAATTTTGACGGAATTTCCGGAATCTCCTTTACGAAGAGTCGGCAGAAATACGTTAATAGTGTTGGCGGAACTTTTTCTGAATGTCACAGAGGGGTATTCGGGGCGTGCGTATCCGAATATCAGCGAGCTTGCGGAACTGATTTCACGCCTGCGTACACGGTCGTTAGGATAATTACCGTTATTGCCCTCGATTACAGTAAGAGTATTTCCGGCAACTTTCTCAATAATTCCCACGTGGTCGGCATCTCCTGAAATATCCCAGTCGTAATAGATTATATCGCCTGACTGAAAATTTCTGTCGGTATGCCATACGCCAAGATTTTTAAACTTTGAAATCTGACTGTTACAGGACATATCAACGGGAATAATATCGGTAATTCCGAGCTTTTCAGCAAGCCACGATATAAAGCACGCACACCATTCAATGCGGTAATTATAGCCCATATCCTTGCAATATGTAGTGTAATCGTTGCCGAGCTGTTCGATTGCAAGACTGATGATTTTATTTTTCATTCTGATTTCCTTTCCAATTTGTAAAAATTCACAAAATAATTCAGATATTATTGTGCATATATACAAATATAAATTTTTTTGAAAAAAGGCTTGACATACGTAATAATACGTGTTATAATATATACAGGAGGTGCAAAGATGACAAAAAGAGAACTTGAAAAACTCTTAAAGAAAAATGGCTGGAAAATAATCAGTGGTGCAAAACACGATGCAGCCATAAAAGACGGTATCGGTACTAAAATACCAATTCCAAGACACAAGGGAGACCTTGATAACAGAACTGTTGACACAATTCTCAAAGAGGCAGGGATAAAATAATCCCTGCCCCCTAAGGGGATTTAATATAAATAAAAATTGTAAAGGAGTATGCTTATGAAGTATGTTTATCCGGCAATCTTTGAATCTGAAAACGGAAAATATTATGTTTCTGTTCCTGATTTAAGCGGTTGCAATACAACAGGCGAAAGCTTACAGGACGCTATTGAAATGGCAAGAGATGCTATTGAAATGTGGCTTTGTATCGCAGAGGATAGAAAAGAAGAAATTCCTGAACCAACAAAAGAACTTAAAACAAACAAGGGCTTTGTAAGTTTTATTGATGTTGATACAACAGAATACAGAAAAGCGACTGATAACAGAGCTGTCAAAAAAACTCTCTCAATACCATCGTGGCTCAATAACGAGGCAGAAAAACAGGGAATAAATTTTTCTCAAATTCTTCAGGAAGCTTTAAAAGTCAAACTTAATATTCAGTAATTATCACCGCTCGGAATTATTCCGGGCGGTTTTTCTGATACTGCGTACCGAAATAAAAGCTTATAACGACTGTAAAGACGGTCTGAAACTGTTCGGGTGATATATTACCCTTAAGCGACAGAACGGCGAAAACAACCGTTAAAATAAGCGTTACGATTGATTTGACATCAATAAGCTTTGCGAGATTTTTAATCATTATGATGTTCACGCTCCAAATCTTCAAGCCTGTGGTTTATAACTTTGATTTGTTCGTTGATAATGGGAATTTTCTCGGCGAAATTGTTATGCTTGTCAACTTTCTTTTCAAGCTGTTCAATGCGGTAATTTGTCATTTTGGAAGATACAAGGATACCGCCGAGACTTCCGGCAAGAGTTCCTACAAGCGAAATCAGTGCGATTATTATTAGACTTCCTCGGAAACTAAACTCAACTTGACCAAAATACTTGAAAATGGT
>CAMDZD010000038.1 GCA_945910815.1 uncultured Clostridia bacterium
TTGATTTGCTTTTGTATATTTTTACGAATCTGATGTTGAAATGCTCATTTATAGTATATAATATAAAAGAGCCGGCTGATTTTAAACCGGCTCTCTGTGATTTTTGTTTTTAAATTCTGTATAATCTGATGATTAAAGACTGCATATATTTGCAAGATACTGCTGAATTTTAAGAGCATCATTTGCTGTAAGACCGTCACCGGAATTGTGTACATCGGCATTGCTAATCTGTGCTGATGAAAGACTGTTCTGTGAAGGATTTGCAACATATGCAGCAATAGCAATTACGTCAGCTATATCTACTGAACCGTCACCGTTGGCATCGCCCTTAAGACCGCCTGACGGATTTTTTATTGTAGTTGTAGTTGTTGTAGTTTTTGTTGTAGTAGTTGTCGTAGTTGTGGTTGCTGTACCGCCTGATGTGTATACCTTGATTGAATCGATTTTGAAAGTATCACAGTCAATCCACCAGATACCGAATTTAATCTGTCCACCGTAGTTATACTGAATTATATCAGCTGTTGCGGAATCAACATTCCATGTAATTGTGCCGGAATTTCCTGAAATAGTCTGTTCCATTTCACCGCTCTGTGTCCAGTAGCCCGGAGCTACCTTTGTTGATGTTCCGAAAGCACCCTGCCACTTGCCGATATTCTTTGAAGATGAAATATTTATTTCAACCTTTGAAACCTTTTCATTTGCAGAAATTCCGAAGTCTGCCCAGTCCCAGCCAATCATCTTGTCAGTTTCGGGGAGATTGCTGTATACAACAGTCTGATTAGGCTTGATTTCGTGTGTTCCGTTTGATGACGGTTTTGCTGTTGTTGTAGTTGTTACAGAAGGAGATTTTGTAGTAGTTGCTGTTGTAACCTGTGAACCTGTACCTGTATATACATTGATTTCGTCAATTGTGAAAGAGTCGCAGTCAATCCACCAGATACCCCACTTAAGCTGTCCGCCGTAGTTGTACTGAATTATATCAGCCGTTGCGGAATCAACGTTCCATGTAATTGTGCCGGAGTTCCCGGAAATAGTCTGTTCCATTTCAGCACTCTGTGTCCAGTAGCCCGGTGCTACCTTTGTTGATGTACCGAAAGCACCCTGCCATTTGCCGATATTCTTTGACGATGAAATTTTAACTTCAACCTTTGAAACCTTTTCATTTGCAGAAATTCCGAAGTCTGCCCAGTCCCAGCCAATCATCTTGTCAGTTTCGGGGAGCTGACTGTATACTACTGATTTGTTGGGCTTTATTGTATATTTTCCTGAACCTGTTGAGGGATTAGCTGTTGTAACAGTTGTAGTTGTCGTATTAGGTTTATTTGTAGTTGTAGTAGTTGTAGTAACAATCGGGTCAGTTGAAACAGAACCTACTCCTGCAATATTGGAATCAAGTGAACCGCTCTTGTATACTTCATAAAGACCTGCTGCCGCACCTACAAGACCCGCATTATAGTCAATTGCGACTTCATTGCATACATAGTCGTTGATTGAGTCAACATAAGTACCGTTTGCATCAGTAGGACCTCCTACCAAAGCACCGACAAGAGTCTTGCTGTTTGAACCTACTGTATTTATATTTTTAAATTCATCATAGCTGTTATAGCCTGATGCAGCTCTGTGATGAGGATTCTTTGCGGAATTGCCTGCATATCCTACAACAAAGCATGTATTTGCCGGATTATTTCCAAGGAGATAATCCATTTGTCCCTTGCACCATGATGAATAGTCTGCACTTGAATGTTTTGAGGCTACAAGTGCAGTCATCTGCATTGAAGCGTTAATTCTTGCACTTCCCCACTTGTCAAGGAAGAAATAACTGTTTGAATTTGTATACTGACCAATCCAGTCATTTACTTTGCTCCAGTCGTTAGTTATTTCAGCATAAACGCATGCTGCACCTAAATCAACGTTATTCCAGCAGTGAACCCAACCGAGATATTCTACCTGCTTGCTTGCACAGTCATTTTTATACTGTTCATTATTTGTAGCCTTATAGAGCCAGCCTGCTGCCCATGCCTGTTCATCACGGCAGTCTTTGGAATCGTAGAATCCGGCAGGTCCGTCTGTTGCTACCTGATTATACTTTGTTGAGAATTTATAAAGAGCTTCTGCATACTTTAAGTCTTCAGCGTTTCCGAAGTTAATATAGTTTATAGCAAGAGCTGCGGCATATTCAGCAGCGATGTCGCTTGCACCTGATGATGTCCAGTACATCTTACGGACACCCTGAGTACTTTCCTGATTTTCAGGCTTGCCCCAGTATTCGTGGTCAACATATCCGTCACCTTTCTGATAGCAGAAATTTGTAACGTTACCGCTTCCGTCAAGCTTTGTGGAATTTTTGAAAAATTCGCAGAAGTGGTCTGAAATAGCTTTGAAGTGTGAAGTCTGTCCGAGTGCGTTGTAAGCGTCCTTAAATTCATAGTATGACCATCCGAGTGTTGATGCTGAATAACCCTGCGGAAGTCCGAACATTGCGTGGTCTCCGGCATCGTGGAAACCGCCTTTTATCTCGTCACCTGTGTGGCAGTCATCTCTCCATGTAAGCTGACTGTCTTCTCCGACATCTGAACCGCACATATTTGCATCATAGAGATAAAGTGAATACTGTAAAAGTTTTGCATAGTTGTCATTTACAGCAGAGGCATTAAGCATTGCTGTATTTGATACGGCTGTTGAAAGCGGTACGCTTATTGATGCAAGAGCAACAAGACCGCCTACAAAAACGGATTTCATTTTTTTTATTCCTTTTTTAAACATTAAAAAAATCCCTCTCTTCTTCAAGCTTTAAAATATTTTAAAATTTCATAAACTGATAACATAATTATAATATATCCGTTAAGTAAAAATCAATGATATATAATCCGGATTTTATGTGTTTTTATGCAAATTTCCATTTAAAGGATTTTTATATATTTAAAATAAACACCGAACTTTGCAGACAAGCTGTTGCAGAGCTTAAACATTCTGCATTTCATTTATAAGAAAGTTTTTTTCTTCTGCATACTCTTTAAGATTTTTATTAAGCATATTCATCGTTCCGAAATCTTCAATACAGCATATTACTTTCTGACAGGAATCAATTATTTTTTTTGCTTTTATAAAGCTTTCACTGCTTATAGGTTCAAAAGCTTTTTCAGTTATGACAGTTTCTGCAAGCCTTTTTGCGGTAAAATAATCAATATCATTTTCGTGAAGTATTCCCGATGCAAACGGAATATTCATTCTCTGAAGTCTGCGGAATATATTTATTCCTGTTCCGTTGCCGGAAATAACAAAAATCTGCGGTGTACCTTTTACCGCCTCAAGCTCCGGAATACATCTTTCATAGCTCCCCGATGTTATATTATATAGTCTGCTTATATAGTCACCCGAAAATATTTCCTCCGGAGTTCCGTATCGGTCTGCTTTTTCTCCGTCAATGCAAAGTACATGGTCTGAAATTCTCTGAACGAGGTCAAGCTCATGAAGTGACATTATGACTGCTATATTTTTTTCACGGACAAGCTTTTTCAGAATGTTCAGAAGTTCAAGTTTATAACGTATGTCAAGAAATGATGTAGGCTCATCAAGAATAAGAATCCGCGGTTCCTGACATACTGCCCTTGCAAGAAGAACTCTCTGTTTCTGACCGTCACTTATATGGTTAAAGTCTCTTTCTGATATTTTGTAAACATCTGCAAGTCTCATCGCTTCATCAATTTTTAAGCGGTCATTTTCCGAAAGAATACCCGACTGCCTTGTATACGGAAATCTTCCGTATTCAACAATATCCCTGCAAGTCATAAGCTCCGGTTCGATTCGGTCGGTCATCATAACGGATATTTTTTCAGAAATATTCTGTCTGCTCATTCTGTCAAAATTTTTACTGCCTATATATACCGTTCCGGAGATTTTTTTAAGCTGTCCCGATATGCTTTTAAGGATTGTTGATTTTCCTGAACCGTTTGCACCTATTACAGTAAGTATTTCCCCCGCATTTACAGATATTTTTATATCTCCGACAATAATTTTTCTTCCGTATCCGACTGAAAGGCTTTCCGTATGCAAAACAGGATTTTCCATATTATTTAAACCTCCGTTTTTTTTCGGCGGAGCATTATAAATATTACTGCCGGAGCTCCGAAAACTGCCGTTACTGAACCTATACTGAGTTCATTCGGAGCAAAAACCGTTCTTGCTATAAGGTCGCACATCAGACAGAATGACGCTCCCCCGAGAAATGATGCCGGAATAATAAGAGAGGGTTTCGATGTTTTAAGGATTCCCCTTATAATGTGCGGAACAGCTATGCCTACAAATGATACAGGTCCTGCAAAAGCTGTTACCGTTGCGGAAAGTATGCTTGAAAGAAGTATCAGCATTATACGGAAAAGCTTTATATTTATTCCCAGACTCCTTGCATATGTTTCGCCAAGGCGGTAAGCTCCTATCTGCTTTGACATTACCATAGTTAAAGCAAGTACAGGAAATACCGTCGCTGATATTACTTTTATGTCATCGGAATCAATTCCCGAAAAACTTCCCATTGACCAGTTGTGCAGATTGACAATATTGGAATCATCGGCAAATGTAACGGCGAAATCCGTAATGGCTGAACATATATAGCCTATCATTATACCGCTTACAATAAGAGAGGAGCTTTTCCGCACTCTGCCTGCAACAGCAAGTATAAATCCCGTTGAAATCATTGAACCGATAAACGAAGAAAGCATTATTCCGGCAGAATTTAAAATCATTCCCCTTTCGAGAAAAAATATCATCGTCATAGCAACAGCAAGCTTTGCTCCCGAAGATATTCCCAGTACAAAAGGTCCTGCTATCGGATTGGAAAAAAATACTTGCAGAAGAAATCCCGAAACTGCCAACGCTCCTCCTAAAACTGCCGATGCCAATGCTCTCGGAATACGTATTTCCTTTACTATCCGTACTATTGAATTATCAATGCAGTTTCCGAAAAGTACCTCTGTAATCTGTTCGGGCGGATATTTTATGCTCCCCGAATAGATACTCAATGCAATAAAAATTATAAGTATTCCAATTAGAATCGCAAAGCAGACTATATGATATATTTTCTGATTTTTCATTATTTCCCTTTCTGCTGTCATGAAAGATGATATATAAATTCGGTATCTTCTGTGCTTTCGCTGAAAATCTTATTGAAATCCGATATTACTTCTGCTGTTGCTGTTGTCTGCTGAAACATATTTTTATCGGTACACCATACATCACCATTTTGTACTGCCTTGAAATCCGCAAGCAGACTATTTTTTTCAATTAACTGGTCAAGCGTGTCAAGCTGTCCGTCAACGGTACTGTTATATATTAAATAATCGGTATCTTTTGCAAGTGAATAAAATGCCTCAAACTGCATATTAATTGTGGAAAGTGCATTTTCTTCAACGTTAAGGCTTTCCGCATTTAATATATAATTTCCGCCTGCAAGCTCAATCATTTTTGAAATATAGTCCCCCGTCTTGCGTACATTTACAGAGCCGTTTGACGTTATATAGAAAAATACGGCTGTTTTTCCTGTATTTCCGAATGATTCTATATTCTCGACAACTGCGGATTTTTCATTGAAAAATTCCTCTGCCTCCTTTTCCTTTCCAAGAATAAGACCATACAGCTTTATCCATTCCATACGCCCCAGAGGGTGAGGCTCATAGCTTGAACGCTCTACAATTACCGGTATACCCTGACTTTCAAGAAGTTCCATAATTTCGGGGGAATGGTATATCATTGTAGATTCAACGGCAAGACCGCATTTCCCTGACAAAAGCATTTCATAATCGGGTGACGAATACTTTCCGGCATAAAGTATTTTTCCGCTGTCCATAGCGTTCTGAATATACGGCAGTGACCAGTCTTTTTTTGCGGTGGAAACTGCATATATACTGTCAAGCGAGTTTATTCCGTTAAACAAATCAACTGATGATGATGCGGATATATAAATATTTTCAACAGGCTGTTTTATTACCGTTGCAGAATCTGGAAAGCCCTCGGGAATTTCTTCATCTTCGGGAACTATAATATACTGTCTGCCGTCCTTTATGTTTACAAGCGAAATATCATTTTCATAGTATTCAACGGAAAACTGTTCAGCATATTTCAGTTCCATATTTCCTATGGATTTCTGATTTGATAAAATCTGTTCTTTCTGATTATTGCAAGCTGTCAGAATCATAAGAAAGATTCCGACAGCTGAAAGCATTTTAATCTTCTTCATTTTTTATACTTTCTGAATTAAAATAAAGTGTGTATTCTATTTCGTGAGGCGTACTCATTGCCGTTGTATCTGCCGATACATTTATTTTTTCGTCAAATGCTGAAACGGGAATTTCAAATACAGAATTTCCGTCTGTATTAACCGCAAGATATTTCTGATTATCACAAATCATATAATCATAGTTAGGACTGTTCCATATTATTTCAGCATATGCCTGACCGTTTTCAACAGTAAGCTTTGTCGGGGATTCTATTTTTGCCTTTCCCGAACCGCCCTCAAGAGATACTTCTACTGTATATTCACCGTCTTTAAGTTCGGTATTTTCTGAATTTTTAAAAGCCTCATCGGGAAGTAAATCAGAATTGAATACAAGTGTACGGTCATACCATTCCTCTTTTTTCTTGCTGAATGCAGAACAGTCTGTTTCAGTATTCAGAGATTCAACGGGTACTGTAAAGGTATGTGTGCCATCGCTCTGTTCCTCAAAAGGAATATATTCTGATTCCGTTGCATTTTCGCCTTTGCCCATAAATACGTATAAATAACCAGTTCCGCCCATAGTCATAACGGCTGTCATTTTTCCGTCTGATACTTTAAGGGTACAATCTGTTATATTGAACATTGATGAACTTGAATCAACTGATATTTTATATTCTCCGTCATTCAAATCCGATGCATAAACGGGTGATTTTTCAGTATTTTCAGTATTCTGAACGGGAGTAGCAGACATTCCGGAAAGAGATTCAATTGCTTTCTGTGCGTGGCTGATATAGAGATTTCTTATTCTTTCATTTTCTCCGAGTCCACGTATAAGACATTCAACTTTATAACCCTCTTTTTCAAAAGCAGATTTCCATGAATCCCCCTCATCGCCTGCCATGTCATTATTTGCATGGTCTCCTGCAACTACCATTAACGGCTGAAGAATTACTCTTTTATAGTTTCCTGCTTTTACAGCATTCATAACGTCATCAAGTGTCGGAGATGCTTCAACAGTTCCGATGAAATAGTTTTTGTATCCGTCAGCAGTCAGCATATCCTGCATTTTAGTGTAAACTGCATTTGATTCCGCCTCTGTACCGTGTCCCATAAAGCATATGGCAGTTTCACCGTCATCATATTCGGAAGTCCATTCTGTTATAGCCTTTTCAACTTCCTTGAAATCCTCATCGCTTGTGAGAAGCGGTTCGCCGATTGAGATTTTCTCGAAAGAACCCGAATAATCTGCAATTTTTCCGACAAGCTCATCGTATTCTATTCCGTTCATAAGATGTGTAGGCTGTACAACAAGATTTTTTACTCCATTGTCAACGGCTCTCTGAAGTGATTCGTCAATATCATCTATTGATACGCCGTCACGTTTTTTTACATGGTCAATTATGATATTTGAAGTGAATCCACGTCTTACCGAATAATCGGGAAAAGCTTTTTCAATATCGTTTTCGATTGCTCCGATAGTAAGACGGCGGTTGTCATTGAAACTTGTTCCGAAACTTAAAACAAGAAGTTCATTTTCACCTATTTCGTCCTGATTGCGTGTATTGTCAAGTAATGCGTCACCGGTATTATAATTTTCATCGTCATCAGCAAATGAAGAAATTTCAGACGATTCAGAACTTACATTTTCAAAAGAAGAATCCGGAACTGATTCCGAAGAACTTCCGCAACCTGTTATCAATGACGCTGTAATTGTTACAGCAAAAAGCATAGCATTTAACCTTTTCATAAATAGATATTCCTCCGATTGATTTAAAATAAATTTCAATCAGAAGGCATTGACAAAAAAATACTTTCTTTTCCCGAAGAAAAAGAAAGTACAGCAAACAAAGCCCCTGTCTTTTATGACAGTGCCATAATGTACAATCAATACCTCGTGATTTGGAATTTTTCATTCCTGTACTTCATAAACGGCAGGTTTCCTGACTTGTGAATCAACACACGGAACAGCCTTCCCGACAGAAAAGTCAGTGACATAATAGCTCCGCACTCCTCAGATACAGTGACGGGTTCGCACAGGATTCTGACCTGTTTCCCTTTTAACTCTGTTATATAATATACATAGCAAAGCACCGTTTACACTTATTAAGTTTTTAGTCAAGCTGTATGTACATAAGCTAAATATAATTATATCACATTTTTTTTATTTGTCAAGAATTTTTCCGCAAAAATTCAGGGTTTTTGAATGAGTTAAATATTTATGGATATTTTAAAAAATATATTGAGTTTTGCTATCTGAATAAATATAAAATGATAAACAATATTAGCAGATTAAAAATACATTTTAATATTAAAGCTTGTATATTTTAATTAATTGTCTTACTAAAAATTATATCATGAGACAAATAATATGATAATTGTATTCAAATCTTCAAAATATATAATCAATTCATTATTTATTTACTCGTTCAAAAACCGTGAGTTTCCGAGGAAGTCTATTATAGAAGCCGTTGCAAGAGGTATAGATATGTTCGAATGCGTTATGCCGAGCCGTAACGCACGCCACGCTACTGTATTTACGTGGAACGGAATTATGCACCTTACAAATAAATGCTTTGAAACTGCCCCCCGCCCTATTGATAAACACTGCAACTGTCCTGCCTGCCGTAACTTCTCAAAAGCTTATATACGCCATTTGTTTAAAGCACAGGAAATGCTTGCGGGCAGACTTGCAGTTATTCATAATCTGTATTTTTATAATACTCTTGCCGAAAAAATCAGGGATTCACCTGATAACGGTACTTTTGAAGATTTCAGAAAGAAATATTCTGTCTGTCTTTCTGAAAAGTATCAGTAATTACTTAAAACATATGTGAAATATTCCTTTAACGGCAATGTTGCTCCCGAATGTTTTCCCTCGGGAACTGTTTTGAATTTTTCGTTATACAGAAGATTTTTTGTAAAGTCATGTGTATCAATAACATCATCGCTTCCGCCGATTATTGTGTGTATTTTATCTGTTTTCAGACCTGCAAGCTCACCGAATAATGATATATATGCCTTTACATCTCCTTTATAGCCAAGTCTGGGCAAGTGCAGAAACGGCATAAGAGCCGGATTTATCAGAATCGCCGGAATATCTGTTCTTACGGACAGAATTGTCGCAAAAAATCCTCCGAGACTTGTACCGACTATAATATCAGGATTTTTTTCTTTAATCAGTTTACAGAGATTTTCAAGAATGTTATCCGGTGTTTCGGAATCATAATCCAGATATGGAGAAATAATTTCCGCTTTAAGCTCATTGAGTGCTGTATATGCACTGTTTTCGGGATTTCCGTGATAGCCGTGAATATTAATAACTTTCATAACAATTATCTCCTTTATTTCTCATCAAAATAAAATACTTTTCCTTTCGCACGGAAAGGAAGTCTGTTTCCCTTTGGAATAAGAAAGGCATGTTCCCGATGTATTTCGAGATTTTCCTCTATATATCCGTCTGTGATTATAAGAATCGGGGCATTTTTCGGGAAATCCTTTGCCTTTTCAAGCAAATCCACAGCAGGCTGAATAACTGTTCCTCCCCTGCCCTTTACTTCAACTCTGCCCGCTATATCCTCAGGCGAAACATATCCTATATCATAAGCGAACGCATCACAGAAAACTACTCTCACAAGCGGTACTTCCTTTGCGACGGAATAGCTTGCTGTCGAACCTAAAGCCATTCCTAAAAGTTTTGTATCCATTGAGCCTGATGTATCAATTATAACGCCGTATGTTCTGCTGTATTCGGGAATATCTTCTTTTACATAGCTCGGTCTCGGAATATCAGGCGTACTGTTCTGCCGTCTGCTCGGTCTTGCATACGTTCTGCGTTTTTCAATCGGAGCGAAATTCATATCAAACCATTTTGCAAGCTCAACGTCCCACGGAATCGGTGGCATTGAAAGTGCTTTTATTTCCTCAATAAGTCCTGCCGGAATAAATCCTCTGCCGTTGCTGATATGATACTCAAGACCGCTACGGAGAGCATTTCTGCAAAAATCATCGAGAGTTGTCGGCTTTAATTTAGACTCCGCATAGCCTTCATCTAAAATATCTCCTTTTCCGTATCCTCTGAACGTTTCAAGCTTTGAGTTTTTTCGTAAGTTCTTTATAAGTATATCATATATCTCCTCGGCTGAAAATCCTTTCAGACTCTCATCATATAAAACGCTGTGTGGCATTATTCCTATATGCATTTCATTCAGCCAGCCGTTAATTACAAAATCGCATGCAACATTCCACAAATATGGTTCTCTGCCGTTACAGCGTTCGTGATGCTGTAAGCCTGCATGGAGATATTCATGTGCAAGAACAAATTTCCATTCTTCGAGAGTCAGACCTGATGCGGAATTAACATATATTTCACGTTCCGTCACACTGATTCCCGCAACGGAAATATCATTTTTCAGTGCGGAATGACTTCCGTAGCCTGTTTCAATTATTTTAAAGCCTGTTGCAAGACCGCCTAAAAGTGGATAGTGATTTATAAACCATTCAGAAGCCAATACCTGAACGCTTTTTTTATTCTCTCCTGTTTTTCCGCCTGCCTCATTTATAACAGCTCGGACAGAATCAGAAACGGCATATGCAAATTTAACGGCATATGTTGTATTGTTTCCGTATCGGTAATTTTGGCGATTTTGGTAATATTTATCCCACATCATATCCGGTTCGCCTGCTTTGGAAGTCCCATATATATTACTTTCCGGACTTATGCCGTTTTGAATAAGTTTATCATATATTTGCTTTTCTCCCGATGAAACAATGCTGTTGTCTGTAATTTCGGCAGTCGGTGTTCCGAATTTTATATCAGAAAGAAATTTTGTTATATAAATATCACATGCCATATTCCAGAGCTTTTTGTCATACTGATTTTTTCTGAACTCCTCAAAATTGTCAAAACACAGATGCAACATACAGTGAGCTATTATATATGCCCATTCCTGCGGAGAATGATTTTCATACTTATTTAAAATAATAAATCCGTCTTCATCTGATATGGCTGATGTTCCTTTTGAAAGAACATCTTTTTTTGCAGTCTGCAAAGTAATATCCAGTTTTCCGAAAAGCTGATGATTTTCTATTATTTTAATGCCTTCATTAAGATTTCTTTCGCCCGGGCTTAATTTGTCATCAGCCTTTTTATTTGTTTTAGCCATATAAATCACCTGTTATTTTTTAATCAGTCTCGGCAGGTCTCGTATAATTTCTATCATAAACCATTCCGGAAGAACTTTGTCGTCCTCCGATGAAACTATCATCTGTGCAATTTCAAGGCTGATATGTGATAAATCCTTTATCATAGCTTTAGCTCTGTGTACAAACTGTTGGGTGTTACGGTCAATATTCTGCTTGTCTTTCGGCAGTTCCATAAGAAGCTTGCCACGGAAGCTCTGTGCAACAAAATAGAGTACATCTCTTTGCGAGGGGTCTGACGGAAATCGTGCTTCACCCTTGATAATTTCACTTAAAAGATTTTTGTTTCCGATTTGCTTTATAAATGCAAGGAACATTCCCGCATGCCGTGCCGATATTGAACCGTATACAAGTACTTTTAATATGTTTTCGGGAATATCCTTTTCGCCTGCACCGTATTCTTTTAGTGCATCGCTTAACATATGCCATGAACGTGGTGTTGAATAGGGTTCTTCAGTTTTTGGGGGTTCTGAAAATAAATGGTCAGGACGCTGTGTTATATAATCAGTTATCCAGCTGTGAATTTTCTCACTGTATGCCCATTCAAGCCACTGATTCGGGTCGGCGACAAGCTGAACGTGAAACATTCTGTTAATAAGTGCCGTGGACATTGTTTTTACAATAGCTCCGTCCTGTGAACGGTTTCCTGCACCTATTACAACACTTCCCTTAGGTAGATGATACTCGCCTATTCTTCGTTCATGTATAAGGCTGTAAAAGGCTTTCTGAACTTCCTGAGAGCATGCGTTAAGCTCATCAAGGAAAAGAACATAGGGTTCTTTTCTTGCAATCATTTTCGGAGGCATAAATCTTGAAGTTTCATCGTCAATCTGTGGTATGCCTATAATATCCTCCGGTGCAAGCTGACTTCCGAGAAGTGAAACGCATGGCAGACCGACATCATCGGCAAACTTATGAACTAAAGCTGATTTGCCTATTCCCGGAGCTCCCCATATAAATACAGGTCTTACAGGAGATATATTAAGCAGAATATCCGAAAGCTCATTCTGTGTAACGGTATATGCCAAATTCATTTTTCTGACTCCTTTTAAATTTTTTTATATTTTCATTATACATCGCACATATAAAAAAATCAAGCAGTACCCTTTTTAAAGATACTGCTTTTTATGTAAATTTTAACAGCCTTTGTCGTGGAGAAAAATTAATCCGCTGAATGTGACAATCGGGTGTTTAAGTACGCATACTTCAATGCTGTTGTCTCTTTTGACCTTTGCTCTGACACCTTTAACAAGTCTTTCTTCGGTGCAGAAAATCAATGCATCATGAACTTTTTCCTCACCGTGCTTGTCATAGAGAGTCTGAAGATTAAAGGATTTGCTCTGTACAGCCTTAATAATCTCGATAGCAATTTTATCCTTTTCGGTTAATATGACTGGTTCGTCTGTCATTTTTTTACACTCCCTTATTGATTAAATCAAATTTTATATTAATATTGTATCATAAATTTCCGAAAAGTCAATAGCTTTCGTAAAAAAACATTAAAAAAATATAAAAGATATGTTAAATGGCACAAAACCTGATATAATGTTAAATTTATTTTAATACAATTTTAAGGCTGAAAATAAAAACTGCACAGTTTTTTGATAAAAAATCTATGCAGTTAAATATTTATACTTTAATACTTTAATTTGCTTTTTTAAGGTGAATTTCTACGGGATAATAATCTCCCCATGATTTCGTAAGAAGTATTCCCCCTGTTCATAAGAGATGAATCCTTATAAAATTCGCCGTCTTCTGCGTTCATATATTCGGCTGATTCGTCAAGCCCCGAAAGCCTTACGGTTTTACGGTTCTATATTGCCATAATTCAGCACTCCTTAATTGATTTCAAAGCTGTAATCCTTAAGATTTGCAGTAAGTGTGATTTTATTTTCTCCGCACTCCCTTGTGATTTTCAGAATATTTCCCTCTGAATAAGCTGTCATTTTACCGTCAAGACCGAATGCAGGGTGAGAATTTCTGAGTTCCATTAAGGATTTAAGTTCTTTTACGACTTCCCTGTTCTGTTCCTTGTCAACATCCTCTGCCGTATAGTAATGACGGTTAATATCTCTGCCGTTTTTAGTACGTTCCATAAGCTCCGTATCGTTTTCGCCTGCAAGCATTCCGACATAGTAAACCTGCGGTATTCCGGGAGCAAAAAATTGTATTGCCCTTGTGAGGAGATATGCCTTGTCATTATTGCCGAGTGCGGAATAGTATGTTGTATTTACCTGATAGATGTCAAGATTATTGTATGCCTCACTGCTGTAAATTTTCTTTACATTAGCACCCTTGCTGTACATCTGTTCTTTGACCTTTTCAATTTCCTCATCGGGCAATAAATCCTTAACATCTACGATTCCTATTCCGTCATGTGTATCAAGAGTTGTAAACTGTTTCATAGGACATTTTTCAAGCCATTTTACAAGATATTTTCCGTTATGGTTATAGAGTGCATGAAGAACCATTACAGGCAGTGCAAAGTCGTAAATCCAGAATCCCTTTTCTGCAATTTTCATAGGAATTGTGTAATGCTCATGAATTTCCGGAAGAATTTCCCCTCCGCATTTCTTGACGGTATCCTCAATATCGTAAAGGAGATTCCATATATCAGGCTCGATGAAGAAACAGCTTGTATCTGCTTTCTTTACCGCATAAGCAAAAGCATCAAGACGAATTACTGATGCACCGTGACTGCACATGCCTGTAAGAGTTTTCTTAATAAAGTCTTTTGTTTTCTGCTTTGTGACATCAAGGTCAATCTGTTCCTCGCAGAATGTACACCATATTTTTTCCTTGCTTCCGTCAGCAAATTCAGCCTCAATATACGGAGCTCTCGGCTTACGCTTATAAATCATGTCAACCTGTTCCTTAGTGGGTTCTCCGTTTTCCCAGAAGTCCTTATATGTTATGAAAAAGTCCTTGTATTCTGAATTTTCCTTGTTTTTCAGATAGTCCTGAAAATATTCCGAATGTGCTGAAATATGATTCACCATAAAGTCAAACATAAGATAGTAGTCTTTTCCAAGTTCGTCTATATCTTCAAAAGTACCGAATTTTTCGTCAACTTTGTCGTATCGCATAGGAGCAAATCCTCTGTCAGCAGATGACGGAAAGAACGGCAGAATATGAACTCCTCCGACTGCCTTGCTGTAATGTTTGTTAAGAACAGCATGAAGTTCATTTAAATTTTTGCCGAGACTGTCAGCATAGGTTATAAGCATTATTTTATTCTGAAGTTTCATAATAAATATCTTCCTTATTATTGTTAAAGCAGTATGAATTTTAAATCAATACTGCTGTAATGTGGTGTGATTGAAAAAAATCTTAATTATCCCTATTTGCAACCTCTTCAAGTGCGGGGGGTACGTTTTTAAGATAACCGCGTTCGATTGTCTCAAAAGCCTTTACCGCCTCCGGCTTGTACTGCAACATTGGCACAACAGTTTTTCCGTTGCTTTCCGAACCGCAACCGCTCATTGTCAGCAGTGATGGAACTACTGAAAGAGACGTAGCAAAAGTGATAATTTTTCGGTATCTAATCTGATTTTCTCATTATAAGTTATTTACGTTTTATAGTTGAATATATTATATCATCTATAATGCTATCAGTAAATAGCAGATTTCAAGTATTTTTATACCATTTTGCTGTTTTTAAAGCAAATGTGTAAAATCACATTGCATTTTGGTATATATGGTGATATAATGGAAATAAAAAGATTAAAGCAAGGTGATTATTAATGAATGATTTATTGTTTTCAGTTTTTCCTAATGAAAATTTTTTTGATTTGGGACTTTTCCAGTTTGGCAGAGAACGCTGTAAACCTGCCCACTCTTTTGGCTCTGCTACAAGAAATCACTATCTTTTTCATTATGTTATTTCGGGTGCGGGAACTCTCTTTTCCGATGATTCAAATGGCAATACGCAGACATACCATATTAAAAGCAATCAGGGCTTTATGATTTTTCCGAATCAGATTGATACATATATTGCCGATGAAATTATTCCATTTTTCAAGGGCATTCAGAAATATTTACGGCATTTCCCCGAGAGAGTGGCGGAATAAGAATAAAATCAGCTTAAAGAGATAATTTCAAGACTTTCTTCCGGATTTGGAGAAATTCCGTTGTCTTTATATAATTCATAGTTGCTGTCGGAATATCCGATAAGCTTAATTGTGCTGAAATCAATACTTGCAGTATTTTCAGCTGGTTCACACATCGGAACAGTTTTACCCTTGCGTATGAAGAATACAAGCTCATCTAATCCGGCATTGACATAGTGATGACCGGCGGACAGAATTTGCGTTTCAAAGTCATTGTACTTTCTCATTCTGACAAGCATCATTTCTTCGGGGAGATAAACATATCTGCCAAGTGCATTCTGTCTGTAAACCGGAGCTATCATAATTTCATTTCCAATAAAAAGCTGGTCTTCCGTCTGCTGTGAATAATTATCATTCGGGAAATCAAATGCAAGAGGGCGGAACATCATTTCATCATTCAGAACAGCTTTCAGAAATTCACTGTAAAGATAAGGTATAAGACTGTAACGTATTTTTATCATTTCAGCGGTTGAGCTTATATTGTCAAGCCGATAGAGCTCCTGTAAACGTGTGCCATCAGCGGAATGATTGCGGAAAAGAGGAGTAAATAATGAATACTGCAACCAGCGGAGCATTAAATCTTCTGTTGTATCACTTCCGAATCCTCCGGTGTCACTTCCTGTAAAAAGGAACCCCGACATATTCAGTGCAGGAAGCTGTTGCATTGACTGGAGAATATGTGACCACCATGATTTATTGTCGCCCTGCCATATTCCGCCGTAGCGGTGAGCTCCGATGTATGATGAGCGTGAAAAGAACAGTATACGTTTTTCGGGTTCGATTTTCTGCAATGCCTCAAATGCGGAGCGTGTCATATTCATTCCGTAAAGATTATGCACATCACTGTGCTTAATCATTTTTCCGTCAACATTGTGGTAGAATTTATCATAATCTCCTTTATTTCCATTAAGACCTGCAACCATTCCGGTAAATGAAAAATATTCATCTGTACCCATATTGCCGGAAGTCAGCTCCTCAATTTTTTCAAGAGTTTCTGCAAGTCTGTCCTCTGTGTAGAATATTGCCGGTTCATTCATATCATTCCAGAAACCGTCAATGCCGAGCTTTGTAAGAACGGAATATTTTTCTCCGAACCATTCTCTTGTTTTCGGATTCAGGAAATCCGGAAAATGTACTCTCCCCGGCCATACAGCACCGACAAAATTTTCACCGTCAGCATTCTTGCAGAAATAATTGTTTTCAACACCTTCTTCGTATACGTCATAGCCTTCTTCAATTTTGACACCTGCATCAATAATAGGTACAAGGTGTATGCCTTCGGCTTTCATATCGGCGGTAAGCCTTTCAAGGTCGGGGAAACGTTCTTTATCAACAGTGAAATCCTTATAGCGTTCCATATAGTCTATATCTAAATATATGCTGTCCAGAGGAATACCGGCAGATTTATACTTGTCTGCAACTTCCTGTATATCCTTTTCGTTCCTGTATCCCCAACGGCTCTGACCGTATCCGAATGCCCAGAAAGGCGGAATATAGCTTCTGCCGATTATCTGACGGAACTGCTTTACAATATCCTTTTCGGATTCTCCATCAATGATATAGACTGCAAGGTCATTTTTATCTGCATAGATATGCATAATATTTCTTTTGGTATAGCCGATGTCAAAGACGATTTTCCCTGCATAATCAAAAAATGCTCCGAATGTCTTTTCACCATGTACAATTATGAAATTGTGAGTTCCGTAGAGTGAGCGTGTATCTTCCTGATGATTGGGGTTGTCATAATTCCAGCCGATATATTCCCAGCCTCTTTTGTTGATTCCTCTAATCTGTTCACCAAGACCATAAATAACATCATTTTCTGAAAGTTCAAATGTAAAACTGCCTTTTCCGTCAGTTTCAAAATAAGGGAGATTTCCCTCGGACTTTTCTATGTCCTTTACTACTGCATCAGTTGGAAACGGATTTCCGAATATGTATTTTTTTATCATATAAAATTCTCCTTTTTCTGCTATTTTTATACGGCAAACATCTTTCCTGATGATAATATAATATCATATTATTCTGCCGTTTTCTACTGATTTTATACTTTTTTCTGATACTATCCTACTTTTTCAGAAAGGAAAATTTATGAAAAATATCCGTTCAAAAGAAAACAGAATCCATAGTTCTGCCGAAAAGCCTTTTTCGTTTTATGAATGTATTATACCCGATTTATTCCCGTATGTTCCTATGCACTGGCACGATGAATTTGAAGTTAATTATATAATTGACGGCTCTGCTGAATTTATCTGCGGAGATGAAAAATTTATTTCCCGAAAAGGAGATATTATTATAACTCAGCCCAATGTGATACATTCAATATATACAAACTCACGTCAGGTATATGATACACTTGTGTTCAGTGCATCAATTTTCGGTGAATCCAGAACAGACAGATATATTAAAAAATGCATACTTCCGCTTATTGACGGCAGTATGCGTCTGAAATCCCATATTAATCCCCAACACTGCTATTATTCTGAAATAAGAATTATTACTGAAAATATTTTTTCATGTGCAAGGGGAAATCTTCCTCATCTTGACATGCTTATGAGAGGCGAACTTCTGAGACTTTTCTGGCTTCTTGAAACTGATTCCGAAGCAGGAAATGCAAATGATGAAATAAGTGAAATAATGCGTCCTGCATTGCTGTATATAAAGGAACATTTCAGAGAACCTGTTTCAATTCAGCAACTTGCTGATTCAGTACATCTCAGTCAGAGCTATTTTATGAATCAGTTCCGGCAGTGTGTAGGGTTCAGTGCCTCCGAATATATCTCACAGTACAGAATTAATTATGCCTGCAAACAGATTGCCGATACAACTTCCAGTATCTCTGAAATCGCTTTTGAAAGCGGTTTCCGTAATCTTTCCAACTTCAACAGACACTTTATGCGTATTGTAGGCTGTACCCCTATGGCATACAGAAAGAAAAGCCGTACTCAAAGAATGGTGATGTCGCAAAGGGGTTGAAATTGATTGCAAAAGGTGATATAATAAAATAA
>CAMDZD010000039.1 GCA_945910815.1 uncultured Clostridia bacterium
AGAGAATTTCAAATAAATATCTTTATGGTAATAGGTATTGACAAATTCCAATTTGCCGAACTGATATCAACTATAAAATCAGCATCTCCCTCGAATCATAAACAGACTCCTCAGACACACATCCACAGCGGATTGCACGGTCAAGAGCCATAATCATGGCAATAGCACCGTCAATTTTCTCTGTGGATTTTTCTTTGTCCGGCTTGATGTTTCCGGCAGGGTCACGCCTTATGAAAATATTGTCCATCATCCAGCGGAGAACCGGGTGTCCGTTATGAGCAAGGGTCTGTTCAAGGGTAAGTTTCATAAGCTCCTTTGTAGGCGGTGACATATCCTTGTAGCCTTGACCGAACTGAACCATTGTAAATCCAAGTCCCTCCAGATTCTGCGACATCTGCACCGCACCCCAACGGTCAAATGCTATCTCTTTGATATGAAATTTCTGCCCCAGCTCATCGATGAAATTCTCGATGAAACCATAATGGACAACATTTCCCTCAGTAGTTTTCAGGTAGCCCTGCCGTTCCCATACATCATATGGAACATGGTCTCTTCGGACACGTAAAGGAAGCGTTTCTTCCGGCAGCCAGAAGTAAGGCAGAACATAATAATGCTCATCTTCATCAGTTGGTGGAAATACAAGCACAAATGCCGTAATGTCAGTGGTTGAGGAAAGGTCAAGACCGCCGTAGCAGACACGACCTGCAAGCATTTCTTCATCAAAGGTGAGCTTGCACTTATCCCATTTCTCCATAGGCATCCAGCGGACAGCCTGTTTTACCCATTGATTGAGTCTTAGCTGTCGGAAAGCGTTCTCTTCTCCAGGAGTTTCCTTTGCAGAATTACACGCAGCCATAACTTTATCCATTCCGATTGTCTTATCAAGGCTTGGATTTGCCTTTTTCCATACTTTTGGGTCAGTCCAGTCCTCAGATTCATCAGCACCATAGATAACGGGATAAAAAGTCGGGTCATGTTTTCTGCCATCAAGAATATCCTTTGCCTTTTGGTGTACTTCATAACAGATACTGTTGGTGTCTGTTCCTGCCGTGGTGATAAGGAAATAAAGTGGCTGCATTCTTGCATCACCAGAGCCTTTGGTCATTACATCAAAGAGTTTTCTGTTTGGCTGCGTATGTAGTTCATCAAATACAACTCCGTGAATATTAAAGCCATGCTTTGAGTAAGCCTCTGCTGAAAGCACCTGATAAAAGCTGTTAGTCGGAATGTACACGATACGCTTTTGTGATGTCAGGATTTTTACTCGCTTATTCAGTGCAGGACACATTCGCACCATATCAGCGGCAACATCAAATACAATGGCGGCTTGCTGTCGGTCTGCGGCACAGCCGTAAACCTCGGCTCGTTCTTCACCGTCACCACAGGTGAGGAGCAATGCAACAGCGGCGGCAAGTTCTGACTTGCCATTTTTCTTGGGAATTTCAATGTAGGCTGTATTGAACTGTCGGTAACCGTTTGGTTTCAGAATACCGAAAAGGTCACGGATAATCTGTTCCTGCCAGTCCAGAAGTTCAAAGTTTTTCCCTGCCCATGTGCCTTTTGTATGACTAAGGCACTCAATAAAAGAAACAGCATAGTCTGCCGCCTTTTTATCGTATCTTGAATCCTCCGCCATGAATTCTGTCGGCTTGTATTTTGCCACTCTATCACCACCCAACAAAAAAGACCTGCTAAAAGCAAGTCTGGATAATTTTAAGCCCCGTGGGGCGATTTTGTAATCGAGAACCTATTCCCATTGTAACCATGTTACCATACTAATTCAAGTATATCAAGCATAAACGGAGAAATATACTGCACAAACATTACAGCTGTATTTTGTGTACTATACATCTTCGGTACGAGCCACACAGCCTTATCTCTAAGGCTGTGTTTTGGGAAAATGGGGCGGGCATTATCTGCCCGTTTCGCATTCCCATTCAAATTCGCGGGCTGCTGCGTATTCTTCTTCAAAAAGGGCATCGTCGTCAATGCAGTCCTCTTCGTATTCAATGCTGTCGATTTCTTCAAATGTCGTTCCGTTTTCCTCTGCATCTTCTTTTGCAAATTCTTCTGCGTTTTTCTTAATCCAGGCTTTGAACTCCTCATCGTCCATGTGGTCATCGTTTGCAATTTCAAGTTCGTATTCGTATTCGCTGTCCGCCCAGGTGATGATCGCCTTTGTGATTTCGGTTCTTTCGTTCCAGTCTGTTCTCCAAGCCTTTGCTCTTGCCTTTGCGATTCCGTATGATACCATTTTAATTTCCTCCGTTTTTTTCGTTGTTTTCGCTTGGTTTCCCTTGCGTTGTGTACATATTACCGCATAGTGTGAATAATAGCAACCCGCTAAATGTACAGAAGATAAGGCTGTATATTTGGCGAATAATTGTGTAATATACAGTCTTGCAATATTTGATTTACTATGGTAATATACAGTACAATGAAAGAGCGGTCTCTTTGCGAAACCGCCCCACGGGCAGTAAAAAGCAAGCGTCACATTGCAGTGTGTGGCACTTGCTTTTCGTATTTGGTAATCATACGGAATAGTTTATGCTTGCCGCTGTGGGGCGGCGTGGCGGCTGTCACTCCTTTATTACAATCGGCATCAGACCGTTAGGAGTAGGAACGAAAAGTTCAATGTTCCAGAATCGCTGTTTGTATTTTTCTGTAAGTTCGGGAGAAAGGTCTGTGAAATCTTCTTTGCCAAGTCCTGCAATAAAGAATGTGCCTTTGATAACATCTCCTGTTTCAGGAAGCATTCTGTTCCACTGAGTATCGGATTTCAGTTTTGCCTCATCATCGGCAATTAAAGCTACTTTATCTTCCCAAGGATAAATTGCCTGAATGTAACCTCCCACCGTTTTCTGCATTGACTCAAGACTTCCGTCAATCTCTGTTTCTCTTGGGTGATTTCCCGGTTCAACAATAAGTATCTTCATAAATTTTTCCTTTCTAAGCTGTGCAGTTTTCCTTGCGTTGTGTAGTATATTACCGCATATCAATGGGATAGTCAACGATATCTGCGATAATAAATGTAACAAACATAAAGCGGATTTCGGAGGTAATTATTGTGTAGAATATGACGGCAACACAAAGCCGCCTGTGTGGCTTGTGTGGGGCGGTGTTTCAAAAGGGATAACTTTGCGGAGGAATCCCAACATTCCCACACAGGGCAACGTGGTGGCTTACGTGCGATTATTCAGTTGTACTGCGGTGAATGATGCTGACTATCTTTTCCTGTTCTTCTTTTGAAATACCGATACTTTCCAATGCCTCTCTTGTTCCGCAGTCAGGACATATCAGCATTTCATTATCAGTTCTGGAAAGGGCAGGTCTTTCTGTGTAGCTACAACCGCACTTCGGACAGATTCTTTCTGTCGTTGTTTCAGCTTTCATTTTCACTTCACTCCTCTGACACTTTTTTCATAGGCTTCATCAAGGTATTTGTAATCAAATCCGAAAACTGCATATCCGAATCGGCAGGTGTTGATGTAGGTCTGTGACGGAATTCCCAGTCTGCGTTCTTCGTGCATTATGTACACGAAAGCTTTTATCCTTTTCCTGGAACCTTTAAGCTGAAGTTTCATTTCAGTTTTGTAGTAGAAATTCGGATAGCCTTCATAGGCATCAAGCCTTTTTTCATCATCGGCTGTGACTTCCCAGACGGCAACCGGAACAATGCCGCCCTTTTTCTTTTCAATGGTCAGATAAGAACCTGTTTTGCTGCCCTTGAACAGCAGCTGATAATCTTTGATTTCCGCCGTTCCCACCACTTTGGCGTCGGGACAGCGATAACGCATCTGCTCGACATTGAGGTTTGAACCGTAGGCAATGTAGTATTTTTTCATCTGAATCTTCCTTTTCGTGAATTCCGCATTTGTTCTGCGGTAGTCACATATTAACTCTTTTAAGTGACAATTGCAACCCGCTAAATCTACAAAATATCTGTGGTTTTTATTGTGTAGTATTTGTTGAGAATATGCCTTGCCGAATAAGGCGTTTTTTTTGCCCTGTGTGACATGGTTTTTCGGTGGGGATAACTTTGCGGAGGAATCACTGTTTGCCCACACGTTGCCTTTACGCCCCAACAGGGGCGAGCCTTTTCAGGCTCTGCCGTATCTGAAGGCTGCATCACCCTCAAGGTTTCTTGTAAGGAAATCTCTTGCTGTTGCGAATTCTTCACCCATAAATCCCAATCTCATCAGCCATGTTCTCATTGCGAATTTTGGGTTTTCGGTCTGCTGTGGCTTGGGGCTTGCTGTTCTGAGGTCTTTTGCCATCTGACTTAATGCCAGGCAAAGCTGTATGTAGCTTTTAAGCTGTCCTGCGTGAAGTCCGTTTTTCTTTTCTTCCGTTGGCTTGTCAAACTGAAAAAGTCTGAATTCAACCGTGCCTTTTGTAAAGGTTGCGTGGAGGTTCAGCATATGGTATCGGCTGTCATTGTAATGGTGGTTTCTGTTGTAGGTTGCACCGTTTGATTTATACCAGATGTCTGCAAGCTGTGCCATTGTTGCGGGTTTCTTTTTGTTTACCTGTTCAATGAAATTCGGATTTACCGTTCTGCAGTATCTGTTCATTCTGCCCTGGTCGATTTTCAAAGCGTCTGCAATCAGTCTTTCGTGGCTTGCCATAAGGTTTGCAAGTGTTCTGAGGCTTTGTGGTGTGTGTCCGTTTGCACCGATGTGAATGTGAACCCCAGCGCCAATTCCTGCGTGGCTGATTGCTCCGGCTCTTCTCAGCTTTCTTATCAGTTCCTGTAAGGTTTCGATGTCCTCGTATTTAAGGATTGGTGTAACCAGTTCGCATTTTTCTGAATCGCATCCTGCAATGCTTACGTCCTTCTGGAATTTCCATTCTCTGCCCTGTGAATCCCATGCTGACCAGGTGCAGTAGCCGTTTCTGCCTGCTGTGTTTTCGTATCTGTTTGTTCCGAAGAAGTCTGCCGCAATCTTAGCTGCTTTTTCTCTGGTGATGTGGTTCATTTCAACCTCAACCCCGATTGTCTGCTCTTTCATTCTTGCAATCTGCTGTACTGTTTTTTCGTTCATTTTAGTTTCCTCCGCAAAGTGTTTTTTGTCTTGCCGTTTGGGTTTTCCCCTTTCGGTAGTACACATATTACCGCATTACGGAGAACATAGCAACCCGCTAAATGTACAGAATATAAGGCTGTATATTTAGCGGATATCTGGTGTATATTACACTTGAAAAACTTGCTACTCTATGGTAATATACAGTACAATGAAAGAGCTGTCTCTTTTACGAAACCGCCCCGGGGTCAGTCAGAATCATCGCAGATTTTTGAACCCATAATCAACTTTAAATACACGTTGGAGTAACGCTGTTTTTCTGAGCCGTCAGATGCATTCATACCTTCCAGAAAAAATGCAACGGCATCTTTTCTGGATTCCCACAGCTTTGAATCACCATAGCATATTGTCTTTACGCCATCAACTATTGTAAAGCTGTCGACACCCTCAATCAGACCAAGAGAACTGCCTGTACTCCAGTCCATGTGTATCGTACCCGCATCATCAACCATTGTAACTTCACCGAGAGTTCCTGGTGGAACAGGGTGATATGGGTCATTCATACTGATAAGCTTAATAATTGTGCCGGTAGGGTACTTTTCTCTGAGCCTTGCAATTTCTTTTTTATTCGGAAACTTCATTTTCTTTGCCAGCCTTTCTGAAAGCTGAACTGCCTGAAAGATTTCGGAGCAGAACTTTTCTGACAGCTTTGTACTCCGCACCAATCATACCAAGGCGAAGAAGATAGCATCGCATGGTGTATTTTGGACTGTCTGTTGTTTCAGGCTTGTTGTTGATACGGCTTTGATTTTTCGCAAATTCGCAAAGCATGGAAATGAAAGTGCAGTAAGCGTTTGTATCGTCGTACTCCTCCACAGTAAACCAGGGAAAGCATACTTTTTCCTCGTCAACAATAATATCAAGATTGTCGGTATTGAAAGCAGCCTTGAAAAGTTCGCCCTTATTTTCCACAATTTTTCTGAGCCTGTCAATTGTAGAATCATCAACCATTTTCAGCGGTAGCTCTACTGTCAGACTGTTTTCTTTATCCTCCGATGCTGTGGTATCATCTTCGGCTGTCGGAATATTGTAGCCTCTGCGTATCAGTTCATCAATCAGATGCTGTACTTCCATTTCATCAGCTTGATTGCTTATGTCCAATGCTCCGTCTTTTGTGACTGCATAACATCCATCGATGATGTATGAGCATGTCGGCATATACTGGTACACAGCCGGTACTCCGATAATCTCACTGACCGCCTTTGCCAGTTCTTTGCGGTCACTTCCTGTAAGTCCTAATTCAATAATCATGAGTAAACCTCCATTTCGTTTTGGTAGTACAAATGATAACTCAGAAAGGCACATATATCAACTGTGAGATATGTAGAATTATTCTTCAGTTTTCTGTGCATAACAGGCTATTCCGGCAAGGACAAACCATGCGTTACAGGCAGCGATACCATTGCCCCACATTTTGTAGGCGGCACTGTCAGAATACGGATTCTTCAGCCATTTTTCAATCTGCTTTCGGGATTTCGGCTTACATTCTTTTCCGATTGCTTTGTTGTAGTTTTCAAAAACATTCTGCCACCAGTCAATCTGTGCATCGGTCGGATTTTCCGTTCCCAGGTCATCACACCACCATGTGGGCATACCCTGGAGCAATGCACATTCCTGTGGTGTAAGACGGCGGACGATGTATTCTATTTCAGGAGTGCTGTCATTTACGACTGGCGGGTCTTTGTAATCCGATGCTACTAAGGTGTTCGCTTTTTCTTTTTCTGCAATGGTGTGATGAGAATTTTTGCTTGTGGAATACACTACAGCATTCTGATGTCCCGGATTTGTTCCGTTTACAAGTGTATTGCTGATACCGTCCTGACGGAAACATTGACTTTCAGCCTTCATCTGCGGATAGAAACTTGCAGGCTGTGCAACACCGCCTGCACCCGATGCAACAATTGTAGGAGAGGTTTCTTCTTCAATCTGAAAACTGAATCGTGCGTTATAGCTTTGATTCATTGCAGTTCTGCCAATGCCGTAAGATACCGCATGATTTTCAGTACAATTCAAAGTGTACATGGTTTCCGATTCATTGTATCCGTCACCGTGATGTGACGGTCTGCTGCCGTTGCCCTCAACAACTACAATTCCACCTTGATTTTTACAAGGTGACTGATTGCTTGTATCAATCGTGCGTGAGGTATCCGCCTCATAAAATCCGCTGTTAGGATTGTCGGACATCATGGAATTGCTGTGCTTGGAGCAGATGCCATACACCTTTGAAAACTTTTCCACTACAAAAGGCTGATTATTTCCGCCTGTTCCGTAAGTTGCGGATACAGTCTGTGCGACTTCAAGAGGACCCGTATATCTGGTATCCTGAGAGTGATTCTCAAACATTAACCCTGAGCCTGTTTCTTCAGAGCAATCTCCAAAACTTTGGGCAATTTCTTTCCACGCTCGGAAGCTCTCCGCAGAATACCCAGACACGCCCTCTGACTCAAATAATATTTTTGAGGCACTTGCGCCTGTAAAATCTGCGACAAGGTAGATACGCATTCTTCGTTGGGGTACACCCCAGTACTGAGCATCGAATGTTCTCCAGGCGAGAGAGAAACCTTTTCCCACGATTTCACCGGCTTTTTCCCATTTTGTAGGTTTAGGGACAGAAATGTCTGGGTCTTTGACCTGACAGAGTTCTTCAAGGACACATCGGAAGTCCTCACCGCCGTTGGAGGAGAAAGCACCTGTGACGTTTTCCCACACTGCGAATCTCGGATATCTGCCATTTGTTGCACACCTCATTTCCTTTATGATTCTGACTGCCTGAAAGAAAAGTCCTGAACGCTCTGCATTCAAGCCCTGACGTTTGCCTGCAACCGATAAGTCGGTACACGGTGAGCCAAATGTAATAATATCAACAGGTTCTATTTCAGCACCATTGATTTTATTGATGTCACCCAGGTGCTTTACAAACGGCAGTCGATTTGTAGTTACAGCAATTGGAAACGGCTCGATTTCAGAAGCGAAGACAGGCACAATGCCTGCGAGCATTCCAGCAAGTTCAAAAGTTCCTGAACCAGAGAATAAACTTCCTAATCGTAGCAAAATACCAACCCCTTTATACTTCTTTTTTGTCCGTTTGCACACTGAGAGGCGTGACCTGGACTTACATTATTACATTTAGCGGCTTCTGATAAAGAGTTATACTGACCAATTAATATTCCATTCTTGTATACACTTGTAGTTTTTCTTCCAAAGTTCTTTAGGCTTGCCATCCAATAATAATCAGTTTTGGCAACTACTTTGTGCCTGTTAACAGTTGTCAGGGGATCAGCTTGCTGCTCTTTATATGTAGCCCATTCCAAGTTGCTGACATTATTGTCCATTCTATTTCCGTTTATATGATTAACAGTTGGCTTGTTTTCTGGATTTGGGAGGTATGCCTGAGCTACAAGCCTATGAGCTTTTAATGTGTACCTTTTTCCAAGAATACTGATAACATAATAGATGTAACCATATCTGTCAGTATCTGGTGAAAGATATTTTCCGCTTCTGCAACTGTATAGTTTTCCGTCCTTGGTTATTATATACAACCCATCAAAAATTGGAACGCCGTCTATTTTATAAGACATAATGTTCACCTCATCAAAAGTAATCAGTATCCCTTTCGGCGAAACTGTAACTGTTTCTTGCGATTGTTATACAGACGATTATCACGGCAATAGGTACAACTGCAATGATTGTGGCAGGATTTATCGATTGCTTTTGTACCTCTGTAAGGTTTACGTTTTGATTTTCCATGCTTGATTGCTTTATTGTGTGACATCCTGTACCTCCACATCTGTGTATTCAATACGCTGTCCATCTCGAATCAGATATACATCATCTGATTTTCCTTCATGAAGACTGATATATCTTTCGACTGCAACATCCACGAATTTTGGCTCAAACTCAATGCCATAGCAAATTCTGTCAAGCTGGTCACAGGCAACAAGCGTAGATGCCGAGCCTAAAAAGCAGTCCAGTACCAAAGCATTCGTCTGTGTTGATAGTCCAATAAGATATGCAATTAGCGGCACAGGCTTTGAACTTGGATGACCACAGCCATCTTCCTTACTATTTTTGATTCTGTCAAATTCAAAAACAGTAACCTGCTTCTGGTCTCCGTACCAATTATGCTTACCGTCCTTCTTCCAGCCGAAGATGATGGGCTCGTGAATGTACTTCCAGTCAGTACGAGTGAGAACAAGCCTGTCCTTCTTCCACACCAGTCCTGCTCCGACTTTGAAACCTGCATCTTCAAAGGCATCATGAAAAATTCTTGCTTTCGATGTGGCATAAAACTCATAGAAACTGGCATCTCTCTGCATATATTCGTGCAGATTCTTAAACACCTTCATCAGAAACTCATAGGCTTCCTTGTCGTTCAGGTTGTCGTTTTTGATTTTGCCGGAAGTACTGTTTAGGTCTACGAAATATGGTGCATCTGTACATACGAGATTTACTCGTGTGTCGCCGAGAAGTGCGGCGAAAGTTTCCGGCAGGGTAGAATCTCCACAGATGACTGTGTGTTTTCCAAGATGCCAGATGTCACCCGGTTTGGATTTACACGGCTTCTCCAGTTCTCCGTCAACATCGAAGTTATCTTCCTTTGCCTCATTGCTGTCAACTGAAAACAGGTCTGCAATTTCAGACTCATCAAATCCGGTAAGACCAAGGTCAAAGCCAAGGTTCTGAAGTTCTTCCATTTCAACTGCGAGGAGTTCGTCATCCCATCCTGCATCAAGAGCCATTCTGTTGTCGGCAAGGATATATGCTTTCTTTTGAGCCTCAGTGAAATGGTCAGCATATACACAGGGAACCTCTGTGATACCTTCTTCCTTTGCCGCCATAATGCGTCCGTGCCCAGCGAGTACATTGTAATCCTTATCAATGATAACAGGGTTTACAAAACCGAACTCACGCAGAGATGAACGAAGTTTCAGAATCTGTTCCTTGTTATGGGTACGGGCGTTATTGGCGTATGGTACTAACTTGTTGATTTCAACAAGTTGAAATTCTGTAGTTGTAGTCACTGATACTGCCTCCTTTGTTTGATTCTGAGCATACCTTTTCGTGCAGCATCAATATTTCCTTTGACAGCCTGACCTTTGATTGTTCTATACTGCTGTCTGGTCATATTGTTACGCTGTTGTTTCAGTTCTCTCCAGAAATTTATATCTGCTTTCATAAAAATCTCACTTTCTGCTTCTCAGCAATTTTTCCATCATATCTTCATTCGGATTGCCCTGGAACTCCACGGAGCAGTTTTCACGGACAATCTGAAAAATCTGATTCCAGATCTGGTTTGCCTGTTTCATATAGTTCTGCGACATTGCAACATAGGGTGATGCAATTGCAGCGCCTGTCGTGGGGTGCTTGGAAATATATCCGTACTTTGTGACAATCTGCTCGCAGTGTATCCAGCGTGAAATGCTCATGGCATACTGTTCCACAAGCTGACGGCTGACAATCTTTTCACAGGAGCGTTCTTTCAGCCACTGATAGGTTTCTGTATACACCTCATCAGCAAGAAGTTTTGTGCCGTCACGCTGTAATTCCTGCATAAATTCACGAACAGGAGGTGTTTCAGCCGATTCAATATCAGCCGGTTGCATCATGACTTCCGCAGTTTTTCCCTCAGCAATTTTCTCTGTCAGAGCCTTTCTTGGTCTGCCTGCACCCGGTCTTGCACCGCCACGGTTGGTACCGTCTTTCGCCATGATGTCACCGCCTTTCCAAAATCAAAGAAATTCAAACAAAATCGTAAAATGAGCATAAAAAATGCCGACTGCAAAAGTCGGCAAATGTAGTTGTTATCGGTGCTTTTTTGATGTTTTTATATCCGAGGGGGCAATAGGGCGTTTGAATACCCGTTTTTGTGCGTGAGAGGGGGCGCCGGTCTTTAGAATGTTCACATTTAGAGGTTTTTGGCCCCCAGGGGGTCTGCTCAGTAGGTGTAGACAGGATTCTTATCCTCTGTCCATGTCTTTTTATCGTGACACGGCTTGCACAATGCCTGCCAGTTTGATTCACTCCACATAAGCGTTTCATCACCACGATGCGGTTGTATGTGATCGACCACCGTTGCAGGAACGTATCGACCTTCTGCCATACAGCGCACACACATTGGGTGCTTGCGGAGGTAAGCTTTGCTGACTCTCTGCCACTTGCTGCTGTAGCCACGCTTGGCAGCTGAGGGACGGTCTGGGTGCAAGGGCTGATGCTCCGCACAGTACAAACCTTCTGTCAGGTTCGGACAGCCGGGGTGCTTGCAGGGCTTCTTACATTTCCTCGGCATCGTCCAACTCCTCAAGGTAATCTTCCAGGGAAACGAGTGCCTTTTCGTAAACCACCTGTACGCTCTTTTCTGTAAGGTGAAGTCTTTCCGCAATGTCGCTCCAGCTGTAGTCACGGTGGTAGCGGTAAGCAAGAACGGCACATTCAAGCGGTTCATCCAGGTTTGTAAGGTTGCTGACCATAAGATGGGCTTTTGTGACGAAGGAAGAATGCTGTTCATTCAGTTCATCTACGGCATCTTCAAGGGCAGCAATGATTTTCTCGTTTGAAAGATTGTAGATTGTCTCTTCCAAAAGCGCAATCTGTGCCACGCACTCATCGGCTTCAAAATTCAAAAGCTGAATCTGATTTAAGTATTCTTTTGCAGTCATACCAATACCTCCGGGCATAAAAATAGCCACGGCAGATTTCTCCGCCATGGCTTGTTGTATATTTTTCTATTATCTATGATATCACATTTCTTCAAGAATGTCAATGCTTTTTAATTCCGATTCTTTCCGATTTATTCCGAAGTTTCCAGATGTTTTAGTCCTCGCTTGCGGAACTCATAAATCATGCTTTGGCTGTATCCCATATCGTGTCTTATTTTTTCCTCTGACTGCTGCAACAGATACCAGCGGCGGAGAACCTCACGTTCGTTGTCATCGGTCAATTTACTGATTGTTGCAGTTGCTTTCAATTGCATTACAGCCAGTTTCGATTCTTCCTGTTTCATCTCTTTTTCAAAATCCACCATTTCAGCAACAATTTCAGCCATGGCATCTGCTTTTCTGCTACCGGAGGAACCGCCGGTATTTTCGTAGTTGATACCGGAAATATCAAGTGATTGCTTGATGCGTTGATACTCTTCTTTCATCATCTCCACTTTTCTTTTTTGTGATATCATTTTTTCGAAGAATTCTTTCACGCTGCACTCCTCCTTACCATTTCCATCACAACTTTTCCATCGCAATCTGAGAGAAACTCAAACCATTGTGAACAGAAGAATCCCTCAAGACGATGTGTAGCTGAATCGTCCTGTTGATTTAATGCATTTTTGTAATCCCACACGGCTCGCTCTACAATTGCGGCTGCAAGTTCCTTGTATCCATCCATTTAGCCCTCCAGTTCTGCCTTGACCGCAGTCATTAAGGCGGATTGCGTTTCGTTCTTTTCTTTCAGTGCTTTCAGAATTTTCTCATCAACCGTCCCTTTGGTAACGATGTGCTGTATGATAACAGTTTCGGACTGCTGTCCCTGTCGCCATAATCTTGCGTTGGTCTGGCTGTACAGTTCCAGACTCCATGTCAGTCCGAACCATACCAGATAATTTCCTCCAGATTGCAAATTCAATCCGTGACCAGCAGATGCAGGGTGAATCAGTGCAACCTGCAGCTTTCCGCTGTTCCAATTCTTTATGCTTTGTGCTGATTTGATTTCCTGATAAACAATTCCAAGCTTACCAAGCCTTTCTGCAATTCTGGTTCTGTCGTGTTTGAACCAGTAAGCCACCAAAACCGGTTTGCCGTTGGCTGATTCGATGATATCTTCCAGGGCATCCAGTTTTCTGTTATGTACTGGAATTATTTCACCTGTATCATCATAAATTGCACCATTGGACATCTGACACAGCTTGTTGCTTAAAGCTGCAGCATTCGCTGCCGTGATTTCTGTATCCTGAACTTCAAGAATTAACTCGTTTTTCAGTTCCTTGTATTTTTCCTTTTCTGCCTCAGACATCTTCACAGTGTATTCGTTGGAGATAAGTTCCGGCATCTTCAGATGGTCGACTGCTTTCATGGAAACAGTAATGTCGGAGATTTTCTCATATATTCTTTCTTCCGCATCGGGAAGAGGTTTGTAGGAATACACGATATAGCCGTTCTGCTTGTCAGGCTTGAAGTATTCGTTTCTGAATTGTCCAATGAATCTTCCCAAGCGTTCTCCCATATCCAGCAGACGGAACTCAGCGAATAAATCCATCAGTCCATTGCTGGCAGGGGTACCGGTCAGACCTACGATTCTTTTTACTTTCGGACGAACCTTCATCAGAGCCTTGAAGCGTTTGCTTTGGTGGTTCTTGAAACTGGACAGCTCATCAATCACAACCATGTCATAGTCAAAGGCTGTATTGTTGACAAGCCAGTCCACGTTTTCACGATTGATGATGTAGATGTCGGCGTCTGCTTTTAATGCTGCAAGACGTTCTTCTGCTGTACCAACTGCCACACTGTATCTCAGGTGCTT
This sequence comes from uncultured Clostridia bacterium, assembly GCA_945910815.1. Lineage (GTDB taxonomy): Bacteria > Bacillota > Clostridia > Oscillospirales > Ruminococcaceae > Ruminococcus. Next base: position 13,596 of record CAMDZD010000039.1, read on the forward strand.
CAGATGTTCCCATTTTTCGATTTCTGCAGGCCATGTGTCACGTGCAACTCTCAGCGGTGCAATAATCAAAACTTTTCTGACCTCAAACAGGTCGTACATCAGATTGTTGATAGCTGTAAGTGTTGTGATCGTCTTGCCAAGACCCATATCAAGCAGAAGTGCTGCAATTTTATGTTCCTCAATGAACTTTACGGCATATTCCTGATAATCATGAAGCTTCATAATTCACCACCTCCGATATGATTTTTTCGATATCCTCCAAAGCGTCCAGGACGAAAACCAGAAATCCTAACCGCCTTAGAAGTCTGTGCCTTGAAAGCTGAAGCGGTCTTGGTTTTTCCCCCGGTGTTTTCACTTCTACAAAGGCAATTCTGCCACCCGGCATCAATATGATGCGGTCGGGAACTCCGGCTGTTCCGGGTGACGTGAATTTCCAGCAGACTCCGCCTTTTTGCCTGACTGCTTTTGTGAGTTTTTCTTCAATAAATGATTCTCGCATAAATTCTCCCTATTTTTAGGGAAAGCGGAGGTCTACGGAAGTCATTTACAAACCTTATATAGAGAGAAAATTATATACTTTTTTCTCGCCTGCGTAAAGTCTGTATATGAGTTCCGATGACTTCCGTAATCCCGATTTTACGTTGTTTTTTCTACTTTAAAATCGGAAGTCAATCAAGAAAATCTATGTGCAAACTAAGTCCCATGATGAAATTTCCACTGTGCATTTTCTTTCTTTTATACCCAGCCTGTTCCAATGCAGCATAAAAGTCTGATGTGCTGCGTGTGTACTCACCGTTTTCACTGCAATACTCTCTGTATCTGTTATACAGTTCTCCGGACTTTTCCTGATAAGACTTGTCCACCTCACAGCACTCATTGATGAAATTGCCAAGCCAGTCGTTTCCTTCACGATATGCACCGATAGCATCCAGGACACACTGGGGTCTGGTAACCTGATAGTTTGCTGCAATGACCTTTCTCGCTCCCTCAATCAGCCAGGAAAGCACAGCACCGCCGGCGTTGTCAACCAGATACTGCGTGTAGTTCTTTATGTCCTTTGAACCCTGAATTTTTGCATGAAACGGAATAACAATCAGTCTTCTCCAGGTACCGTCATCAGAGGCACCAACCTTTGGAAGATGATTGGTATACAGCACCAACGTGTGGCTTGGTTCAAAGTGAAACGGTGCCTTGAACTTCTTCTCAGCAAATATGGGGTCTGTGGAGCAGAGCTGCTTGACAACGCTTGTGTTGAGTCTCATGCCTTCTTGGAGTTCTGCCGCAATAATCATACGCTTGCCTTTTAGTTCAGCCATTTCAGGCTTTACGTTTCGCTTGCAGTTGACAGTCAGGGCATCGGCTGAAATGTTACCGCTGTAACTGCCTAAGACTTTATAGATCACATTCCAGAACGTACTCTTGCCGTTGCGTCCGTCACCATAAGCAATAATCATGGCCTCCATATACACCTTACCCACAATACAAAGTCCGCATATCATCTGTACATAATCAATCAGGCTCTGGTCACCGCAGAAGAAAAGCTGCAGGGCATCGTCCCATAAGTCTTTTCCCTCATCACTGGGAACGACTGCTGTCACTTTCGTCAAGAGGTCGGCAGGGTCTGTGGGTTTCCAGCCCTCAAGACCTTTCGGCAGATAGTAAGTTCCGCCTGGTGTATTCAGCAGCATGGGATTGCTGTCGAGAGCTTCGGGGCTATGAAGCACAAGAGGCTTTGCCGCATCAAGTGCATTTTTCATGCTGCGGATATGGCGATATTTCATGACAAACGCCTTAAATGCGTTGTAATACTGATACTGCTTGTATGCCTCAGACTGTTCTTCCTCCAGGTTATCTCTGAACTTCTTACCGCCGTTCATGGCAGAGTCTCTTGAAACACCGAGGCTTTCCAGTTTCAGAAGTGCCGCTTCCACCTGTTTTTCAGCCTCTGCAAGCTGTATGTCTGTGTGTTCGATCATGGCAAGGGTGACTGCGTGTTCCGATTCTTCCCAGTAGGTCCCGTTGTAACGTAGATAGTCAGTCGCAACGGTAAACGCCACCTCATCGGAAAAGCTGTCAACGAATGTGCGGGCTTCTCCAACGTCAGAAAAGTCATCGGGGATAAGCGTCTGTGTACTGCCGTATTCCTCTGGTGAGATATATCCTTCCTGAGAGGTTACTTTCTTCCCAAATTTGCAGGCGCTGTGCCATATGGTTTCAAGTTCTTCATCAGGAAGCGGCGGTTCGCATTCTGCAGCTTTTTCAAGGAACTTCTGATATGCTGTGTCTGTTACGCCAAAACGCTTTACAAGCTTTCCTGCAATGCGTGACATGGTGCTGTTACGCTGTCCCTGGGGAATATTGCGGTTCGATTTCATCAGCGTGAGCCAGTCCTCAATGGAAAGACTGCCTTCGTGCCAGAATACATCACTTGGACAGCCGAACAGAATACGAGAAGCGTCCAGAGCATTTCCGTCAAAGAACGGCAGTTCCATATAAATCTTTGCCTTGATGGCTTTATGGGAATGGGGGTCATTGCAGGGTGCTGTCGGAAAAAACACGTGGAAACGAGGACGTGCAGATTTACTTCCTTTTGCCAGCATATGATGACGGCTGTATGTAACCGCAAACGCAACATCGCAAAGGTTATCAGCTAAGAATTCAGGTGTAATCCATTCATCCGGGTTGTCGCTGTGGTCATTGTCGCAGTCCATGGGAACAACATCGGATACCATGAAATTTGTATCACTGCGAGTGTTATTCTGATACTGAGCACATACATGGTCAGCGGTTATGGATTTTTTGAGGTCGCCCTCACAGGTGATCATTCTCTGATTTGGATAAAGCGTGTTTCTTTCATTGCCTGTGCAGTCGGCGGTATAGATTGTAAACTTCATTCCTTTTCCTCCATTTCTTCGGTGAAATATCTTATCTTCATATATTTTCGTTTCGCACGGTTGATTTCAGCCTGCATTCCTGCGGAAATTGTATCGCCGAACACCCACATCTCGGCACATTTGCTCATCAGCACGAAGTTCATGAAGATTGCGGTTTCTCGTTCTTTCGGGACGGTATCGTCCATAAACTGCGTAAAGAGAAGATGCGGTGCAATGGGGAGATAATGCCTGTCAACGGCGAAACGGCTGTACTTACGAGCCATTTCGATATTGTGATTTACATTGCCTGAATAAGGTGAGCATATGTAAACAATCGGTCGAAAGTCAGCAGCTCTTTTTGCCGCCCTTTCTTCTTTTTCTACTCGTGTAAATGCTTCATATTCTGTTGGGCTGTAATAGCCCTCTGCGTTATACTTACTTGCCATGTTTTTACTCCTAATCTTTTTTGTAATATTCGCATTCATATCCGTCAGCACGAAGAATCAAGCCTTCTGCCCATTTTGGCGTTCTTGCCATCTGCTGACAAACTACATCAAGTGACATCTCCTTTAACGCTTCAATAATCATTTCATCGTGGACATGTCCGACAATAAAGCAATGGGATAATGTCTGCATGGAATACATCAGCAGATCTCTTGCAATTCCCTGAACGATGTTTTCCACAAACTTTGGTCCGTAGCTTTCAAGCCTGTCCCACTTTTTCTGAGCGTTAATGCCCATATAGGTTACCGATTCACCGCCGAATTTGTTCTCGCCGATGCGTGGTTTTGCATAGGCAAGATGTCTGCCGCTTGGCAATTCAATAAACAGGAACCCTGCTTCATAAGAAAATGTAAGTCCGTGTGTTTCTGTAACTGTTTTCTCTTTTACCGCTTTTTTCACTGCTCTATCTACTGACCACCAAAGTTCCGTAATGTGCGGAGAGGCATCACGCCAGTCGGTAACAATTTGTTTCAGTTCAGTATCCGATAAGCCAAGAGAATCCGCACCCATAGCTTTCATTGCTCCGACAGAGCCGCCGTATCCACAGGCCAATTCCGCAACTTTTCCTTTCTGCCTCAGATGTCCGTTAACGCCGTGCTTCACAACAGGAACGCCGAACATCTTAGAGGCAGATGCACAGTAGACTTCCTCGGAAACTAAACTCAACTTGACCAAAATACTTGAAAATGGTA
>CAMDZD010000040.1 GCA_945910815.1 uncultured Clostridia bacterium
ACAGCAACGGCATTATCACACGTTCGGAGTTTGAAACTTATAATAATTTCAAATACAACAGCTGGTATGACGTTTATGACTATTATGACTACTACAACGAACACGAACAGCTTCTCCTGGAAATGTGCAACTGCTATGGTATCGATGAAGATGATATTCTGCTTCTTCTTGATTATGGATATACTGCCGAAGAAATTGAAGATATGCTCTGTGATTACAACCTTATTACCAATACAGTTAAGGCTATCAGGGGAGATGAAAATTTTTCTGATTTTGCTTTAAATGTTTAAAACACATGACCGTCCCGAAATTCTGGGACGGTTAATTTTTTATAAAAAATAGTACAGTTTAACACAACTAAAACTATTAAATAAAATAATTTAAGGAGGTATTTTCCATGGGAAATACAAAAAGAGGAAAAAACGAAGGCAGTATCAGGGAACGCAAGGACGGCAGATTTGAGGTCAGAGTAACTTCTGGAATTGACTTTTCGACAGGCAAAAGCAAACGCATTTCGTACTATGCCAACACAAGGGCAGAGGCTACAAAAATCCTCCACAGTGCCGAGTATGATATTCATTTTAACCAACACATTGACCCTACTTCAATAACTTTCCTTGACTGGCTCAGAACATGGCTTGAAACTTATATGAAACAAAGTCTGAAACAGTCAACGTATGTGAGCTACAGAGGATATATCGAAAATCATATTGCCAGAGCTTTTCCGACAATAAAGCTGAAAGATGTAACCACACGACTCCTCCAGGATTTCTATAACTATAAAATTCAAGAAGAGGGTCTTTCTCCGAAGACAATTACAAATCTTCATCTTTGCCTGCACAAGGCTATGCAACAGGCGGTTCTTGAACATCATCTTAACTTCAATCCCTGTGATGCCGTAAATCTTCCCCGAAACGAAAAACCGCAAATCGAAATACTTACACGTGAGGAGCAGGAACGTCTTATATATACGAGCTATCAGTTCAGATACGGTGTTTTTATAAGACTTGTCCTTGCTACTGGAATACGTCTCGGTGAACTTCTCGGCTTGCGATGGGAAGATATTAATCTCCGAACAGGTATTATGTATATCCGCCGTACTCTCAACAGACTCCCGAAAGCAGACTATGACGGCAATGGAAATTCAACAGAAATTGTTATACAGGCTCCTAAAACAAAAAATTCAATACGCTCAATAACTCTTCTTCCGATTACCGTCAAAGAATTACAGCAATGGAGAAGCGTTCAGATTCAGGATTCACAAACTGCAGGTTCAGCTTATACCGATACGGGCTACATTGTTACAAACCCTCTCGGCAATTACATTGAACCTCGTACTTTCAAAGATTACTACAATGAAATCATAAAATCTGCAAATCTCGGGCATTTTACTTTCCACGCACTCCGCCATACTTTCGCAAGCAGAGCTATGGAACAGGGTATGGATTCAAAGACGCTTTCAACTATATTAGGACATTACAGTGTTTCATTTACGCTTGATACATATGCCCATGTTCTTGATACTCACAAGCGTGAGGGTATGAAGCTTATGGAAGAACTTTTCAGTCCTCCTGTTATGCCTCAGAATCAGTCATACCCTGTTATAGTAACTCCAAATCAGAACGGTTTCATTATGAATGTCATTGATTTTAATGATTTATCAGTTCAGGCTGATGATGTTCAGAAAGGTATTGAATATATTCAGTCTGCCATAATGCAGAGAATTTCAAGCTCCTATCCCCCGCTTCCTACTCCGTGCAGTGAGCTTATTTTAAATCCAGGAGAATTTATTGTTATGGTTACTGTATAAAAATCTGGCAGAAGAGTTTCGGCTCTTCTGCCTATTTTTTCAATTGTTATTGTTTTGGGGTCAGATTGGGGTCAAAATCGCAATATCAGTTATCAGGGCAAAAAAATAGTGTCGTAAACTAACGCATTTACGACACTTTGTGGTTGCGGCGGCTGGATTTGAACCAACGACCTTCGGGTTATGAGAATCCAAAATCATATATTATTTAGTATCAAACTAACGAAATATGTCCAAAACAGGCATTTTATTTCACAAAAAATGCTGTTATTTTTATTGTTTTCAGGGTAATTTCATTGCTGTAAGGGTACAGGTAAGGGTATGAAAATATCTTTCAAAAAATTTTCTTAGCTGACAGCTTTACACCGTATCCGGTAACTGTAACTTTTTCAAGTTTTCCGCTTAACAGCATTTCATTTACAGTTCGACTAAGTTTGGCAGTAATTCCTTTATATCCCATAGCGGTTGCAAGTTCCGAAAGGGAAAGTGGCTGAATCCTCAAAATATCCTTGATTTTGCTTTGATATTCAAATACTTTATCACTACTTTTGCTTTTTGAAATAAAATATTTGTGAATCGGAATAATTACCGACAAGTAGTCACGTTCAGGATTCATTTCAAACTTCGGAAGTTCAGAACCATTTGATTTAAGAGCTTGAATAGCATTTGGAAAACCTGTGTTTCTGCCCTCAATGAGTTTCAGTTCCTTTAGAAAGTCACCGATTCTGCGGTTACGATAAATTCTTGACCTTATCTGATATTTTTCAATACTTTCATCAGAAATGCTTCGGTCAAAACCCGGAAAACTTGTAATTTCAATGGATTCAGAAGTTATTCTTACTGTTATCGGCTCGTTTATCTGATAGGAACGGTGATAAACTGCATTTGATAATATTTCCTCAATAGCTGTATAGGGATAATTGAAAATTTTGGTTGCCTCTGCTTTGTTCCTGTCTTTGATTGTAACTTCTTTCAGCGTATAATTCTTAATATAAGCAAGTGCATCTTTCAGCTGACGCTGTATTGGTCCGGTAAATACCTTTTCTGTCATATTAGTACCTGTCGGGTCAGGAATATCCACAACTTCTATTCTTGCATAACGGAAATATTTCTCAGGCTGTTCAGAAAACATAAGTATTCCGACATTAAGAGGTTTAAGTCTCTCTGAAGGTCCTGAAACAAGCTGTAAATCTTCAGCAATATCAAGCAAATCCATTTTTTTTGAATGTTCATACAAATCACTGCCAATCTCCTTTAAATGACTTCTCATCAGTCCTATATCAAGGTCATCGACTTCTGCAAGAAGATTTGGTCTGTCATCAAACGGAATATCTGTCGAGATATAAAAAAGTTCCTTTTCTTCATCGGCAGAAGCTATAATCGTACTGCTGAATTTTCGGATATAGTAATACTTGTTAGACTTTTTTGCTTCTTTTCCAAAAACATCAAGCGATGCTTTATAAGGTCGTCCGTATCCGCCTGATACCCATATTACAATAACATAAACACCCTGAAATAAAACAGGCTCTGCAACAGGATTATACAATGGTTCGATACAGTGACAGTATCCGACAAGCTCCTTTAAAATTCCGTCAATTCTGCTCTGCTCAATGCCTTTGACAGGAAATACCGGAGAACCGTCCTTTTCCTCAACACCGACAATTATATATCCGCCACCGAGATTATCAATATCATTTGCAAATGCACAGACAGAATGAATTATCGCATTGGGATTAAAATCACTTTTGAACTCAATTCTTGTTGATTCCACAACACGTCTGTTTATAAGTTCCTCTATATTAACAGGAATAGCCATACTTATCACCTCTTTCGATAAAATTATATCATACAATAATTATTATGTCAATAGGTTCGATGAAATTTTATCGAAACACTCGACAAAAAATTTTTTGAAAAAATTTTCAAAAACTCTTTACAAACGAAGAAAAGTATGATATAATAAACTTACATCGTAAGGTGATTGAGATTTTCGGGGGCTGTTTTGAATTGTGGTAGTTTTGTGAAAATCACTTCAAAAATGACAAAAATCAATACCCGAGGGTCGAAAAACGACGAAAAACCTGCCGTTTTACAGACCCCCCTCACCGCAAGGTGTTTGAAACACACCAAAATAGTGATGTTGCAAATTTTCTCCAAAGTTTTACAGACCCCCCTCACCGCAAGGTGTTTGAAACGGTCAAAAACCCACTTATAATCCTCATTACACCATGAGTTTTACAGGCCCCCCTCACCGCAAGGTGTTTGCAGAAAAAAATCCCGTTTACTTTTTTATCGTAAACGGGACTTTTTTTATTAAAATAAAACAGCGTACCGGATAAAAATTTCCGATACGCTGTTTAAATTACATTTCAAGTTTTTTCAGTGCGTTCATAAGTATCTGCTTTATTTCCGATGTTGTCAGGGATTCTTTTGTATTATAGCCCTTTACATCGAAATAATTTATCAGGTCCTGTTTGTTTTCGCTTTCCTCACTTGCGTGATTAACCATATTTCTTATCCAGATTTTTATATAGAGATAATCGCTTAAAAGCTCCTGCATTTTTTCGATTGTAAGTTTCGGAGATATTCTGTAATCACTGTTGTTTTTGAGAGCCTCTTCAAGATATACTATTGTATTGAGCTTGTCAAAATCATATGTATAATCCTTTTCAAATTCGCCCTGTACAGTTTCACACGCATCTGTATTTGATTTAAGACTGTTTATAAATCCCTCTGTATTTTTTGCATTTATCATAAAGGGAACAGTTTTGAATTCGGGAATAAGCTTGAATTTTCTTTCTATTACATCATCTGCAAAACGTGTTCCGTTTTCATCGTACATTGAACGCTTTATTCTGAAGAAGTTTTTTATCCCCTGCTGTACTTCCTTTGTAAATGACGAATCCTGTTTAATATATGGCAGTCTTCTTTTGAACTGTTCTATATCATTACTTTCTTTAAGAGCCTTGAAAACTCTGCCGTCCATATTTTTTAAAAATCCGCTGAAAGGAGTCGTGCCTTTTTTACTCTTTGACATTATTGCCATAAATCCGTTGTAGAAAACCTCATAGCAGAAAGGATATACTGTTTTTTTCTCCTCAAATTCTTTTTTAACATTCGGTGAAATTGTAAAATAATCGTTTTCATAGAGATATTCGGGAATTTTTTCGGTGTATATTGTTATTGCCTGCTGAATCAGATTGTTGCTTATGCACCATTTTATAAGGCTTACGCAATTAATTTCCGGATTATCTTCTGTAAGATTGAATTTCTGTCTGATTACGTCAATTATTCTCTGAAACAGAATTTCTTTTTCCTCTGTGACTTCTGCTTTGCTGAGTTCCTCAAGACTGCTGTTAAGTTCCCTGAGAGTATCGCTTAAATTTGTCTTGCAGAGTGTAACCGAATCGGAAAATTTATTCATTGCAGATATAACTTTTTTAATTAATTCGTTTCTGGTATCCTTAAAGTATTCCGCAAGCTCAACCGAATTTCCGAACGAAGTAAAAGTATTTGCGGAATTTATCAGATTAAACATATTGTAAAGTTCGGTTACGTCTTCAATTTCCTTGCTTGCAAATACACTGTATACCGCCTTTTCAAGCTTTATACCCTCATATTCAAGGAATCTCACAACAAACATAAGAAGATAACTTGCATTTCTTGAACCGCCTGTTGTATCAAGATAAATTCTGTCGTTTCTGTCGATATATTCAAGCATTTTCTTCACGGTCAGAGCCATATCCGATGATGAAAAATTGCTTTTAACCTTGATTATTTCCGGCATACTGTAATTATTTTCAGTGCAGAAATTACCGACAGTTTCAGTATATTTTTCAAAAGCACTCTCTGCCTCATTAGTTACCGCACATAATATCTTATTGAGATTCTTTCCCTGATTATTAAGAAATTTCAGTATGTATTTCACCGGTGCATCGTTCGTATATGTACCCTTTATTTTTCCCATATCGCTTGAATAATCCGATTCTGTAACATTGGCTGAATTTCTGGGCATTGAACTTAAATTGAGAATCAGTATATCTGACATTTTATTTCACGCTCCTTAATATTTCTGTTTTGATTTCGATTGATATTATTTTTTTCCAGTGTAAATGCCTGTAAATATATTCCGTTTCCTGTGTGTCCGATGCCTTATTGTATACCGTTCTGCCTGTTTTAACTCTTGCCGATACAGGAACTATAATTTCTTTTTCGGGAGCAAGAATCTTCTGAAGCTCGGCAATCATTTCGGCGGGCAGAACAACGGCATACACATCGGCATCTGTTTCAGCTATTTTTTTAACGTCTTCAATCGTACTGTCAAGAATTTCCGTCTGAATGTCTCCATAAACAGACTCGAGGTCTGCTATTTGTTCAGATGTCATTTTGTGACGTGATACCCATAATATTTTTTTCATCTTTCCTCCTTCTTGGTATCATCATTGTTTGTTTAATTATACCATATACTACAAATAATTGCAACAGATTTCCAGTTTTTTAAAGTATATTGACTAATTTATGCATAAAATATTCCTCCTTTCCTTTTTATTTGTAATAAAAGCTAAGTATTTTTTCGATATATGGCAGAAGATATTCTATTTCGCTGAGTTTCTGATACATTTTAATCACCTCCGTTCGTTCCGAATTTCGCTTTAATTATTTTATTGGCTTAAGTCCTGTGATTAATCTGATTATGTTTATGATAGCTTCTGTAAGTTCCGGATTTTTCATTTTCCTCACCTCGCTTTCGTTCAGAATTTATATTAATTACCAAGAGATTGAAAAGTCGATTGTCGGCATATGTTCTTCACTTCCTTTCACTTTATAATATAATTTTGCGTGTCGGATTTAAGTGATATTTACATATATTCTTCAAGAACTCTCATTCTTATCACCTCGCTTTCTATTATTTTTCGCTGTTTTATTTTATAATCTTTTTAACTGTCTTTTTGATATATGCGAATAATTTTTTAAAAATTTCAAGGTCAAAGCTGTATTCAATTTCATTTTGCGAATTTATTGGATATAACGAATCTGAATTTATTGGATATATTGGATATGAGTGGAACGGGGTTTGCAATGGAAATGGAAATAAATCAATCATCATTCTTATCACCTCGCTTTCATTTAAAGTTTGCGTTAATTACCATTCAATTGGAATACGTATTATTCTTCTGAACATATGCTTTTCACTTCCTTTCGCTTTATAATATGATTTTAACTGCCGGATTTAAGTGATATTTATATATTTTTTAGAACCCTTACTTTTGACACCTCGCTTTCAATAAAAATTAAATTATAAGAAAATAAGTACGTTAATCGTAATCATATATTTTTCACTTCCTTTCACTTTATAATATGATTTTGCGTGTCAGATTTAAGTGATATTTACATATATTCTTCGAGAACTCTTATTCTTATCACCTCGCTTTCAAACAAAATATTTTTAATTAATTACCAGGAAATTGATACATCGATTGTCGGCATATATTTTTCACTTCCTTTCACTTTATAATATGATTCTGCGTGTCGGATTTAAGTGATATTTACATATATTCTTCGAGAACTCTCATTCTTATCACCTCGCTTTCGATTATTTTTCGCTGTTTTATTTTATAATGTTTATGAGTGCCTTTCTGATGTCTGCAAATAATTCTGTAAAGTTTTCGTAGTTAAAGTGGTATTCGATTTTGTTTTCTGACTGCAATGATTCCGGGACTTTTTTTAAATCTCTCATTCTTATCACCTCACTTTCAAACAGAATATTTTTAATTAATTACCAGGAAATTGATACATCGATTGTCGGCATATGTTCTTCACTTCCTTTCACTTTATAATATAATTTTGCGTGTCGGATTTAAGTGATATTTACATATATTCTTCAAGAACTCTCATTCTTATCACCTCACTTTCAAATAGAATCTTTTTAATTAATTACCAGGAAATTGATACATCGATTGTCGGCATATGTTCTTCACTTCCTTTCACTTTATAATATAATTTTGCGTGTCGGATTTAAGTGATATTTACATATATTCTTCAAGAACTCTCATTCTTATCACCTCACTTTCGCTTATTTTTCGCCGTTTTATTTTATAATGTTTATGAGTGCCTTTCTGATGTCTGCAAATAATTCTGTAAAGTTTTCGTAGTTAAAGTGGTATTCGATTCTGTTTTCTGACTGCAATGTTTCCGGGACTTCTTTAAAATCTCTCATTTTCTTCACCTCACTTTCGCTTAAAAATTAATTAGCTGACTACCAGGAAATTGATACATTGATTGTCGGCATATATTTTTCACTTCCTTTCACTTTATAATATGATTTTGCGTGTAGGATTTAAGTGATATTTACATATATTCTTCAAGAACTCTCATTCTTATCACCTCACTTTCAAACAGAATATTTTTAATTAATTACCAGAAAATTGATACGTCGATTGTTGGCATATGTTTTTCACTTCCTTTCACTTTATAATATGATTTTGATTGTCGGATTTAAGCGATATTTACATATATTCTTCGAGAACTCTCATTCTTATCACCTCACTTTCAAATAGAATCTTTTTAATTAATTACCAGGAAATTGATACATCGATTGTCGGCATATATTTTTCACTTCCTTTCACTTTATAATATGATTTTGCCTGTCGGATTTAAGTGATATTTACATATATTCTTCGAGAACTCTCATTTCCTTTTCACTTCCCTTCACTATATAATATAAATCTTCTCATTGAATTTAAGTGAAAGAAAAAAATTTTTTGAAAAAATTTTCAAAAGCTCTTTACAAATACATAAATATATGATATAATAAACTTACATCGTAAGGTGATTGAGATTTTCGGGGGGCTATTTTGAATTGTGATAGTTTTGTGAAAATCACTTCAAAAATGACAAAAATCAATACCCGAGGGTCGAAAAACAACGAAAAACCTGCTGTTTTACAGACCCCCCTCACCGCAAGGTGTTTGAAACGATTTAAATTCTTTTTCAAATTTCTCTACATCGGCGTTTTACAGACCCCCTCACCGCAAGGTGCTTGCAGAAAAAAATCCCGTTTACTTTTTATCGTAAACGGGATTTTTTTATTATATTAAGTTTTATTTAAATCACTGTATATCCTGAACTATAATTCCGCCCATACCCATACTTGTTTTTCCTCCGATTCCGCTGTATGATGCATAGGCAATAACTTTTCTGAGAAGAATATTCTGCTCTTCATCTTTCGGAAACAATATACGGCAGTAACCGGTCATACCGCTGATAATATTACCGCTTACATTATATTTCACACTTTCAAGCCGATATTCTTCCAGAACCGCACAGGAAAAAGCTTCTTTAAATTCATCATAGGATATTTTTTCCTTTTCAAATTCGTTGTATTTGCATACAGTTGAATAAAAGTATGCCGATATATCCGGAACTGCCGAAAACCGTCCTTTTGTCTTTATTGTTGCGGGCGTAATAAAAGTTATTGAACAGCCTTTTTCACTGATATAATTATAACATTTTTCAGCGTCAAGCGGTTCTGCTGATTCGGATTTCAGTATTTTCAGCGGATTTTTCATTCCGTATATTTTCAATGACTTTTTTTCCGCAAGCGTTTCGGGAATTATTTTTGCCTCATCGCAAAGTGCCGAAACTCTTATTATAAAATCATTGTCAACAGGTACAACAAATATCGAAAAAGGGTGATATGACGGTGTATGCATTTTCCGGCTGTAATCCTGAGGAATTGCCTTCATTACAGCTCCGTGAATTTTCACCGCCATTTCGGAATAAACATCAGATATATCTGCCTTGTCTGTATATATGTCTGTCTGGTATATCATTTTATTATCTGCCTTTTTTAACTTTTATTTGATTGAAAAATCCGCCCGAGCTTTCCTGAGTACGGTAAACAGAACCGCCTTTCCGTGAATTTCCGTTATTTTTCGGCGAATGATTATTGTTATATGTTTTTCCGTAGTCGTTGCCCGCAATCAGTACGGGAAGACTTAAATTATTTTTGTCGGTGATTTTCGGAAGTGAATAGGATACGGAACATTTATCACCCGATTTAACCATTTTTCCGTCGTTATGATTAGCACTGAACCACACCAGAGAACCGACAGATGTTTTTCCTCCCTTTTTGTTATCACCGTAAGGATAAGCAACTTTTTTATCCTGAACATATGAAAAATCGGTGATACACATATATTCCTCAAAGTATTTGGATTTATCATCAAAAGGAATTTCCGAGAAATATTTTTCAATATCGGGCTTTTCAACAGCATATTCCATTTTTTCTTTATCAAAAAATCTTTTTTCTATCGAGTCAACAGTAATTTTCACACTTCCGAGACCTAACGGCTTGCCGTGTCCGAGTTTATGTTGCTGAATACCGTCCGGATTATTTTCGCCTATTGCGAGAGTCCAGACAAGCTTATGCAGTTCGTCATCGGTTATTCTGTCAAAAAAAACATCAAAATGAAATTCCGCACCTTTATCAACAAGTTCAGTTGTCATATTTCTTTTGGTTCTTTCAGCTGTTGTATAATCATCATCATTATGATGAAAATAGAATTTACGTCCGTTTATTTTTATTCCGTTGCTGTCATAAGTCCAAAGATACTGCATATCCGGAATAGTTGAATAAAACTCAACGGAAGATATTTTAGGGCTTGCAAGCTCCTTGAGAATCGCTGTAATATAATCCGGCTTGTTTGTTATGACCGCATCAGTAAAGCGGATTTTTGAGGCAAGAGCTAATATATTTTCATTACTGCCGTTTCCAATCATTCCGAACATTCGGCAGGCATCACAGACATTTTCGGGGTCAGTACAGTGGCTGTGAGTTTCAAGCAAATCATCAAGCTTATTTTTAAATACAGACCTTGAAATCTGTGCAGGCGACAAATAGACGTATTTTCCGCCGTTTTCTTTGAATTGCTTATAATAAAGAGGGTAACATGTTCCGTCCTTGTTAAGCTTTGGCGGAATGTATTTTTTTATTTTTGAATCGTTTTTCACATATATCTTACATACTTCAATATAATCCTTAATTGCTCTGTCCAAATCATCAGCTTCAACTTCTTCAAAAGTCGTTGAAAATTTATAAGTTACTTCAACCTTTCCACCTCTGTAGTCTGCTCTTTTGTTTTTATATTTATAATTCCGCCATAGCCTTTTAAAAGTATCGGGAGTTTCGTCAAAATCCTCTGAACCGTCATATTTTAATTTTTTGGCGGTTGCTTTATATAAATGCCATTTATTATCCCTGTTTTCATAACGTATTATTCCGGGGGTTCTGACATCGGAACTCCTTGCGGAAAGAATATTATTGTTATTTACTGAAAGACAGCTGTTGCTGAGCGTTTCGTATGCCGAACGGATTACACCTCTTATTTCACTTCCGGGAATCACAGGTTTTCCGTCTATTTTGAAAAACTTTGTTTCTTTATGTTCCACAAGTCCGGTATCATCGCATTTTACCTTTTTTGCAAGGGGTAAATCGGGTATAGCAAGCGGAGTGGAATTAACAAGCTTACAGTGTATAACTCCCGAATTATTGCCGGTTATCTGTTTACTTCTTTCCACAGCATTTCCAAGGCTTACAAAGTTATACGGGTTTACTGCTCCTTTGCTTTTGTCTGCAATGTAATTCGCCATTTATTTCCCCTCCCCGCACAGATACTCAACTAATCTGTAATCTGTAATCTGAGCTATTCCCTGACTGTCATAAGATATGTAATTGCGAATCAGAATTTTTTCCGCATTTTTAACCGGAAGTGAATATTTCCCTCCGCCTGTTGCAGTATATTCAAATCCGTCTGATTTCTTTTCATCTATATCAAGATAATGTTTTTCTTCGATATAATCATTACGATTTGCACTGTCATCTATAAAGCGATATGTAAATTTATCCGCAATTGTCGGACGCATTATTTTCAGTTCGGAATCCCTGTTAAATACTCTTACTTCAAGAAGATGTCTGATATCTGATATTTCACATTGTCCGGAACATAAAAATTTATCTGTAAACATCATTATCATATTTCCGTTATTTATTTTGCTTTTTATCAGGCTGTTTACATCATCAACCGTACCGCTTTCAGCTATGTAATCCCTGTTCATTTTATTCATCTCCTGCCATTTCAGATATATTTCCGACTTTCAGTGCATGAGTAATATCTCTGCCATTTATTTCAGCTTTTTCAACACTGAAAAGTCCTCTGCCCACTGATGAAAGACCTCCTACTGCTAAAAATCCTCTGTCCAAATCGCATATGACTGCCGACAAAATTTTTATGTATTCTGAAAATTCATCAGAATCCGCAATAAATATATCAAGACCGCATTTACCGTTATAATAAGTTTTTTCCGTATATAATGCCCCGTCTTTCGTACCTGCGGAGAATCTGTCTATAGAATTTCGGGTTATAACTTTCCAGTTTCCGCCATTCAGACGGCTTTCGGAAAAATATATTTCTGATTTTTTCTGATTTTTACTTTTTTCGTCTACAAAACCGAAAAGCTTGTCGGTCAGATTCTTATCGGAAAACTGCAAAAAGCGTTCTCTGAATGCTCCCGCCCAGCTTGTACCGGGAATCACAGGTATATTATCTTTTGTTGAAAGCTGTACATAATCGGCTGAGGAAATATCATCAGCATTTTTCACTGTATAGCTTCTGATTGATATTGCTCCGTTCTGTTTAAGTTCAAGATGTATTTTTGTGAATTTATTTCTGTAATCTTCATCAATATCACAGTTTTCATAGCATTTGTCTGAAAAATAATCAAAAGGTTCAAAATCAAGCCATTCTCTTTTTGATTTTTCATCTGACAAATCAAATTCGGCACTTTTTAATTCAGTAATTTTTATCTGTCCGTATCCTCTTGATGTCTTTGAACCTATTCTGAGATATCCGTTATTCAATGCCCGTATTGCCTCACGAATCTGATTATCGTAATCAGCATAATCCCTGAGTTCTGTCAATGTTACAAATTCCGCACCGCTTTCAACTGCTTCCATATCAAATTTTGCACTTTTTTTTGCGACCTTATTTTCCAGTGCAACGCAATCCCTTACTGTTACAAAGCTGTCCGAAACTGAAACTGCATCATAGAATCTGATTTTGCTTTCACAGTGTTCCTGACCGTTTATATATCCGAAAACTTCATTCCTGTCATTGCACTCTATACCGAGATAATGCCTTATTACTCCTGCGAATGCCGTTGCCGGAATCACAGGATTTCCTTTACTGTCAAGGATAACATCGCTGTCGGTACTGGTATTTTCTCCGCTCCCGATTGCAAGAGGGGAAGCAAGTACGAATTTTATTTTATAGTATTTGATTTCTGACATTACTGCTTTCCTCCCCTGTTTGAATACTTAATCAATGTAAGTATAAGTGTAAGATATTCTTTCCACAGATTTTTTCTGTATTTGTCAACTTCACTGTGTTTTATTAAATCATCAAGAAAACTTCTTGATTTTTCTGATTTTATTTCACTTGCCATAGATTTGAACATCAGCAGACTGTCAGCCTGTTTTACCATCATTATATATCTTCCGACCTGTGAGGAATTTATATCTTTTTTCCAGTTAGAAACAAAATCAACAGCTTCCGCACGCATTTTTTCAAGCTCATGATTTTTCTGTATATAATCCGCAAGCACGTGAGAATCTGATATTTCGGAAATACTGTAATTATCCGGTTCTGATTCCGTTTTAAATTCATTTGACAAGCAGAACATAACCTGTCCGAATCCCTCGTTCTGTCTTGCTCCTATAAACATTCTTCTCGGAAGTTTCATATCCTTTTCGGCTTTGAATACCAGTGTTGAACCTGATGCTATTGTTCTCAGATGCGGTTTCTGAATATTCCATTTTGTATTATATCCCGTTAATGTTTTGTAACGCAGTGCAGAACGTTTAATTTCTTCGTCTTTGTCACATTCAGAATTTTCCAGTCCTATTGCTTTTTTCAGAGAATTTACAGAAATATCATATCCGCCCGCTTCATCGGGAATAAGAATATCCGAAAGCATAAGTGCAATGAATTTACTGCCGGCTTTGATATTTATTGTTTCTGTTTTTAATGCTGTACATTTTAAATCAGCCAGTTCAACGTTTGAATACTGTGCTGTTTTACTTCTTCCGAAACGGAGTGAGGAATTTTTCAGAATATCCAGAATTTTCACGATATATTCAGCCTTACCGCTTATTGTACCACGGAAATACTGACCTTCGCAAAGGCTTGTCTGAGTGTATAAAGTGCTGTCATTGCCTGTTGAATGGTGATATACAGTTTCCGTCAACGGTTTTACGATATGCGAACTGAAATCACAATAGCCGTTTTTTACAGGTTTTGGAATCTTTTCGCTTTTGTTTTCATATTCTGCGAGATTGAAAATTTTACTTTCTCCCTTGATTTTTCCGAGAATAACAGGAGCCGGAAAATATTCATGACCGTTTTTATCGGAAATATACATATTGGAAAATCTGACATTCTTTTTCTGAAAAATTTCATCAAAAATATCATCTTCCGGATTTGTTTTCAGATACTCCCCCGCAAAGAATCCGGTTACAGCCGTTCCGGGTATATAGTCAAGAGTTTCATCTGATGATTTTCCGGGTATCATTATATTGCTTTTAAGCTTTACTGTATAGGTTATCTGTAATTCTTCCGCTGATTTGTCAACTTCTTCAGTATAACTTTTTTTATCTTTATCTTCTGTGAATCTGCATTTTACTGCACCATATCCCCTGTTTCTTTTATAGCCGATATTTCGCAGTGCCTTACAGATATCTTTAAATTCCTGTTTGTATTTATCATCAATTTCAACATCAGCAAAAAATGTCAGTTCTTCATTTTCGTATAACGGCGAATAATGTTTTATTACCCTTGTAATTCTAAGGCTGTTATCCTTTGCGGTATCGTTTTCGATTGCTGTCGATGAACGTGTATATGTAAAGAAGCTGATTACTTTTTTACAGTCAATACCGGAAATAACAGCTTCTTTTTTCAGTTTTTCATAATCTTTTATAACGGCATCTGATATTTTAAGAGAACCTGAAAAACTTTTTCCCTTTTCCCCGAATATTTCTTTTATATATGGTGAATCAATATATTCAGCAACCTGTTTCAGACAGCCCTTTAAGCGTCTTCCTCCGATTACCGGAAATCCGTATCTGTCATAGCTTACATCTGTATCAATTACAGAAGAAAATCCGTCACCGCTTGCAGTACAGAGGTCTGATTTAAGCGTTATTTCAATTCTGCCCATTTTCTGATTATTTCCTTTCTAAGCAAACCATAAATCATATACTATTGATATATCAAAAATCATCTTCTTTATATTATCTTCATTTTCAAAAAGTTCCGTCAGATTATTTTTGCTGTCACGGGATTCAATTCTTCTGAGTTCTTCCTTATAATACGATTCTCCGTTTACAACAGCTTCACCCAATGCCTTAACGTCAGACCTTTTTCCGTTTTCCGCCAGTAGCTTTCCATACTTTATAAACTCTTTCCAGCTTCCTGAATATTCATAGGGACGTGCGGTATATTCTTTTTCCTGAGTATCTCTTATTATTTCAAGCGAATTTGTTATTCCGGCGTGACAATAATGGAAATCAATATAGTTTTTGCCTTTGTTTTCTTCGAGATGTGCCTGTTTTTTACCCATTTCACAGCACGCTTCCGCTATTTCATAAACATCTGCAAAGGGGTCATGGCTATGAAAAACTGCAACTCCCGCACAAGCAGAATTATTACCGCTTTCCGAGAGTTTTTCAAAATATATTTCAAGAATATACGGAACTGCGTGAGCGTTGCATACAATAGTAATTTCATCTCCACCGCTTATTATTTTCCGGAAAAGATATTTTTTCTGTTCTTTTTCGTCTTTAGCGTTATTATATAATTCTGTAAGTTTTTCTGTAATTGCCTTAATCGGATTTTCAACAAAATCCTTATTTGTCTGCTTTGAAAAATTTCTTAAAGCATTGATTCCGGAAGTGTAATCACTTTTGCCCTGTGTGACGTTTTTTACCTTTTCGCCCATATTATTGCCGTCTATATAAATTACAGCAAGCAGACTTTCCGTTCCCTTGTCAACGAATTTATCAAATTCCTTTTCAAAAACAGAGTTTTTATTTTCCGGTATACTGTCATATTTTTTCTGCTTGTTTTTGCTTTCAGTTGTATACTGCTTCTGATTTTTTTTATCTTTTTTCACGATTGCCTGAAATGAAACTCTGTCAACCTGTGTGAACGGAAGTACATTACAGGGAGTATAAAAAGCTCCTGTATTTTTCTGCAGTGTATTTTCTGCATAAAGCTTTTTACGGTCTTCTATAAAACGTGAGTTCGATGTAAAAAATATAGAAAAAACCGCCGAAATCTGTTATAAT
>CAMDZD010000041.1 GCA_945910815.1 uncultured Clostridia bacterium
AGTATTTTACTGTTATGTCAGTCAAGGATTTCCGATACGGTTCAAAACGTGTGCATCACATAGAGGTGAACGCTAAATGAAAATCAAATCCTATCAGCTGAATCTCAACAGCATTAACAAATCAACTCCGAATAAAATCAATAAGGCTCAAAAATACATTGACAGCGAAATTTTAAGACGTTCCGACCCGCTTGTTCCGTTCAGAACAGGCTCGCTGAAACGTTCGGGTATTACCGGTACTAAAATCGGCACGGGCGTTATTGAATACAATACACCATACGCGAAAAAACAGTATTTCAAGGGTCGTGCGACAGGTCAGAGGGGTCGTTACTGGGTCAGAAGAATGTGGACTTCCGAAAAGCCTGATATTCTCGGAAATGCACAGAAAATTATCAACGGAGATAAATAAATGCATATAATCGAAAGTATTCGCAATTTCATCGCAAAATGTCCGCTTCTAAAGGACGGCTGTCTGCTGAATGTTGACCGTCTCGGAGATACTGAAATTGAATACACCGTTGACGGCGAAATGACTTCCCCGATACTCAAAAAATACGTTGACGGTTCATCGCTCCGACAGTTCAATTTTATTTTCGCAAGCCGTGAAAAATACGGCTCCGATACTTTGCAGAATATCGCAAACAGCGGATTTTATGAGGATTTCGCCGACTGGATTGAAACTCAGTCGGATTCCGGTAATCTTCCCGAACTCGATGAATTTCGTATTCCTCAATATATTGAAGTGCTTTCGGGCGGTTACGTATTCGACACCAACGACAGCACTGCAAGATACCAGATTCAATTAAAATTTGTCTACTATCAGGACAGGAGGTATAAATAATTATGGGTAAAAATTTACAGAACGCTAACCTTGTACAGAGAACGGGAAAACTTGCTTTTTACAGAGTTCCGAACAAGGACAAGTATATACGTATGGAAGGATTTACAGAGCTTACAAATTCTAAAAATCCTAAAGAATACAGCCGTCAGTATGTTGATGAGGATTTCGAACGTACCGATGTTACCGGATATGCTTCATCGATTTCCTACGCTTTTGACAGATACAAGGGAAATGCTGTTCTTGACGACATCATTGATATAACTGAAAATGAATATATCGGTGAAAAGATGATTCGTGAAATCCTCGTTGTTGATATGACTACTGCAAGCACTGCTGACGGAATTATCTGGACTGCAAGTGCCAAAAGAAGAACTTATGCTGTTATTCCTGATACAGACGGTGATACAACCGACTGTATGACTTATTCGGGAAATTTCAAAGTCAGAGGTGCTTCGGAAGATTACATTGTTTCATCTGATGACGATTGGCAGACTATAAGAAAATCAACTCTTAAGCTTAAAGGCGGTTTTGCTAAAATTTCTGTACTTGTGGACAATGAAATCATTGCAACAAATGAGGACGGTTCTACTCAGATTCATACCGAAACCCCTAAAAATACTCAGGTGACATTGAAGATAGAGGCTCTTACAGACGGAGCTTCCATAACTCTTTACAAAACTCAGCCTAACGGTATAAACTGGAAAATTGACAGCGGTACTACAAATATTACAAATACCGCCAATACCATTGATGAGGGCAAAAATCATTTCTATGTATTAGTTGTTGCAGGAGACCAGCAGATAGGCTACGAAATACATATTAACGGCACTGTTGCCTCTTCTGTTTCCACTTATAATTATGAGGAGGCTTAAAAATGGATAAGCTTTATATCTGGAAAATAAACGGTCTTGAATTGGATTTAGATATGGAAGATGCCGATACTGCGGAGCGTTACAGCTCCGCTGTCCGTATTCTCGCAGAAGCTGACGAAATCAGAAACAAGGATATTGATTATTCCTCCGCAATCCGTCAGTATTGTGCAATTTTCCGAAAGTTCTATGATTTTCTTTTCGGTGGCGGTACTTCCGAAAAAATCTTTGACGGAATCAAAGACAATAGAAGAAAATATGATGCAGTTTATGAATCTCTGCTCGATTTCATCAGAACACAGCGTCTTGAATCCGATAACCGTTTAAGCCGTATGGTTCAGCGTTACGCTCCGAAAAAGGCGAAAAAATGATTAATCTGCTGTTTGAACTGCTCCCCGATACTGTTGAGGTGTCGGGGAATTTTTACAGAATTGCTACGGATTTCCGTGACTGGATTGCTTTTTTCGATATGCTCGCAGATGAAGAAATTACAAGCCGTCAGAAAATTTCACTTGCTCTGCAATGGTTCACTGATGAAATCCCTCCGGATATTTTTCAGGCTTATAATTCTCTGATAAGCTTTGCATCGTGTGACGGTATCCATTTCAAACAGGAAAGCGAAAAATCCGGAAATTCTCCGGAAGCTCCGTCACTTTCGTGGCTTTACGATTCCGCATATGTTCTCGGTGCATTCCGTCAGGTCTACAACATCGATTTAATTCGGGTCGATTATATGCACTGGTGGGAATTTTCTGCACTCTTTGAGGCTCTGCCAGAAGATACTATGATTAAAAAGCGTATGGCTTACCGGCAGATTAAAACTTCCGAAATCAAGGACAAAAACGAACGCAAAAGAATCGCTAAAATCAAGCGTTCCGTTGCATTTCCGCACGCTCCTCTGTCCGCTGAACAGACCGCAAGTGTTTTCAATTTTTAAAAAGGTGGTGATTCACTTTGTACGATGATACGCTGAAAATTTTCGCCGGAATCGATACTGACGGCGTCAAATCAGGAATGAAAGATGTAAAATCCCTTGTCGATAAGGGTATGAATGCCGTTAAATCCGTCACTTCTGCCGGAGCTTCCGCTATTTCCGGAGTTACAAAGGCGGTTACAACATCAATAGCAACTGCCGGCTCCGGTGTGCTTGCGTTCGGAGGATATGCTGTTACAGCGGGTAAAACCTTTGAAAAAAGTATGTCCAATGTTATGGCTACTATGGGTATCACCAAAGATACAATTCAGGACGGTCAGAACTCCTATGAACTTCTTGCCGAAACTGCTAAGAAAATGGGCGAAACTACAAAATTTTCTGCAAGTGAATCCGCTGACGCTCTCAATTATCTTGCTCTTGCCGGTTACGATGCACAGAAATCCTGTGAGGCTTTGCCTGCCGTTCTCAATCTCGCACAGGCGGGTAATATGGATTTGGCTCGCACTTCTGACCTTGTAACGGACGCAATGTCTGCTCTCGGAATCGAGGCTACAAACGAAAATTTAACGCATTTCGGTGACGTTCTCGCAAAGACTTCAAGCCGTTCAAATACTTCCGTTGCACAGCTCGGAGAGGCTATGCTCGTCTGCGGTGGTCAGTCAAGGCTTGCCGGTCTGGAACTCGAAGAAACGTCAACGATGCTCGGAATCCTTGCCGATAACGGTATCAAGGGTGCTGAAGGCGGTACTGCTCTGCGAAATCTCCTCAAAAATATCTATACTCCGACTTCTCAGGCATCAAAGGCTATGCAGGCTCTCGGAATACAGACTTCTGACGCCGGCGGAAATCTGCGTAATGTTCAGGATATTCTTCTTGATACAATGTCGGCTCTTGAAAATCTCAGCGGAGCTGATAAAATGACGGCTATGGGCGATATTTTTGACGTCAGAACTATTGCCGCTGCTTCCGCTACACTGAATAACTGTTCTGAACGATACAACGAACTTTACGGCGAAATTATGGACTGCAACGGTGCTATGGAGCAGATGGCTGAAACTCAGAATGATAATCTTGAGGGCGATATTTACAGCCTTAAATCCGCTTTTGAATCTGTCGGAGTTTCCGTTTATGAAAGTTTAACGCTTTCTCTCAGAAATGCCGTTCAGCTCGGAACTTCATATCTTCGACAGCTTAACGATTCTTTCAAGAAAAACGGTTTTGACGGTCTTGCTAAGGCTCTGGGCGATGAACTCGGCGACGCTGTAACAAAAATTTCCGCAAAAATTCCCGATTTTATCAATATCGGTTCTTCAATCGTAAAATCATTTATGAAAGGAATTTCCGATAATTCGGTTGCCCTTACAAAATCCGCCTCTGAAATCGTTTCGAGCCTTGCAAACGGTGTTCTTGACCTGTTCCCGATGTTTATAACGGTCGGCGGTCAGATTGTTTCTGATTTTGCTGACGGAATATCTGAAAAAATTCCAGTTCTCACCGAAAAAGCTGTCAATATCATTGAATGGCTTTACAATGGCTTAATCGAAAATCTTCCGAAAATTATCGATACCGCTCTTGAACTGATTCAGAAATTCGGCGATAAGCTTTCCGAAAATTCAGATAAAATTATTTCAGCCGGTGTGGAAATAATTTCAATCCTCGCTGACGGCATTAAAAAAGGTATTCCGAAAGTTATAAAGACTGCCAAACAGGTCGTCAAAGATTTTGCAAATGCTCTTGAAAAGGAAGTTCCGGCTTTGAAGCCTTTCGCAGAAGCTGTTAAATTCGTTGCTGATAATTTTGAAATGCTTGCAAGCATTGCTGTCGGCATTTGGACGGCTTTCAAAGGTTACACGATAATTTCAAAAGTTTCAAAGGCTGTATCTCTTTTAGGTGATGCCGTGAAAATTGCAGGTCTTGCAATGACAGCTCACCCTTTGGGTCTCGCTCTTATGGGTATTGCCGGAATTGCTACCGCTTTGATTTCACTCGATTCAATGGCAGGCGACTATGAAACAAATCTTGACAAGGCTATCAAAAAAGAACAGGAATATATCGATAAAATTGACGAACGTCAGAAAAATTATCAGGATTTAAGAGAAAATGCCCGAAATATCGCTGATGAAAATTTTGCTCCCGTTGAACGTGTTTCAGACCTCGCAAAGGAACTTGATAATCTTGCAGACGCTTCGGGGCGTGTCCGTGATGAAGATGTTGAACGTGTCAACACTATTCTTAAAACTATGAATGATGTTCTCGGAACGGATTACACGCTTGTTGACAATCAGATTCAGAAATACGATGAACTGAAAAATTCTATCGATGATGTTATAGCGAAAAAACACGCTGAAATTCTCCTTGACGCAAACGCTGAACCTTATGAGGAGGCTGTAAAATCCTATAAATCAGTTGACAGCGACCGCACAGGTAAATTACAGGAAATGAATCAGCAGAAAAGTCTTATTGAAAATCTTGCGAAAGATGTGGGATATTCTCTTAACAGTGTCGATGACATTTATAAAATTGCTGTTGATGATTTTGAAACCAATTACGAAGAATATCAAAAGCTTGTTGATTCCGGAAAAATCAATGCTGATGTATATGATTTTGATGCCTGGATTGAACAAATAGATTACATTCAGAGACAGGCTGATATGTACAAAACGCTTGAGGAAGCTTATAAAAAGCTTGACAGCGAAGCTGATACATATTATAAAGTTATTCAGAATTATGAATCCGCCCTCGGTGAATTTGAAAGCGGAAACAGTGAAAAAGCCGTTGAAATCCTTGAAGGACGGGCAAATTCCATTAAAAATGCAGGGAATAACATTGAAACAAGCTCCGCTGAATATGCCGTTAAAATGGAAAATGCCCGAAAAACCGTTGAAGATGCACAGATTACATATGATACCCACGCCGAAAAGCTCCGCAACAATGTTGAGGGATACACAAATACTATCGTAAACAGCGATAAAAATGCTCTTGCCGAAAGCCGTATCGCATACTATGAAATGGCTATAAATGCCGAAAAATCGGGAAGTACTGATTTTCTGAACGCAATGAGCGAAAATGAAAAAATCGGTTTTGAAAATTACAGCCTTATCAAAAAACTTGAAGGAATCTATGAAGATGATAAAGCCCAGCTCGAAAAGCTTAAGGAAAAATATTCGGGTACGGAAATCAGCAGTTTTATGCAGGAAAGTATCAAAAATCTTGAAGATAAAGTTATTCAGGAAGAACTCGGTCTCAAGGATATTTATATGCGTTCCGGTGCGAAAACTTCCGATGCTTTCGGCGGTGAACTGACTTCCGAGGAACGTATTGAACGCTGGGTTTCTACTTTCGCAGGCAATACAAATATTAGTCTTGCAAATTGTCAGGAATCTTTGCGTAAATCGTTCGGCGATGCTGCGGATTTTTCGGTTACAGGTTTCACTGAAAGTTTATCATCAAAAGAAAATATTGCAAAAATTGAAAAAAGCTGTGAACCTATTGCAAATGTTGTTACAAGAAAGTTGCGGGGCGATTTTGAAATTCATTCACCGTCAAAACTTATGCGTGACGAAATCGGAAAATGGATTCTCCCCGGAATTGCAGTCGGTGTTGATGATACTGTTAACGAAACTGCAAACAATATGAACAGCAGTATAAACAGCTTGATTTCACAGGTTGATGCTCCCGAAATTTCGCCCTTGAAAGTAAATTCCACTGAAATTGCTGAACCAAATGTTCCGGAACTGTCCCCGATAAATATTGAATCCCCTGAAATCAATATCCCCGAACAGTCGGCAATTGAATTAAATTCTCCTGAATTTGCTGAACCTGATGTGCCGGATTTTTCGCCCTTACAAGTAAAATCTCCGGAAATCATTGTTTCAGATTCTGAACCGGTTGAATTGATTTCACCTGAGGTCATTGAATCAGAAATTCCGCAGCTTTCTCCTATGAACATTGATTCACCTGAAATCAACATTCCCGAACAGCCGGAAATTAAATTAAATTCTCCGGAAATTGATGAACCAGAAAACGGTATGTTCACACAGCAAATCAGATTACTTCGTGAATTTTTGCCGGAAAATAATATTCCGCAAATCGCTGATGAACGCATTACGGAAGAAATTCAGTCACAGATTGACGCAATTTCTGTAAATCTCAATGCAGACAGTTTTATTTCAAAGTTTCAGAATATTCTTTCAAATATCGGAATCAATGCCGTTCCGCAATATTCAACGGTTTACAATCAGATTCAGACTGCACCGCAGAATCACGAAAGCAATAAGCTTGAACTGCCACAGAATACAAGTCAGAATCCTCCGAAATTCAATATTTTTATCGGCGATGAGGAAATAAAAAATTTCGTTGTTTCGACTCTTAACGAGGCGAATGCAGTTTCGGGAGGTGCAAGCTTTTGAGAATGCTCCATTTTTATGACGGCAGTATTCAGTTTGATTGCGATAACGTCACAAAACTTGATATTTCGTTCTTTTCACTGAAAAATAAATTCACTTTTGAGAACGGTTCGACAGCTGTTTATCCGATTAAAAACCGTAAGGCAAAGATTTCTTTTACCGCTGAAGTTCAGGGAGATTATGACGATGTAAAAAATCTTTCAACTCTTATGAAAATTATTAATCAGCCTGTTTTCGGGTGCGATTTCAGATACCCCGAATCTGACTGGATTCCAAACGGTGACGGAAATAAGACATATAGCGATATTGCTAACATATCCGCTTGCATTACTTCTGATATTTCAGTGCAGAAAGTTATGTCTGAAAATGCAGTAAAAGGCGGTCTGTATATCGTTTCAGCTACGCTTGAGGAGGTGTAAATATTGGTTATTGAAGAACACGCAAGACTTGAAATTCTGCTCCCGGAAGAATCAGAATTGCGGAATATCGGCGAAAATGACATCATAAACAATTCGCTTTCGGTTTCGTCAAAGTGTATGGACGACAGCTCTTTTTCGCTCGGCGGAGTTTATTCCGCACAGCTTTCTGTCAGAATCCGCCTGCATAATACAAATACATACAATGTCACAGGGGCAAAAATCAAAGTTTTTTCGCAATACGGCGGACAAAACGAGATTTTAAGGGGTATTTTCTGGGTCACTTCCGTTTCAAGAAAAAATGATATTTACACGATTTCCGCATCTGATTCTCTGATTTGGCTTGACAGTACGTCTTATGACGACAGCGGTCAGGGTAAAAATATTATTTATGACAGACTTGTTTCTGAAATAGGCGATTTAGGATATGAAATGGGTCAAATTATAAATGCCGTCAATGAGTTGCTCGATAATGAAACTAAACTTCAATGTTATGTTGATGATAAAATTATAAATTATTTTCCGTCAGGTCAAGGTTTTTGTTTACTGCCGACTGATATGGTCGGAGAAATTTCAACCAAAAATCCCCGTGATTATGCCTCCTGGATTGCTGAAATTGCGTGCGGTTTTATTTTCGTGGACTATTCGGACGGAACTTCAAAAATCCGCATAGGTCAGTACAGCGAAGAAGTTAATCACGAAATATCCTATGATGAAGTTGAACTCGATTCCTGTGAAATCGCCGATTTTGAACTTGACTTCCAGCAGGTCTATACTGATATTTATGACGGTTCAAGCGGAAGTGCAGGTAACAATGGAAACGGAATTACAATTGACATATCCGAAAATCCGTTCAAGGACGGTCACTGGCAGTATAATCGTGTTATCGGAAGTGACGGCGAAGAATACGGAAATGCTATGGATATTATTGACAATATCTATGGAAAATTATGCGGTGACGGTGGTAACTGTCACGGTCTGAAATTCCGCCCCTTTAATCTGAAATGCCACTGTACAAAAAATTTTCAGCTCGGTCAGAAAATTATTCTCCCGAACGGTCAGGAAAGCTGGGTTACTTCGATTAAATGGCAGTTCAGAGGCGGTTATACGCTCTCCTGTGCCGGAAAGGATACACGTGTACTCTGTGCATCGGCAAGGCGTTCACAGTCTGCAAAGGTCAAGGATTTGGCTTATACGAAAATCAACACCGAAATCGCTAAGCTTAATGCGGATATTGATGAAAAAATTAACAGTGTAAATGCAAATATTTCAGACAAAAATGAAGAACAAAGCAATAGTGTTTCATATGTCAACAAAAGAGTAAATACTTGTGAGGGGCGTCTCGATAATATAGAATTACAGCTGTCCGAAATATTGAAAAAACTGAACGGAGGTTCACAATGATTTTAAGGGCGAATCATAAATATATTGATATGTCAGATGTCGGTCATCTGCTTGCCTGCGGTGAAAAAAATGCCGATATTCTGACGTTTCAAATATCACAGTTTTATCACGGCATTGATTTGTCGGAATGTGCTTTTATAATCCGTGGAGTAAATTCAGCCTGTAATCTTATAGAACAGACTCTCAGAAAACAGATAAAAGACAGTTCAATATTTCTGACGTGGACGGTTGACGAATATTTTACAGCAGTTTCGGGGGTTCTTAAACTCGAAATCAGAGGAATCAAAGGCGATGAACTTGTTATAAAATACGATTTATCCGATATTTTTGTAAGAGAAAGTGCTGTCGGCGAGGGACTTCCTCAGCCTGATATGATTGAAAAGGCTATATCCGAAATGTCGGAAATACTCGCAAAAGCTGAGAAAATCAGCGTTAAAGCTCCGATTATCAAAAATAATAACTGGTGGATTTTCAACGCTGATACGCTTGAATATGAAGATACCGGACTTCCGTCAAGAGGCGAAAAGGGTATTCAGGGCGAAAAAGGTGAACAGGGGTTGCAAGGTGTTCAAGGCGAAAAGGGAGATAAAGGCGATACCGGTGCAAAAGGTTCTGACGGCAAATCCGCCTATCAAATATGGCTGTTGCTCGGAAATTCCGGAACTGAAACGGATTTCATAAACTCAATTAAGGGTGAAAAAGGTGATAAGGGTGAACAGGGTTTGCAGGGTATTCAGGGCGAAAAGGGAAATAAAGGCGATACCGGTGCAAAAGGCTCTGACGGAAAATCCGCCTATCAAATATGGCTGTCGCTCGGAAATTCCGGAACTGAAACGGATTTCATAAATTCAATTAAGGGTGAAAAAGGTGACAAAGGCGAACAGGGTTTGCAAGGCATTCAGGGTGAAAAAGGTGATAAGGGTGAACAGGGTTTGCAAGGTGTTCAAGGCGAAAAAGGAGAAAAAGGCTCTGACGGTGCAGACGGATTTTCCCCTGCTATTACGGTTTCCGAAAATACTGAAACATCTTACAAGCTTCTGATTACCGATAAAAACAGCTCTTTTACTACTCCGAACCTGAAAACTTCGGGCGGTTCTGTTACTGTTGACGATTCGCTTTCCGATTCCTCGGAAAATCCTGTGCAGAATAAAGTAATTTCGGGTGAAATTTCTTCTTTATGGAATCAGATGTCAACGCTTAACGACCTGATTTCTTCTATCCAGTCAGGCGGTGGAAATATCACAATTACAACGCTTTTTGACAATTCCGATTACTCGGCTTATAAAGATAAATGGTCTTTCAAAAATTCACAGTGGGACGACAGAATTTTTTCTTTTGATGAAACTGTTGCAAAAGTTTCTTCGTTCTGTGATGAAAGCAACTCCTACTGTATGAAATTTTCCAATTCATTCGGCTGGAATGCAAATCTGTCCGCTTTATGTTCCGAACCGATTCAGATTAATTCAAAAAGCGTGCTGATGATTGAATACAACTGCAATTCTGACGGCGACGGTATAACTCCCGAAATTATTCCATCACCTGATTTTACTTCCGAAAAATCATCTGAATTTAATATCATTCCGGCTTTTTATGCTGTAAATACTTTCATTTCCGCCTGTTTCAGCCTTCTGTCAGCTCCCGAAAACAGTGAATATTATCTGCGTTTGAAATTAATCACAACAAATCCAACTTTTAATATCAGAAAAATTTCCGTCATTACTCAGGAGTGATTTTATGATTAAAAATCTTGCAAAGCTTATTGACGTCAAATCAATCGTAACGCTTATTTTAACGGTTGTTTTCGCTGTTTTGTCTATCAACGGTAAAATATCAGCAGAACAGTTTCAGACCGTCTTTACAGTCGTTATAAGCTTTTATTTCGGTACGCAATATCAAAAAAACCGCCCGGAATAATTCCAAGCGGTTTTTGTTGAAAAATTAGTTTATCAAATTGTCAATTGTACATTCCAAAGCTTTTGCTATGCGTTCAAGATTTCCAATGGTAACATTTTCTATTTTTATATAATTGTTTTCATAATCTGTAATTTTCTTGTAATGAATTCCGGATTTTTCAGACAATTCCTTTCTTGTCATGCCTTTTCGTTCTCGAATTTCTTTAATATTATTATTCATCTGAAGCACACTCTGTAATTTTATAATTATCAGTATTACAATAAATCAGTGTTGCAAATTCATTGTTTTCTGTTTTTAATTCTTTAATCGATGTTGCTTTGGGAATATTTTTTTCTTGGTAAAGCATTAAGGCTAATACTTCATTAGCATTTTCCATAGCTTCAATCAAAGTGTCACCATCTGTAAAACATGATGGAATATCTGGAAACCTGACATAATAGCCATCAGCTTCTTGTGTAAAAATTGCTGGATACACGTATTTTGACATATATCTTTCACTCCTTTTATTTTCGAGGGAAAACGGATTGCCCCGTTGGGGCGGGGGTTATTTTACCCCCGATTGTTTTAAGATACTTTGAAGTGTTCCGGATTTAACTTCTTGATTATCATGTCTTCCTACTGGAAAAGAATTGCCTGTTTTGGGACTATACCATTTTTCATGATTTCCGCCTTCTGCGGTTTTATAACATCCGGCTTTTCTAAGTTTTCTTTTAAGTTCTCCGTATCTCATCCGCTTTCCCCCTTTCTGT
The DNA here is from genome assembly GCA_945910815.1 of uncultured Clostridia bacterium. Taxonomy (GTDB): domain Bacteria; phylum Bacillota; class Clostridia; order Oscillospirales; family Ruminococcaceae; genus Ruminococcus. The sequence goes on from CAMDZD010000041.1 coordinate 11,534, forward strand.
AATTATATTATACCACGTTTTCGTGGAATTGTCAAGCCTTTTTTCAAAAAAATTTATATTTGTATATCTGCACAATAATATCTGAATTATTTTGTGAATTTTTACAAATTGGAAAGGAAATCAGAATGAAAAATAAAATCATCAGTCTTGCAATCGAACAGCTCGGCAACGATTACACTACATATTGCAAGGATATGGGCTATAATTACCGCATTGAATGGTGTGCGTGCTTTATATCGTGGCTTGCTGAAAAGCTCGGAATTACCGATATTATCCCCATTGATATGTCCTGTAACAGTCAGATAAAAAAATTCAAGAGTATGGGCGTATGGCATACCGACAGAAATTTTCAGTCAGGCGACATAATTTATTATGACTGGGATATTTCAGGCGATGCCGACCACGTTGGAATTATTGAAAAAGTAAACGGAATGAGCTTGACAGTAATCGAAGGCAATAACGGAAACTTTCCGAATGACCGTGTGCGTCGCCGTGAAATCAGTTCTGGAAGCTCTCTGATATTCGGATACGCACGTCCCGAATATCCCTCTGTGACATTCAGAAAAAGTTCCAACAATACTATTAACGTATTTCTGCCGACTCTTCGTAAAGGAGATTCCGGAAATTCCGTCAAAATTCTGCAGGCTTTTCTCATTGCTTATGAATACAGCACAGGAACATCAGGAATTGACGGAGATTTCGGCTCTGATACTGAATCTGCTGTTAAACAGTTTCAGAAAAATTCCGGAATATCCGCTGACGGAATCGTCGGAGAAAATACATGGTCTGAACTGCTTAAATCGTGAAAGGAGTTTTAAAAAATGGAAATCAAAGTAGAAAATTCAGGAGAATTTGCTTATCTTATGGAAGAATTTGCAAATATCATAAAAAATTCAGAAAAAAATTCTGAAAACAACCAATATAACCTGACTTTCGGACAGGCTCTTGAAGCTCTCAAAAACGGTAAAAGAGTAACCCGCAAAGGCTGGAACGGTAAGGAAATGTTCCTTTGTTTTGTACACTGGAAAGACTGGTCTGTAAATCCTGCTGAAACACATAAAACAAGTACACATCTTGCATCGTGGATTGGTATGAGAACAGCAGACAATATGTTTGTTCCGTGGCTTGCAAGTCAGACCGATATGCTTGCTGAGGACTGGGAAATAGTTAAATAGATAATGCAAGACCGTTGTTAAACAGTTTCAGAAAAATTCCGGAATATCCGTTGACGGAATCGTCGGAGAAAATACATGATCTGAACTGCTTAAATAAATACAAAAAAGTCCCTGTTTTCAGGGACTTTTTTAATTCAAGGAGGTATATTTTATGAAAAGCTTTATCCCGTGGATTGGCGGTAAAAGTCTGCTCGCCAAGAAAATCACATCACTTTTTCCGGAAGACACTGAACGCTATATCGAAGTTTTCGGCGGAGGCGGTTCAGTGCTTTTTTACAAGGAAAATCACGCAAAACTGGAGGTTTACAACGACCTTAACAGCAATCTTATAAATCTTTTCAGATGTGCAAAGTATCACCGTGAGGAGCTTCAGCGTGAAATATCCGGATATTTCAATTCAAGGGAAATGTTTGAGAATATTAAGGAAAGAATGAAAATGCGTGGATTTACCGATATTCAGCGTGCGGGAATGTTCTATATTCAAATAAAAATTTCCTACGGTTCGGATACAAGAACATTCGGCTGTAACAGCAAAAATATATCGGCAGATTATCTTGAAAAGGTTGAAAAACGTCTTAAAAAGGTCGTTATTGAGAACAAAGATTTTTCAAATCTGATTAAGGTCTATGACCGTCCGAAAGCGTTGTTTTACTGCGACCCGCCGTATCACAGAACCGAAAATTACTATGATACAGAGTTTTCGGAAGCTGACCACGAACGTTTAAAAAGCTGTTTAGACGGCATTAAGGGACGTTTTATACTGTCTTACAATGACGATGAATATATCCGCAGTTTGTATAAAGATTATGAAATTATCCCTGTTGAACGTCAGAACAACCTTTCATCAGGCATTTACAAGGAGCTTATAATAAAGAATTTCTGATATATTTTTTTTAGAGCGATAATAACGTATATAGTTGGATTGCTGTAAAATAAATATATATCGTAACATTATATTAATTGTCACAACAGCACTAATAAGGCAGAAAACATTCCGAAAAGTTTGGTGGTTAGTGTGACTTGATGTTTCTCCCGAACAGAGTTATACTGTGTGTGCAATCAGGAAAACCACAGTTTTTGGAGGAAAATCAATGAAAAATCAGACATTCGGAGTTGAAATTGAACTCACAGGCTTAACAAGAAAGAAAGCTTCCGAAATTATAGCGGATTATTTCGGAACAGAAAGCTTTTACATCGGAACACATTACAATACATACGGTGCAAAGGACGGAAAGGGCAGAATCTGGAAGGCAATGAGCGACAGCAGTATTCATATTGAAGGCGGTCAGGCAGTTGAAATTGTAACACCGGTTCTTAGATATGAAGATATTGAAGATTTACAGGAAATCGTAAGACAGCTCAGACATAAAGGTGCAGTTGCCAACAGTTCCTGCGGAATTCATATTCACATCGGAGCGGAAAAGCATACCGCAAAAACACTTTCAAATCTTGTAAACATAATGACAAGCAAACAGGATTTGATTTACAAGGCACTGGATATAAATTCATCAAGGCAGTCAAATTACTGCCGTAAACTTGAAACCGAGTTAAGCAGAAAAATCAAAGAAATCAAACCAAAAACGCTTGATAAAATGGCAGATATATGGTATGATGGTTACTGCGGAAGCCGGAACGCTCATTATAATCCGAGCAGATACCACGGACTGAACCTGCACAGCGTATTTACCAAAGGAACGGTTGAATTCAGACTTTTTAACGGAACAACTCATGCCGGAAAAATCAAGGCTTATATACAATTCTGCCTTGCAATAAATCATCAGGCACTGACCCAGAAGTCTGCATCGGCAAGAGTTACTGAAACAACAAATCCGAAATATACTTTCAGAACATGGCTTTTAAGACTCGGACTTATCGGAGACGAATTCAAAACGGCAAGAACCCATTTATTAGCAAATCTTGACGGAAATATAGCATGGAGAAATGCATAGAGAGGGCATTAAGCCCTCTCCGAAAGGAGTAAAAATGAAATTATATATAGCTTACGGAAGCAATACAAACCGAATTTCAATGGCAGTCAGATGTCCCGATGCAAAATATATAGGAAAATCAAAGCTTGAAAATTACAAACTTGCCTTTAAAGGTACAGAAAATTATTCATATCTGACAGTAATTCCGGACGAAAATTCAACGCTTGATGTTATGATATGGGCGGTAAGTGATTCTGATGAAACGGCTCTTGACAGATACGAAGACTGTCCGGAATTGTACAGCAAGAAATATATTCCTGTAAATATAAACGGCGAACCGGTAAATGCTCTTATTTATATAATGAATAACGGCTTTGAAAAAGCTCTTCCAAGCGAGGAATATTTTAACGTAGTTCTTGACGGATATATTGAAAATAATCTTGAAACCGAACCTCTTTTTCAGGCTATGTTTGATGTAAAAACGATATAATATAACTGTAATAGTTGCTATACAACATTTTAATGCCGTGCCGTTACCTATTAATGTATAATATAGTTGCTTAAAACTATACTATATATAAAGGCGGTTATGTTATGATTAAAATTCATCTTTCCCGAATGCTCGGTGAAAAAAGAATAACTCAGGCTGAACTCTCCCGTCAGACTGGCATCAGACCTTCAACAATAAGTGATATTTACAATGAAATGTCTGAACGTCTGAATGTTGAACACCTCGACAGAATCTGTGAATATCTTGATTGCAGTATCAGTGACCTGATAGAATATATTCCAAATAAACAGAAGAAAACAGGCAAATTTCTTATTAAGGAATTTCACGGAAATCAGAAAAATAACTCCTGAAACGTTTCTGAAAAACTATTAAAACGCTCCTGAAAGACAATTTTAAAGGTCTTTCAGGAGCGTTTTTTTATTATAAAGTCATTTAAAAATTATCGGATTTTTTTACGCTCTGTAATTTTTTCAGCAGTTTTTTTGTATTTTGCGTGTAAATTTTTTGCGTTTTGCGTGTAAATTGACA
>CAMDZD010000042.1 GCA_945910815.1 uncultured Clostridia bacterium
TATGCCGTAAGCTGTTCGAGGGAACGGCATCGGAACTCATCGCAGTTTGTCTTGACAGCCTTTACTTCAGAAAGTATCTCGACTGGTATGTCAGGGATTTCTCGGAAGATACTATCTACATTTCTGAAAAATTAATATAGGTGGAGTTTATGAAAGAACGAAAAAATATTGAAGTCTGGTCTGATTACGATGTGTGCGGTAACTGGTACATTGCAATCAGAAAGAAGAAAGGCTCTTTAAAGCTTGAGGAAATCCGTGAAATAGCTATGGACTGGGAGCAGGATTTCTATGCTTTGATTATTGAGGCAATAGATAAGGATTTTCAGGATTATTATGACTGGGATTTTGAAGACGATTTTGTCAGACTTTACCGTGCAACAGACTTTCTGAAATGCGAGAAAAAATAAAAGACACTTTATCAATAACAGCCGAAACAGCGGACACGTTCCGCTGTCTGCCGGAGATGGTCTACCGGCACTGATGATGGCAGACCAGATAAAGCCATAAAGAAACTTGAAAACTGAAAAGAGGTGAAAGAAATGAATCTTATATGCAGAACACAGGCATATCTTAAGAGCGTATCGGCAACAGTAAACGCCCTCAGCGGAATGATTTGCAGTGATGAGCTTAAGGGCAACGCAGAGACACAGTACAAAATTGCAATAGCTATGATTGAACTTGAACAGGCTACCGCCGATTTTATCGTTGGCACAGAGCTTGACAGCGTTGCATCACAGTCGGTTGCAGTAAGCAAAAGACGTTTCGTAAGCTCAAATGAACGTGTAATCAGGCACTTAGAAAAAATCCAGCTCCAAGGCTACAACTTTAGCGAGTTAACTACAGCCCTGAAACTGGAAAACGATACACTGAAGAAAGAAACAGAATTTCTTTAATCTTCATATAAAAAGTGTATCACAAAAATCCGTTGATGTCAATACATCAGAAGAAATTTTTGCCGGAATTTTTTAAAGTTCCGGCAGAAAGGAGAAAAATTTGGACTACTTAACTGTAAAAGAAGTTGCTGAACTTAAAGGCTGTTCTGAACGATATATAAGAAAATTAATAGGAAATGGATATATATTTTCAGAATCAATCATCAATAATTCTAATGGTCATATATGCCATTCAATACCAATATCAGCACTTTCAGAAGACTTGCAAGCCAAATATTATGCCAGGCTCAAAAAAGAAACCGGACTTGCTCCGGAACTTAAAGAGGAAAAAGAGCCTTTAAAAAAGCGTTTAAAAGGCTCTGAAAAGGCATTTGAGGAGTATTCAGAAGCCGAACGTCAGGAGATAGCTGAATGGTGCGACATTCTCAGGGAATGGCAGGAACTCAGAGCGAATTACAAAAAAAAGACTGATTTCGATTCCGACTTTGTCGGCAAGTGCCGTATCGAACACCCGAATATTCAGATAAGCGAAAGCATACTTTACAGAAAATACAAAGCGTATCTCGAAAACAACTATGATTCACTGATTGACAAGCGTGGAGGGTGGAACAGGGACAAAAGCAAGCTTGACGATGACAGCATAATCTGGCAGAGCTTTCTTAATCTGTATCTTGACCAGAGCAAGCCGTCAGTAAGCCTGTGTTACCGCCTTACAAATGCAGTCATCAGCCACGAACACCCCGAACTTGCTGATTTAATTCCCTCGGAAGCCTGTTTCAGAAGAAAAGTAAAAACACTTCCGTTTGCGGTTCTTGAATATTCCCGTGAAGGTGACAAGGCACTTAATGACCACTGCAAACCTCACGCCAACCGTGATAAAGACAATATTTATGCTAATGACGTCTGGATTATGGACAACTATACTCTTGATGTCATAATCAAAGACGCCGAAAATTCAAAAAAGACAAGACGCCTTTATATTACAACAGTTCTTGATGCAAAATCAAATGTGCTTGTCGGCTGGAATATTACTGAAAATCCCGATTCAAACTCAACGCTTGATGCCTTGAGATTTGCAATGCTCCGGTTCGGGATACCGAAAAATCTTTATTTTGATAACGGTCGTGAATTTACTACGCTTGATATTGCGGGCGAACAGCGAAACCGAAAGGTTTCAAAGGACAAAAAAGGCAATATCCCACTTACAATAGCCGAAAAACTGGGAGTAAAGCTGACTTTTGCAAAGGTTACAAATGCTCGTGCTAAAGTTGTTGAACGAATTCACCGCATAATTAAAGAGCAGTACTGCACCGCACAGTACGGTTACTGCGGAGGAAATGTTGTGGAACGTCCCGAAATTATCAAATCACGCATCAAAAACGGAAACATTGAAACAGAAGCGGAACTCCGTGAAACATTTGCGGATTTTGCTGATAACATATACAATGTACAGCCGTACGGAAGCAGTGAAACAAAGTACAAGGGAATGACCCTGATTGAAGTATGGAATGATTCAATTGCAGAAACATCACTCAGAAAAGCAAGCAAGGAAGTTCTTGACCTGCTTATGCTCAGGAATGCAGGATTTCAGAAAGTCAAGCGTGACGGTGTATTTATACCGTATCACGGCGAAAAAATATGGTACTATGATAAAAATGTTACATGGCAACATATCGGAGAAAAAGTCTGTGTGAGATATGACCGTAATGACCTGTCAAGCGTCCGGATTTACGATGAAGAAGACAGATACCTTTATAGCTGGGAATGTGCAGACTGGCTTACAACAAATTATTTCAATGAAGACAAAGAAAAATTAGCAGAGCTCGGACGAGGACAGGCTGATGTCGTAAAACAGATAAAAATGCGTTCAAAAGAACTCAGAGGAGATATTACCCTTACTCAAAAAGAGGGAATGAAACATCTTTCAAAACAGAATGAGGGAAAATTCAGAATCATAATGCCGAAAAATATTATCCCCGTCACAACGTCCGAACCAATGCCCAAAGTTGCAAACGGCGAAAATATTCAGGTGCCGATAAACCTCAAAACAATTATGAAAAACGCTAAAAAGCAAAAAGGAGATTTTTAACTATGAGTTACGAATATACAGATGAACAGAAAGCAATTCTGCAAAAGCTTGACGAATTCGTTCAGTCACAGCCAAGTCAGAAACAGGCAAGTCAGATTATAGGAATGTCAGACGCAACAATTTCACAGCTCCGCAAAGGCACATATGTAGGAAACGTTGACAAGAAGCTTAAGGAACTCGCTGATTATTTCGAGGTCAAGGATAAGGCAAAGCTTACATATACCGAGGTCGAATATGCCGATACAAGCATTTCAAGTCAGATTTACGATATAATATCGGTATGTCAGATAAAAGGCGGTCTTGCGGTGGCAGCCGGCGATGCAGGAATCGGAAAGACAAAGGCTGCACGAAAATTCATTGCGGACAATCCCTCAAACAGTTTTCTTATTACAATAAATCCGTGCCTGACCAATGTCAAGAGCCTTCTCCGTACGATAGCCGACAGAATCGGAGCAGTTCAGGAAAAATCCGTCAATGAACTCTGGTTCTCAATAGTCAGAAAGCTTTCAGACGGAACGGTTCTTATTTTCGATGAGGCACAGCACCTTACAGTCAAGACAATAGAAGTGCTGAGAAGCTTTTCAGACTACTTCAACGACAGGGGTCAGACTCTCGGAATATGCTTTATAGGAAACATTGAAACCGTTTCAAGAATCGGAGGCAAAAAAGCCGAGTTCGCACAGATTGCCAACCGCACCAAACAGAAGAAAACTTACAGAAACACTGATATTCAGCGTGATGACATAAAAAAACTGTTTCCGATACTTGATAACGAAAATATGAATGCTGAAATCGACTTTCTTCTTCAGATAGCAAGAACTCCGCAGGCTCTGAGAGGAGCTATAAATCTCTTTTCAAACGCTTATGACAATGAAAACTACACCTATGCCGGACTTGTTGCAATGGCAAAATTTATGGGGTTACAGGCATAATGAAAATATTCGATAAAATTCTTTCGTGGCTGATACTCATAATTTCAGTGTGGAATTTCGGAATATATCTCGGAAGTATAGTATGCTTTGAACCGGATTATCCGTTATGGGTTCACATTCTTATGATTCCGAACACGATTACAATGCTTGTATACGGCGAAATTATACCGATAAAAAAGACTGACGGGGATTAATTTCCCCGCCCCCTAATGCGACCATTGAGGCGGTGACAAGTCCGCATAAACGCAGAGTCAGGGAATATTAAAAACGGAGGTATTAAAATGGAACTCTCAGCAAAAAAAGAAAAAGAATTCCTTGAAAAAATCAAAAAAATCAAGGAACTCGAAAAGCAGAAGAAATCTGCCGAAAAGAACATCGACCAGCTCAAAGGCGAACTCAAGGACTATATGACAAAGAAAAATGTCTCGGAACTTGAAGTAGATGTTTTCACTGTTCACTACACTGACTGCTCATCAGAACGCTTTGACACCGATTCATTCAAAAGAACTCACGAGGAACTCTACAAGCAGTATCTGAAGACAAGCTCAACAAAACGCTTCTCAATTACATAAAAAGCCAAACCCGAACGGATTTATTTTCCGTTCGGGACAAAGCATATTAAAAGGAGGACAGAAAATGCGAAAGGCAGAAAAAACAGGAAACGAACTGTTTGATGTATTCTGGAATGCATATCCCCGTAAGGAAGGCAAGCCGAAATCAATCAGATGGTTTGAAAAAAACAAGGTCGATTCCGAAACTCTGGAAAAGATACTTAAGGAACTGGAACGTCAGTCAAAGGCAAAGAACTGGAAACGAATTGATATGAAATACATTCCGATGCCGTTGACGTGGCTCAACCGCAGGGACTGGGAGGTGGAACGCAGTGAACCAGATAAAAGCAACTCTGATTGTAGCACTGGAACACAATACGGAGCTTTCATCCTCTAAAAAAGAGGAAATCCGTAAAATCCTGAACGGAAATTTACCGCCTTATGAGGAAATCCTGAAAAAGCAGACCGATGAATTCAACGGAGAATCAGGAGAACTTGAAGGCTATGAATGTCCGATATGCAAAAATAAAGGTGTTATTGCCGGATACGACAGCAAAACGCTTAATCATTATTTCGCTGAATGTTCGTGTATGAAAATCCGCAGAACTTTAAGACGAATCAGAGAAAGTGGTCTTGAAAATCAGCTCCGCAACTGCACGTTCAAATCTTTTGAAACAAAAGAAAAATTCCAAAAGGAATTAAAATCCATTGCTATGGAATTCATCGGCAACGAGGACGCAAAAGGCATTTACATAGGCGGTCAGACAGGTTGCGGAAAAACTCACATCTGCACGGCAATCGCAGGACAGTACATCAAACAGGGAAAATCAGTCAGATATATGACGTGGCGTGATGATTCTGTTGTGCTGAAATCCTATGCAAACTCTCCCGAATATCACGATATAATCAGCGAATTCAAGCAGTCGGACGTTCTTTACATTGATGACCTTTTCAAGCAGGACGAAATAAAAGATGCCGACAAAAAGCTTGCATTTGAAATTATTGATTACCGCATAAGAAACAGGCTTATAACAATCATTTCATCAGAACTGTACATAAGTGATTTAATTGAAATCGATGAGGCTCTTGCAGGAAGAATAATTCATCTCTGCGGTAAATACAAAATAGTAATTATGCGTGACAGAAAGAAGAATTACAGGCTGAAAGGCATTTGAGGAGGCACAGAATGCGGACGGATAAAATCATAAGCATATATCAGCTTGACGGTGAACAGAGAGAAATTGCAGAAGTCATAGGTCTCGAAGCTTACAAAAAGCTTGCCGAACATTACGGCGGAAGTCATATATACATCTGCAAGCCTGATACAGTTCTGAGAAATACAAGAAACAAGGAAATATATGAAAAGTTCAACGGCTTTAATTACCGCAGACTTGCAGAGGAGTTCAACCTCTCCGAAAAGACAATAAGAGAAATTATAGCGGAATATATCAAAGAACAGCGGGACGAGGGACAGCTTAAACTTTTCTGAAAATTCGTCCACATACGTGAAAAGACATTTCCGGATTAAAATGCTATACTGGTATTGAAAAATATCGGTATGGCATTTTTTTATTGGCGGTGAGAATATGGAAATCAGTTATATTATAGAACTTGCACTATCAATCGGAATAGGAATCATAACATTTTTTCTGAAAAGAACTATTGATGAACTTGATTCCTGTAAACGTGACATCATAAAAATCAAGGAGGATTACATAACAAAGGAAGATTTTTTTCGTGAACAGAATGAAAACAGACGGAAATTAGACCGCATTATGGATATACTTCTTGAAGTAAAGGGGGAAATAGGAAATGGATAAGGAAACTCTGAACAAGCGTATTTCAGCCGGAAATTTCGTTGAAAATAACGGTTCTGTTCTCAGAACCGTGAATCTGCTGAAAACAAAATACAACAAGCTCAAAAGTATTCAATATGCACTCAGTCACATTGAAAAATCCGATATTGAGAACAGCATAAACTATCTTTATGAAGCCGGCTATCTGCATTTAAGGAATACTGAAAGCAAACAGCCGACAAGTCTTGCGGATACTGATTTTGATATGATTGAGGGAAAGCTTACTGCAAAGGGAATACAGCTCCTTGCCGGAGTGATTTCAGATGAGTGTGTTGAGATATGAAAAAGAAAAACCGCAAACATTCGATAATTGACGGACTTCCCTCTGAACTTAAAGATGCCGTTGATGAAATGATTAAATCTGATTTTACATATCACGAAATAGTCGACTACATCAGAAAAAACGGCGTTGAAATTTCGATGTCAAGCGTTCAGAGATACGCTTCGAGCCTGAACGAAACTTTGCAGTCGTTAAGACTTGCACAGGAAAATTTCCGTGCGGTTATGGAAGAAACCGAAAAATATAAAAATCTTGATGTAACTGACGGAATACTCCGACTGCTCAGCAATCAGGTGTTTCAGGCTATAAATCAGATTCCGGAAGAACAGGTGCAGAATACCGATTTTGAAACGCTGATGAAAAATGCTGTCGCTCTTACCCGTGCAGTTGCCTACAAGAAAAAAATCGATATTGACAGTAAGGACGCTCTCGAAAACGGTGCGGAACAGTTTCAGGGATACATCTTTGAGGCAATGTCGGAGGAACGTCCGGAGCTTTACAAGGAACTTAAAAAATTCATCAAGGAGAAACAGCTGTGAAAATGTATGTACTGCACGTCAAATCAGGATACGAAATTTCTGCATATCAGGAACTGAAAAAGCGTGGTTTTGATGTACTTCTGCCGATGAAAAAGGAGTATATCAGAAAAAACGGAAAATGGGAACTCCGTGAAAAGATAATTTTCACGCAGTATCTTTTTATAATCTGCGATTTGACCGACAAAAAAACCTATTACGAAATCAGAAAGGCTGACGGAGTAATAAGATTTCTCGGAAACGAAAACGGAAAAAGTTTCCAGTGCCTTTATCCCTGCGAACAGGAATATATCAAATGGCTCTGGAACGGCGGAAAGCCTATTGAACCATCGAAAATATATGTAACTATGTACGGCGATAAAATGGTTATGTCGGGAACGCTCCGGAATTATTCCGGCGATGAAATTGACTATAACATACGTCAACGAAAAGCAGGTGTTTACATAACCATTGCGGGCAAAAAACACAAGGTTACACTGCCGATAATCTGCATTTAAATCACTGCATTTCTGAATCAGGGTTGATTCGCTCCCCTGCCGATGCGTGCGGACTGCATACTTCAAAACAGATTTTTAAGTCACTAAAATCTGAATGGCGGAGCTTTGTCCGGAACAATCATTTTAAAGCCGTTTAGGAACGTTTAAAAACGTTTTCAGAAAATCAGACGTTAAATTATACCATAAAAAATACAGGGCGAAAATAAGGCTTTTAAATGCCTTATTTTTTATACCCGGAAGGAGATGATTTCATGAAGAATATCAGAAGAAAAAGCATTGATTCGATTGCTGACGGAATTTCAAAATTTGAGGACAGTAAAAATATTCTTAAAAAATCCGATTACACGGATTTTACTACTTTTGTAAGAGATTATCTGAATACTTCCGAACCAAAGCAGAGAAAAAGGCTTGCAGAGGAATTCAAAAAACGTCACCTTGAATTATATCAGTTTCTGAAAGAAAATTCAGAACTTGTTTCCGCTGAAACCGAAATTGCAAAGCTGATTTCCTCCGCACTGTCGGGTGATACTTCCGTTTCCGATAACAGACAGCTGACAAATCTTTTTGAAATCATCGGGGAGGGCATAAAGAAATGATTTACACGGAATTATCTCCGAAACAGCTTAAAGCTATGCTCTGGTGGGCGTGGAACGATACAAAAGATTATGACGCTGTCGTCTGCGATGGGTCGGTGCGTTCCGGAAAAACTATGTCAATGACTGTCGGATTCGTTCTCTGGAGTATGAAAAGCTTCAACGGGGAAACGTTCGCCTTTTGCGGAAAAACAATCGATTCACTGAAAAGAAATGTCATAACTCCAATGCAGAAATGGCTTGAGGGTGTCGTTCAGCTTAAAATCAACCTCAGTCGCAATTTCATCGATATTAAGATGTGCGAACACACAAACAGGTATTATTTTTTCGGCGGTAAGGACGAAAGCAGTTATCAGCTGATTCAGGGTATTACTCTTGCCGGAGTTCTGCTCGATGAAGTCGCACTTATGCCCCGTTCATTTGTGGAACAGGCTCTTGCAAGATGTTCCGTTACCGGTTCAAAGATGTGGTTCAACTGCAATCCTGATTCTTCGGAGCATTGGTTCTTCAAGGAATGGGTTGACGAAAATTCCGAAAAAACTGCCGAAAAGAACAGGCTTCATCTGCATTTCACTATGGACGACAACTATTCCCTTGATGAAGAAGTCAAGAAACGATATGACAGAACGTATTCCGGTGTATTCCACGACAGATACATAAAAGGCTTGTGGGTGCTTGCGGAAGGTCTTGTTTATCCGATGTTCAACAAAAACAAGCATATTCTTGAAGATTATACACCTTCATCGGACGCATTTTATTATATCTCCTGTGACTATGGAACTCTGAACCCCTGTTCAATGGGATTGTGGGCGGTGGAACGTGATAAGGCTGTCCGTATCAAAGAATTTTACTATGACGGTCGTCAGAAAGGCATTTCAAAGACCGATGAAGAATATTACAGAGAACTTGAAAAGCTTGCTGACGGTTTCAATATCCAGTTTGTTATCGTTGACCCGTCTGCATCGAGTTTCATAACGACAATAAAACAGCACGGAAAATTCAGAACACGTAAAGCTGATAATACTGTTCTTGACGGTATCCGCAGAACGTCAACTCTTATCGATAATGACAGAATTTTTATCTGCAAATGCTGTAAGGATATTATCCGTGAATTTTCGCTTTACTGTTGGGACAGCGAAAAACTTCACGAAAAAGATACCATAATCAAGGAAAATGACCACGCTATGGACGATATGCGTTATTTCGTCAACGGCGTTATGCTTAGATTTTTGAAAGAAAATGCAAGAAAGGAGGTGCAGAATGATTAGTTCTGATATGGTTTCATCGGCTCTCGGTGTTAAAGTTATAAAAAGCTCCGAAATGGAAAACGCTGTGCGTGAATGGAACGAACTTTACAGAAATTCGGCAGTCTGGAACGACAGCAGAGTCATCAGCCTGTGCCTTTCTTCTGCGATTTCAAGGGAATTTTCAAGGCTTGTTCTTTCTGAAAGCGATATATATGCCGATAATGACAATTATATTAACGAACAGTTCAAGACTCTTAAATCCGAACTGCCAATTATCACGGAAAAGGCTTGTGCTTTGGGAGGAATTATCGTAAAACCGTATATTTCAAACGGAAAAATATATCTTGATACAATCACTCCCGACTGCTTTTTTCCCGTTGATTTCTCCGAAAATATGATTACATCAGCGGTTTTTCCGGAACAGCTTGTTATCGGTAAGAATTGCTATACAAGGCTTGAATTTCATCGGCTGAATCCTAAAAATAATCAGTATACCGTTGAAAATAAATGTTACAGGAGCAGTTCAAAAAATTCTCTTGGTTCGGCGTGTTCTTTTTCGGAAGTTCCGCAGTGGGCGGATATGAAAGATTATACAGTTCTCGAAAATTCCGAAAAGCCGTTATTTGCTTACTTTAAAATGCCTTTTGCAAATATCGTTGACCCCGAAAATCCTCTCGGAATTTCTGTTTATGAAAATGCCGTTGACTTAATCCGTCAGGCTGATACGCACTGGGAACGTATTCTGTGGGAGTTTGAATCCTCTGAACGTGCAATTGACGCAACGGAAGATATTTTCCGCTACAATCAGAACGGCAAGCCGATTCTTCCAAAAGGTCGGGAAAGAATGTTCAGGACGTATGACATTCAGACGACAGGTACTCCTTTTATTGAGACATTCTCACCTGAAATCCGTGATACTTCTCTTTTCAACGGTCTGAACAGGATTTTACAGCGTATTGAATTTAACTGCGGTCTGGCTTACGGTACACTTTCCGACCCCCAGACAGTCGAAAAGACTGCCGAGGAAATAAAAACATCAAAGCAGAGAAGTTATACAACGGTTTCGGCAATTCAGAGAAGTCTTGAATATTCCCTTGAACATCTGATTTATATTTATAACTTTTATGCGAAATATTTCAGGCTGTCTGTTTCTGATGCGGTTTTAAACTGTACATGGGGCGATTCCGTTCTTGAAGATACTGAAAAAGAGTTTCAGAGACGTTTGCAGATGGTTACTGCCGGACTTCTCACAAAAGAAAAATTTATTGCGTGGTATTTCCATTGCAGTGAGGAAAAAGCAAGTGAATACATTCCGCAAACTGACAGTCTTTTCGGGGGTGCTTAATGCTTACTCCTGATTATTATGAATCCTGTGTTGATGATATTCTGAAACTTTATGCACAGCTCGAAGATGATATAATTTCCGATATTGTCCGCCGTATGATGAAAACAGGTTTCGTTACGGAATCGGCTAAACATCAGGCGGAAATGCTCCAGAATGCCGGATTGCTCTATGATGATATTCTTTCCGAAATCGCAAAGCGTACTGACGCTACTTCACAGCACGTTAAAGCGTTGTTTGAAGATGCCGGAGTCAGAACTGTAAACTTTGATAATCAGATTTACAGGGCTGTCGGACGTGTTCCCGTTGATATTCGTCAGTCTCCCGCAATGCGTCAGACTCTTGAGTCAGGCTATCGCAAAACTCTCGGAAATATGCAGAATTTAACGCTGACTACCGCAAATATGGCACAGAGTACATATTATTCGGCTTGCAATCAGGCTTATATGCAGGTTGTTTCGGGTGCATTTTCGTATCAGGAGGCTATCAAAAAGGCTGTTCAGAAAACCGCTCAGGACGGTGCTTTTGTGCTGTATCCGTCAGGGCATAGGGACAGGGTTGATGTTGCTGTCAGGCGTTCGGTTCTTACGGGTGTAGGTCAGACGTGCAGAGAAATCGGTCTTATGAATGCCGAGGAGAACGATTGCGATTTAATGGAACTGTCCGCCCATTTCGGTGCAAGACCTACCCACGCTGAATGGCAAGGGCAGATTGTTTCTTTATCGGGTCGCAAGGGTTATTTGTCTCTTGATTCTATCGGCTACGGAACGGGTGACGGTTTCGGCGGTTGGAATTGCCGTCACGACTGGTTCCCCTACTTTGAGGGATATTCAAGGCGGAATTATACAGATAATTATCTTAAAAGTCTGAACGAAAAGAATATTGAATACAACGGCGAAAAATATTCTCAATATGAAATATCACAGATTCAGCGAAAATATGAACGTGAAATCCGCTCCGCTAAGCGTGAGAAAGTCGCTTTTGATACTGCTGTAAAGGAATCCTCTGACCCCGAATTGAAATCTGTTATGAAATCGGGTTCTGATTACGCTAATCAGCAAATCAAGGACAAACAGGCGAAAATGCGTGACTTTATCAATCAGACCGGGCAGAGCCGTGATTATTTCCGTGAACAGAATTACGGAAAAGTTATTTATCCGAAAAATAACGGAAATAGCTTGACTTCTGGATTAAATAGTGGTAAACTTAAAGATATAGAAAGCGGTATCGTAGTTAATACAAAGTATTTCAAAGGTGTGTTGAAACATTATGATATAACCGATGAAAGAATAAATAGTATTAAACCTGTTAAACTTGCCTTGCTGTCTGATGAAAATAATCAGAAACTTACAAACGCTTGCAAGGATTTACTTTTAACTATGAAAGATGCACCTCTTGGAACAGAAGGACTTATTGCTTTTGATATGAATATGAATGAAATTACAAGATACAGTGCTATTAAAGCTGATTCAAGTGTAAAATTAATAAATTTTGAAAAAAATTGCATAATAATTCATAATCATCCTGATAATCTAATTTTCAGTGAAAGTGATATGATGAAATTTTTGAAAGATGAAAATTTAAAAATTTTGGGTGCAGTTGGGCATAATAGTTCATTGTGGTTTATATCAAAAAAATCTGATTATGATTATTTTGATTTTTATGACTATATAGATGAAATCAGAAAAAAATATAGTATTGAATTATCACCAGAAGAACATATAAAATTTATTGAAGAGGTGGTTGAAAATGTCAAGGAACACGGCATTGAATTTTTCAAGGGATAAAATCAAACGCTTAATAGCTCAATCAAAAATGGCTAAACCGTATACAGATGAAGACGAGGAATATAATTGTCTTGATGGCAAGCTGGATGGTGCAAGAATAATGGCTACTAATGCTCAAATATTACTTAATGAATATTTTAAAAGAAATCCTGATAAAAATATAGAAGATTATATGGATTAAAACGCTCTTAAAAGGGCGTTTTAATTATGTTAAAATTTAAGAAAAGAGGCTGATTTTATGACAGATGAAGAATACAAAAAGAATCTTGAAACAGAAGTAAAGAATATTCTGCTCGAAAAATTAAAAGAAATGGCAGAAGTCAAGCCTGAATATTATGATTATAGTTGTGGAAACAACGAATATGCAGTAATTTGCAGTGCTATGAGTGATATGGCAAAAATTATTCTCGAAATTTCTTAACATCTCAAAAATACAAGCTTATTGAGACCGAAAGGTCTTATTTTTATACTCATTTTTAAATTTTAAGGAGGAAAAACAATGGCAGAGGAAACAAAAGTTGAAACTGTTGAAAAGACTGTTGAACCTGAATCAAAACCGGAAGTAAAGACCTATTCCGAAGAAGAATACAAGGCTCTCGAAACTCAGCTTGATGAACTCAAAAAATCTGTTGCCGACAATGAGGACTTCAAAGCTAAGTGGGAACAGTCAGAACAGGCTCGCAAGGATTTTGAACACAAAACAAAAGTCAACAATTATGTAAAATCGCTTAATCTTAAAGACGATATTTACGAAAAGCACGTATCTGACATCATCATTGAAAAAGGTCTGAAATTCGAGGGCGATAAGCTTATCGGCGGTGATGATGTTGTATCCGTTTTCAAAGAAAAATATCCCAATGCCTTTAAGTCTGCCGATACCGGTGATTTTATCGCTCCTACCGGAAATTCTTCGGGTTCCGGAAATCTCTCCGGTGTTGAACAGGCTTTCTATAACATCAACCCCAATCTCAAACCTTAAAGGAGGTAAAAATTTATGGCACATACCGCACAGGAAAGATATTCATCACTCGTTGATGAAAAATTACGCAATACCCTTGTTACAAAGGATAATCTCATCTTCAATAATCGCTATGAGGGCGACCCTAAAGCCGGAAAGGTTAAAATCCCCGTAAGAGATACCGAAGTTGAAGTTAAAAGCTACAACAAGCAGACCGGTGCAACAATTTCACAGGGTTCTACTTCATATTTTGAACTCGATATTAATATTGATGAGGCTGTCAATGAGATGATTGACGGATTTGATGCCGTATCAGTTCCGGACGGAATCGTTGCTGAACGTCTTGACAGTGCAGGCTATTCCCTCGGTCTTTCAATGGATACAAAGTCAATCAGAAAGCTTGAGGAAACTTCCGGAATTACTGTTGCAACCACAAAAACAGCCTGCACCGATACTACTGCATATAAGCAGGTTCTCACTGCAAAACGTACACAGTCAAGGCTTGGTGTTCCGAATGACGGCAAGCGTTGGCTTATTGCTTCCCCCGAATTTATGGAGGTTCTTATGGCTGATGACCATTTCATCAGACAGGGCGACCTTTCACAGGAACTCGTTCAGAATGGTGTTGTCGGCAGAATTGCAGGCTACAATGTATTTGAAAGCAATAACACAATGTTCGAAAATACAACGCTTGTATCAAGCAAAAAGACTTCTACTGAATTTATCTGCGGTCACCCTAACTGGTGTCACAGGGTTCAGGAATGGTCTGTTCCGGTTGGAATCAAAAATCTTACAAACCAGTATATCGGTTCATCAGCAGTTCAGGGACGTAAGGTTTACGGAATCGGTATTTCAAAACCGCAGACCGTTTATGTAAAGAGAGTTGAAGCTTAATGGCTTACGCTGATTTTCCGTATTATCGGGATTTTTTCAAGGGTACGCTAATCAATGATGAGAACGCTTTCCGCACTCTTGCGGAGCGTTCCTCTGAATTTATCGATACCGTTACTTTTGACCGCCTTTCTGATGAGGAGCTTCTGAACCAATACAAAAACAAAATTCAGAAATGCACTTGTGCATTGTCTGAACTGCTTTTCCGAAAAAATTCCGCTGACAGACTTCTGAACGCTGAAAATATGCCCGAAACTTCCGAAACTATCGGGGCATATTCCGTTGAATTTGCAAATCCTTATGACTATGTGAAAGAAATTTCAATGTCAGATTCGGATTTCAGAAAAATTCTCAGAGGAACGGCTTTGCAGTATCTCGGAAATACAGGTCTTATGTTCCGTGGGGTGATATGATGTTTACAAATACCGATATTATCACGGTTTTTCACAAAAATATCGACCCCGTGCAACGTCTTGAAGTGTGGGAAAAGCATATTTTCAAAAATGTTTACTGGGAAAACTGCTCCGCACAGGATAATTCAAAAATTTCAAAGTCTATGACCGAAGATAATCTGATTTTCTGCATAATTCCCGAAAATTCTATCGGCGATTTTATTCCTCAAAAAGATGATAAGATTATCAAGGGAGATTTTGAAAATCTTTCAGGTCTGAAATCTGACCAGTATTTTACTGTTATGTCAGTCAAGGATTTCCGATACGGTTCAAAACGTGTGCA
>CAMDZD010000043.1 GCA_945910815.1 uncultured Clostridia bacterium
TATTATACCACTTTTTTCATTTTGTTTCCACTTTGTTATTCATGCGTATGGTCTGATAACTGCAACAGTGTCGTCAGGAATATTGAATCTGAGCTTGTGGGCGGGTTTTGGACGTTTGAATATAACAACCTTGCCGTCACGAACGTATGAAATTCCGCTTGCATCTGTGCCACGTTCTTCAGCGGAGTTTGCGAGAGCCTGTGTAAGTTTTTTGAGTATCTTGTGCGGGACGATTCCCTTGTAATCAAGCAAGCCGAATAATGCACACATAATAAATTAATCCTCCTTTATTTAATCATATTGATTATGTCGTTAGCGTTATCTGATTTTTCAATGTTTTTGTTGATTTTATTTATTTTATTGATAAGGTGCGTTGTTGCTAAAACAGTAATCAATTTAAGAATTAACTGAATTTCAGTTTCATTTATAGGTATATAAATTTTTGCGATTTTGTTTATCAACTCATTCTTGTTCACTAAAACTCCTCCGTTTCTTCAACTTTTTCGTTGATGTATAAATTTCTTTCCTTGAGATACTGAATAAGTTCAGGTTCTGTAATACCTGCAACAAAATCAGACCACGAAATTTTTGCAATTGCCTCATCATCGTTGTAAAGTGCCATATCACAGATTCTGTTGACAAGCTCAACCGATGCGATGAATGTATTGTATTTTAATGTACCTCTGAAAAGTCTGAACTCTATCGTGTTATAGTTGCAGAGATTTACGGCAGAATATCTTCCGTTACAGCCTTTCTTAGCCTTGTCCAGTATTGCTTTAGGTGAATTTTCATAGCCGTATCTTGCAGACCAACAATTCATATTATATTCCGAACGGCATAAGAATTTCATAATTTCATTCCAGTGATATTTAACAAAGTAAAGTATACGGCTGATAACTTCGTCCTGTTCGTCACGGGAATCGCCGAAACATTTGCGGTTTACGTGAATATGAAGTCCGCAGGTTGAAGTCTGATGTGAACGGTAGCCGAGATATACTGCTTCATGCATAACATCTTCCCAGCAGAAAACCTTGTGATATTCAAGTGTCATAGGGTGAGATACGATTTCCATACCGTCATCGAGCGAACTGTCTGATTTTATGTAAATATGTTCTTTTCTCATATTTGCGATATCGAGAAGTCTTTCGGCATACTCACTATCTTTTCCGGCACCGTCGATTTCAAGCTCAATGCCAAAATATCTTTCTGAACAGCCGTAAAATTTCGGTTCAGGTTTGTAGCCGTATTCGTGAATATACTCGAATCTGTCACATTCGTCGTTATAACACTCTCGGCAGTAGTCCTCATCATCAAGATGATAAGCGTCGTCCTCGTAGAGAAGAGCATCACAGCAGCAGCATCTTGTGTAGTGATTGTTGTAGCAATACGGGCAGAGTATCGTGTAATCATCACCGTATACATCATCGTTGAAAATTCTTGTTCCACAGCAGTCACATAATGCTGTATGGCTTTCGATACAGTCGTAGCATATAACCTGACCGTTTACTTCGCTGTAATCGTCTGTGTCGATTACACAGCCACAGTTTTCGCAGATAAGTTTGTTTTCTTCCATTTTAAATTCCTCCGTAAATAAAAATCACCCTCCCGAAATCAATCGGGAGGGATTGGTGTCTGAGTTAGTATTCTTCTGCTAAAAGCATTGTTGAGTGGTCTCCGTCATCAATGACGTATACTTTTGCTGTAATTGGTTTTGCGATTGCGGGGAATAAGTATTCCATTTTGTATTCCGGCTGTTCTGAAAAATGTGTGATTCTTTGTATACCGTCAAGATTTTCAAGCTCAAATATCTGAAAGTAATCACGCTTTTCGGGAGCCTGTTAATACATTCCCACATAAAAAGCTGGAGTTCAATCGGTATTTCCGAATAAACCCCACGTGTAAGATATCGCTGATTTTTAAACATTTTTAATCCTCCTTTCATATATTATCAAAATAATAATATATATATGAAGAATCAAAATAATAGGAAAATATGATTTTTTTCAAAAAAGTATTACTATATGTTAATCTGGAGCGAAGCGACCTGTATATATTTTAAATTATTAAAGACAATTCAAAAATCAGAAATATATATACAATATACTATGCTTTGGATAATATATATTAAAAGGAATAAATTCAATGAGAAAAAAAGAAGAATTAAAAACTGAAAGAAAAACTGTTCTTATGCCCAAATCTCTTATGGAAAATATAGAACAGGAAGCTACAAAACGAGGAATTAAAGCAAATGCTGTAATGGTGGAAAGATTATCACACTCTGAGAGTAAGTTTACTCCACGGGATATGGTAAAGATACAAACTCTTGTAAACCATGCTTGTGAGTTAGTAAAAGAATATTTACCACAGGAAGCAGACCAAATGCAGGAGGAGGCTAATGAGATATGGAAATTCTTAAAGTAATCCGCCATACAGACGGCGGTGAAAATTATCTTAAAAATGCTATTAATTATGATTTTAAAGAAAAAACAGAAGAAGATGAAAAACTGATTGAAACAGTGGGCTATGGTGTAAACGGAACTAACCCTGAATATGCTTACAACCAAATGTATGCAGTAAAGAAATATTTCGGAAAAACAGAGGATAACCCTCTCATGCACTTCGTAGTGTCTTTTGATAATAAAGTTGATAATGCTGAGACTGCAAGTGAATATACTAAAAATATAGCTGATTACTTTAAGAACGACTATCAGATGGTCACAGCAATTCATCAGGAAAATCAAGGAAATTCAAAATATCATGCTCATATCGTTATGAATTCGGTCAATTACAATAACGGCAAGCTTTATCACAGCGGTATTGGTGAGTTGAAACAGTTTGCTATGCATATTCATGATGTGACAGATAATTACTGTAAGATTGAATTTAAATAAAAGAAAAATCCCTGCTGAAAAGCAGGGAATCTCTTTTAAAAATATTAATATTCAAAAATAGAAAATCTTAAATTACTTGAATCAGTTGATAAGAGAATTAGTATTTATGTTTTTTTATTACCTCCTGCTGATAAATATGCATAGTATTCAAGTATACGGCTTGCATCTGATGCGTTGACAATTCCGTCATGATTCACATCAGCCAGATTTAACTGATTTTCCGTAAGACCGTATCCCTGCCCGCTTGATAAGATTGCATATGCATTGAGAACCAATGAGGAATCCGATGCATTTATAAAACCATCTTGATTTACATCACCTAATTCAGGTGTATCTACAAGGGAAGTAGTTGTGTAAGAAGTTGTCGTTAATGGTTTTGTAGTCGTAGTAGTAGTAGTAGTAGTTGTTGTTGTTGTTGTTGTTGTTGTTGTTGTTGTGAATTTTGGGTCATTACCTAAAGATATAAATGTAACACCAAAATTTTCTGCATACATCTGTGCATAAGAATCATCATAGCCACGAATCACACCAAGATAGCTTCCTTTTTCAGTTTCTGAATCATATGTATTGCATATGGTAATACCATTATCACTGTCCCAGTAATCATAAATATCACACTTAGAGTTTTTTATTGTAATTGATGACAACTTATCACATATAAAGAAAGCATACTCATTTATAATATTTACTGTTTCAGGGATAACTATTGTTCGGGTATCTGTACACCATGCAAATGAATATCTTCCGATTTCTGTAACACTCTGTGGAAAAGTAAAGGTTGATGCATCTTTTGCAGTAGGGAATTTTATAAGTGTTGTCATATCCTTATTGTAAATCACACCATCTTTACTTGTATAATATGGATTTGCTGAATCAACATTTATTGTTGTCAGCGAACTGCCATTCAATCCGAAATAATAAAAGTTTAAAATATTTGCGGGAATATTCAGTGTCTGAACAGAATTATTTTCAGTCAACAAATATTTCTGGATTGATTTTACAGGCAGATTATTAACTGTATTTGCGATTGAAAGTGTTGTTGAAGAAGTTTCTGCAAGATAAGCTTCATAATAATCAAAGTAATATGCATAATATATATCGCTGTATTTATAATAAAGCTCGTCAAAGTTGTTTTTCCTTCCAACTGAAACATTTTCCATATTATCATAATATGATTTAATTTTATTGAATTCTTCCTCTGATACAGATTGTTCATTATGATAATATTCATATGGCTGGTTATATATTTGGCAATATAAAGAATCTAAAAGAGTAAGTTCATTTCCATCAAATGAATAGTAATTATAATAAAGACGTCCCATATGTCCACTTCCATCACATAATATGCCTTGCGATGGTATTATATTAGTTTCACCATAATTCGAACCTGTGTCTTTTAAAAGTTTGCATTTTGAATCTACATATGAATATACTTGACAACTTCCGGAAGCATAACTGAAACCAGTAGAAATAAATAATTCCGGAATATTATCATTATTAATATCATACAATTCAAACATTGGATAATTATCATCATTATATTTATCAGAATTGCGAAATTCTATCAATTTATCTCTATATGCTTCCTGCCATGTATCATATGTCTGTTCTGTATCATCAGTTGCTACAGCAGTAAAATTATAAATATTCTGATACGAACCATAAAAAGATAATAAAGCTGTAATGGCAATTATGAATGATAATATCATCGATAAACATTTCTTTAGTTTCATATTCTTTTCTCCTGTTATTATTTAATATATTGACGGCTTGCATATCCATAGTATATTATACCATTTTCGGTATATCTTAAATAACACCATGAGGAGTTTTCGCCAAGAACTTCAACTGCTGAACCCTTAGGCATTTCCAAAATCACGTCTGATTCAGTATTAGGGGCGTTGCGAAGTCTTAATCCGGTGCTTTCAGTTGCAACAGTTGCATAGTAATCAATTCCAAAATACATGTCATTTGATGCATTGTTTTTGTAAATATCTCCCTGTGGCTGCTGATAGAAATCAATATAGCTTGCATCTACCCAGCCATAATAATCACCATCATCAGTATCCCATAATTCATACCATTCAATTCCATAGCTGAAACATTTATTTTTAGCTGTTACATGCCATTTGTCGCCAAGACTTTTCCTTACTGTCGACATATCTTCTGATTCACATACATATGAAGTTGAATATCCCGAAACAATTCCACCATGACAGTTTAACTGCCCCTGCATATTGCTGACCGGAGTTGGTGTTATTATTACTTTTGGCTTTTCAGTAGTAGTTGGAGTCTCAGTTACAGGTTCGGTTTTAACCATTGTGGTAACAACTGGCTGGTAATTTATTTTAATATCTGTATTATTTTTTACAAAATCTGAAAAAGATGATGTACAGGGTTCTGTCCAGTTGTGTTCTTCAATCTGAGATAATAATTTATCATATTCTTTTTCAGGAATAGCATTGTTATTGTAAAATGAACCTTCCGGATTGTTCAATAATGAATCCATCATTTCTATATTATTATTTTCTTTTGCTTGATATAGTGTATTACTATTACCACCTTCATAACCCTTGATTAAAATCAAATGTTCTTGCGAACTGATGAACCATTCCCCATATTTAGAAAATATTTCCTCGTACTTGAAATTTTGATAAGCATATATTTTAAGTATATCACTTGAAATATCTGGATATTGTATGAACAATTCAGGGATATTATCACCATTTATATCTGTAATTATATATTTTGCTCGATTAAGAAAATCTTCATTAAAGTTATCTGAATATATAAATTCCTTTAATTTATCATTGCAGAGCTTTTCATAATCAACATTTAAAGTTTCATTATTTTTTTCTTCCTGTGTTGTTATAATTTCTGCTTCAGAGAAAAATTCAGTTATTTCTTCTGATGATTCGCTTGTAAAAAAAACAATATTATTATTCTGCTCTTTATGGTTCTTATTCTGCGAGAAAATAATAAAAGTCAGCAAACCCATAATAATAACAAGCAAAATAATTATTCCTATAAGAAAGGGGGTTGTTTTTGAAGGAGTGTTATTATCAACATTGCTTATATATTGCGAGTTTTCTGTAACAGGTTGTTTATTATTGAAATCAGCTTTTTGATTATCAATATTTTCTGGCATCTCAGGTTGATTAATTGGATTATCTTCTCTTATAGAATTTTGGTCAGGATTTTTTTGATTGGTTTGTTCATCAACAGGAGATATAACAGATATTGTCTGGTTTTTAATTTCAGAAACTTCTTCAGAATTAATAATATCTGAAGCTACTGAATTAAATCTGAATTTAATGCTTTCTTTCGTATAAAGTTCTTTGAATGTATCAATGAGTGCAACAAACATCCAGTAAAAGCTATATCCTATAAAATACCAGAACCATATGCCAAATACAAATGCATACCAAATGTATATGCAAATCCAATGGAGAAAATGTCCTGTCATCTTTTTTCCAATTACTTCCTCAACATAATCAGGGTCATTTTCATTAATCAAATCATTTGCCGGCTGAAATTCTAAATTATTAAGAATTCCTTTATCTTTTAAAAACGGATAGCGAAATTTTTTGAAAGCTTGTTTTATAGTAAATAGTGCATACTTTCTTGCACCTCTGTCTTCTTCAAAAATTCCGGAATGTCGACCGCTTGACAAAGCTCTTTTTTCACCTATAACCAATGCAAGAGTTATAATAAGAGTAATTATCATAAAAGCAATTACTGAAATTTTAGAAAAATCATCTTTGAACAGCATAACTATATACATAATTATTGTTGCAAGTCCGCTTAGTAAGTATGAAATTATTCTTTTATGAAATAATTTTTTTGTAACGGCGAAAGTGATATATGCAAATAATAAACCGCACATTGAAACACTCATTATTTGAGTAAAAAACATTTCTGTACCTCCTTTTAATCATTTTTTAACATATTTCCGATTTTGAAAGGGACTTTGCAGTCCCTTTCATCAGTTTGTTGTTTTTAATTCCAAATCAGAATATTATTTTATTTTGGTAACATCAATAGATATTGAAAACATCAAATTGTCATACATTGATAATGTTCCTTCAATTTCGACAACATCTCCTTTTTTCAATTTCTTTGCTTTCTCCTGTAACTTATTATCAGATAAATAGCAAAAAGCAAAACGAAGAGAATTTTCACCGTCTATAGGCTCAACACTTATATAACTTAAATCAGATTCAACAGAAGAAACTTTTCCAATAAAAGTTACTTTTTTATTATCATATTTTTCCTTTGCATTATATGCATTGTCATAATAAGCGTCATATACCTTATCAATAAAATTTTCCTTTTTTTTCTTATTACAGGAAACGGGAATAGTAATTAAAAGGATAATTACAACAATGAAAATTAAACCTTTTTTGTTGTTTTTTAAAAAATCCATATTTTTTATCTCCTCATATTTAATAAATTTTCGTGATAATCATAGTTTTCTTTTAAATATTTATTTAACTGATTAGCCATAGGCTTAAAAGTAATAAGATTAAGAGTTCCGCTTAATAGACCTCCAACAAGAGGAACGCTTTTTCCGATTATTTTTGCCACTTCTCCTTTGGTAAACAAAGCAATTCCTTTTTTTCCGAAAACAACCAACACTTTATCAGCAATTTTTTTAAATATACCTTTAGCTGATTCCCTTGCTATCAAACTGGCAGCTATTTTTTCAGCGAGCTTTGGAAGCTGTTTTGAAATAAATATTTGAGCAGCCTCTACTCCGGATGCAGCACCGAGCATAGCAATCATTATGTCTGTTTGAGAACTGTCAAGTTCTGATACATCTTTGTATCCATAAATATACATGAGCTTTTGGGCAAGGTTAAAAAAGTTACCAAAGAATTGTGCTATATCAACGGTTGACCCTCCAAGCAGACCGACTAACCCCCCTGGAATACCTGTGGCAAATGAAACTGCACTTGTAAGTATGCACTTTGAGTTTATTAAATTTTCTGCTATTTTTTCAGCAACTTCTTTAGGGACACCAGCCTTTACAGTTCCTACTCTTATTGCATTATCAATAACGTCTTCAGATACTTTTCCTCTCAATTCCTTTTTGAGAAATTCCTCACGGTTTACTTTAACGCCGGGAGTACTTATAGCAACATCAATAACTTTAACCCACCAACCAACATCTTTGCTTTCTTCTTCAGGTGTAATAATCATTTTTTTATTCATCATATCTTTCCTTTCTATAAAATACGGACACTCCTGCAAAGCATTCATTTGCATTCCACGTCCTTTTTTGAAACAGGAATGTTTCTCATTGCTGTCAAACTGAAAAGTGTTTCCTCCAGGAAGTATCTGAATGGTTGTACTTCCGATAGCACCATTCCAGTATTTGCAGAAAACACATTTTCTCTGACCCCTGTTAAGTATAATTGTCTGCATTTTTTTCACCTTCTTTTTAATTTTTAATTCAGAATATTAAAATCAATGACAATTCTGAATTGCTGTGGTATAATTATCGCATTACTACGAATAATATAAACTGTCATAAAATGCAGAATTTTGCGGCAATTTTTATATCTTGACAAAAATCCGCAAAGGTGCTAAAATGAATCAGTATTTTTTAGGTCATATTAATTGTATCATATATTATGGTAATATTTGCCGCAAAAAGTACCAGATTTGCCGCAAATAAAATGGGGGAAAGAGTATGCAAAAAATGGCTCTTAATGTGTTATTGTCACTTATTATTCAGGCAAAAATTACAGGCAAGGGGATTACAAGCAACGGAAAACTGTATGTAAACTTTATGAAGATAATTGCAGACAGTGACAATTCTAAGCTGACGGCAGAGGAGAGTATTCTCAAAAAATTCAATAATGAACCGACAAAGCAAAATGCATACAGGAAACTTGAAAGGTATCTGAGTCGATTTCTGAAAACGGGACAGGGCTATCCTTATGAGCTTATAAAGTTTACCGGATTTGAGAAATGTATCGGATATACGGAAAAATACAGTCATTATCTGTGTGCTATGAATAAAATTTGCAATAAGATTTTAGACAAAAGCAAAACAGATTCCCTTGTATATACTCTGCTTGAAATAATGCGTCAGGACGACAATATCAGCAGTATTCTGTACGGTTGTAACTACATTTCAAAAGAAAAGCTGTTCGGAAGTTATGCACACCCGAAACGTATCTGTGTTGAGGCGTTATTGCTTGGATTACTGTATTATGTTCATAAAAATCCGGCTGAAAGCGAAAATATTGAGCTTTTAAAAATCTCTGAAAAACGGGAATTTCATACTGTGCAATATAGAGATGAAAATTTTCTTGCTCTTGAAATGCCAATAAATCTGACTGATAATATCCGTGAAAATGCACTGAATCAGAAATCTTCTGAAATGAAATATCAGACTGAGTTAAAATATAACAATATTGCTGTTGATAAACTACCGGAAAAGGAGAATATATTTCTTTACGGAACAGGTGGTGCGGGCAAAACTACCTTTTTGCTTAATTATCTGAAAAATAAAAATACAATCAGTTTTTATTTTCCGCTGTATCAATATAAGTATGAGATACAAAAAGATTTTCAAAATACAAGTTTCTGGATTTTACTGCAAATACTGTTAAAATATCACTATCAGTACGAATATCATACTTATGAGGCTTTGATTGCAACCGAAGGAAAAAACGCTGTTTTACAGCAATTAACAGAGCTTGAAAATCTGTTGAAATCTGTTCCGGTTAACGATATGCCCGTGTATACTTTATTGCTTGACGGGCTGAATGAAATATCATCTGATATGCAAAGGAAATTTGTAAACGAGCTTGAATTGATATGCGGTGCGTGGAAAAATGTACGGATAATTATTACAGGAAGAACTGTTCCGGATTATAATTTATTTCACAATTTTCAAAGTGTTGAAATTTGCGGAATTTCTGAATGTGAACTTAATTCAGTATTATCAGTATTGCCTGATTCCGGTAATATATTGCTTAACGAAGAACTGACAGAAATTTTAAAAAATCCGCTGTTTCTGAATATATATCTTCAGAATCGGAATACGGAAAAACAAATTAATACAAGGGGAGAGCTTCTTGATTCTTACATTACAAATTTTAAAACAAATTCCTCTGAAAATGATTCACTACGTTTTATAATACAATTTGTATTTCCGATTGTGGCAAAGCATATGCTTAAGGATTGTAATAATTATCAAACAACAAGAAAAGATTTACTTTCTGCTGTTAAACTTGCATTAAAAATATATATTCACAATGAATCTGTGTATCAGAATTTCATATCTCCGAAAAATATAAATAAAAAAATTCTGCTTAAAAGCAACAGGAGTATGGATTGGGTTGAGCTTATAATAAATAATACAGGATTTATGGAAGTATCAGAATCAGAGCCGTCTCATATTCACTTTACACACCAGTATTTTCGTGATTATTTCGGAGCTAAACATATTCTTAATGCTATTGAGGCGGTTTACAGAGGAAATTTCAGATTCAAGGAAATGGAAAAATATATATCTGAAATTGAAATTTCGGAACAATGGTTTTATCAGCTCGGTGAATCGAATGATTTCAATACAAATGAGGCATATAAACTTATTGGTGAAATAAGTGGTGATTATAAAAATATTGCATGTGAAAATTTTGATTATAATTTTACATTTCTTGACTATTTTCTTCATATGTGCCGTCAGATGAAAGATTCTGAAATTGTTCATCTCGATGCGGAAAATATTATAAGAACCATGTATTTTTCACGCAAAAAGGTCATATGCGAAACTGACTTCAGTGATTTGAAAATAGCCAAAGTTATGCCTTGTGTCCGTTTCAGTATGAATGGTAAATATCCTTGTAATTTCTGTGGAAGTGAACTTTATTATTTTCCGCTTTTTGATTTTGAAAAAAATTATACATATAACGTCTGCGGAGATATTATGCTGATTAAATTTACCGGATATAACCGGATTGTTGTGTATAATACAAAAGAAAAGCAGATTGTTGCAGATTATGATTTTCTTCAATATTATGGATGTGTATTTTATTATGTTGAAATATCTGAAGACGGAAAATATGCAACAATGCTGTCAGGGTTTATGACTTTAACTTTTGAAATTTATACAGGAAAAATTATAAATCAAAGTAATGACAGAGAAAAGATAAAAAAATTAAAACAGCGATACGAAGTTTTCAAAAATAGTATGCCCGACCTTGATGACGATTTCCTTGAAGAAATAGTTTCTGAACTCAATATATTTTGCAACTGTGATTTTACAAATGCTTTATTTATGCAAAAAAGCGACTGTGAAATGCTCAGAAAAGCGGGGGCAATATGCGATTCTGACGATAATATAAAACTTACCAGTGATTTTCTTAGAGAATTATGTCTTCCATGGTTAAAAATCTCTTATTAATTGCAAAAAATTATGCTGTATTTATTTGACTATATTGTCTGTTTGTTGTATAATATAAGAAATAAGGAAAGGGGAAAATATAACTATGGGAATACTTCTTAATCCGGGAGATACAGAATTTCAGGAATCATTAAATTCCAGGATATATGTAGATAAAACAATGCTTATTGATTATACAAACAGTGTTTTGCGTACTGCACAGAAATATATCTGTGTCAGCAGACCACGCCGTTTTGGAAAATCAATGGCAGCAAATATGCTTACTGCATACTACAGCAAAAGCTGTAATTCGGAAAAATTATTCAGCAATTATAAGATTGCTCAGGCAGATTCTTTTAAAAAACACCTTAATAAGTACAATGTTATCCATATAAATATGGTAAAGTACCTCAGTGAAGCCCGAAATGTTGAAGAAATGATAAAATTCATTGAGGAAGACATAATAGGCGATATAACTGAGTCAATGCCTGATTTGGTAATGCCAAGACGTGTTACACTTACAAATGTTCTTGATAAAATGTTTATTCAATGGAATGTACCTTTTGTATTTATTATAGATGAATGGGATTGTATATTCCGTAAGAACAAAGGAGATTCAGAATCTCAAACCTTGTATCTTGACTTTCTCAGAAATCTGCTTAAAGACCAGAGCTATGTTGCACTTGCGTATATGACAGGTATTCTGCCAATAAAGAAGTACGGTGAACATTCGGCGATAAACG
This sequence comes from uncultured Clostridia bacterium, assembly GCA_945910815.1. Classification (GTDB taxonomy): domain Bacteria; phylum Bacillota; class Clostridia; order Oscillospirales; family Ruminococcaceae; genus Ruminococcus. The sequence goes on from CAMDZD010000043.1 coordinate 12,036, forward strand.
TTTTCTATGAGTATTCAATGACAAATGCCAGACCTATATCCGAATTTACAGGATTTACTGAAAATGAAGTCCAGGAGATTTGTAAGCAGTACGACAAGGATTATGATGAAATGAAACGCTGGTACGACGGTTACTGCCTTGATGGTTTGTCTGTTTATAATCCTAAATCAGTTGTTGAGTCTATAATGCGTGATTCTTACAGTAATTACTGGACTTCAACAGAGACTTATGAGGCACTGAAAGTTTACATTCAGATGAATTTTGACGGTCTCAAAGACAAGATAACTCTGATGATAGCCGGTGAAAGAGTCAACGTAAATACAGCAAAATTCCAGAATGATATGACTTCTCTTAAAAGTGCAGACGATGTTCTGACATTGCTTGTACACTTGGGATATCTTACATTCAGAGCGACTAATGAAACTGGTTCGGGTGAAGTCTGGATACCTAACAGCGAGGTGCGACAGGAGTTTATCAACTCCATTGAGGACGGTGGCTGGGAGAATTTAATGAAGTCAATCAAAGCTTCTGACAAGCTACTGGAAGCTACCCTGAACGGTGATTGTGATACAGTTGCTGAACTGGTTGAATACTCTCATACGGAAAATACTTCTATTCTGCAATATAATGACGAAAATTCTCTTGCCTGTGTAATTTCAATTGCCTACTATACAGCACAAAATAAATATATTATACACCGTGAAATGCCAACCGGAAAAGGCTTTGCGGATTTAGTGTTCATACCAAGAAAAAACGTTCAGCTTCCCGCAATAGTTGTTGAACTTAAACGCAATAAGACTTCCGGTACTGCTATTGAACAGATAAAGCAGAAAAATTACACAGATAAAATAGCTCAGTACACAGGAGAGATTCTCCTTGTCGGAATCAATTATAATGATGATAAGGGGCATAGCTGTGTGATTGAAAAATTTGTGAAAGAGCAAACAGGAATCTCTTAATTTATTTTTTTAAATAAATGAAATCTGCCTCCGTAATGGAGGCGGAAATATACATCAATAAATTTTTTCTGTACATCAATTTGTACATCAATTGGAGCAAAATATTCTTGGCTAAAAATCGTTGTTGGATTTTGAAAATGCCAGTTTTTCGGACTTTATGACACTCAGTAATACTGGATGATATATATGCCGCAAAGCTCATAACCCGAAGGTCGTTGGTTCAAATCCAGCCGCCGCAACCAGAAAGTGTCGTAAATGCGTTAGTTTACGACACAATTTTTTTGCCCTGATGACTGATGATAATATTCATACCCTTACCGTACCCTTACGCAGTTTCGTATAAAAGCATAAAATTATTGATATTGTGGTTGCTTATTTTCTTGAAATGTGTTATAATTAAAAAAGCAAAAACCAGTAATTATGATAATAAGGAGTAAAAAAATGCCTGTACTTGACTGGATAGGAAAAGAAAAAGTCATCAATCACCATATGGAAGTACCGTACAGAGTGCTTGATGAAAAGTATAGCTATGGAGCAGACAGCGAAAATATGATAATTCACGGAGATAATCTTTTGGCATTAAAAAGTCTGCTTCCGCAGTATGAGGGAAGAATAAAGTGTATCTACATAGACCCGCCATATAATACCGGTAATGAGGGGTGGGTTTATAATGATAATGTCAATGACCCACGAATTAAAAAATGGCTCGGAGAGGTTGTAGGGGCAGAGGGAAAAGATTTATCAAGGCACGATAAATGGCTTTGTATGATGTATCCACGATTGAAATTATTGCACAGACTTCTTTCAGATGACGGAGTTATTTTTATATCCATTGATGATAATGAACTTTATAATTTGAAAATGATTTGTGATGAAATATTTGGCAGTTTAAATTTTGTTGCAACAATTCCATGGAGAAAAAGAACAGCAAAATCAGATGTTCCATATGGAATTTCACAGGATTTTGAATCTATTCTTTGTTATGCAAAATCAGATAGTTTTAAGGCATCATTAAAAGGCAAAGAAAGAAAATACTATGAAACAAATGATTTTTCAGGCAGACCATGGAGATTTCATGATTTGACTACACAAAGAACTGTAAAAGAACGTCCAAATAGCAATTATACAATGGTAAATCCTAAAAATGGTGAGGAGTATCCTGTCAATCCTCTAAGATGTTGGGCTATTACTATTGATACATTTCAACAGTATTATGATGAAAATAGGGTTATTTTTCCAGGAGACTATGATTTTTTGAAAATTTCAAAACCTGTACTCAGATATTGGAAAGATGATGACATAAAAAAAGCCGGTTCGGATTTTGGGCTTGTATCTGTAAGTACATTTTTACCGTCTGATATAGTTGGTATGACACAGGACGGTACTAAAGAAATAACGAATATTTTTGGGGAAAAAAAATTCAGTTATCCTAAACCATCAATGCTGATACAGTATTTAATCAATATTTCAACAGTTACTTCACCTAATATTACAGTTGTAAAATTCAGAGAAGTATGATATAATGACAAGGGTGATAAAAAT
>CAMDZD010000044.1 GCA_945910815.1 uncultured Clostridia bacterium
ATATCTTCTTTTGGCGGAGAAAGTTACCAGATTTCAATTGATTTGCGACAGCACCTCATTGACATTATCATTATAAACCCACCCCTCATTACCGGTATTATATGGCGGGTCTATGTAGATACACTTTATTCTTCCCTCATACTGCGGAAGCAGACTTTTTAATGCCAAAAGATTATCTCCGTGAATTATCATATTTTCGCTGTCTGCTCCATAGCTATACTTTTCATCAAGCACTCTGTACGGTACTTCCATATGGTGATTGATGACTTTTTCTTTTCCTATCCAGTCAAGTACAGGCATTTTTTTACTCCTTATTATCATAATTACTGGTTTTTGCTTTTTTAATTATAACACATTTCAAGAAAATAAGCAACCACAATATCAATAATTTTATGCTTTTATACGAAACTGCGTAAGGGTACGGTAAGGGTATGAATATTATCATCAGTCATCAGGGCAAAAAAATTGTGTCGTAAACTAACGCATTTACGACACTTTCTGGTTGCGGCGGCTGGATTTGAACCAACGACCTTCGGGTTATGAGGAATTTACATAGACTTTTTTGATGTTTTTCAGCTTACGCAAAACGTTCAATTATGGCTATATTACGTAATTTTGAAAAATTAGTTTTTCTCAGCTTACGTGTTGTGAACAACCTTTTAGGGGTCAGCTTTGGGGTCAAATAGATGGTTCTTCCAAAAAGTAGTGTATTCGTTTAAAAATAAGATTTACTTTCTTTGTTACCTCAATAAAGCGTTTTTAATTCTTCCATTTTTTGAAAAAGGTATATTTAATGTTATTCCAAAAAAGCAAGAGTAATATACATTCTTTGCTTTTTCGAAATTTATACCAATTATTATTGTTAAACGTTCAATCATAAAAATGGCGATTAGAATATCCATAGTATTCATTATATACTTCAGTAAATGCTTTATCATACTCATTATCAAAATCATCCATCAAAGAAGAATGATAAAAAGCTCCAGGTCCATGATATAGTGGAAACATTCTTCTTTTTTCGATGACTCTTTCTATAGCACGTCCTTTAGCACTTCTTGAAATAATTTCTGCATCAGTAAATTCTTTATTATTATCTATCTTCTTCTTTGTTTCATTCTTTTTGAAAATATTACAAATAATTTTAAATATATTCATAATAATTCCTCCAAAATTTCTCAGGATATAACCTTAGCAATTGACTTGACAGAATATGAATCAATTTTCTTGTCTTTCATAAGACCAGACGCAACGCCTGCCGCAAAAGCACCACCTACACTTAAGGCAGCTGCTCCAAGTGCTACTGGTACAATTCCTGAACCTTTCAATTTTGAAAATACAACAGGTTTCTTATACTCTTTTTTCATCATTATACCTCCTTTAACCCAAGAATATGATTCCACTGCATATCTCTGATAAGTGAGACTATATCAGACTGAAAATCATCTTCAGGAACATCATAAATATTTAACATCAGATAAAAAATATCTCCTATATTTTTTTCCCCATCGCAAAAACGATAAAAATCCATCGAAGTTTCATTAAGATAAATAATTTCATTTTCATCATTTGAAACTATAAGGATATTATAGTTTTCACGCTGTTTCGTACAAATCTGATACGGAACAAGTTTTTTTATTTTTTCATAAGCTACATTCATACGGGGCACACCTTTTCAAGTGATTTCACTTTCAATTCAAACTGTCTTACTTCTACAGATTTTGCAACACGACCAATTACATAGCCACCTGCAAGTGCTGCCCCAGCTGCAAGTGCAGCAGGAATAATAGCAGTTCCCTTATTACTATCATTTAAAATAATAGGTTTTTCGTATACTTTTTTCATATTTTTCACCTTCTATATTTTTATATCCGAATCATAATAATTCTTATACATAGTATTTATATCATTATCATCGCCATAGCTCATTACATATTCAAGGACAGCAGGATTTTTCCAACAGTCACTTGCTTTTTCAAGCCATATTGTCTCAAAATCATCATCAAGAACATTACCGAGAACAAAAGGCGCCATGCAATCAAGCCTTATATCACCATTAGGGCGTATAATTACTCCACTGTTTGGAGTGTTTATATAACGCAAAAGTTGATTTTTAGCCGTTGAACTTCTTTCGACTCTCATTTTTCCTGAATACATAGATGCCAATTCTTCAATCATTTGATACAGATAATTTTTTTCATCATAACTGAGAAGTAATTCGAGGTTGTTAGCTGAGCGTCCGCTTGGTGTAACTTCACCCAATATAATATTTCCTGCTCCAAGTTCATAAGCAAGTTTACACATCTTATCTACATCTTTAAGATTTCCAGGTGTAACAGAATGAGCTATAGTAAGAGGAATACCTTCTTTAGAAATCATATATGCACCATTTACTGCCCTGTCCCAACTGCCTTCTCTCTGTCTGAAATCATCATGCCATTCTGCTGTTGCACCATCTATGGATATTTGAAACCATGCATAATTATATTTAGCAAATCTCTTTACTTTTTCCTGAGTCAATAAATAAGCATTACTTATCACAAGAAAAGATGTTCCATCTTTATGCAGTATATCCATTATATCAAAAAGCCCATCTCCCATAAGCAAAGGCTCACCGCCTGAGAGAACACATTGAAATATACCGCCCTTAGAAACAACATATTCTGAAAATTTTTTCCATTCTTCAATTGTCATTCTATCAGAACAATTATTAGCAACTCCTGAATTATTATAACAATGCCTACACCTTACGTTACAATGAGTTGTAAGTTCAAATTGAAGTGTAAGGGGAAATTTATATTTTTCAGGATACCAACCACTTTTTTGCAAAGTTTCTATTCTTTCTTTTTCAGTTTTAACAAATTTATCATCTCTTGCATGACAGATTTTAACATAATCTTTTTTCTTATCCATTAAACTTTGCCTCCAAAATTTTTATTTGTTTTTATTCGGCAATAATACTTTTATTCTTTAATAATATCACAAAAAAAATAAAATGTCAATACCTTTTTGACATTATTTCAATAAAATAACAAAAATTCGCTTTTTGCAGGGCTGAATTGTCATATATCAATTTTTAGCTAAATCTGTAATTTTAATCATTATATCCATTACAGTCTTAAGCTTATCCTTTGGAAATCTTGCAACACACCTGTTAATAATATCAACGTGAGTTCGACAGAAAAAAATTAGTCAGTCAGGCATAGAAAGGTCTCCTGCATATTAGAATCAGAACAGACAAAGGGCTTTTTAGGTAGAAAAGAGTAAGCAGCCAGAGCAGAAACCAGATTGACAAGGAAATTGATGATGCTGCGATGTCTGGAATGCTCAATATCACAGATATTTTTCAGAAAGTCATTTACAGATTCAATGACAGTGTGTTGCGGAGCATAAGTCTGTCGTGTAAATCCATCACAGCTTCGTTTCTGTCGTCCACATTACCCGATGTAAGGCAGAAGGACGGAATCTCACCTTTATCATTGATAATAAGATGCAGTTTGAAGCCATAGAATCAACCCATAGAAATTTTTCCTTTTTTGCATATTCACTGAAAACACGATGATTATGTATTCTGTGATTATCACATACTTTCAGAGGAGTGGAGTCAACAAAAAATATTCCTGAACATAATCAGTATTGCCATAATTTCACTCAATGACATTCTTGTCCGGGGTATAACCTCTTCTTTATTCATCAACAGTTTATTTCTGCAATATTCCTCATATGCCTTGCAAAAATCATCTGTATAATAAAAAATTGCTGTTTGTTCCATAGAAAAAACCGCCTTTCTGTTGCTTTGAGTTTGTGGTTATTCTCATTATAACAGATTTCGGCGGTTTTTTCTATCTTTTTTCATCGAACTCACGTTAATTTATATTGCTGATTAAAATGATTATGTATAACCTCTGGTTTTATTTTTCTGTCATGATATATCAAAAACGTCATAAATAGATTCAAAAAACCACGTGTAACCTCGATAAGAACCATAATCTGTACAAGTGAAATTTATATTTGAAATTCTTTGTATTTCAACGGGGTTCTTTGCATATAGTGCTCCACCTGCCGCAGACCATGATAAAACATTATAAGTAACTCGCAGTGTACCTGAATTGTCTGATTCTAAATAAGAACCGTCAACTTGTACTAATTCCCAATCCCAATCGCTACTGCTACCATATTTATTTGCAAAAACATTTGCTGCTTCAATAGCAATTTCATTATTTCCATTGCAAGGGATAGAATAGTTATTTGAATTTTGATATACTGATGTATCTTCAGCTGGAGAATTATTAAATTCATACTTATCACTATTCAAAATAAAATCAGAGTTATTATAAATGGCTTTTAATATCGCTTCAGCATCGTCCCATTCAAGAAAACATAATTCATCAGTTAACCCTTGAATTTTTTCAAAGCTAACCATATCAAGTCTACAAGTTTTACTGTCATCTTTCATAAATCTTATATTTATTTTTTCTGTAAGCTTAATATCTTGATTCAAAAAAAACGTATAATCACCTGAAACAACTACGGATACATCTTTATAATTTGTCCATTCTATATTTGATATATTCTCACATTTAGCAAATGCTTCTGCAACTGTAATATCACTACTATAATCTAATTCCTGTAAATTTTTTGCAAAACTTGGAGTATCAGTTTCGAGTTCAATGTCATAGCTTACATCATCATATTTTGAAGTACTCTTTTCGGATTTACTATTCGAACAACCTGACATATATATAATATTAAGAAAACATATGCTTAAAATAATCAATTTACGTTTCATATAATATTTTCCCTTCTTTTAATTGAACTTGACAACAAATTCCACCGTCTGAACTTCTAGACGTTTCATCAGAAGTAAAGCCGACCAATACAGAAGCCATGCACAGAATTCAGACTTCTATGCAAAATCTATCAGACGAAGAAGCTGTTGAAGTCGCTGAAATTCTGGAAAAGATAGTCGAATTCAAGTACAACAAGCAGCTAGCTTGTTTAACCTTATAATATCATAATCGATTGAAAAAGTAAACCTAAAACAGTTCCGAAAAAATATTTATTTTTCGGAATTGTTTTGTATTGACAAATTTATTATATCACTAAAAAAATTAAAAGTCAATACTTTTCAGTATTATTTAAAACAAAAAATTAAAGTCCTGCTAAAACAGGACTTTATTATATACTCAATTTTCTGTTAATTCTGTAATCTTCAGCATTATGTCTGCAACGGTTTTGAGCTTATCTTCAGGAAGTCTTGTAATACATCTGTTTATAATATCAATGTAAAACTGTCTGCTTTCGGTATCAGTTATATCTGTTTCATCGCTGAAAAATTCGCTGTATTTTATACCGAGTGCTTCTATAATCTTGTCAATTGTCTTCATTGTCGGACTTTTCAGACCACGTTCCAGATGACCAAGAAACGCTGGATTAAGCCCTGCTATCAATGCAAGTTTCTCCTGACTAAGACCTTTGCTGAGACGAAAATACTTTATTCGTTCGCCTATATTGTTTTCAATTTTGCTGCTTTCCATTGGAAGCCCTCCATATCTTTTGGTATTATCATACTATTATTATCGGACATTCTCAATATTCAATCAGTATTGAAAGAAAATACTCTTAATAATGGAAAATCAGGTATACTCAATCAAGAGTATACCAAAAATTTTACTCCTGTTCCATTCTTTTATCAACATATTCCTCAATTGACTGAGCAGGAACTTTATATCTGTTTCCCTCTTTGAAGCCTTTCAGTTCACCTGTCTGAAGCAGTTTATAGAATGTGCTTCTGCCGATTTTCAGGACTTCCATAACTTCCTCACGGTTTAATATTTCCTTTGATGCAATTGTTTCTCTCATAGATAAATCCTCCTTATCTTTTGTTAATATATCTTTCAATTTCTTCTGCTTTGATAACTGTTTTTCTTGAACTTATTTTTACAGCAGGAATTTCTCCCGATTCGATAAGCTTATAAACTGTATGTATGCTCACGCCCAATATATTTGCAGTTTCCTTTACTGACAGAAAACATTTAAGCTCTTCATAATGAAAATACAGCATAAATATCACCTCCTCGGATTATTACTTATATGTTCGTATTTTTTCGGAGTATCTGGTGATGTTTTGTACTGCTGAAAAAGATATATCAGCTATTTAATATGATGTTACTTCTGCTTTCAGATTTTATCGGATTTGCTTTGATTATTTTGATATTCCCGTAAAAGAAAATAAGACCTGATTATTCGGAAAATCAAAAATATAATAATCCGATTTAATCAGGTCTGTATAGTATTACTGGCGGGACTAAAACAGTCCTCGTTTTTGAATAACAGAACTAAATTTGTTCTTGCTTTGCATTTTCTGTCTGCTCATAAAGATAAGAATAGTCATAATTTTCCCATTTTTCAATCGATTCAATTATATTTTTAAGCCCGTCATTGATACTTTTATATTTTTTCTTTATACAGCACAACTGCCCAATGTCAACTAATCCAAGCTCATAAGCTCTCTTTAATTCATCGAAAGTAATATTGTATTTTTCATTATTATATAAAACACAAGCCTTTTTACATGCAGATACTATTTGCTGGGATTCTTCATCATATTTACATTTAAACTCTTTCTCAATATTGAAAAATTTAATTACATCATATTCATTATCCATTTCATAGATATCACGCACATCACATAAATCATAACCATTTTTGATTTTTTTCATCTGCTCACACATCTGGCAACTCAAATCTCTATATTCCTGCACTCTTTCTCCCCACATTTTCTTTTCATATTCAGATTCAGCAGATTTCTTTTTATCATATATAGAATTCCATGAAGTATATGTAGTTCTATCCATAACTGGTAAGTATCCGTAATGATAATTGTATTCTTCCTCAGAAAGATATTCTTTCATAAACATACTCTGATTGCTTATTGAAAATCTGACCTGACCATCAATATATTCCAAAAGATAGTATTCGCCATAAGTAAACGGCTCCTGACCAAAAGTCTCGCAAAATATATGTAAGTCATTATTTTCTATTTTCATAGCAAATCTTTTATTACAAGGGAAGTTTTTGCTGTCAAACAGCAGATATTCAACTTTTCTTTGCTCGTTTTTCGCAAGCACAAGAAGTTCTGGGAAATAACATGCCAACGCTCCTGTGTCAGCTATAGTCCTGTATGTAGCTTCTTTGTCGTTTTCTTTTACTGATATGTATTTACCGTCTGAAGATATACGCAATGTGTATTTAATTTCTCCATCCTTTATAAGTTTTGCTTCTGCAAACACCTTGTTTATCGAATTATATCCTCCATTATTATAGTAATCCGATTCAGACAATTCCGTATCTATGATTACAGATTTTTTGACTTCATACTGTTCTGATTTCTGGCTTTCAGAATTTGATTCTGTTGATTGATTTCTACGGAATTTAACGCATATTCTTTCACATCCGTTATCTGTCAGATAATCATTTATTTCTTTTAATGAATGAGGCTTACCTGTATTTTTCTTTTCATTTATGTAGCATAAAAGAATACATTCCAACGGTACATTCCAATCCAATTGTGAATATCCAGCAAAATTCAAAAGCTTATTGGTTTCACATCCACCCAGACCAAATGCTGCACATATTGCAATAAGCCATTCTCTTGATAACGGCTTACTGCCATTCAATTTCTTTTGCAGCATATCGCCAGATATTTCAAGATTCCGAGCAATTTTATCGATAGAATATTTATCGTCACCACTTACTTCGTTAAGCTTATTTAATTGATTGCGAAAATATCTGGAAAGGCTGATGATGTCTTCTTTTACACTTACTTCACTTGTATACTTATACATTTCCATATTCTTTACCCTCCTATTTAATCAGACTATATTAGTCCAAAATATTATAAGCTATTGTTTTCTAAAAGGCTTGTCACACCAAACCCAATCATAAGTATAAAAGACTAAAATAGTCTTAGAGCAATTAGACTATTTTAGTCTGAAACACAATTCAATTATTTTGAAAACAACAACCCTATCATTGTATTTATCAATAGAATTATTCTAATCAATTCCTTATTGATTTTTGATGTTGAATTATATATATTATACCACATTCACAAAAAAAATCAATACTTTATAGTGTTGTATTTGTTTTAACATAACGATTTTTCAAAACATTTTTTGTACAAAATCAACAAAGCATCAGGATTAAACACAAAAAAAATTAATCTTATATCCATATACAAAGAGCAATCATCACCTCAATAGCATATATGTAACAGTAATCAATGCTATATGAACAAAAGACTAAAGCAGTACAAATTTAATCGACAGACTAAAATAGTCCCAACTCAATTAATGCACTATAATAGTCCTTTTGATAAATTTATTGTATCAGACTGTATTCTGTTTTTTAAGCAAAATTTAAGGACTAAAATGGTCTTAATTTAATTAATAGACCAAAATAGTCTCTGCTTAATTAATGCACTATAATAGTCCTTTCAATAAATTTATTGCATAAGACTACATTCTGTTTTTTTAAGCAAAATTGCAAGGACTAAAATAGTCTTGATTTAACCAATAGACCAAAATAGTCCCGTTTGATTAATGCACTATAATAGTCCTTTTAATAAATTTATTGTGTCGAACTGTATTCTGCTTTTTTAAGCAAAGTACAAGGACTAAAGTGGTCTTGATTTAATTAACAGACCAAAATAGTCCTTATAATTACATATCAAGTCTCTCTACAGCCTACGCATAGCCTAAACTGATAACAGTAAAATTTCAGAAAATGCAATATATTTTGATTTAAGTCACATTATACTCATACATCATCATAATCGCTGTTATAGCTGTTTTGATTACCAGAACCATATTCAATATGCCAGGACTTATCTCCCGTAACTCTCTTGATATATTCAAGTAAATCATACATTTCCGACCTGTTACCTGAGAACATTTTCCCGTCAATATAGCTTACAGAATTCATAATAAAATGTGCATGATATATACTTGCACAGCCACCATTTTTCTTACTGCAAGGCTTTTTATGTATACCGTATACAATCTGATATCTGTCTGAGAAATACATTGCAATACTACGGCTAAAATATTCGGCTCTTTCAAAATTATCACCCCATGTATTCTTTGCATTATATACGACAACAAAATGAAACACAGGATTTCCACTGGTTTTACCAAAATATCTCTTTACCAATAAGAACTGTTCATATGCATTGTTTATATCAGTATTCAGACTGTAACGCTTGTCATAATCAGTATGCCCGTAAAGAACATAATTCAGAGCATTATACATATATTCAAGTCCGTCATTTGTGTTTCTGATTATTTTAAGGATTCCCATATTCCAGCACCTCCCTCAATAAAAAGCCCCATCTGTTTTTCAAGCTTATCATACTTTTCCTGTGGGGTAAGTGATTTAAATAATCCGTCAAAATCATTAGCTTTCTGTCTGAGTTCTTCTTTACGGATATAGTCCCTGCTGTCAATACTGTCTGCAATTTCAAGAACCATATTAACCATTTCCTGTATTTTTACCGCTATCTGCGGTGTTATATCCTGATTACTATGTAATGCACAGTCAAGCATATACTCACTGAATTTCATACCCTTTTTATCAGCCTGCTCCTTAATCTGCTGTTCCTGTAATGGTGAGAGCTTAATGCTCTTAACTATGGACTTCTTTTCTGATTCACTTCTCATGATATTATCCTCCTTTATAGTAGTTATATATATTAATCTATTATATATACTACTATTTATTATAGTTATTATATACTACATACATATACTTACTATATATCATTATTGTTATATATGTATACTATACTATATTATATTTAATATAATAATTATCTTAAATACTATTATTTATATTCTTATATTTAACAATATTCTGCAAGACAGAGGTAATGGTAATACCTCTGTCTCCCCGTATACAAGTATGCAATAATCGTATAAATATAAGCCATTAATACCCGATAAAATCTGATTTCGGTATTACTTTTTATCTGTATGTTAGCAGTATTTTTAAAAAAGTAATACTTTTTATCCTTAGTAATATAAAAGAGATAACAGAAAATACTATACAAACAAATTCAATTATGTTATAATATAATTAATCCGAAGCGGATAATAAGTAAATGAGGTTATAACAATGAGCGACGATAATAGAGATACCCTTTCAGAAAAACTGAATAATTTTGGTTTATCCTTTCAAAAACCGAATGTCGAATCCGAAACAATCAAATTTCACGATTTTAACAGTGAATTTGGTTCGCCTGTATCAACTAAAAATCTTCAAATGAATCCTGATTATCATAATACCTTTTTTCCTGGAATGCAGGTCTCAACAAATCAATTAATCGGAACATTAGAAAACCCTGAAGATGTATTTGATACTCTGTATCCTACTAATACAATTCCACAGGCTCCCGCAATGTTTGCAGTCAACTTTAAGAATTCATTGAATCAGGAATCAGGTAAAGATGCTGCTGCAGGAGATATAAAACGTAGTCGTAAATCTACAAAGATTAATTCTATATTAGTTGCAAGAATGTATTTGTACAGTGTAAATAAATTTGATTGCTATTATCAAATTTCGGGAATTTACCGTACACTTCAGAATCAGCTTGTGAACTTTGATTTTTCTTTTGATTACAAAAAATATGCTAAAAATTTTTATAGAGCGTTTATAGATAATAACGTTGACTGCTTTAACGAGAAACTAAAGCCTGATGCTATAAGCGGATATCTGAAAACTATAATTGAAAAAAAGGCGATATTACAGTGTGCAATTCCAAATAAACATGGATTTTATCTTGCTGGACAAACATGGACTTTTATTTCTGACGAAAGCTGTAAATACTATAAAATTCCTCCGATAACAAATAAACATTTCTATTTCAGACAGCCGTTTATGCCTGATGTGATAACAGAAAATTTTGTCAATGTGGCAAAAAATCACGAAGACCCTCTTTTATTTATGCTGCTTAATGTAATAAGGATTGCATCACTCTGTTCAACACCATTAAACAGGCTTAATGCCACATTTTGCAAAGTTATAGTTATCAAAGGTGACTATAATAAAATATCACCATATCTGCAAATCTATAACCGACTTATCGAAAACACAAAAGAACAGTCTGTAAACATCCAATCAGAAAAAGCTTTAGAGATGATGTCTGAATATAAAGATGATATCTTTCTTCTGAATGATGAAAATTACAGCTCAGATTTCAAACAAAGAAATGGTAAAGAAACTATCAGGAAAATTTCTGACAGGGTAGCAGGCTATGACCCTGAAACTGACATAACAGAAATGCAGAAGTACCCATTTATAACCTGTGTTGTAAGTAACAGATTAAGTTCAGCTCTTGATGGGAAATCTTTAATGATGATAGATGCCTCTTCACTGAACAGAAATATATCAGTTTCTTCATCAGAAGTTGATGCAATGTACAGACTTGATGAGTTGTTGATTCAACAATTATGTAGTCAGTTTGTTTTTATGAATGAAACCATTGATAAGGAATATCGCAAATATAAAAATGAAAAACAATTCAAATACAACTCATCAAATATGGTATACTGCATATGTATGAAAATATATAATCATATATATTATTTGATGAAGACTTATTCTGAAGTTGTAGTTGAAAAAGAACTGTTTTCAATTTATCTGGAAAAAGTTCTGCGTATCTCAGAAGAAATAGATAACTATAATACCATTGAAAACGATTTTATCAATGTAATAAATAATGCAGTTCTAAGTGATAATCCTGATGAAAAAATCGAGCTGGTTTATCATTCAAAGTTATCAGGATGTTATGGTGAGACAAAAAATTATCCTGTAATTTACAGAGAAGGCAGTAAGCTTTTAATTCACGATGATGTGTTTAAAATCCTTGCATCAAGAATGATTATAACCGACACTGGCTGTCATATACGTAAAGCTCTGGATAAAAAAGGTTTGCTCTATTCTACTGATAACTTAAAAAGCAAAGTCAGATTGCACGGGAAAAGATACAGTGGTGATTTTAATCTTACAGTTCTGAGTGAAGATATTTTGTCGGATGAAGCAAAAAATGCAACTGTCGGAGGTGACCAAAATTATACCCCTTGTATATATAATGAAGAACAGATTTTTCTGGGTTATAATCAAGATGGCAAAAAAATCGGATTGTATAATGAGAGGAATTTAAATGCGGGAATCACAATTATTGGCAAGAACACTCAATGGACGTCTAAACTTGCCGACCTGATTGCTTTACAGCTTTCCGAAAAAAATGAGCTTGTTTTCTTTATCGATGAAACGGGAAGTACTATTGTTAATAACTTGCGGGGTTATGGTTTTGATGAAGAAACAATTGAAGAAATGGTTTACGAAACAGATAATATACATGACCTTATATTTGATGAAGATGTCCAGGAAATCTATCTTGAAAATGACAGTCGAAAAATTTTTTCTCTTTGCGGTAATGATATTGAGGAAATATTGTCTGCCTTTCTTAAAGCTAAAAAAAGTGTTAAAGACAGATTGGTTTACCTTGTACTGCATACAACAGGTGAATTTGAAAGAAAGGTCAACACGCCTTTTTACGAACTCATGAAAAAAGTTGATAAATTAAATGTAATTGTAATTTCAGTCTATGAAAGTTTTGATGACCTGAAAGGAAGGTACAGCAGTATTGTTAACAAATCAGATATAAAAATGATTTTCAATGAGTATTCAACTGATGCTGGAAAAATGTTTGCGATACAAAACAATATTAAACCGAGTTCAGAATTTGGCGAACTTGTTTTTAGTCAGAAGGAAGACCAATTCATCCTGACTGGTATTCTTAAAGACATTGAAGGTAATGATAAAAACGGCAGATTCATTCAGCTCAAATTACCAGGCGACGAGGGAATAATTGAACTTTTTACCTGAAAATACAATAAATAAAAGAAAAAATTTCATTTTTTGAAAATTATTGTATTACATTATATGAGTATATCAGCATTTTATTATTATATTTATGACTATGAATTTTATAAAACTGAAATTTTTGATAGTGTTT
>CAMDZD010000045.1 GCA_945910815.1 uncultured Clostridia bacterium
ATATGCGGAATCATTAATTTTGAATCCCAAAATTAGTTTCCGAGGAGTTCTAATAATTATTGATACTTTTCAGAAAGACGGGCAGAATATTTTTTCCTGAAATCTTCAAAAGTACCGTTATCAAGTGAATCCCTGATTTTTTCGGCAAGAGTATTATAAAAATACAGATTATGAATAACTGCAAGTCTGCCCGCAAGCATTTCCTGTGCTTTAAACAAATGACGTATATAAGCTCTTGAGAAGTTACGGCAGGCAGGACAGTCGCAGTGTTCATCAATGGGGCGGGGGTCAGTTTCAAAGCATTTATTTGTAAGATGCATAATGCCGTCCCACGTAAATACAGTAGCGTGGCGTGCGTTACGGCTCGGCATAACGCAGTCGAACATATCAATACCTCTTGCAACGGCTTCTATAATATTTGACGGAGTACCGACTCCCATAAGATAACGGGGCTTGTTTTTTGGCATAAATGGTTCGACAACATCAATAATGCGGTACATTTCTTCAGTAGGTTCACCGACTGCAAGACCTCCGATAGCGTATCCGTCAAGGTCAAGCTCAGCTATCTCCTCCATATGACGTATACGTAAATCATCAAAAGTACAGCCCTGATTAATTCCGAAAAGCATCTGATTTTTATTTACGGTATCAGGCAGACTGTTAAGACGTTTCATTTCGTCCTTACAGCGATACAGCCAGCGTGTAGTACGTTCAATAGATTTTTCAGCATATTCGTGAGTAGCAGGATTTTCAACACATTCATCGAAAGCCATAGCAATAGTAGAACCTAAGTTAGACTGAATCTGCATACTTTCCTCTGGTCCCATAAAAATACGCTTGCCGTCAATATGCGAAGAAAAATATACGCCCTCTTCTTTTATTTTTCTGAGTTTGGCGAGAGAGAAAACCTGAAAGCCTCCGCTGTCTGTAAGAATAGGCTTGTCCCAGTTGATAAACTTATGCAGACCGCCCATCTGCTTGATGATTTTATCTCCGGGGCGTAAATGCAGGTGATAGGTGTTGCAGAGTTCCACCTGTGTTTTAAGACCTTTCAAATCTATGGAGGATACACCGCCCTTGATAGCTCCGGCAGTACCTACATTCATAAAGCAGGGAGTCTGAAAAGTACCGTGGACGGTTTCAAACTGACCTCTGCGAGCCTTGTTTTCCTGTTTTAAAAGTGTATACATAATTTCTCCTTTTAAATGTTATTTTCTATATGCATAAAAAGTAACAGTTTTATTTTTTATAGTTTTTACTTCAAAAAATGTATCAAGCACAAAGGAATCTTCCTGAATCTGAAGCAATTCAGAAATATCTGAAATATCCTCTGAATCAAGATATAGTATAATATAATGTTTTTTGAATACGCTGAAAGTACTTTCATTTGATTTTACAAATTTCACTGTAAATCTGCTGTTATTCATTATACAAATCAAATCTGACTGGTGGTTTAAAGAGTATATAAAACTTTGTATATCTTCTTCGGAATCGAATATAAAAGTATATTCATATCCATATTTTTCAATATTAATCATAATATCAGCATAGCATCTCCAAAACTGAAAAATCTGTATTTTTCCTGAACGGCGGTTTTATATGCATTCATAGTATTTTCATAACCCATAAAAGCGGATACAAGCATAATCAGAGTGCTTTCGGGGAGATGAAAATTAGTAATCAGACCGTCAATGCATTTGAACTTGTAGCCGGGATAGATGAAAATATCTGTATAGCCTTCATGTTCCTCTATTTTATCGTAGAAAGTCGCAACGCTTTCGAGAGTACGGCAGGAAGTAGTTCCGACAGCTATAACACGACCGCCATTCTGTTTAGTCTGATTTATCAAATCGGCAGTTTCTTTCGGAAGAAAGTAGTGTTCACTGTGCATTTTATGGTCAAGAACTTTTTCTTCCTTTACCGGTCTGAACGTTCCGAGACCTACATGGAGAGTCACAAAAGCAGTATTTATGCCCTTTGCGTGAAGCTCGTCAAGCATTTCGGGAGTAAAATGCAGTCCGGCAGTCGGAGCAGCGGCTGAACCCAGCTCACGGGAATATACTGTCTGATAGCGTTCTTTGTTTTCAAGCTTTTCGGTAATATATGGGGGAAGTGGCATTTGTCCGACATCTTCAAGAGCAGTAAAGAAATTTCCCTCACATTCGAATTTAACAATTCTGTTGCCGTCATCTTTGATTTCTATTACCTCGGCAATAAGCCTGCCGTTTCCGAAAGAAAATTTAGTACCGATTTTAGCCTTTTTACCGGGACGGCATATAATTTCCCATATTTTATCGCCTTTCTGTTCAAGCAGAAGAAACTCAATAAAAGTATTGTTTCCGATTTTTTCACCGTAGAGTCTTGCCGGAAGTACTCTTGAATCATTCATAACAAGCAAGTCACCTTTTTTGAGCTTTTCGCATAAATTATAGAAATGACTATGTGTTACTTCACCGCTTTTGCGGTCAACGCACATAAGCCTTGAAGCGTTCCGGGGTTCAATGGGAGTCTGTGCAATAAGCTCCTCGGGAAGTTCGTAGTAAAAATCTGATTTTTTCATATTTTCTGTATCCATAAGTTTTTATACCTCCTGAAAAATAAAATCTTTTTGGAAAATCTGAAAAAAATATCCAAAATGTCTTGACAATCATTCATAAAGATGATATTATGTATTAAGGTAGAGGTGCGGTAAAGATGAGTAGCGTCATTCAGGAAAACCATTCCGCTTATATGACGTAAAAGGCAATACCGCCGAGAAACAGTTTCCGGTAAACTCTGTTTCGGGCATTTGTCGAACAGGCAAATGACTGTCATCATGATGATTATGATGGGGAGCTATCAGCATATTAAACAATGCGATAATTCTATTATAACTCATGATGTGCCGGTTTGCAACCGGTTTTTTTATTTTAAATTATTATTTTTTAAGGAGAATTTTTTATGAAGCAATATAATGTAGGTATTATCGGTGCAACGGGAATGGTAGGACAGCGTTTCGCAACACTCCTCGAAAATCACCCGTGGTTTAATGTAAAGGTTCTTGCAGCGTCAGCACGTTCAGCAGGAAAGACATATGAGAAAGCAGTAGGTGAACGCTGGGCTATGACAACTCCTATGCCGGAATCTATGAAAAATATAGTTATTATGAACGCTACGGAAGATATTCAGAAAATTGCAGGTATGGTTGATTTCTGTTTCTGTGCTGTTGATATGAAAAAAGACGAAATCAAGGCTCTTGAAGAAGCATATGCAAAGGCAGAATGTCCGATAGTTTCAAACAATTCCGCACACAGAGGGACTCCTGATGTTCCTATGGTTGTACCTGAAATAAATGCTGACCATATCGAAGTTATTCACTCACAGAGAAAGAGACTCGGTACTAAAAGGGGATTTATTGCAGTAAAATCAAACTGTTCAATACAGAGCTATGTTCCGGCACTTCACCCGCTTATGAAGTTCGGACTTAAAAGAGTTCTTGCATGTACTTATCAGGCAATCTCCGGAGCAGGTAAAACATTCAAGACATGGCCTGATATGGTCGACAACCTTATTCCTTTCATAGGCGGAGAAGAAGAAAAATCCGAACAGGAACCGCTCAAGGTATGGGGACAGGTAAAGGACGGAGTTATTGTAAATGCTCTTGCACCTTCCATTACAACACAGTGTCTCAGAGTTCCCGTATCAGACGGACACACAGCAGCAGTATTTGTTGATTTCGATAAAAAGCCTACTAAGGAAGAAATACTTGAACTCTGGAGAGATTTCAAAGGTGTTCCTCAGGAACTTGAACTTCCTTCAGCACCAAAGCAGTTTATACATTACTTCGAGGACGACAACAGACCGCAGGCTAAGCTTGACAGAATGCTTGAAAACGGTATGGCAGTATCAACAGGCAGACTCCGTGAAGATAAGCAGTATGACTATAAGTTTGTATGCCTTTCACATAACACATTAAGAGGTGCAGCAGGCGGAGGAGTACTTCTTGCTGAACTTCTTGCAGCAAAGGGATTTTTTGACTAAAATCAGCACAGGTGGGATAAAATGGATATAACAATAAGAAAGGCGGAAGTTTCAGATGCTCCGGTTATCTGTGATTTTATTCACAGACTTACGGAATATCAGGGATTTGCAGAGGACTGCACTCTTACAGTTGAAGAAACCGAAAGACTTATGAAAAAGGCAAACGGACTTCACGCTGTTATTGCGGAGGATAACGGAATCCCCATAGGATTCACAAGCTATATATTCATACCTCTTGCAACTCTTTCCGGCAGAAAAATCATCTATATAGAAGATGCATTTATCATCGAGGAAATGAGAAGAAAAGGTATAGGCAAGGCTATTTTTAAATTTATAGAGGAAATCGGCAGGTCTAAAAACTGCCTCCGCCTTGAATGGAAAGACCTTTCAGGCAATGATGAATCTGTAAAGTTCTATGAGAACATAAATGCTGATGTATCAAAAAAATGGATAACATATATGAAAAAGCTTTAATAAAAAAACTGGGTTTTTCCGTTTGCCGTAAAAACGGAAACCGCTCTATGCGGTAATGGAGAATATTTATGAAAAACACTATTTTTACAGGGGCAGGCATAGCAATTGTCACTCCTATGAATCAGGACGGCTCTATCAATTTCGATGAGCTTGGCAGAATGATTGACTATCAGATTGAAAGCGGTACTGATGCAATTATTATATGTGGTACTACCGGTGAAGCATCAACTATGAGCGATGAGGAACACCTTGAATGTATCAGATTTGCAGTTGAAAGGACTGCAAAAAGAGTACCAGTAATTGCAGGCACAGGAAGTAATGATACTGCATATGCAGTAAAGCTTTCAAAGGAAGCTGAAGAACTCGGTGCAGACGGACTTCTTGTTGTAACTCCTTACTACAACAAGACTACACAGAGAGGTCTTGTAGCACACTTCACAGCTATTGCAGATGCAGTAAACATTCCGATTATACTTTATAATATTCCCGGAAGAACAGGCGTAAATATCGATGTTGCAACAGTAAAGATTCTCGGACAGCATAAGAATATCGTTGCAGTCAAGGAAGCCAGCGGAAATATAGGCTATACTGCAAAGCTTATTGCAGAATGCGGAGACCTTGTTGACGTTTACAGCGGTAACGATGATATGATAGTTCCTGTAATGTCACTTGGCGGAAAGGGAGTAATCTCTGTACTTTCACATGTTATTCCGAAAGAAACTCACATGATGGCAAAATATTGCCTTGAAAATAACTTTGCAGAGGCAACAAAGCTCCAGATTGAATATCTTGACCTTATCAACAGCCTTTTCATTGAAGTAAATCCTATACCGGTCAAGGAAGCTCTTAACCTTATGGGCAAGAATGCAGGACCTTGCAGAATGCCTCTCTATCCTATGAGTGATGAAAACAGAGAAAAGCTCAGAGCAGTTCTCGCAAAGCATAATCTCGTATAATAAAATTACTCCGGAAAGGATTGTTAAAAATGACAAATATTGCAATTTGCGGTGCAAACGGCAAAATGGGAAAAACAATATACAACTGTGTTTCCGCAAGGGATAACTGCAAGGTCGTTGCCGGTATAGATTTATTTACAGAACAGTATGCAGATTTCCCGATAGTGGATTCTCCCGACAAGCTCCCTGTAAAGCCTGATGTAATAATAGACTACTCAAATCCGGCATCACTTGACGGATTACTTAATTACTGCCTTTCAACCGGTACTCCGGTAGTATTTGCAACAACAGGATACAGCGAAGAACAGATAAGTAAAATTAAATCCGCATCACAGCAGATTCCTGTATTCTTTACGTTCAATATGTCACTCGGAATAAATCTCCTTGTACAGCTTGCAAAGAAAGCAGCCTCTGTACTCGGAGACCAGTTCGATATTGAAATAGTTGAAAAGCACCACAATCAGAAAATCGATGCTCCGAGCGGTACAGCAATAATGATTGCCAATGCTATAAATGAAACTCTTGACAATAAATATCACTATGTATATGACAGACATTCACAGCGTAAAAAGCGTGAAAAGACTGAAATCGGAATGCATGCAATAAGAGGCGGTACAATAGTAGGGGAGCATGATGTAATTTTTGCCGGTCATGACGAAGTTATTACACTTTCACATTCCGCATCTTCAAAGACAGTTTTTGCAGAGGGTTCAATTAACGCCTCAATATTTCTGAAAGACCAGAAAGCCGGACTTTATGACATGTCCAGTCTTGTATAAAATAAAAAACAACAGCGGACGGATTAATATATCTGTCCGCTTTAAAGTATAAGGAAGATTTAACTATGAATAAATTAAAAAAACTTGCCATATTTGATTTGGACGGTACTCTTGCAGATACTCTTGAGGATTTGGCAACAGCAGTAAATTACGGTCTTATAAAGCTTGGCTATCCTATACATCATATCGACAAGTATAATAATTTTGTCGGCAATGGAATAATGAAACTTTGTGAAAGAGCATTGCCGGCAGGAAAGTCCGAAAGCTTGCAGGAACTCTATGATATTTTCAACGATTTCTATAAAAATCACTGTATGGATAAGACAAAGGAGTATTCCGGAATTACCGAGCTTCTCCGACAGCTTTCAAGAAACAATATTGATATTGCCGTGGCTACAAATAAAGACCAGATATTTGCACAGAAAATAGTATCGGAGCTTTTTCCGTATATAAAATTTCTTAAGGTTCTCGGAGGCTGTAACGAACGCCCTAAAAAGCCGTCACCTGATATAATATACGAAATAAAAGGGGACAGGGAATATTCCGAAATATATATGATAGGTGACAGCAACGTTGATATTGAAACCGCAAAAAATGCCGGTATTAAATCAATAGGCTGTTTATGGGGATTCAGAACAGAATCGGAACTTGAAAATGCCGGAGCTGATTATATAGTCAGCAAGCCGTCAGAAATCAAAAAAATTATTGTCTGATTTTTTTGATTAATATTTATATAGAACTGCTCAGAAAGCTAAGTGCCGTAGTGTAAAGCTGTTCGGGAGCAGTTCTTTTTTTTATCAGACTTTCAGCAAATTTGACGGCATCTTCAAGCTTTTCGGAAAAATCGTGAATTACAGCTTTTTTACCTGTTCTGAAACTTTCAATTTCAATTCCGTACATAGTATCATTGCTGACAATCACTCTGTAAGCAGTGCGTGATGAACTGTATATTTCCATATATACAGATACGTTTTTTATTTTAGGGGCAGGGTGCTTTTTTAATATATACATAAGGGGATTTATCCTTTCCAAAATATTCTGTATTTATTCTATCACAAAAATAATTCATAAGGAATAGCGGAATATGTCGGAAAGTGTAATTTTATGCAGAAAATTTGCGGTTTAATCTATTATTAATGAAAAGTCCTCCGGAATTTTGGGAGTAGTTTCTGTCTGAGGTATCTGCTGTGGATTCTGAATAATGCTGAACTGGTGAACAGTAGTATTTTTAGCTGTTGCGTTTTCAAGTATAGAACGGTAAACGGTTGTCGTAGTTTCAGTTTCGGCAACATATTCATCATAATATGAAACTTCTGTAAATACAGTTGTACCATTATCATTGCTTTTAATCGGAGCTGTTGTAACAACAGGCGGAACGAATTTGTTATAACTTTTGTTTTCATCATACGGGGCAGTATTGATAACAGGGGAATATGATGATTCTGCTTCCGACTCATATGACGACAAAGAATCGCCGTAATCAGTGCTTAAAGTGTACTTATGACATAAAAGTATTCCAAGTACAATTGCGAATACCGATGCTATTGTGATTATGTAATCTTTCATAATATCTTACTCCTATTTTTTCTTTTTTTCATTTGCAAGGGGATTGCTTTCAATGGCATTACGCATTATTTCACTTGAAAGGTGTGTATATATTTCAGTAGTGGCAATTGTTGAATGACCAAGAATTTCCTTTAAAGTGAGAATATCAGCATCTCCATACTGATACATAAGCGTTGCAGCAGTGTGACGAAGCTTATGTGTAGTTATACCTTTTCCGCCCAGACCAGCCATTTTTATAGTATTTTCAACTATCTGCTGAACACGTCTTTTCGATATGCGTTTTTTCTGATTACTCAGAAATAAAGCATCAGTATTAGTTTCAATATTTTTTCTTATTTCAAAATAATCATTAAGTGAGGCAATACAGGCTTTGTTAAGATATATAATTCTTTCTTTACCGCCTTTGCCAAGCACTTTAAGGTGATAATCTTCAAAATCTATATCCGGAATATTAAGTCCTACAAGTTCACTCAGACGCATACCACAGTTGAGAAACAACGTAATTATACAGTAATCTCGTTTGGAATCCTTTATATCGGCAGTATCAAGAAGTTTCGTACTTTCACTTAATGTGAGATGTTTCGGCAAGGCTCGTTTTGGTGATGGTATATCAAGATTTGCTGTCGGATTGTAAGGCAGTAAATTCATCTGATTGCACAGATAGTTAAAAAGACTCTTTACAGCCGAAATTTTACGATATCTTGCAGAATCATTGTTTTTGCGTTCATCAGAAAGATAAAATATAAAGTTGTATATATCAGAAACAGAAACGCTTTTTAAATCGTCAGCAGTCATAGAAGATATATCAATTTCTTTAATATCCTGAAATTCAACGCTGTTTTTAGTACAGTATATATATTTCAGAAACAGACTTATATCTGTACAGTATTCGTCAATAGTTCTTTCAGACAAGCCTTTTACAATTCTTATATGAACAAGATATTCATTAAGAAATTCGGGATTTTTGTTGTTATTTGTTTTCATTTTATTACAGCTCCGAAATCATATTTTTCACAAGGGGAACAGCTACTCAAAGTTGCACCAAATGTAAGTTTGGTGCAACTTTGAAAGTTTTCCCCCGAAATTTCTCCTTATTATTTTTTTCTTATTATAACACATTACCGGAGTTTTTTCAAGCTTTTATTATCGATTTCTGTATCAGGACAAAAATCAATGTTTCAAAGTTTTTCAGAAAATATTACTGAACAGTTTTGTGCATTTTGTATTCGCTTATGCTTTCATCAGTGATGATGAAACACTATGCAGTAACAAGTTGCACAAATTATTCAAAATCTTTATAATTGCCAAGCTTCAGAAGTGCAACTATATCTCTTGTAACCTGATTGAACATTGAAAGACGTTCACGACAAAGAGCCAACTCAAGACAATCATCGACACTGACTTTTCTGTATCTGACATTCTGTTGCAGTTCCCGAAGCTCCTCTTCCAGAGCTTGCTTGTTATTGATTATGTACTGGAGTAATAAGATTATTTCTTTTTCTCGCATTGTAATTCCTCCAAAGATTTAAATTCAGAAAATTCATCAAGAAACTTACCATAACTTGAAAAAGAACGTAAAATATCATTCTCATTAATTTGTTGAGTATCAAGAGATTTTAAAAGTTTTTTATGAACCTTAATAACAAAATCAACAGTCTGACTTTCAATTTTACGAATAAGTTCAGGAAGTGAACAGCACATTTCAGAAATACTTTGCATATTTCCAATTATTGGCGGATATTCCAAGTATTCAAGGTATTTATCAGTATTAAAAAACATACCTTTATTTACACGCAATATAAAATCCTGTTTGTTAAGCTGTATAACAATAGGAAATCTTCTGTAACTCTGTGTTTTGTCTTCAACTTTATGCTGAAACCCGTCTTTACCTGTATATTCGCCTGCAAGACCGTCAAGAAAATCATCATAAGGTTCAACGGAGTTTACAATATTCACAGCATTGCAAAGAGTTACACAGGAGAACTTGACATTCTGTTTCTGCGAAGTAGGGTGAGTATCAAAAACGTTAAAGACGTTTCCCCTGCCGTTCAGTTCTGTAAGCAAATCAATAGAACGTCTGTCATGCCATATAACAACAGGCTGTCCGTCATAATGCTCAAACGTGGCATTCTTTGCACCTACTTCAAAGAATATATCTTTATCATCAGCTAACTCAGGATAAAGACTTCTTGCAATAGCACGGCTGATAAGTCCTTTACCGGTTCCGCCATTTCCACAAATATAATAGTTAATACGTGTTGAAGGCGGTTTCTGTCTGTTAAGATAATCATTTCGACAGGTTCTTAAATACGCTAAATCATTCATATAAAGCAATTTATCGTCTTTAATACATTGGCTAAGAGTTTTTCCATTATATAAGACATCATACCGCTGTCTATCTTTGTCACTAAGGTCTTTACCATACTTTGCTTTACGTTCTGCACGTTTCTTTAATTCAGTGCGAAAGTCAAAGTTAGCATTTACTTTTTCATCAGGATAAAGAACCTTTCCATAATCTTGCTGTTTGTCGTCCTCATGTGTAAGATACTCAACGCAATCAAGAAATGCACCTGCACCTTTAGCAAAGTTTACAAAGTTATCAGGTATACCAAGCCACTTTGCAATTGTGTGAATTTCTGTAAGCGGTATCATTTCAATAACAATGTGATAATGCAAAGGCTTTTTGACTCCCTGAATATGTTCAGGGTCATTCATTTCATCAGCTTCAGAATACACATCAGAATCATGTGCAATCCAGGCATAGCGGCTTATTGTTTTATGCGATAAAGCTTTTTTTATAGTTTCCTCGGTTAAAAGGGTCTCCCCTGTATCAGGGTGAGAAGCGTATTGCATAATATTGAAGATACGGCTTTTATTTCGAGCCATAAAAAACACCTCATTTTTAGTTAAGTAAATAAAAAATTACCAGTTTTACCAGTTTGTTATCGACCGTCCCACAAGCCCAGGACGGTCGCAAAACTATGTTAAAAGGGATATTGCAAAAATAAAAATTACCAGTTTTACCAGTTATTTTAAATGCATTATAAACACATCAAAAAAAATGGTAAAAAATAGAAAAAAGTGGTAATTTTTAAATATTATAAAAATTTGCGGTTATTATCCGTCAATAGTTTCTATATATATCAAGAAAAGGTCTCAACCCGCCTAAAAAAGGCGGTTTTTCAACATATTTTTCCACATAAAGTTGAAATCCGGTTAAGCAGTTCGGCGGAGTCCCCGAGGGGACTCCCTGCCGAACTACTTCTTAACTTCGGAATTATCAAGTATGAAAGTATTAAGATTGTTAAGCTGTTCTGATGCAGGCTTGAAGCCTGAACTTGCAAGACTGCAGATAGTCTTGTAACTGTCAAACATATTTCTTAATTCTTCATCGTGAACAAAGAAAAAGAACTTTTTCAACTTACGTTCCTTAAGGTTCCCCTGCTCATCAAGAATAGGCTTGTACACACGTACAAAAGTAATGCAACCGAAAGCAGTAAAAGGATAATACATAAGATAAGTATTTTCACGGATAGGCTTTGCAACTCTTGAGAATATCTGACTTGTAGCTAAAATGCAACGTCTGACTTTGCGTTGCTGTGTAATGATTGTAAGCATATCCGGAGGAAAGTTCTTTGACTGGTTCGAGCTGAACCAGTTCTGAATCTCATCAATACAATCAATTTCGCCGTAAATACCATTTGTATCAAGTGTAAGCTCTTCCCAGCTTGTAAGAGGAAAATCCTGCATAGTACAGGAAAAGTTACTTCTTACTTTAACACGTGGATATATAGTTTTATACTTGCGAATCAGATATGCCATTAAAGTAGTTTTTCCACTTCCCTGTTCCCCACAAAGTAAATGCATGCCGTATTCCTTAAAAGTGTTAGGGTCAATAGTCATCAGGTCATATGCATATTGCTTTGGAAAATCAATGAAAAGTCTGCGTAATGCACTATGTACTTTAAATTTACCTCTTTCGTCTTTAATTCTCTTAATACCTTTTTTTCGATAATATATGCAGAACATCAGAGTAATAAAGATAAAAGGAGCAACAGCACATATAAATATAAAAGTCAATTTAAATAAAATATTCCACATTGTTTTACCTACCCATTGAAGGAATAAATGATTTTATTCGAAGTATCATAGCCCAAGCAACTACAAAAGAACAAATTGCAACTTTAAAGGAAAGTATATAAATAAACGTTTCCACAGGAAGAATATAGCCAACATTAGTAAGTATTTTTTTTAAAGCATCAAAGGCATCATCAGGAACAACGATGTTATTTACAACAGGAAGAGATACAGCTTGAAGAATCAGATAGACAACACCAACAAAAATATTGATAATCAAATCAGTAATCATTAAATATTTTCATCTCCAATCTGACCATTAATAAGATTAACAAGAGTTTTAGGAAGAGACTTTAAAAAGAAGTACCACGTGATAGCAGATATTAAACCTCTTATAAAACCTCTATAAGGGTTGATAACGGACCAGTCGAGCAACTCAAACTTAAAGCCGTCAAGGAATTGAATAAAACGAGAACTGCCATTATAATTTGAAAAATCAAAAGATAAATCAGGAGGAGTATCAGAAAAATCAAAATTAAGAAGAAAATCACCTATTTCAATTATCTGAAAGACAAATCCGAATTTATTTTTAATAAGTTCAACTAAATCATCAAAAAGATTATCAGAAGGAACAAAAAGAAATTTTAAACCTTCTATAATGCCATTTAAAAGATTATCAAAAAATCCGCTTATAGCATTAGCAATCTTCTCGGGAAGAGAAGCAATACTATTGAAAATATCTTTAACAGTTCCCCAGATTCCTTTGCTTGTTTCCAACTGGTCTTTGCTTGTCTGACTGTCTCCACCTGTTCCGCCCGTTGTCGGTTCAACAACAACTCCCGGAGCTGTTTCATGTCCTGACCAGTCTTTTATCTTACTTGCGTCAAGAGTTCCGCCGAAATACTTTAAAAGTGTATAGTAGTTTCCATATTGCAGTAAATTTCCGTACTGGTCATACATATCAACATTACTTGCAAGAATAATAGTTGAAGTGTAATTACTGCTTGCACCTTGATAAGTCGGAAACTTATCAAGATTATAGTTATCAA
>CAMDZD010000046.1 GCA_945910815.1 uncultured Clostridia bacterium
GAGGTTGAAGAAGTGATTTCAAAGTCAGAAAAGCATCTGACATTACTTTATCTACTGCCATATAGTCCTGATTTTAATCAGATTGAAATGATGTGGCCGAAGATAAAATCAGTTTTGCGTATGCTGAAAAGAGGTGATAATTTTTAGAATTGCTATAAGATGTTTTTCAAAGTCTGATGTTTTTGATATCTTTAATTTTGAAAACAGTTCTTTCGAGTCACAGCCTTTACTATAATAAGCTACAAGCATATTTTCGGCAATAGATTTCCCGAATCTTCTCGGACGGCTTACACATATTTCTTTCTGAGTAGTTTCAAGAACGTGATTTGTGAAATCAATCAGAATAGTTTTATCAACATAAATTTCAGAATTTACAGCCTCTCTGAATAATTCATTTCCCGGATTCAAATAAATTCCCTTTCCTGACACCTCTTTTTTAATACTTATTTTTCATTTCTGAACTGAACAGCAGTTTTGCCTGACTTTTTTTTGAATATTCTCATAAAGTGACTTGGATTGTTAAAACCACATTTTGATGCAATTTCTGATATTGTCAGGTTAGTATCGGATAAAAGTGATTTTGCTTTGCTGATACGTGCATTTATATGGTCTTCTTTAAATGGTATTTTAAACTGCGACTTATATATTTTTCTGAAATAGCCGTTGCTTATTCCAAGATTATTTGCAAGTGTTTCAGAGTTCCATTCAAGATTAGGAGAAAGATAAATTTCTTTTCTTATTCTTTTAAGCTGTACAGAATAATCAGTTAAACAATCTTTCAGATTTTTATTTTCAAATTTGTTTTTTGCAGAATTTAAAAATTCTTCAGTTTCGCTTAAAGAGAATACTGTTGAAAAATCACAGTTAATATCAGGAATTTCAGACAGGGCAGGCTGACCCTGCAGTCTTTGTATTATAAGCTCAAGCGAGACAATAAATTTATTTGCAGTTTCGTTTTCTTTTTCAATGCTTTCCAGTTTCATAAGTACAGCAAATTCTTTTTCGCCTGTTCTTGCACAAAGCTTATCGGACGAACACAGCATTGTCAGAGCATTAGCTACAACGGTATCTATAATTTTGTTGTTGTTAATCGTAGAAACATTATATTTTGACCACGAAAAAACAAGCATTAAGCATAGTTTGCTGTCTTTTTTTGCATTAATGATAAAATCAGAAGCATTTTTTAACAAGCCTTTTTTGTTCAACATTCCAGTTAGCTGGTCTCTCAAAGAATATTCCTCTACAACCTTGTTCATGCGTTCAATATTGATTTTATTTCTTAGGGTATTCAGTCCGTTTGCAAGAGAGTCACGCCAGTACTGTAAAAAAATATCTATATGATATTTACTTCCGTCCTCATAATGCATCGCCATATATCCAAGATTCAATGAAACATAGTGTATTGGCATAATAACTACAAACTTTGTTTCGTGTTCTGTTGCAAGAACCGGAAGTATCTTTCTTGTTTCAAAAAAATAATTGTTCTGTTTATTATGATGAAGATTTTTTGTGAGGAGCAGTAACATTTTCTTTGTATAGCTGTTGTCATTTTCTGCCGTTTTATTATCTGACAAATCAACGTTCCAGTTATCACACAGGCAAATATCCAGCTGTATAAGGTCAGAGATAAGATATGTAAGACTGCTTATTATTTCAGTAAAATCTTTCAGATTATCTGCTTCAGACATTTTTACCATAAGATTTGAATTAAGATACATTTCCTGCAGATTTTTATTCTGAATCATATTATAATGTATTTTTTTCTGAATATTAATTCTTTTCGGCAGACAGCCACAGCTTTCACCGTATTTTATATTATAGTTTTTTTTGACTGCTTTTTGGGGCTTTTCGGCTGTTATGATTTCGTGAATTTTTGATACGGCTTTAAATGCAAGTTCCTTTTCCTTGTGTACAACAGTAGTTATCGGAGGTTCATATGAAAGAGCTTCAATATTTCCGTCATATCCCGTTACGGCAATTTGTTCAGGTATTTTTATTTTAAATTTCTTAAGCGAATCACATAATGATACTGCCATGGAATCATTTGTGCATACAACAGCCTCAGGCATTTCAATTTCACCGTTGCAAATTTTCTCTGCAAGATTTTTTGCACTGTCTTTCCAAAAATCTCCGTAAAAGAAATTACTGTCGTTTAAATTGTAATACTGCATTGCCTCACGGAATCCGGCAAGCCTTTCCTCAGCTTCATAAGAGCCTTCAGGACCTGTAAGGCAGTATATTTTCTCATATCCGTGAACCGTTATAAGATGTTCTGTAACAATAAAAACTTCATCTCTCTGCGATGTATAGACATAAGGAAAATTGTCTTGTTGCCTTTCAAGTGCAATGCATGGTATACCTGTTTTCTTTATAATACTGGTTATATATTCAATAACACGCAGGCTGTGAAATCTTCCGGCTGCAAATAAAATTCCATCAAGCTCGGCACAGCCTAAAAGCTCATATATTTTTTCTTCTCCATGAATATAGTCATTTTCCAA
Organism: uncultured Clostridia bacterium; assembly: GCA_945910815.1. Lineage (GTDB taxonomy): Bacteria > Bacillota > Clostridia > Oscillospirales > Ruminococcaceae > Ruminococcus. Next base: position 2,502 of record CAMDZD010000046.1, read on the forward strand.
AAATGAATCAAGCGAGTTTGAAGAATTGGTAAAAACAATTATATCATATCCCAGCCTGCTTGCACAATTGTAAATTTCACTTAACAACTCCGATTCCAGAGAATCGACAACGGCGGGAATAACTACTCCGATTTTTCTTTTTGATTTCATATTTCATCTCCCTTTTGTAATTGCTTATTATAATAATAACATATTTTTTTCAAAAATTCAATATTAATTATACAAAAATATCATTTTTTATGATTTTTTTATATCAAAGCTCCACAGTTCATACAAGAATATATTTTTTAAATATAATAATAATTATAAATGTCATTAATATATCCGTTTACATCATTGAATAAATTTATTCTGAATGATATAATAAAGAATATATTTATTATTTTTTTAAAGGGTGATTTATTTATGTCAAAAAGACTGAAAAAAGCTTTTGCTGTAACTGCCTCAATAATAGCAGTTTTAAACTGTATAGAAATTCCATTCAGAAATATATTGCCTAATCCGATTTCAGCAGAAGCAACTTATGATACAGGTTCACGTATTCGTGTTGACATCAACAAAAACGACGGAAGAAAAGCATCTTATTCCCGAAATGCAAACAACTGGATACTTGTTGACGGTGCTTCTGCCTCATATCAGGTAAACGGCATTACTTTCAAGCTGTCCAATGGCGGAAGTGCCGGAGGAGATGTAACAGGTACAAACAACAAAAAACTTCAGCTTCAAAGCCTTGAATATCCATATATGACAATGGACGGTGCAAAAATAAAGGACGGCGACGACGGAGGAATCCTGAAACTCGAAATCAGCGGACTTTCAGGCGGAAGCCATTCCCTTCAGATGTGGCACTGTAATACTGACGGATATACAAACAGCAGTTTAAGTATTTCTGTAAACGGCAAAAAAGTTCTTTCGGGAATAAAATGCCCCACAAATGTTAAAGACGAAAACGATGCCGGTATTTCGTATGTTACATGGGAAGGCAGTAACGCAACTATACTTATTGAACCTGAGGGTGGCGGAAAACAAAACGTTGCATGGCTTAACGCATTTGAGCTTGACGGCAGTGACCCCATAAACGGCGTATCAGAAATGTTTCCGGAAGACCAGTGCAGTCACTTTGATACATCTCAGGGACTTTCATGGACTGCCGGAAAAAATGCCCAGTCCCATGATGTATATATAGGCACAAGTTACAATGATGTTTTCAATGCCGACCATAATTCCAAGGAATTTAAAGGCAATCAGACTTCCACAAGCTATAAGCTTGATAACAGCTATTCATCTATTTCTACATATTACTGGCGTGTCGATGAAGTGAACAGCAACGGTACAGTTAAAGGTTCTGTTTATTCATTTCAGGTGAACCGTCTTGCTTTTCCGACAGCTGAGGGATACGGACGCTTTGCAAGAGGAGGCAGAGGCGGATATGTTTATCATGTAACAAATCTCAATGATTCGGGAGAAGGTTCTCTCCGTTACGGACTTGAAACACTGAAGGGTGCAAGAACCATTGTCTTTGATATAGGCGGAGTTATTTCTCTCGAAAGCGTTCTTTGTATTCCGGAAGATGGAGGAGATGTATATATAGCAGGACAAACTGCTCCCGGCGACGGCATAACTCTTATAAATTATACTTTCGGTGCCATGGGTTCAAAAGATGTAATCATCAGAGATATAAGAACCCGTGTAGGAGATATAAGCGGAAAGTCAATGGGCGGAATGGGACTCGGAAGCTGTACTGATTCTATTGTTGACCACTGCTCTATCTCATGGGGAACTGATGAGGGATTTTCATCAAGAAGTGCAGCAAATATTACATTCCAGTGGAACATCATAGGAGAATCACTTAACAATTCTGTGCATTACAACGCAAATGACCGTAATAATGTTGAACGTCATGCATTTGCTGCCTCTATAAGCGGTTACACTGGCAGTTTTCATCATAATCTCCTTATTCACAATACAGGCAGAAACTGGTCTCTGGCAGGTGCTATGGAACAGGACGCTGTAACATACGGCGGTCAGCTTGACATTCGGAACAATGTTGTGTATAACTGGCAGGGCAGAACTACTGACGGCGGTGTCCGCAGACTTAATTTTGTAAATAACTACTACAAGGCAGGACCGGTCAGCAATACAGATATGCACATAGTTTCCATTGACGGAAATGAACTTAATACAAGTGATATGCAGAAAATGTATGTGTCAGGCAATATTATGACTGATATAAAGGGCAATCAACTCTTAAAAGCTACTGATAATGCATGGACAGCCGGAAAAGCCATTTCGGGAGGAAAAAATTCAACTGAAAAGGACGTAAGAAGCGACACTCCGTTTTTTGAATCTTATGTCAATACACAGTCTGCCGAAGATGCCTATAAATCAGTAATATCAAATGCCGGAGCAAATATGCCTGGTTTTGATTATATTGACAGCCGTTATCTCAAAGAGGTAAAAGACGGAACTTATACATACACAGGAAGCAAGGATAATCTTAAAGGCATAATTGACAGTCAGGAAGATGTCGGAGGATATCCGGATAACAATGTTTTTAAAGGCGGTACAGCTCCTAAGGATACTGACAAGGACGGTATGCCTGACGCATGGGAAACTGAACACGGACTGAATCCTAATGATGACTCTGACGGAGCTATTGTTTCACTGTCCGGAGATGATTATACTAATCTTGAGATGTACTTAAATGAGCTTGCAGGTGACCCTGTCGAATATAACGGTACAACAACTGTCATTTCAGCTTTTGAAACTATCGAGGCAGAAAATTTCGATGAGCAGAGCGGTATCAAAACGGAAGAATGTTCCGAGGGCGGTATGAATGTAGGATATATAGAAAACGGCGACTATATAATGTTTAAGAATATCGACTTTGAGGACGGTGCAAAAAGCTTTAATGCCCGTGTTGCAGGCGGTAATGACAGCTGTCAGATTGAAATTTATATTGATACTCTTGACAGTAATCCGATAGCAAAATGCAGTATTCCGTCAACGGGCAGTTGGCAGAACTGGACTGATGTTTCATGCAATATTTCAACAGTTACAAACAAGCATAATGTTTATCTGAAATTCACGGGTGGAGAAGGTTTTCTGTTTAATATAAACAATTTTGTATTTGGTCGCACTTCTGTTCCGGTGAACGGACGCCTTATTAAAAATCTTTCAGTAAAAGATGAAAAATACGGAAACAACTGGATTATTGCTGATAATCTTAAAGACGGAGAATTAGTATACGGCGACCGTGATGTGACTTACAGCGGACTGCCGTCATATCTTAACGGTGCTGAATTTATCAGAACTGCCTGTGATTCAAAGAATACTGATTCTGACCTTGCAACATTTACCGCTGATAAGGATATTGATTTGTATATAGGTCTTGACAAAAGAGTTACTTCCGTTCCGGAATGGCTTAACAGCTACGAAAAAACTTCTGATACCTTTAAAAATTCAAATGACGTTGAATATTATATTTATAAGAAAAATATAAAATCAGGCGAAAATATAATTCTCGGAACTAACGGACAATCTGCAAATTGTGTCAGCTATACTGTCATGATGCTTGAACAGAGTGCAGAAAATTCAGTTATGGGAGATGCAAACAATGATGGCAACGTTGATATTGCCGATGTCGTTGCAATAGCTTCATATGTAGGTGATTCAGCAAAGAATACTCTTTCTGAACAGGGTATTATTAATGCAGATGTTCACGCTGTCGGTGATGGTATTACTGCCAATGATGCTCTTGCAATTCAGCAGTATCTTGCCAATATTATCACAGAACTTCCGGTAGAATAAAATAAACCATATCACTTAAATATATTATTAAAGGAGAAAAAAGCTATGAGAAAATCATTTCGCAAAACTCTTGCACTTCTGACCGGAATTGTCGCAATGATTTCTGCTGTGCCAAACTATTCAGGCATATCGGATTTTAATGCAACGGCAGAAAACAATATTCTTGCTTTTCCGGGAGCAGTAGGCGGAGGACGCTATGCAACAGGAGGACGTGGCGGAGAAGTTTATCATGTAACAAATCTCAATGACAGCGGTGCAGGTTCATTCAGAGATGCAGTAAGCAAATCAAACCGTATTGTTGTATTTGATGTAAGCGGTACTATTGAACTAAAGAGCAATATTCTCTGTCAGGGAAATATTACAATTGCAGGACAGACAGCTCCGGGAGGTTCGGGAATTACTTTGAAAAATTATAAAATGGGTATGTCCGGAGACAATATAATCTGCCGTTATATCAGTTCACGCCCCGGCCCTTATACTGCTACAAGCTCAGGAAACGATGCATGGGGCGGTTCTAATGGTTCAAATTCAATCATTGACCACTGTTCAATGGGCTGGACTACTGACGAACAATGGGGACTTTATTCAAACAATATGAATTATACAGTTCAGTATTCTGTAATAGGCCCTGCTGATTCATGGGGAGGTCACAAAAAGGGACTCCATGGATTCGGAATGATGATGGGAAAGGGAAATCTCTCCTTTGACCACAATCTGATTATTCATAACGTATCAAGAAATTTCCGTGGAAAGGTTCAGGGTACATATACAGCAGACTTTACCAACAATATTATTTATGACTGGGGTTATCAGACGGCATACGGCACAATAGGTCATCTGAATTATGTCAATAATACTCTTAAAGCCGGAAATTCCACAACAGGCGGTTATCACTGGATTAACGTTGACAGCTCTACTTCACCCGAAAACTTCAAGGTATACTGTAACGGAAACCAACTTATTAATAAAGATGGTTCGCTTCATGGCATTACATATGACAACTGGTCGGGAGTTTCTGTCAAGGAAAGTATCGGCATAACTAAGGACAATCTTTATTCTGCAACGCCTTTCCAGAATATTGTTAATAATACAGATGTTTCATCTGTAAATAATGCCGAATCCGCTGAAGCTTCCTATGAACATGTTATAAATTTTGCCGGAAATGGTATTTCTCCTGAAAAGCGTACAGCTATTGACCGTCAGTGTGCTGATGAAACTAAAAACGGCACTGGCTCATGCAGTGGAACTTCCGAATATGATTCCACAGAGACAAAACTCGACAAGTATAATATTAAATGCGGTGTGACTTATGATTATCCGTCAGCCGTGCTTGAAAAAACTATCAAGGATTCTGACAATGATGGTATGCCTGACGAATGGGAACTTGCAAGAGGTCTTAATCCGAATGATTCATCCGATACAAATGGCGATTACTGCGGACAGGGTTATACCAATATTGAATACTATATCAACGACCTTACAGTAGATTCATTTCCAGAAGGCGTGGTTACACTTTCTCCGGAATCAACACCAATCGAACCGGTTTCAGCTTTTGAAACGATAGAGGCAGAAAATTTCGATGAGCAGAGCGGTATCAAAACGGAAGAATGTTCCGAGGGCGGTATGAATGTTGGATATATCGAGAACGGCGATTATATAATGTTTAAGAATATCGACTTCGAGGACGGTGCAAAAAGCTTTAATGCCCGTGTTGCAGGCGGAAATGAAACATGTCAGATTGAAGTTTATATTGATACTCTCGACAGCAAACCGATAGGAAAATGCAGTGTTGAGTCAACAGGTGGCTGGCAGAACTGGACTGATATTTCATGCAATATTTCAAAAGTTACAGACAAGCATAATGTTTATCTGAAATTCACAGGCGGTGAGGGCTACCTCTTTAATATAAACAATTTTGTATTCGGTCGCACTTCTGTTTCAATGGACGGACGTCTTATAAAAAATCTTTCGGTAAAAGATGAAAAATACGGAAACAACTGGATTCTTACCGATAATCTTAAAGACGGAGAATTAATATATGGCGACCGTGATGTGACTTACAGCGGACTGCCGTCATATCTTAACGGTGCTGAATTTATCAGAACTGCCTGTGATTCAAAGAATACTGATTCTGACCTTGCAACATTTACCGCTGATAAGGATATTGATTTGTATATAGGTCTTGACAAAAGAGTTACTTCCGTTCCGGAATGGCTTAACAGCTACGAAAAAACTTCTGATACCTTTAAAAATTCAAATGACGTTGAATATTATATTTATAAGAAAAATATAAAATCAGGCGAAAATATAATTCTCGGAACTAACGGACAATCTGCAAATTGTGTCAGCTATACTGTCATGATGCTTGAACAGAGTGCAGAAAATTCAGTTATGGGAGATGCAAACAATGATGGCAACGTTGATATTGCCGATGTCGTTGCAATAGCTTCATATGTAGGTGATTCAGCAAAAAATACTCTTTCCGTACAGGGCATTATAAATGCAGATGTTCACGCTGTCGGTGATGGTATTACTGCCAATGACGCTCTTGCAATTCAGCAGTATCTTGCTAATATTATCACGGAACTGCCAGTAGCATAAAATATTAAACAAAGAATAAAAGATAACTATTAAAATAACAGCAGGGTGCAGATTATACTGCACCCTGCTTATATATTCAAATCATTTTACCGTCAATACATCTTATAAATATTGATGTGCCTGATGTTGTTGAAAGCGTACCGTTTGGATTTCTTTCTGCAATCTCATAATTACTGTTTCTGTCGCATTTATCTTTTATTAATACTCTGTAACAGCTAAATATTTATAACTGGATACAGGTGTTTTAACTTATTTCTGGCATCAGAAGTAGTGAAATGCCATTCAACACCACGCTGTTTATCATTTCGGTCAACATACCATGACTTTAATAGTGAGCGAAGTGTTTCAAGGTCAGGTATACGTTCTTTACCAATACATTGCCTGCCGGGTGCAGATAATTCAATTTATGCAATATCTAACCAGTGCCATGTCTGCGTGTATAGTGAATCTCAATTCCTGAAGCCAGATTAAAAGCTTTCTCCGGTGCAAAAGTCTGATATAAAGAAGCAATTGAATTTATATTCAAATTATCCATAACAAGGACAACTTTTTCTGCATCCGGATATTGTTCCGTTAGCAGCCACTCGATTTGCTTTGCCCAGTCTTCTCTTGTACGGTGTTCCTGAGCATCTGCATAACGCCATCCGTTCAATGGTTCCGTAAACAAGAAAATAGCAGCAGTTCCATTTCGTATATATTCATTATCTTCATAAGTAGTACGACCATCTTTGGAACGTAAGCTCTTTCTTGCAGACGCAAATAGCTGCACAGACTTTTCATCCATACAAATCACAGGTCTTTTCTCATCATATGGTCTGCTGTAAACTGACAGAACATCTTCCATCGCAGCAACAAAAGCTGCGTTATGTTCAGGTGTTATACACCAGCATTTTTTCAAGTGAGGCTTAAATTCGTTTTTTTAAGTATGCGGGAAACAGTCATATGTGAAATTGAGTTGATGTAATTCAATTCAACACATTTTTCAGCAATCAGTCTGACAGACCATCTGCTATACCCTTCCGGAGGCTCTCCGCAAGCCAAAGCAATAATACGAGCTTCAATGTCTCCTGTAACCTTTGCTGGAACAGGAGGTGTTTCACGCTTTTTGCGGTTGATAGTTGCTTCAAGACCCCTATTTACATAGGATGTTCGAACATTGTGTACAGTAGTAGGCGTAGTATTAAATGTATCTGCAATTTCTGCAACTGTCATATATTTGTTACCTCTGTCCGAGGCGAGAAGTATATTAGCTCTCATAATGGTTCTTGCAGGAGAATTTCCCTTTTTAACAATATCCATGAGAATCTTACGTTCTGTCTCATTTAACTCAATAATATATTTTGTGCTTGGCATAATAAATCTCCTTTTCTTGTGATAAGATTATTATACCACAAAAAAACAATTCTTGCAAATATTTAGATGTTACGGAGTAATAGGTCATTCTGCTTTATTTTATTTTTTCATATAAAACTCACACTCATAGCCATCAGCACGAAGATTCAATCCGACAGCCCATTCAGGTGTCTTTTCCATTAAGCCACATACCTGCTCAACAGTTATGTCCTTATCGCATTCAACTATTATTTCATCATGTACATGACCCACTATATCCATATTCTGCATTGTTTTCATGGAATACATCAGCAGGTCTCTTGCAATACCTTGTGTTATATTCTCAACCAGTTTAGCACCATAAGTTTCAAGCCTTGACCACTTCTTACTGCTGTCAACTCCTTCATATGTAATAATATGTCTGCCGTTATCGTCCTTTTCAACCTTTGGTCTGACATATGCAAGCCTTCGTCCTGAGGGTAACTCTATGAATAATATTCCGACTTCACAGGAAAATTTTAATCTGCTGAAAGTTATACTGTTTCTGTCTGTAATGACCTTTTCTGCAACTGACTGTACATCTCTCCAGAACTTCACAATTTTAGGAGAAGACTTTCTCCAGTCGTCAACAAGTGAGTATAATTCATCATCAGTAAGCTTTAATTCTGTACCACCCATAGCCTTGATTGCACCGATTGAACCTCCATATCCGCAGGCAAGTTCAGCAATCTTTCCTTTCTGCCTTAAATGTCCGTTAATGCCTTTCTTCTCAACAGGAACACCGAACATCTTTGATGCTGAAGCACAGTAAATATCCTCACCATTTGCAAAAGCCTGTATTCTCCATTTCTCGTCAGCAAGCCATGCAAGAACTCTCGCTTCTATGGCTGAAAAGTCTGCGACGACAAACTTTTTGTTTTCAGATGGTATAAATGAGGTTCTTATAAGCTGAGAAAGCACGTCAGACACATCTTCATTGCTTTCTCTTACTGCATCAAAATCACCGGACTTTATAAAACTTTTAAGCCCTGCAATATTGTCAAGGTGATTCTGAGGAAGATTCTGTAACTGAATGAGACGTCCGGCAAATCGACCGGTTCTGTTGGCTCCGTAGAAACTGAACATTCCCCTTGCTCTGCCATCTTCACAGACAGCATTAAGCATTGTATCATATTTTCTGACAGAAGACTTGGAGAGCTGCTGATACAATCTGAGAACTTCCTTAACATCATCAGGAATTGTTTCCGATATTTTCTGTACAAATTTTTTATCAAGGGAATCAGCTGCAATTCCTCTGCACATTAGCCACTCCTTCATCTGTGCAGGAGAATTGGGATTTTCAAGTCCTGTTAATTCTGAAAGCTTTTGAAAAAGTTCTTTCTTGATTATACTGTCAAGCTCCACAGCTTTTGCCGCAAAATCTGTATCCACGAGGATTCCTCTGTCATTGATACGCTGGTCAATATAGAACTCTTCCCAGATAAAATCGGGGACAGGGATTTCAGAAAGGTAACGCTGTATTTTAAGTTCAACCTCCACATCACGCCTGTTATATTCCTTGAATTGTTTCCATTTTTTAGGCGAATCGGATTTATCATAAAATAGCAGATTCCCGTTTTTATCTTCATGGAGAGTGCAGAAATATTTAATAAGCTCTTTTCCCTCAGACATCTTCTTTTCTTTTAGTCTGAGGAGCTTTCCCATATCTTCAAGAGAAGACATCATACCAAGGTATCTTCCATGAATCATATCACACTGCCATGACACAGGGTCAATATAATTACCGGCAGAATCCTCAAAATCCAGTAAATCAGGATAATTTCTGCGAAGATATACTGAAAGACATACCCTTTCAAAATTCACGTTAAACGCCTTTTTGATTATGGATTTATCTGTAAATGATTCCAGTACCTCATCAGGTAATTTTTCATCATTTGCAATATCGCAGGTTATTACAGGACTATTATCAATGGAATAGGAAACAAGCAATAAATCAAAATATTCTGATTCTGCATATCTGTAAACACCACATTCATTTATATTTTCATCAGATGCGGTTTCAATATCAATTGTAATTTCTTTCATAATAAAAAATCTCCTTATAAAAATATATTATGGAGCAGCCACCGTGCAGCTGCTCCCTTGTTTTATCAGCTGAAAATCTTCTTTGTGTCACGGTTTACGCTTATATTATTTTTGAGCTTAACGCTGATTGTATCATCAATTTCAATTTTATCTATGGCATCATTGAGGAACGCAAGAGTGTCCTCATTGCATTCTTCTCTCACATATGTTGTGAATCTGTCTTTTATGAAGTCAAGGTCTTCCTTTGTGAATATCTTTTTTGAAGCCTCATATCCGCAGATTCTGTTGTCAATCTTTTCAGTTTGTTCCTCAAGATTTTCAATCTGAGTAATTATTGATTTTATGCTGTCACCTTTTTCAACAATATCCATAAGATTTTTATGCCTCTTTTCAATGTCTGATTTTTCAGCCTGAAGAAGTTTTATCTGTATGTCAATTT
>CAMDZD010000047.1 GCA_945910815.1 uncultured Clostridia bacterium
GAATGATGTATACTGATATTCATAGGACAACCGCTCCTTTGAGTTAATGTATTTCACAATTAAATTATAATTCTTTTAAGGTCGGTTGTCTTTATTTTTTGTGCATTTTTTCAAAATGCTCATTTATAGTCTACAATTTTTTCTTTTGTTCCTGGGTTTGCTGGCATAATTCTCATATTCAAGCTGGAACGTTTTATGTCTGCATTCTGGATTTCTGCAAAGCATCCTTTGTTTTCCTGTACTATTCTTCCCATATTTAACTATATTATCACTTCCACAATATGGACACAACACTTTTATTTCAGATATCATCTTTTCCTTTTGAAGCCAACTATTTTGTAGCATTACGGTCACACACTGTAATTGCTGGGCTCATTTGAGACGCAAGTTTCATGAAGCTATTGTTGTGGATAGTGAAAACAGCATAGCAAAAACTGCAAGGAACTTCTGTGACAAGCTGTTTGCAATCGAAGCAGAACTTGGCAGTCTTACAACTGAAGAACGATTTAATGAGCGTCTTACGCAGGAAAAACTTGTGTCTGAGGCTTTCTGGTCATGGACTGAGAAGATTACACTGACAGTACTGCCAAAAACACAGCTTGGAAAAGCTTTTGCATATGCATTTAAGAGGCGTGAATATCTCGGAAACTATTTTCAGAACTGTGATTGTGCTATATCCAACAATGCAGCCGAGAATGCAATCAGACCTTTCACAGTAGGAAGAAAAAACTGGCTGTTCATTGATACACCGAAGGGTGCACAGGCAAGTGTTGATTTATACAGCATTGTGGAGACAGCAAAGGCGAATGGACTTGATGTTGTCAAATACTTTGAATGCTGCTTTCACATTTATCCGCTTAAAATATCACGATACACCGTAACTTTTCGGGCGTTTCACGCAATTTCCCGTCTTTACCCGCTTTTTTTCATTTTTTGCATTTTGCATGTCAAATTACACCCTGCTGTTAAACTCCTCGGGAGTAACAAAAGTAGGAACCATATCATGAAGTGCGGAAACAGCAACTTCTTCGTTGTTTTCCTGTGCAGAGTTGCAAAGAGTCTGAAGTCTTTCCGCAAAAGTTTTCTCATCAATTTCTATCTGCTTTCCGATAAAAATAAGCTTATTGCTTGTTTTCCGCAAGCCTTCTTCATTCATCAGCAGTTCTTCCTTGATTTTTTCTCCGGGGCGAAGTCCGGTAAACTTAATTTCAACATCTTTATAAGGAACTTTTCCATACATTCTGATAAGATTTTCCGCAAGAGCTACAATTCTTACCGGCTGACCCATATCAAGAACAAAAATTTCACCGCCTTTTGCAAGTGCCGATGCCTCCATAACAAGGCTTACCGCCTCCGGAATCGTCATAAAATAACGGATAATATCGGGGTGAGTTACCGTTACGGGCTTGCCCTGTTCAATCTGCCTTTTGAAAAGCGGAATTACTGAACCGTTACTGCCTAAAACGTTTCCGAATCGTGTTGTAACAAATTCAGTTATGCCTTCATGCTGTTGTGAGAGATACTGAACTATCATTTCACAGCAACGCTTTGACGCTCCCATAACGTTTGTAGGATTTACTGCCTTGTCAGTGGAAATCATAACGAATTTTTCAACATCGTAAAACTGTGCAAGGGTAGCAGTGTTGAATGTTCCAACAACATTATTCTTTATTGCTTCCATTGGTGAAACTTCCATAAGCGGAACATGCTTGTGTGCCGCTGCGTGAAAAACAATCTGCGGTCTGTATTTTTTGAAAATCTGATTCATACGATAATAATCTCTTACACTCGCAATAAGAGTAATAAGATTCAGAGAATCTCCGTATTCCATCGTGAGTTCCTGCTGAATGTCATATGCGTTGTTTTCATAAATATCAACAATTATTACCTGTTTAGGATTATATTTTGAAATTTGCCTTACAAGCTCCGAACCAATTGAACCGCCTCCGCCTGTTACCATACAGACTTTACCATTGATGAAGTTTCTGACATCTTGATTATCAAATTTAATCGGGTCACGTCCGAGCAAATCTTCAACTTTTATATCTCGAACCTGACCGAGAAGTGTTGAATGACTTTCATCAAAAATAAGGTTTCCAAGAAACGGAATAATTTTTATAGGAAGATTCGTTTTTGAACATATATCAAGAATCCTCTGACGTTCATCTTCCAGACAGGACGGAATTGCAAAAATAATCTGTTCAATTTTTTTCTCGTCAGCGAATCTCTGTATATCATTTGTGCTTCCTACAATGGTAACGTCATCGATTTCCGTTCCGATTTTCGACCTGTCATCGTCAATAATGCATACCGGATTGAAAAGTGCAGATGAATTGCTGTTCGGTGATTGCTGTGCATTGCGGATTTCTTTAAGTAGCATTTTGCATGCCTGACCACCGCCTACTATCATTGTACGCTTATATTCCGACTCCTTGATTCCTGTATCAATAAGTTCAATGAATGTTTGTTTAAAAATAAATCGAAAGAGACATACTCCCGCTATCGAAATCATGCAATGAAGTATTGCATAGGGAACAGGAAGAGTTCTTGTCATAAGTTCGAAAAACAGACCAGATGATGCCATTCCGAAAAATATTCCGTAAATACAGGAAAGATAGTCTTTTTTGTTAAAATATCTCCATAATTTGCTGTATGCACCAAACGCAAGCAGACAGATTACGCACGAAACAACGCTCATTACAATAGAAACAGTCAGCATTTTTCCCGAAATATCAAGATTAAATACTGACAGCAGGAAATTTGAAATAAGTGCTGATACACCAATTATAAATGCATCAGCAAGTGCAAGAATCATCTTTCTGTATTTGAATTTTTTTAAAATATCTTTCATTTTCTGAAACCCCCAATTATTTTTTTCTGAATAAAATATCCGGCTAATGGCTCCGGATGTATTAACCCCGTGTGTCCCACGGTTTCTGAGTCGTCTGCAAAACTGACTTTTCACATGTTACATCCCGACCGGTTACGGGAAAAAGAGGATACTCAGCTAATCCCTTATCATAGCGTTATGGCTAAACAACAATCAATTCTCCTTTCATAATCCCTATATCAACAGCTTGTTTTCGGCTCTTTGTGATACAGGCAAACGATAATATGACATCTTATCATATCTTTTTGATTGTTTATATAATATCACATATTCTTTTTATTGTCAATAATGGGAATACAATTTATCACGGCTTTTTAATAAACAACAAATTGATTATATATTTTCAAAATTTAAAAACAATTATCACATTTAGCAAGGCAACTAATAAAAATATATCGGCTTTAATATTAAAATATACTTCAAATTTATCAATATTATTTATTGTCGTATATTTATTCAGACAGCAAAACATACTATATATTTTGAAATATTCATAAATATTTAATCTAATTCAAAAATCGTGAAAATATTTCTTTCTTATATTGACTTATTTTATAATATATGATAGAATATTATTAAAGAAGTTTGATTTTTTTAGTATATTTCATATTTATTAAAATTAGGAGGTTTAACATGATAAAAAAAAGGATTATTGCTTGTACCGCTGTGCCTTTTTTATTGGCATCTTTCAGCGGTTCAGCTTCTGCTGTTAAAAACTATACCATAGATGATGCACGTCACCTTAGTGATGCACTTCTTGGAATTTCTGATGTAACTTCTGCCGATGATATAAACGGCGACGGCATAGTAAATATATTTGATATGTGTACAATCAAAAAGAATATGCTGAATACCGGAGAATTTGTTACAACAAGCTACTCTGCCACTGAAGAAAATGTTAAGCTGGTTGGAAGAACTATGTACAGAAATGATACGACATGGCTTGTTCAGAGTGGTTCAGCAGTTGAATTTACCGTAACTGGAAAGTCAGCAGAGGTTACTCTTGCAGGTGACAGCTCCATAAATAACGGTGAGGATTATCGTTCACGTTATGCTGTTCTGGTAGACGGAGAAATTATCGAAGATGATGTTATGAACACATCTGAAAAAACTCTGACTCTGTTTGACGGAGAAACGTCCAGAACTTCAAAGATTAAGATTATTCATCTTTCAGAGGCTATGAACGGAGCAATCGGAGTAAAAAATATTTCTGTAACGTCCAACAAAGCTGTTCCTGTATATCCGGAGCCGAAAAAATCTCTTTCAATTGAATTTATAGGCGATTCTATAACCTGTGCTTATGGTGTCGAAGGACTTTCAAGTTATGAGTCTTTTAAAACCACTACGGAAAATTTCATGAAATCCTATGCATATCTTACTGCTCAGAAGCTTAATGCAGATTACAGTGCAGTTTCTTACAGCGGTCACGGAATAATATCAGGGTACACTTCATCCGGCGATATAAATACCGACAGTCTTATTCCTGATTGCTATGAACTTACGGGAAAACTTTCGGATTATGCAGAAAACTGGGATTTCAACAGTCATTCTAATGATGTTGTAGTTATAAATCTTGGTACAAATGATTCCAGTTATGTTACTAAAGAACCTGAAACACGTTCACAGGAATTTATTAAAGGATATATTGATTTTCTTAATACTGTACGTCAGAAAAATCCTGAGGCTTATATAATATGCACACTCGGAACTATGGGCGATGAGCTTTATGAATATGTTCAGAAAGCAGTTGAGCAGTACAGTATTTCTACTGGAGATAAGCGGATTATGAGCTATAAATCGACTGTTCAGAATATTACGGCGGACGGAATTGGTTCGGACTGGCACCCGTCAGCAGTAACTCAACAGAAAAGTGCTTATGTACTTGCTGATAAGATATGTCAGGCTCTGGGAATGGAATCTGACCAGATAGGTCTTGATGTAGCTGCCGATGCAGAGTATATCCTGAATATTGACCCCGATAAGGGAGGAAATGCCGCCTCTTATGTTGGGTATGATAAATCCTTCTGGATTAACATGGTTACAGGAGGAAGTTCGGCTGATGCAATTGAAGCGGAAATTTCCGGAATAGGTCTGAAAAAGGGTGGCGGATATCGTCTGGAATTTGACTGCACATCTACGTTCGACGGTAAATTGCCTGTACAGATTAAGGGTTCGGACGGAAAGATTTATTTTGAAAGCGAGTTTGATGCAGTATCCGAGAAAAGTCATTTTTCAGCTGAATTTAACGCAGATAAAGATGACACATCAGCATCGATAATCTTCCAGCTTGGAGGAAAGGATTCTTATAACGTAACACTTTCAAATATATCCCTTGTTAAGATATCTTAACAACTGTGACATTGACATATAAAAAATACAATTTCCGGAGGTACGGTGCAATGAAAAGATTTATAAAAAAAGCTGTGATTTCTGTTATGTCAGCGGCAATTGCAGTTTCATCTTCTTTTTCGATTTATAATAATTATACTGCTCATGCGGAATTTACTTCAAATACTGTAATAAGCCGTGAATGTCCGGCATATTCTTCCGCCGGCACTGGTTCTGCTTCATCTGCAAACGACAAATATTACTACTCTTTCTGGAACAGTTCAGCTCCCGATTACCTTGCCTATGACCTTTCAGAAGTTCCGGAAAAACAACGTAAAAAAGTAATAGCAGTCTGGTACAATGCTACCGGACAGTTTGACTATACAGTCGTAAACGGAAGTTCAAACGGAATGCCGTCAGATTATACAATTGAAGTTAATTCTGCCGAGGGAGGAACTTATCCGGAAGATGGCTGGGAAGTAATTGAAACTGTAAAGGACAACACTTTGCACTCACGTCAGCATGTTGTTGATATGAGCGGATACAACTGGATAAGAATGAATATCACCGGAAATGATGGAAAATCAGGCGGATATACATCTATCAATATGGATATACACAACGTTTCAGACGGTATTTCCGACAGCTGGATTTTCTACGGAGATTCTATTACAGCCTGCGGTATGATGAATTGCTATGGTACGGGATTTGCCGAGCTTGTAAATCAGATTGACAGCAAATACTTTCCGATTCAGGAAAACGGAGGCATCGGAGGTATAAGAAGTTCAGAGGGAGCGACAAATATTGACCGCTGGCTTGAGGCTTTTCCGGGACAGTATGTAAGTATTGCTTATGGAACAAATGATGCATGGGGCAATCCGTCAGGTACGGAGCAGTATTATGAAAACACTGCATATATGGTTGAAAAAATAATTGAGGCAGGAAAAACGCCGATTGTTCCGAAAATACCCTATGCAACAGAGCCTGCGGTAGGCAATAATGTTCCGGCATATAATGAAATGATAGAAAAAATTTACGAGAATTATCCTGAAGTTGTAAAGGGACCTGATTTTGAAACTTTTTTCTATGAAAATCCTGATTTGCTCAGCTCAGACGGAGTTCATCCAAGCGAAAGCGGATATTCAGCAATGCGTGAACTGTGGGCAAAAACAATGTATGACGAGATTTACTCTGCAGAAAACGTAAATACCGGAATTGATGGTGATGTCAATGCAGACGGCAGATTCAATATTGCCGATGCAGTGACAATGCAGAAATGGTTATTATGTGAAGACAACTTGACAGATTGGAAAGCCGGAGATTTATATAAAG
This sequence comes from uncultured Clostridia bacterium, assembly GCA_945910815.1. Lineage (GTDB taxonomy): Bacteria > Bacillota > Clostridia > Oscillospirales > Ruminococcaceae > Ruminococcus. Next base: position 6,551 of record CAMDZD010000047.1, read on the forward strand.
ATGATGTTATCAATGTTTTTGATTTATGTCTTATGAAACGTATGTTGATTGAACAATAAAAATACACTCTTTCTTTAGACTTTTTAATATTAAATTTTGTCTGAACTAAAAAGGTGATATATATTCAGACTGTATAAAAACCATATAAATAACGGGCGACCATTGGTCGCCCGATTCTTTAAAATTCACTTTTTCGACAAGCTGATATATTTTCAGTTAAGTATAAACCTAATTAACTTTTTAAGCTGAATATTTTACAGCATTTTTTTCCTTTTAAAAATAATAATACATATTATTACTACAACGATGCTAAGCAAGATAATCCAGGGATAACCGTTTTTCAGCTCGGGCATATTTTCAAAATTCATTCCGTACCAACCCGTTATCAAGGTCAGCGGAAAAAATATTGTAGATATTGCTGTAAGAAAAGCCATATTGCTGTTCTGCTTTGCATCAATCTGTGACTGATATGCATCTCTGACCTGCTGGGCATATTCAAGAAAATATACTGTACGGTTCATAAGCCTGTCCGCACGGTCAAATATTGTTCCGAAATATTTTCTCTGCTTTTTTTCAAACAAATCGTTCTCGTCCTGTTCAAGCTCCTTACCCATATCACGAAGTTCGTCGTAATAGCTTCGCAGAACAAGAAGTTCCTTTCGTATCGGATTGATACTGCCGTAAAATTCTTCTGTTCTTCCCTCAGAGATTTTTTCCTCAAGCCGTATTATTTTCTGTTCATGCTGGATTAAAAGCTCTGTATCACGTTGCATTAGCTGTGAAAAATAACTGCATACAACACGCTGTACTGTCAGACGTTGGTTTACAGCTCCGCTTTGAATCCGTCGGATTATATTTTGTGAGAAACTATAATTATCAACTATTACAATGTTCCGACGGCTGATAAACAGCATTATTTTATATCTGCTCCCTGCAATGTCCAACAGTTTGGGAATACAAAGAGTTCCACAAAGAAAATCGTTCTGCGTTTCAAATTTAGAAAATGCAATACCGTCCAGCGAAAACTCACCGTTATAATCTATACCCGATAATTTCAATGCATTTGCAGCCTCCGCAACTGTGGTCAGAATTACGGCAGGACACCTTTCTGTCTCATACTGTTCAGCTTCAATTTTTTCGGGATAATCCTCTAACTTATAAATTATCATTTATTTGCTGTTGCACATTTCTGCACTCTGTGCCTGCTCGTAAGCCTTGTCATAAAAAAGTTCCTGACTGTTTATTTTTTCACCGTCGTTTTCCACACGTATATAATTTCCTTCGCTGTTCATTTCCCTTGCCTGAACGTTATCAGACATTATCTTGTCAAACATATAAACAATCTGCTTTCTGATATGCTCATCATAAACGGGGGCTGCAACTTCAACTCTGCGGAGAGTGTTTCTGGTCATAAAATCAGCCGAGGCAATATAAATCTTTGCGTTATTACCCTTGCCGAAAATATATATTCTCGAATGTTCAAGAAAACGTCCAACAACACTTATTACCCTTATATTTTCCGTTTCGCCGGGGACTCCGGGAATAAGACAGCATATTCCTCTTACCGCAAGATTTATTTTTACACCGGCTTTTGAAGCCTTGATAAGTCCGTCAATTATAGTTTTATCGGTAAGAGAATTTATCTTCACGCCGATATATGCTTCCTTGCCGTTTTCTGCAAGTTTTATCTGTTCGTCTATCATTTCCATAACCCTGTTCTGCAGACAGTTTGGTGCAACAAGAAGAGCTTCGGAGGTTTTTACCGTTGTATCGGAAGCAAGGGCATTAAAAACATCATTGGCATTACGTCCTATTGTGCTGTTGGCAGTCATAAGGGACAGGTCTGTATAGATACGGGCAGTTTTTTCGTTATAATTTCCCGTTCCTATCTGAGTGAAATATTCGGGATTTCCGTTTGTATTTTTCGTGATAAGGCACAGCTTGGAATGTACCTTGAAACCGTTAAGCCCATATATTACCGTACAGCCTGCCGCTTCAAGACGGCGTGACCATTCAATATTGTTTTCCTCGTCGAATCTTGCTTTAAGCTCTACAAGCACAAGCACATCCTTGCCGTTTTCTGCAGCTTCAATAAGAGCGTTAACTACTTCGCTGTTTTTTGCAACTCTGTAAAGAGTCATTTTTATGGATACAACATCTTTATCGCACGCCGCCTCGTGAAGCATATTCAGAAAAGGTTTTATGCTTTCAAAGGGATATGCCAGAAACTTATCTCTCTCTTTAATTTGTTCGAGGACAGGCTTGCCGTCAATAAACTGAGGTGATTTCTGCGGAACTCTTCTCGGATAGAAAAGCTCTGCTCTCTGACGGAGATTATCCTGAAGTTCAAACACAAACGAAAGGTCGAGAGGGGAAATATTCCTGAAAACATATTTTCTTTCAATGTCCATATATCTGCAAAGCTTGTCAACAATCTCATCATCAAGTTCCCTTGAAAGCTCAAGACGGACAGGAGAAAGCCTTTTTCTCTGTCTGATAATATCCGCCATAAATTCACGGTAATCAAGGTCTTCGTCATAAAGTGCGTCTGCATCAATGTCGGCATTTCTTGTTACCCTAAGCAGGGATTTGGATTTTACAGTATATTCCTTGAAAACCGCAGGTGCAAAATGAAGTATCAGTTCTTCTGAAAGGATATATGTACCGCTGTTTTTGCTCACTTCGATAAGTCTGGGGATAACTCCGCTTCCGCAGGGAATTATTCCTATTTTTTTCTTGCCGTTTTTCTTTTCAAGTACCGCAGCGGCATAAATATCCTTGTTTTTAAGAAATGGAAAGGGCTGTCTTTCGCCCACGATAACGGGAGAAAGAAAAGGTGCTATTTCTGAATTAAAGTATTCTTCAAGATGTGCATTTTCCCTTTTGTCAATGTTTCTGAAATTTACTATTCGGATATTATGCTCTTCAAGTCTGCCCATAAGTCTGCCGTAAACAATATCCTTGCGTTCATTGAGAGTATGTACTCTTTCAAGAACGGCATCAAGCTGTTCTCCGGCAGTCATATCCGTTTTGTTTTCTCGGATATTCCTGTCAATCAGCATCTGGTCGATAAGAGAACCTACACGAACCATAAAAAATTCGTCAAGGTTGCTTTGATATATCGATACGAAAGAAAGTCTTTCGCATAGGGGATTTTTCTCGCTTTCTGCTTCCTCAAGAACTCTTTCATTAAATTTCAGCCAGGATATTTCCCTGTTCATATAAACCTGTTTTTCACAAATTTCAGCTTTGCTCATTTTAAATCGCTCCATTTCCCGGTATTGTTATCATAAATCTGTTTTATCTGTTCTTTTGAAAGATTGCTGACGGGATTTTCCGAATTCACAATAACGGCGATACCGTCCCTTGCCACCGCTTTTTTTGTAAGAAGTTCGTTTTCATAATCGGCTAATTCACGTGAAGACATTGCAATATTACATTCTCCTCTGATTGCCGAGTTAAGACCGTCTGAGGAGTCCGTTGCTGTTATTTCAATAACAACATTGGGATTATAGCTCCTGTAATCCTCCGCCATTTTTTCAATAAGCGAAGCCATTGACGTAGAACCGCATATTTTTATATTTCCCAACGATTTATCCGATAAAAAACTGCTGCTTTTCTTTACCGCAACACATTCATCATCGGAAACAGCCTGTCCTGCACTCATTACATATGCAAGAAAATCGGTTTCTGCGGCGGATAATTCTCCGCTGTATGCAAGATAATAGTTTCTGCATAAAGGATATTTTCCGCTTGAGATATTTTCCTCGGTAACTGCAATTCCGTTTATGTCAACTGCCTTTACATTTTCATTAAGTTCTGCCGTATTGTAAGCGGTATAGCCTACGGCGTTAATATCATCGGAAATTATTTCCGAAACCTCGGCGGTGGATAATGCAATATTGTCCGTTCCCTTTGCACCTGTTCCGATAATATTTTCAAATTCGTCCCTTGTTCCGGAACCCTCTTCACGGGAAATAACGGTTATTTCGCCCATTCCCGACAAATCGGGCAGACTGCTTTCTGAAGAACAGGCTGAAAGTGCAATCACGGCACAAAGAGAAACACTTAATATCAAACGGGTACGCATTCGACACCTCCCAGCATATTTTCCGACTGTGCTTCATCTCTGAGATTTACAAATGATATGTTATCCGTTGCTTCTTCGGCGATACCTATGCAGTTATCTGCAATTCTTTCAATACTATGAAGTATTTCCGCATAATCAGGAGTAAGAGTGGCATCGCAGTCCTTACTTTTAACTCTTGACAGATGAGCTTTGCTCAGTTTTTTCTGAGTTTCCCGCATTTTATCCTTTCCATTTGAAACTTTTTTAACAGCGTCCTCATCTCCGTTCTCCACGGAAAGCATTGCTTCCCTGAAAAGGTCATCCACAATATCAAAACATTCTGCAAGTTCTGAGACTGCCGATTTTGACAACTCTTTTTTTCTGACAGAAAGCTGATTAAGTACCTCCGACATATCACAGCAACGGTCGGAAATCCTTTCAATATTGTTTGTTACAAATAAAAGTCCTGCTGTCTGTTCAGACTGTGCTTCTGTAAGATTTCCGCTTGAAAGCATTTTTGTTATGTAAGAAGAAATACTGTCATGAAGATTTTTTACCGTACTGTAATCCCTGTTGAAATCAAAGCGTACTACGTCAGAGTTGCTGCTGTCGAAAAGTTTTCTTGTTTTATTAAGAAGTTCCGTTCCGAATTCTGCAAGATGCTTTATTTCTTCGGATACCAGAAACATTGCCGCAACAGGCTGACCAATAAGCTTTTCGTCAAGGAATCTGGGCTTTGAATCCTCAAAAATATTCTTATCCTCACCCTTAACAATAAATGTTACGATTTTTACCATTAAGGGAATAAGGGGTAACCAGATAAGCGTACAGGCTATGTTGAAAGTTGTGTGTGCATTTGCAATTTGTCTTGCAATAACGTCCACTTCATTGCCCTTAGGAGAAATATATTGTACAAACTTTGCAAGCAACGGAATAAGGAAAGCAAAAAGAATATTTCCGCTGATATTGAAAACACTGTGTGCAATAGCTGTCCTCTTTGCATTTTTACTCTGACCAATAGAGGCAAGCAGGGCAGTGATGGTCGTTCCGATGTTGTCACCCAGCAGAATAGGAATAGCACCTGCAAGACCGATAACACTTGTAACTCCGTCAGAACCTGCCTGAGAGGCAAAATTCTGAAGTACTGCAATAGTCGCTGAACTGCTCTGTACCACAACGGTCATAACAGCACCAAGAATAATTCCGAGTACAGGAATCTCCGAAACTTTTCCAATAAGGTCAGTAAACACAGGACTTCCTGCCAACGGCTTCATAACTCCTCCCATTATCTTGATACCCTCAAAAAGCAGACCAAATGAAAAGATAACCATTCCTATATTTTTTATTCGTTCCTTTTTGCCTATGAAATACAGAATAAATCCGACGAAAATAATAGGGTAAATGTAATTGCTTATCTTAAATGCCATAAGCTGTGCCGTCATAGTCGTACCGATATTTGCTCCGAAAATAACGGAGATTGCCTGCGGAAGAGTCATAAGTCCTGCACTGACAAATCCAATGACCATTACGGTAGTTGCGGAACTGCTGTTACAAGTGCTCCTGCAAGAGCTCCCATTATCGGATTTTTCGTCAGAAAGCTAAGAACCTTTTTCATTTTCTCTCCGGCAGCTTTTTGCAGTGCATCACTCATACTATTTATTCCATAAAGAAACATAGCAAGTCCGCCCATAAGTCAGAAAATTATTTTAATATTATCGTTCATAAAATTCCTCCATATTACTTAATTATGTACACAGTGTAATTATAAATCTTCTATGTAAAATCTAAAATCAAGTTAAAGTAAAATCTAAGTAAAATTATTATCGGTGTTGATTTAACATTGAATATCATTTGTATGGAGGAATAACTATCCCAAACCTTGATGAAAAAGAAGATATATACTTAGGGACAATAGAGTAAAAAGAAAAAAGAAACAGGTGATTTGAGTAATAAGCCTCTTAATAGAAGCTTCAAAAAAATAAACCCTGAAAAATTGAAAGCTTACGTCAAAGAACATCCTGATGAAACACAAAAAGAAATGGCAGAAGCATTCGGAT
>CAMDZD010000048.1 GCA_945910815.1 uncultured Clostridia bacterium
TCAATTGGCTGCACTTTGCTCTTTTAAATAAAAATCTTTTTTGCGTTCACTATAAATATGGAAAATATAACAATCCGTCCGATGAAATCCGAAGATAAAAAAGAAGTCATGAAGATGATGCGTGTATTTTATGATTCTCCCGCCGTTCAGCATAAAGCATCTGATGAAATTCTCGAAAAGGATATTGATGACTGTATAGGCATTATGCCTTATATTGAAGGCTTTGTTATCGAAAAATCAGAAAATACTGCCGGATATTTTATGACAGCTATAAGCTATACTACGGAATACGGTGGTATCTGCATATGGCTTGAGGATTTGTACATCAAGCCTGATTACAGACATTCGGGAATTTCGGGCAAAGTATTTGAATTTATTGAAAATCATTATCCGAATGCCGTAAGATTCAAACTTGAAGTCGAACCCGAAAACGAATTTGCAGTGAAATGTTATCAGAAATATGGATACAGGATTTCACCTTATTGTGAAATGACTAAAGAAACAAAGTGAGTATCCACATTTTATTCAGTAAAGCAATTTATTGTTATAAAAAAGTTTTTTTAAAAAAGTTCGTCTTTTTTGGATATAAAAATCACTTATATACAGAAAATATCTGAAAGGACTGATTTTTATGAAAATCAAAGAAAAGTTTTTAATTCTGGTTACTGCTGTGTTCTGCTTTACACTCTGTGCATGCAGTAATAACAATCAGAAAATCTCCGAAAAATCAGAAATTAAAACTTATGAAACAAGCTTAGTGGAAAAATCCTCAGAAAAAACTGAAATTACAATAGGAATTACTGCACCGAATCCCGATATAAACGGTTTTATTTCAGGATTTAATTCTTCAAATGACAGTTATATTATAAAAATTGAGGATTACTATGACCCTGATGGCACTGTTACAGAAATGCAGAATAATCTTAAAATTGATGTTGTTTCAGGAAAATCTCCCGATATAATTCTCTGTGAAAGCAGTATCTTTTATTATACACTTTCTTCAAAAGGAGTTTTCACTGATATTTCGGAAATTTTCAGCGAAAATGAAATTCTTCCAAATATAAGGGAAATATGTACTGAAAGTGATGGGAAAATATACCGTGTACCCCTTGGCTTCAGCGTAACGACGGGAATTACTAAGGCTGAAAACGGTGCTGAAAGCTGTGAAATATTTTCATATGATAAAATGAATGAAATTATGAATAATCTTGATTCCGGCACAATGCTTTCGGGTGATATGATGTCTGCTCTTTACTGTACAAAAGAGAGTATACTCTGCGATTTTACCAACCGCAAAAACCTTACCTGCCATTTCAACTCATCGGAATTTGCAAAAGCTCTTGAATTTTATTCTAAAATTAATAACATGAAATATGAGTATTCAGAAGATAATGCATCATATGTCAACGGCAAGGCTCTTATATACTATGCAACACTCTGCAATGCAATCAATATTTACACTATAAAAAATGATGTTTTCAACAGCGAAGATATAGTTATTACTCCCGCAGAACACACAAGACTTACACTTAATCAAAGTATTGCTATATTGAACTCGATATCCGAGGAGAAAAAACAGGGTGCTTTTGAATTTATAAAATATGTTCTTTCTGATGATAATGTCAACACAGAAACTCCGATATGGTTTCCCATTACAGAAAGCGGATTGAATATATGCTTGAATATTGAAGTTAACAGCAACGGCAAATATGAATATTCAAAGCTGACAAATGAAGATATAGAATACTTTTCCGATTATATTAAAAAAGTAAATCACGAATCATTTTTTGACTATACTATAAAGAAAATATTTGAAGAGGAAACTGAAAGATATATAAACGGAAACTGTTCTGCAAAAGAATGTGGCGATTCAATTCAGCAAAGAACAACAATTTATCTTGATGAACAAAAATAAAAAACACAAAATATTGTTGTCAGAAAAGGGCGGTCAGTGACCGCCCGATTTTATTATTTATTAAGAGTGCCATGAGAAAGAGATTTGAGATAAGCATTAATAAATCCGTCAATATCGCCGTCCATAACAGCACTTATATTTCCGTTTTCAAAACCTGTTCTGTGGTCTTTAACAAGCGTATAAGGCATAAAAACGTAGGAGCGAATCTGTGAACCCCATGCAATTTCACGTTGTATACCCTTAATATCGGAAATCTTTTCAAGATGTTCTCTTTCCTTGATTTCGACAAGCTTTGAACGGAGCATTTTCATAGCATATTCTCTGTTCTGGTGCTGGCTTCTCTGAGTCTGACATGATACAACGATACCGGTCGGCTTGTGAATAAGTCTTACAGCGGAGCTTGTTTTATTTACTTTCTGACCGCCTGCACCGCTTGAACGGTAAACTTCCATTTCGATGTCTTCCGGTCTTATATCGATTTCAATTGAATCATCGATTTCGGGCATAACTTCAAGAGCAGAAAAAGATGTGTGACGTCTGCCGGAAGCGTCAAAAGGAGAAATTCTTACAAGTCTGTGGACACCTGCCTCTGATTTCAGATAGCCATATGCATTTTCTCCCTCTACGAGCATTGAGGCTGATTTCATACCTGCATCGTCACCGTCAAGGTAATCAAGGAGAGTGATTTTGAAATTATGACGTTCTGCCCAGCGGTTGTACATTCTGTAAAGCATTTCCGCCCAGTCCTGTGCCTCTGTACCGCCTGCACCGGCATGAAATGTAAGAATTGCATTCATGCTGTCATATTCACCATTAAGAAGCGTTGAAAGTTTTTCTTCTTCCAGAATTTTTTTAAACTCTGTCATTTCGGATTTAATTTCATCAACAGAGCTTTCATCATCTTCTTCAATGGAAAGTTCAATCAGCGTTATAGCATCTTCAAGGCGTTCATTGAGCTTATTGAATTTAAGAATCTTGTTTTCAAGATTTTTTGAACGCTGTAAAACTTTCTGTGAATTTTCGAGGTCGTCCCAGAAACCGTCCTTAGCGATTTCCTGCTGAAGTTCTTCATGTTCTTTTTTTGCATTTTCAATATCAAGAACATCTGCAAGTTCTTTCATTTCATCTCTGTAACCAATCATTTCAACTTTAAGTTCATCAAGTATAACCATAAATAAAAATCCTTTCAAAACATTATTTTTTTATTATACCATATTAAAAGCAGGATTTCAACAGTTTTTCCGTAAAAATCAGAAAGGGAGGAAATATTTTGTATTCCGCCCGAAAAATTTTATATGAGAAATGAAACAACATCAATGCCGAATGCAAGAAGAATATATCCTGCAAAAAATATAAGAGCAATCAAAAATATATTAAGGACACTCGTTCCGCCTGTACTGCTTATAATACTCATTCTTCTTGCAGGGTCAGGACAGCGGAGCTTTAATTTATTTACTGATTTTATAGTAAATCTGTAATAGAGCCAGTTACCAAAAAGACACATTGCAAATCTGAAAACATAAATGCCAATATTGCATGCCCATGCACATGCCTCTATGGTATTATAGTTATTTTCAATAAATGCAAGCAGATTATGAAAAACGCTCTGTGCATACTCAACCATAGATTCATCTAAAAATCCATAGGCTATATTTTCACTGAGACCTATAAGAAGTGCAGGAATCTGCAGAACAAGCATTATAAAAACCGATACAAGAGCCATAAACCACATTTTACGGTTTGCAAAATAGAAATACGGAAAAAGAAAAGATGTAAGGTTGAATGAAATTTTACTTCCCATAGTTTTCATCTTTTTGAAAAGAGGAATATAGTATATCGTATTTGTTTTTACGAATGCAAAAATTTCACTCATCGTTGCACCCTCAAAATCTTCATTCGGGTCAAGACCGAAAAAGGGTTTTGTCAGGTCAAATCCCAAAGGATTGTTTCCGGTCTGGTTTTCGTAATCAGAAGGGCTTTGATTTTCAATAGTATCATTTTCAGTTTTATCATCTTTATTATCAGTATCATTAGTATTTTTCCAGCTTTCTCCGGATTCATGCAACTGATGATTTATGCATGAACCTGCCTGCTTATAGCAGTCCCTGTGATAAGGAGTACCGCATTCGGGACATACAACGACATCATCATTGTCATTGAATTCCTCATTGCAGTAAAAGCATTTTTCTCCTTTGTATTTCATTAAAAAATCCTCCTGAAAAATAATATAAGCTATTATAAACCCCTTATGTGATAATTATGTGAGAATAAGGAAATAATTTCATTATGAAAGCAAAACGGACAGTTAAAAAACTGCCCGCTTTTCTGAAAGAAAATCAATCCCAGACTTCATCTCCGCCTGCGGAAATCTTTGCATAATAAGCAAGAATTGCAGATGCATCGGAGGAATTTATAACATCGTCACCGTTTACGTCAGCAGATACAAATACATCTTTTGAAATTTCAACAGTTACTCCGGAAGATTCCTGTGCATAAAGTGCGAGAATTGCTGAAGCATCTGAAGAATTAACGGTTTTATCATCGTTGTAATCGCCTTTAAGCATAGAAGATGCCTCTGCATATTTTTTTACGTTATTGACTCTGAGTTCCGGATAAGAAGCCTTTTCCTCACTTGAAAGCTTATTATAAACAGCACGCATTTTTCTGTTTGCAGAGGGAGTTATATCAAGTTCCTCAAGAATTGCCGATGCTATTTCAAGATGTCCTTTCTGATTGGGGTGGAAGTCTCTGCTGTATGTTTCAAATATATCTGTGAAATATGATACATTTCCGTAAGGCTGTGTAAGGTCATCATCTCTTACTTCATCTGCAGTAAATGCACCGCATATATCAGCAACATGAGCATTTCCGACAGCGTCATTTATTCTTACATTGAATGAAACAGGATAATTTCCCTCATATGTTTTTGTTGCACTGATATTGTAATAAACAGCTCTTTTAAGACCGTTATAGCCGTTTTTATATGTTGCGTCAGCAAGTATGTACTTTTCATATCTTTCCTCATCAATCTGGAACGGGTCATAGATATTCTGGAAAACAACTTCCGCATCGGGATTGAGCGAATAAATAGTACTGCTTATTTCCTCAATATTTGCGATAGCAGTATCGCAAGCCTGCGGGAATTTTGTAGTGTAAAGATTGCTTAATGTTGCAAGAGCTTTCATAACATCACTCTTAAACATTGTAAAGATTGCATTCAAATCAGTAATATCAACGATTTCACCGTATTTTTCACTGAAAACGTCACGGGCTGTGCTTATAAAGTCATTTCCGCCTATTGAAACGACAATCATATCGGCATTTGATACGGCATTTTTTACATTTTCATCAGCAAGCTTTTCAATAAGTCCTGCCGTAGTAAGTCCCGGAACGGCAAAATTTTCAGTATCATAATCAAGATATTCTCCGAGGATTTCTCCATAATTATATTCACTTTCATCAAGACCGTATCCGGAAGATATGCTGTCACCGAGAATCACAAGATTTCCCTTGCTTTCAACAGCGTTTGCAGTCGGAATACAAAGTGCTGAAGCACCTATTGAAAGTGCTGAAAATAAAGATATAAGTTTCTTCAAATTAAATTCCTCCAAAAAATATAAACTCAGGAGCAAAAAAATTTTTTACTCTTTAAAATATATTATATCTGAAAAATATGAATAAGTCAAGAAAAAAATGCCCATTTTTATAATAACATAATTTTACTCTTTTTCACGCAAAAAAATTTCTGCGAAATTAAAGCAAAATATTGACAATCAGACATTTTTCGTGATATAATTTATATTGTGAGCCTTAAAAGCTCAGTCCGTTGAAATACAAGCTTCGGCTGTTATTATATACAGCTAAATTTTGACAGACTATATTTTACGAAAGGAGAAGCTATATATAATGAGTCAAAAAACTGTTGACACCGAAAAAAAAATAAGAGAGGTCGCTCTGCGAATTATAGCAGTCCGTGAATCGCTGGGCTTTACTCCTGAGGAAATGGCTGTCAAAACTGACATCACTCCCGAAGAATACAAGTCATATGAAAGCGGTGAACATGATTTCAGCTTTACATTTATCTATAAGTTCGCCAACGCATGCGGTGTTGAAATTACTGACCTTATGGAAGGTAAGAGCCCAAGCCTTAACGGCTACAACGTTACAAGAAAGGGAGAGGGCATTCCGATTGCAAGAAGAAAAGGTTTCAATTACAGCAGACTTGCTCCGCTTTTCAAAAATAAAATCGCTGAACCGTTCCTTGTAACTATTCCGTATTCCGAAGAAAATCTCAAAAATCCCCATTTCAGCACACACAAAGACCAGGAACTTGATATTGTCGTTAAAGGCTCTCTCAAGGTTACTATCGGAAACAATGTTGAAATCCTTAACGAGGGCGACTGTATCTATTACGACAGCACTATGCCCCATGATGTTGCTGCATACGGAGGACAGGACTGTCAGGTATATGCAATTGTTATGGATTCAAGCCGTAAAGCTATAAATGAAGGTCACGAAAAACCAACCGAACTTTCACATGTTACAAATTTCAAGCTTGCAAATGTTGAAAATCCTGTTGCCGACACATTCGCAAAAATTACAGAAAATGAGGACGGTTCACTGAAAAGCATTGATTTCTTCAATCAGGAACATTTTAACTTTGCTTTTGATGTTGTTGATTTCCTTGCTGAAAAATCCCCCGACAAAACTGCTCTTATCTATGTATCCAACAATATGGAGGAAAAGAGATTTACTTTTGAGGAAATCAGAAAGTATTCCTGCATGACTGCCAATTATTTCCGTTCACTCGGAATCAAAAAGGGCGACAGAGTTATGCTTGTATTAAAGAGACACTATCAGTTCTGGTTCTCAATACTCGCACTTCACAGACTCGGTGCTATTGTAATTCCTGCAACAAATCTCCTTGTTGAACATGATTTCACATACCGCTTTGAGGCTGCCGGAGTTTCTGCAATAGTATGTACTGCTGACGGAGATGTTGCACATCAGGTTGACCTTGCTGTTGATTCACTTAAAAAGCCTATGCTTAAAGTAATCGTAAACGGTGAACGTGAGGGCTGGCATAACTTCAATAAAGAATTTGAAAAATTCAGCGATGTATTCCCACGCCCCGCAAATGAAACAGAAAGTGCATTCGGTTCAGAACCTATGCTTATGTACTTTACATCAGGTACAACAGGCTATCCGAAAATTGCTACTCACAGCCATAAATACCCCCTCGGTCATTTCGTGACTGCACGCTACTGGCACAACGTTGACCCGAACGGCATACATTTTACTATATCAGATACAGGCTGGGGCAAGGCTCTCTGGGGCAAGCTTTACGGTCAGTGGATGAGCGAAACATGTATATTCGTTTACGATTTCGATAAATTTGATGCAAACAAAATTCTTCCGATGTTCAAGAAATATAATATCACTACTTTCTGTGCTCCGCCTACAATGTACAGATTTTTCATCAAAGAGGATTTGTCCAAATATGATTTAAGCTCTATAAAGTATGCTACTGTTGCCGGAGAAGCTCTCAATCCGGAAGTATATAATCAGTTCCTCAAGGCTACCGGCGTTAAGCTTATGGAGGGATTCGGTCAGACCGAAACTACTCTCACTGTCGGAAACTTTGTCGGAATGTCTCCGAAACCCGGTTCAATGGGCAAGCCGAGTCCCCTCTATGACGTTGATATTATCCATTCAGACGGAACTCCCTGCAAGAACGGTGAAACCGGTGAAATTGTTATCAGAACTGATAAGGGAACTCCATGCGGTCTGTTTATGGAATACTATAATAATCAGAAACTTACTGATGAGGCATGGCATGATAATATATACCATACAGGTGATACGGCATGGCGTGATGAGGACGGATATTTCTGGTATGTAGGACGTGTTGACGACCTTATCAAGTCATCTGGCTACCGCATAGGACCTTTTGAAATCGAAAGTGTTATCATGGAACTTCCGTATGTTCTCGAATGTGCTGTTACCGGTGCTGACGACCCTCAGGGTATAAGAGGAAAAGTCGTTAAGGCTACTGTTGTACTTGTCAAGGGCAAGGAAAAATCAGAGGAGCTTAAAAAGGAAATCCAGAACTATGTTAAAAAACATACCGCTCCTTATAAATATCCGAGAATTGTTGAATTCAGAGATGAACTTCCAAAAACTATAAGCGGTAAAATCCGCAGAGTTGAACTCAAATCATAATAATTTACTCTCGGGGCATCGTTGAGATGTCCCGATTTTTTTATGATTTTCTATAATACAGAATGTATAAATTATTTCGCAATAAACAATCTATCAAAAACGAGTTAAACGTTTTCCAAAAAATACTTAAAGTATAATCTTTCTGAAACGTTTAAATTTACGATATATCGTTATAAATCCTCCTGAAATCCTTTTATTTCAGAAAATCTGGTTTGTGTATATATACATTTTTTTTATAAAAAATTGTGTGTTTTTAACAAAGTTGCAAAAAAGCCCTTGCATTTTTCAATTACCAGTGGTATAATATTATTAATAAAACAAATACATTGTGTTATAAATCCGGAAAGGGGCTGTTTAGTATGATGAATAATATTATAAATATTTCAAAAAAAGTTATAGCTTTTGCGGTAAGCATAATTATTTCATTATCTTTTGTCTGCGTTGACAATACAAATGCCTCATCAGATGACTATGCAGACCTCTATCAGCAAATGGTTGATGCTGTAAACGTATTCCGCACATCATTCGGTCTTGAACCCCTTCAGCTTGATATGACTCTTTGCGATATGGCAGAAGTCCGTGCAAAAGAAATCTCTGTATCATTCAGCCATACAAGACCTGACGGAAGTTCTTCTTCAACAATATTCAATGACTTTAATGTAAAAAAAGGTTATTCAGGCGAAAATATTGCTTATTACTATAAGAAATCTGTACTCGCTGTTATGGAAGCATGGATTGATTCAAAAGCACACTGTGCAAATATGCTTAATGTTGACTATGATTATATCGGTATTGGCTTATATGAAGATAATGGATATTACTACTGGGCTCAGGTTTACAGTTCAGACGTTCAGGAACTCAATTTGTCTCTTGAAGAAGATGAAAATAATTCATTTATGCTCGGTGACGTGAACCTTGACGGAAAAATTGATGCAACTGATTCAAGTATGACAATGTCAGTTTATTCACAGCTTTCATCAGGAAATACAGTAGATATTACTGAAATTCAAATGAAATCTGCTGATGTAAACGGCGACGGAAACGTTAATGCAACTGATGCTTCATGCATACTTAAATATTATTCAATGCTTAGTATGGGTATGACTCCGGAATTTTAATATTATACGAATAAATCGGGCGGATTAAATCCGCCCTTGATTTTTTAAATTTATATTTGACTTTTTGATTTTTTTGTGTTATAATAATCATATGCGGGTGTGGCGAAACTGGCATACGCACCAGATTTAGGTTCTGGCGGAGAAATCCGTGCAGGTTCAAGTCCTGTCACCCGCATTTTTTATCCCCGATTTTTTCGGGGATTTTTTTTGTCATTCTGCACATATAGTCTGAAAAAACTTTTACAGATTAAATATTTTTATGCTATTGACAATTTATTCATCATATGATATAATAAGTATATATTTAATTTATTCGGGAGTGAGCAATATGAAAAAAGGCTGTATTTTATCAACATTGTTATCAAGTGCAATACTTGTTTCAACAGCACAAGGAATATCAGCTTTTGCAAGTACCCCTGATATTTATTGTGATATTCATTATGTTAATGAAACCTTTACTAAATGAAGAAATACCATTTATGAAGGATATTCAAGAGTAGATGTGATATTTGAAGGTTTTGATGGCATTTCTACAATGGGGATTCATGTTGAACTTGGTGATGGATTTGAACCTGTTATTTCAAATTTTACAAACAAGCCAATATTCAATACTAATGCATTAGGTATCGAATCAAGAATGATTGACTATGATTCTGACACTAATATGATTTTTCTGTGTATGGCAAATGGAGAAAGTATGGCTTATTTAGAAGAAGGTGAAGAAGAAACGTATGATGGATGTTATTTTTCATTTTATGTACAGAAAACAAATGAATATACATCATCAAATGCAACTGCTAATGTAGTGTTTACAGACACAGATATTGTCGGACGTTTTGACAGTAACTACCCTAATAACAGATATTATTATGTAGACGCAGAAAACAATATAGATGTATCTGAAATGCTTTCATCTTGTGAATATATTGTAGGTGATGTTGATGGTGATGGTATTGTAAATTCATTTGATTCTTCGACTATCCTTCGTGCAATTTCTCAGCATAATGGAGCTTCTTTTTATGTGAGCATGATAAATTCCAACTTTAGAACATGGTTCCCTGGTGCTGTTTGCTCGGCAAGTCCAGATGCGAATGAAGATTATATCATTAATAGGAGTGATGCCGATGATATAATGGAATATTTCGGCAAGATTTCAAGTGGCGGAACAGGTTATTTAAACATTGGCAGTATTGAGGTTTATGAAATTTATTGATTTATATTTAAATGCAATAAAATAAATTTTAGGAGATGTTGTTATGAGTAAATTGAAAAAAGTTTTATCGACGATGACAGCTTTTGTTTTAACAGCAACGTTGACAATGCCCTTTTTCGCAAATGCAGAAGAGCATATTAAAGGCGATATTAACAATGACGGAATTGTTAATGGAACGGATTCTTTGCTCATTTTGGAATATTATTCATATGTTGCACTTGGTAAACCAACGGAAGAGTTATCTGAAATAGAAAATATTCTGTTATATGGCGATGTTAATAATGATGGACTTATAAACTCTGATGATGCTTCAGAAATTTTGATTATAGGCATTGACTTGCTTGACCCTAATCAGGATGGCACTATTGATATGTATGATATGAAATACATTCAGAATACTGCATATAATATTGAGGATTATTCTCTGGAAGAATTACAGGATATTGTAAGCAGAACTGTAATGCAACCGGATACTGTTGATTACTATTATTATGGCGGAGAGTTTGGTGAACTGAAAAATTTCTTCCTTGAATATGCTAAGTTGCTTATGAAACATTTTGAATTTGGTGTTGGTGATGTAAATCAGGACGGAATTATAAATGCCTCCGATTCATCAGAAATTCTTTCAATATATTCTGCTCTTTCATCGGGACAGCAGGCGAACTTTAATTCTGATATTTATGATTTCAACGGTGATGGCAAGGTTAATTCAAGCGATGCCTCAGAAGTCATTAGCTTTTACGCTGAAATAAGCAGTGGCAATTGAAAACTTATACTATTAATTTATAAATTGAATTGAAATAAAATAATTTTTAACTGTTGTAATAATTAACACTATATTTGAATTCCCCCGATTTTTTCGGGGATTTTTTCGTCATTCTGCACATATAGTCTGAAAAAACTTTTACAGATTAAATATTTTTATGCTATTGACAATTTATTCATCATATGATATAATAAGTATATATTTAATTTATTCGGGAGTGAACAGTATGAAAAAACTTAAGGGTTTTACTTTGATAGAACTTATAATTGTTATTGCAATTATTGGTATACTTTCGGCTATACTTGGTCTTAATATGATGAATTATATCGCAAATTCCAGAATAAAATCTCAGAATAATAATTCAAGAGTTATTTTCAATGCATCGCAGTCTATCGTGCAGGAATATAAATTCCGTGAAAGAAAAGAAGATGAGGACGACAGGAATATTGGCTCGGGTACTTTTATTTTTTACTGGGACGGCCATAACGGCTCTGCAACAAATGAAGGAACTGCTGTAAGTGATGCTGTATTTATCGATAGATTTTCAGCTTCTGTAAACAAGCTTTTTACAGGCTCGGAGGAAACTGTTTATAAAGTTTACGTTGAAAATTATATCGTTAAGTCAGTAGTTTCCGGAAGAACCGATTTCGACAGATATAAGGGTTCGTATCCTAAAAAAAGCGATGAAATTACAAACGGAAATATTTCTGCATGGGGCGAAACCGAAATGCAGGCATATCAGTAATATTTAAGGCGGATTTTTTAAAAATCCGCTTTTTTGTATTTGCTTATCAAAAATATGCGTAAATAAGGTGCTACCTTTGTCGAAAATTCCATATTGACAAAACGTGACTTCTTGTGATATAATAAACAAGTCGCCTGAAAAGAGCGACAGTCACAAAAAAGATTTTGAAAAAAGTCGAAAAAAGTACTTGACAAAATGAAAAAGCTGTGATATAAT
>CAMDZD010000049.1 GCA_945910815.1 uncultured Clostridia bacterium
AACAGTTACAAAAATTTAGTTGCTGGGAAGTATAAATATTCATGCGTATGGTCTGGCATATTATTCTGTTCATTGTATATTTTTCTGATAATTCCCTCATTGTCAAAGGTCTTCTGACAGCAAAGCTCTGAGCATTGAAAAAGTCCGTAATCGCCCTGCGTATAAAAAAGTCTGTGTTTATCAAATCCGACTTTTTGAAACTGATGATCCACGTTTGTGGTCAGTACGAAATAATCCTTATCCTTTACAAGTCCAAATAACCTTTGATATGTTCCGTTATCAACATCCATATAGCGATTGATGTAAATGTATCTTGACCAATACGCCCAGTGTTCTTCCGGCGTTTCAAATGGAAAAAATCCGCCGGAATACATATCGCTAAAACCGTATTTCTGGATAAAGTCTGAAAAATATTTCTCAAAACGTTCCCCGCTGTAAGTGAATCCTGCCGCTGTGGAAAGCCCTGCACCTGCACCTATAACAATTGCATCAGCGGTTTCGATTTCTCGTTTCATTCGTCTGATATTATTCCAGTAGTTTGCTGTAAATTTCATAGTCTTTCTCTGTGAAAACATTGAATATCACCTCGATATCATGGCTCCTGCGGAATGCTCTGACTGTATCAACTGCAATCTCCGCTGCCTCGTTCTGCGGAAAGCCGAACACGCCCGTTGAAATACAGCAGAAAGCAATGCTTTTGATTTCATTCTGTACAGCAAGTTCAAGACAGGACTGGTAGCAGCTTTGGAGCAATTCGCAATGCCTGTCAGTAAGCGTACCCTGCACAATCGGTCCCACGGTGTGTACTACATAATCGCATGGTAAATTGTATGCAGGTGTGATTTTAGCACTTCCGGAAGGTTCTTCGTGACCCTGCGCCTTCATAAGCTGAGCGCAGTTGTAACGCAAACGAACACCGGAAAACGTGTGAATACAATTGTCGATACAATTGTGGCATGGCTGCCAACAACCTGTCATTACAGAATTGGCGGCGTTAACAATAGCACCGCATTTCAGTGTGGTAATATCTCCTTTCCAGAGATAAATACCGTTCTCCAAAGGCTGTAAATCTGCAATATCCGTAATGCCCTTACTTGCTGTCAATTCTGTGAGAAATTCATCTTCGGCTCTAAGAAACTCTTCATCTGTTTGAACTGCCGGACGGATATTTACAAGACTGCGGTAAAGTCGAAACTGCTCTTTCTCGTTATCGGGAATAATAACATTTTCCATATCCGATCGTTCCGAAAGAAGATAATTTATCAGATATAATAATTTTTCATTCACCATGATTTTACCTCGTTTTCACTGCTCCTACAGGGCAGATATTCATACAATTTCCGCAGTGCAGACAGTTTTCCTGCCGAATGACTGCTTTGCCACTAACAAAATTGATACAGCTTTGAGGACATACTTTCTGGCAAGCCTTACAGCCATTGCATTCTGCATTGATACAATACCCACTTTCTTTTTCGTTTGCACCGCCAAATGTAAAAGAGATACGTTCGATAGGCTTTTTCGATAAGTCGAACCATTCTCCGCTGCCCTCATAAATCTGAAATACAGTCAGTGCGGAAACACTTTCCGCAGTGGGATAAATTTCACGCATATACGGATTTTTTTCAAACAACAACGGCAGTCTACGTGCGCCGATTTCCTTCACCTTTCCACGAATGGAAAGAGCAGTTCTCGACATAGTATCATCGCCTTTCATTCCGGTAAGTGCAATATATTCCCTTTGTTTCAAACGGCGGTAAGAAAGTAAAGACCATTTTCATCAAAATCCATAATATCAATGGCACAGGTAACAGGCAATCCATTCTCATCCACAGTTGCAGTAATTACTGAGTGAATCTCATTTGTCAGAATTCTGAAATAATCTATATTTTTCATAAAAACTCCTCCACTGCAAACAGGGACTGTCAGCACGCTCTGACAATCCCTGCGTTTTTTATTCGGGTTTATTCTGCAACAACGCTGATTCTCTGCTGAATGTGATCTCCTTTGACAAGCTCATCAACCATTGCAATCGCATAATCTGCGTAGCTGATCACACTTTCGCCTTTGGAATTCAGCACAAGTTCTTCACCACCGAGAATATACTTGCCTGTTCTTACACCTTCTGCCTGAAAGTCACCGGCAGGGCTGATAAATGTCCACTTGACGTCATTTCTTGTTCTCAGTTCTTCAAGTGCCTTTCCCTGTGCTGCGGCAAGCGGCTTGAACATATCTGGAAAGTCGGAACCGTCCATAACCTGAACCGTGTGTTCCGGATTTACATAAAGGCTTCCTGCACCTCCGACAACTAACAAGTGCACATCTGTTCCCGAAAGCAAATCGCACAGGTGCTTAAGTGATGTGGAATGCTGAGGCAGTACATCGGGTGCCCATGCACCAAATGCGTCAACAACAGCGTCAAATCCCTTCAAATCTTCAGCAGTCAGATCGAACAGATCTTTGGTGATAACTTTCTTTGCAGCAGACTTGTTTTCGCCTCTGACAATTGCGGTAACGTCCAGACCTCTGTTGACTGCCTCCTTTGTGATAAGCTGTCCTGCTTTTCCGTTTGCACAAATAACTGCGATTTTCATAATGGTATTCCTCCTGAAAAATGATTTGTTTGGTTTGTTTTTCGTGAGATTTAAGCGCTTAATCTCTTTCCTTGATTCTATGATAACACAGCTTTTAACACTTGTAAAGCAGGCACTTTTTTGTGGTATAGTTACCTTGAGGTAACCTTTGCACTGTTTCGGGATAAATTTCTCAAAAAAAATTTCTTGATTTTTATATCGGTATATGCTAAAATGTATCTGAAAGCATATTACAGTTAATTTGATACTAACAGGAGGCTATCTTATGATAAACAAAGCAGATCTGCCGGCTTGTCCCGTGGAAACAACACTTATGCTCATCGGAGATAAGTGGAAAGTTCTTATCCTGCGTGACCTGCGAAGCGGTACAAAGCGTTTCGGCGAACTGAAAAAATCTGTAACTGGTATTTCCCAAAAAGTTCTGACAGCCAATCTCCGCAATATGGAAGAAAACGGTCTTCTGACAAGAGAGGTTTTTCCGGAAGTTCCGCCGAGAGTGGAATATACATTGACAGAGCTTGGTCACAGCATGGAACCGATATTGGACGCCATGGATAAATGGGGAACGGAATATAAGGCAAACTATAAATAATAGAGTATTTCTCATGATTTTATAGTTAGAAATGTTATATGTGATTCTTCACCTTGTACTCTTATTCTTTTGCTGAGTTTTATTACTTTACTCTAAAAGCAAGGCTCAGAGAATATTCTCTGAGCCTTGTAGGACGTTATACTTTAGATGAGCTATTCAACTCATTATAACAGTAATTTTATTTTCCTGTGCAAGTTTGTCAGCCGTAACATAGTTTACGTCAAGCCTTTCGCCGTTGAGAGTGATTTCCTTTACGCCGCTTTCAACGTGGTCGGGATTCTGTACGTCGATTGAAAGCTGTTTGCCTCTGAACGACTTTTCAATCTTAAAGCCGTCCCATTCAGACGGTACAGACGGTGAAATAACCAGTCCGTCAGCATCCGGACGCATACCGCAGATACCCGCAACACAGCCTACCATTACCGTTGAAGCTGTACCTGTCAGCCAGTGAACGTGTGAACGTCCCTCGAACGGTGAAGCTTTGCTTTATGTGCTACATGAGCTATTCCCATTTTGCAAAGCTTTTCAGAGAAAACTACGGTCGCTCATTCAAAGAATATATCACATATAATCGTCTGAACAAGGCTCAGGATCTGCTGCTCCATACCGATTATGATTTGAATTACATTGCTCTTGAAACAGGTTCTTTCGATTGCAGTCATTTTATAAGAACATACAAAAAATGACGTTGTATTACACCAAAGCAGGAACGGATAAAAAAGCATTTGTGATTGATGTAAGGTATTAAAAAGAAGAAAGAGTGTCATTCTCCATTTTTGAAAATTGGCACTCTTTTTATTTATCGGTATAAGGTCATTATGGAACTCCAATGAAAAATCAGCAAAGCTTTACAGGCTCTTTAGCCACAAAATTTGTTTCCATTGTCCAGGTCACGGCGGTGCAGTTTTTCATTACAAATATCTGTAAAAGGTCGTCGATACCGTTTTCAACCCATGCCTGCAGAAATTTTCTTGACGGGTGGGCAAATATTTCTTCTCTGAGCTTGTCGTCATAAACTTGCTCCAGCACTCCCGTTACACGTATCTGAACGCCATGGCAGGAAAAACACATTTCTGCTTTTGGATTTTTCTTTATCTGGGAATACACATCCTTTGTTGAGGCAGTGTGAAAAATAAATCCGTTTTCATCGGCTCTGTAAAGTAAAATTCCTCGTACTCTGGGCTGCTCTCCCTCAACAGTGGTAAGATAGAAAGCGGGATTTTCGTTTATCAGCTTAAATATTTCCTGTGCGGTCATAATATCATTTCCTTTCATTTTTTGTGATAATTATAACTCAAATGACAGATTTTTGCTTATATATTTCAGCCCGTTTTTAGCAAAATACTGCTAATCTATATACTTATCACGGTACTCGGTAGGAGATATACCAACTCTGTTCTGAAAGCAGGAGGAAAAATGTGCGCTGCTTCCGAATCCGCACCGCATAGCTATTTCCGTAATGGTCAAATTTTTCCTTTTGAGCATAGTTTTTGCACGTTTAAGCCGGATTTCAATAAGATATTCAATGGGTGTCAGTCCCGTTTCTTTTTTGAATTTCCGATTGAAGCAGGAATTTGAAACATACCCTAAAGCCGCAAGCTTTGAAACTGTGATATTTTCGGAATAATGCTGTTCCATATAATGCTGTGCTCTTGCAACGGAATAATCAGATGATACTGCACGCATATCAAATGTTTCGCCCATAATGCTGCGAATTACCCAGTGGGTGATTATCTCAGCCTGTGCGTCAAGTGTAATATCCGAGTCGGGCATAGATTTGCCGTACTCAAAAACAAAGGTATTCAGTGCTTTTAAAATATCGCTGCATATTTCAAATGTCTGCCAGTCAAAGTACGGTACATTCTCGGAATACATCATATATCGTTTCTCAAAATAGCTTTTTTCTATCAGCAGACAGTAATAACGAGCACCATTTTTATCGCTGTGGGGTACCGTGGGCGAGGTTATTTCCGCACAATAATGTAACTGCCTGTCTGATGCTTGATTGAATAAGATAACAATCATATACGACGGGTGAGAATGTCCCGGCTTCGCAGCATAACCGCATTCGCCTGCTGTGGGAATGAATATCTCAAGCTGTGGACGGACATAGCAGTCAATATATGCAAGAGCGTTTTCCGTCACATCATTTCCTATCAGATTTTTTATTATACCAAAGTCCTTCATATTTTCACCTGATGTTTTTCTTTAATTATAACATATACGATGTAAAATGTAAAATGAGTTTCTGTCCTGCGCTGCATTTTTTGAAGTAAAGACGCTCTATCTGTCTGAAACACCTCGTTTTCTACGATATTCTTTTGGTGACATTCCAACCTGTTTATGAAAAAGTCTGCTGAAATAAAGTGAATTATCATAACCTACAGCTGAAGCTACTTCTGTGATGGAATAATCTGTACTTTCCAATAAACTCTGAGCATTGGCAATTCTTAAATTTAAGATATACTGCAAGGGAGTCGAACCAGTAATTTGTTTGAAACAGCGAATAAACCAGCATACACTGAACCCTCTGGATTCCGCATATTCATTAATGTTGATTTCTGTATTATAACTTTTCTTAAAATAGTGCATTGCAAATGTAATTTCTTTTTCAATTGCATCACTGAACTTTCGGTTACTCTCCATGCTTCTGCTGATTAGTATAAATATATTTTTTAAGAGTAAGGAAATAAGTTCTTCGTATCTCGGTCTGCATAATTGAAGTTCCTGTATGATTTGACTGAATAACCACTGATAATCGGGAGAAGTACCAACATACTGAATGTTATTTTCAATACGGATTTTATAATCATCAAGAATCTTATCTACGTTATTTCCTGTAAAGTGAACCCAATAAACATCTGTTTTATCTTCTTTATAATAAATATACTCTTGTGGTTCATCTGGTACATAAACAATAATATTTCCAGCAGTTACAATTTTTTCATTTCCATCAATAAAGAAATGTGCTTTCCCTGATGCAATATAGAGAAGCTGATAATCTTTTCTTCCCTTTGGGCGATGTGTTATCACTTCTGAACGAGTCTTGACCCTGTAATTTCCGCAACTTGTTACAACAATCGGTTTGCTGATATCTACCATTGCAAGTGTAGAACCATGAAGATATGCTGCATTTATAAACATAAAGTAATCCTCCATAAAATTTTATTTGCCAGCCTCTAAAAAGAAATCATCATTCTTAATCTATTATAGCACTTATTATTGCTGGTTTCAATAGAATTGTATCATTTTGTGCATAAACTCAACTGCTTTGTGCATTTTATATTGAGAAAAGTGTGCTATAATGGAATCAGAAATAAAAAAAGAAAATGAAAAAAGACGTCTTTTAATTGCATATGCACAATTTCTACAATCATGGATTAATATTCTCCAGAATGTGGTTATAAGAACATGAAACAGCAGAGCGTTATCTGTATGTAATTTAATATGATTCTGTCCATAATTGGACATACAAAAGGCGAAAGGATTTTTATTATGAGTGAAAAGAAATACCTGAGATGGTACAACAAATTAGGCTATGGCTCAGGAGACATTGCAGGAAATGTAGTATATGCCTTACTCTCCTCTTTTGTCATGATTTATCTGACGGATACCATGGGTATGAGTGCTGGAATTGTTGGTACATTGATTGCAGTTTCCAAAATTTTTGACGGCATAACAGACATTTTCTTTGGTTCAATGATTGACAAAACACATTCCAGGTTTGGAAAAGCAAGGCCCTGGATGCTTTATGGCTATATCGGCTGTGCAATAACACTGATATCAATTTTTGCTATACCAGTTAGTATGGGAAGTTTTGCACAGTATGCCTGGTTCTTTATCTCATATACATTATTAAATAGTGTATTCTACACGGCAAATAATATTGCCTATTCTGCATTGACGGCACTTGTTACAAAAAACAGTAAAGAACGTGTTCAGATGGGGTCATACAGATTCATTTTTGCATTTGCAACAAGTTTGCTCATTCAGTCTGTAACCTTAAAGTTTGTATCTGTAATGGGAGGCGGTGCAAGTGGATGGAGAACAGTGACCATTATTTATGCTATAATTGGTCTTATCGTAAATACGATTTCAACTCTTTCTGTAAAGGAACTTTCTGATGAAGAACTGGCAGAAGGAGAAAATGCAAATGAAGAAGATCAGAAATACGGCATAATTGAGGCACTCAAAATTCTCATTCACAATAAATATTACATGATGATTTGTGGCACGTATATCTTACAGCAAATTTATGGCGCAATGATAAATGTTGGCGTTTACTATGCGACATATGTTCTTTTTAATGAAAATATGTATGGCGTATTTTCGTGGTTTATCAATATTCCACTGATAATTGCACTTCTGTTTACACCTTCACTGGTTCAGAAGTGGAAAGGGATGTATAAGCTCAACAAATACAGTTATATGTTAGCTACTGTTGGCAGACTTCTTGTAGTAATAGCAGGCTACCTGGGAAGCGTACCTCTTATGCTCGCATTTACAGCATTGGCAGCACTGGGACAAGGTCCGTGGCAGGGAGATATGAATGCAGTCATTGCTTCATGTTCTGAATACACATGGCTTACAAAACAAAAAAGAGTTGACGGAACAATGTATTCCTGTACATCACTCGGTGTGAAAATCGGTGGAGGTCTTGGTACTGCAATCGCAGGATGGCTTCTTGAATGGAGTGGCTATAACGGCTCTCTCGCAGTACAGCCTGATTCCTGTATAAATATGCTTCACTTCATGTATCTCTGGATTCCTTTCATACTTGATCTTGTTATTACAATTATTCTTTCGAGGATGAATGTGGAAAAAGCGAATGATGAACTAAAGGCAAAATGTAAAGCAGCCGAATCAAGTATTCAGTAATTTATATTGGGAGGAAATGTTTATGAAATATACATTAGACTGGCTTTCAGATCCAGAAGTTTTTGCAGTTAACAGAATTGCTGCACACTCCGATCATAGGTATTATAAAAATCATGACGAAATGGAAAAACATCAATCTGAATTTATCCAGAATCTGAATGGCACATGGAAGTTTGCATGGGCAAAAAATCCGTCAGTAATGATTAAGGATTTTTACAGAGAGGATTTTAACACGGATAGTTTTAATTATATCAAAGTTCCCGGACATATGGAATTGCAGGGGTACGGAAAGCCGCAGTATGTAAATACCATGTATCCATGGGAAGGAATGGAAAATCTGCGTCCGCCGTATATTTCAGAAAAAGACAATCCTGTCGGAAGCTATGTAAGGTACTTTGACCTGGAAGATGGTCTGAAGGATAAAGATGTGTACATTTCCTTTCAAGGCGTTGAAACAGCAATTTATGTATGGCTTAACGGTGAATTTATCGGTTACAGCGAGGATTCCTTTACACCCTCTGAGTTTAATCTGACAGAATATATTAAAGAGAAGAACAATAAGCTTGCAGTTGCAGTGTTCAAGAGAAGCTCTGCAAGCTGGCTGGAGGATCAGGATTTCTGGCGGTTTTCAGGTATTTTCCGTGACGTCTATCTTTATGCTGTGCCTGCGGTTCATATCCGTGACATGAAAATTGCTGCGGACTATGACTGTGAAACCGAAAACGGGCATTTTACGGCAGAACTTGATGTTATGGAAAAGAATAATGTAAAGTATTCAATAACAGCAAATCTGACTGACACTCAAGGCTTTTGTGTATCAGAAACATCTGTATCTGACGGTAAAATTGACTGGCATATAGAAAACATAGCTCCCTGGAGTGCAGAAATTCCAAACCTTTATACTTTTATAGCTGAAATTAAAGATGAAAACGGAAATGTAATCGAGGTTAGTACTGTAAAAGTCGGCTTCAGGAGATTTGAACTGAAAAACGGACTTATGTGTATCAACGGAAAAAGGATCATTTTCAAGGGTATTAACCGTCATGAATTCAATATGAAGAATGGACGCTCCGTTTCCGAGGAGGATATGCTGTTTGATATCCGGTTCATGAAAAGAAATAATATCAACGCTGTCCGTACCTGTCACTATCCCAACAATTCAAGGTGGTATGAGCTTTGTGACGAATACGGCATCTATCTCATTGATGAAACTAATCTGGAAACACACGGGACATGGCAGAAGCTTGGAGCCTGTGAACCATCATGGAATATTCCGGCATCTCTTCCGGAATGGAAGGCAGCTTGTCTTGACAGGGCAAAGTCCATGTATGAGCGTGACAAAAATCATGCAAGTGTCCTGATATGGTCCTGTGGCAACGAATCATATTGCGGTGATGATATTGCGGCAATGGCTCAATATTTTCATGAAGCTGACCCAACAAGACTTGTTCACTATGAAGGTGTAACATGGAATCGTAAATATGATGATATTACAGATATGGAGAGCAGAATGTATGCCAAGCCGGCTGATATAGAAGAATATCTGAAAAAGAACACAGGAAAGCCATATATCAGCTGTGAATATATGCACGCAATGGGCAATTCTTTAGGCGGTATGTTCCTCTATACAGACCTTGAAGATAAGTATGAAGCGTATCAGGGTGGTTTTATCTGGGATTATATTGATCAGGCACTGCAAATGGAAAAAGAAAACGGCAGAAAAGTTCTTGCTTACGGAGGAGATTTTGAGGACAGGGCTACTGATTATGGCTTTTGCACAAACGGCATTGTATATGCAGACAGAACGTATTCTCCGAAAGTACAGGAAGTAAAAGCTTTATATTCCAATATCAGAATGACAATAAAAAAAGGGATTCTGACAGTAGAAAACAAAAATTTATTTGCCAGTACTGATAATCTGAAATTTGTAGTTCGACTCCTGAAAAATGGTGTTGAAATAAAAGCTGAGAGCTTCGTTTTTAGTGTGGGTGCAGGCGAAACAAAAGCCTGCAAACTTAATGTGGAAATCCCTGAGTGTCCAGGTGAATATGTATGTGAGGTTTCTGCTGTGCTTGCAAATGATACGATATGGGCAGAAAACGGTCATGAAATTGCATTTGCTCAGGAAGTGCTTGCAGTAAAGGACAATTCTGTTTCAGACGGGGAATATAAGAAGCCTTCAATCGTTTATGGTGACGTGATAATCGGCGTTCAAGGTGAAAATTATTCCATGCTGTTCGATAAAAAGGAGGGGGGTATCAGTTCACTTGTCTATAATGGAAAGGAATTTATCACAAGAGTTCCGAGGGTAAGCTTCTGGAGAGCCATGACAGACAATGATACCGGTGCAGGAGAATCCGCAAAGCTTTCACAGTGGCTGATTGCAGGCAAATTTGCTTTCTGCTGCGGCGATAAAACATCAATCAGAGAACTTGAAAATGCACTTGAAATCACATTTGTATACAATGCAGCCTGTATTCCGTTATTTGAATATAAAATAATTTATACGGCTTTCTATGACGGCAGACTTGGCGTTAAGGTAATGTATCCCGGCACAGCAGATATGCCTGATATGCCGGTGTTTGCGATAGATTTCAAAATGAAAAAAGCTTACAGTAATTTCAGCTATTATGGAATGGGTCCGGATGAAAACTACATTGACAGAGTCTCCGGTGCAAGACTTGGCTTCTGGAAGTCAGATGCTTACCAAAATTTTTCTTCCTATCTGAATCCGCAGGAATGCGGAAACAGAACGGATGTAAGGTTTATGAGTGTTTATGATGAGGATAATATTGGGCTTACATTCAATAAAACTGAAACACCCTTTGAAATGAGTGTTCTTCCGTACAGTGCCCATGAGCTTGAAAATGCTATGCACAGGGAGGAATTGCCGAATACAGATTATTCATGGGTCAGAATTGCATCGAAACAGATGGGTGTCGGTGGAGATGATTCGTGGGGAGCACCTGTGCATGATGAATTCAGAATAGATTCAAAAAAAGATATGATTCTTGAATTCGTTATTTGCCCTTTAAGCTGAAAGGCAGAAAGGAAAAACAATGATTATTAAAGACTTGATTGAAGAAATAAAAAACGGCAGACTTGATGATGTATTCAAGAAAATTTATAGATCTGTTGATATTGAAAATCAAAAGGTCAGGTATATAAATGCTGCGGAGAAATTTAAAGCACTATATCCAAACCGTGAGGAAATATATATTTATTCCGCACCCGGACGCACTGAAATTGGAGGCAATCACACTGACCACCAGCATGGCTGCGTTCTTGCAGCAGCTGTGAATCTGGATATAATTGCAGTTGTTGCATTTCATAACGAGGGTGTCATTCGTTTAAAGTCCAAAGGACATTCCCGTAACCTTGTGAATCTTA
>CAMDZD010000050.1 GCA_945910815.1 uncultured Clostridia bacterium
ATATGCGGAATCATTAATTTTGAATCCCAAAATTAGTTTCCGAGGAGTTCTAGTAAATATCCTCACCATTTGCAAAAGCGTCCATTCGCCATTGTTCATCCGCAAGCCAGGCAATGACACGAGCCTCAATTGCTGAAAAGTCAGCCACGATAAACTTCATTCCCGGTCTTGGAATAAATGCAGTACGGATCAGCTGGGAGAGTGTATCAGGCACATCGTCATAAATCATCTGAACGTCATCGAAAGAACCTGTCTTGACAAGCTCTCTTGCTTCCGTCAAGTCTTCCAGATGATTCTGAGGAAGATTTTGCAGCTGAATATTGCGTCCTGCCCAGCGACCTGTTCTTGATGCGCCATAAAAGCTGAACATTCCTCTTGCACGATGATCCCTGCAGGCTGTCTGCTTCATTGCCGTGTATTTCTTGACCGATGATTTTGACAGCTGTAAACGCATTTCAAGCACCGACTTTACAGGTTCTTCTGCTGTTTTAATGAGTTCCTTTACCTGTGCTTTTCCAAGGGAATCCGGCTTGTAGCCACGGCTTTCAAGCCAGTCAAGCAACTGATACACAGAGTTCGGATTCTCCACGCCTGTGAGCCTCTGCATTTTAGTTGCCAGTTCTTCTTTTGCCTCTGCATCAAGCCCAATTGCAGCGTCAGCCAGTTTCATGTCAACTAAGATTCCACGGTCATTGATTTCCTGGTCGAGATAAAATTCCTCCCACAGAAAATCAGGAACAGGAAAACGGCTGAGCTTCTTGTCAATTTCCATTTCAGCCTCCACATCACGCTTGTTGTACGCTTTGAAAATCTCCCATTTTTCGGGATAATCTTTTGGGCTATGAAACTGCGGAACACCGTCAATGGCGTCATATGGAGTACAAAAGAACTTGATGAGTGCCTTTCCCTCCGTCATTTTCTGCTGTTCTATGCCAAGAACTGAGCCGACTTCTGCAAGTGATGAAGGCAGTCCCAAAGTACGAGCGTGAATCATGGAACAGTGCCAGCCTTTCGGGTCCAGATAATCTCCGACAGTATCTTCAGCAATGCTGTAACTCTGAAAATACTGCGGATAATTCTCACGCAGATATTTTGACAGGCATACCCTCTCAAAGTTGACGTTGAATGCTCTCTTGATTACGTTTTCATCAGCAAGAGCAGCAAGAATATTTTCGGGAATTTCTTCGCCGTTTGCTGTATCAACCACCTGAACAGGCTGTCCGTCCACGGAATAGGCAAACAGCAAAATATCAAAATATGGGGAGTCTGCATACGCATATACGCCGCATTTTGCAATGTCTTTATCAGATTTTGTTTCAATATCGATTGTTATCATAAAACCTCAAACCCACCCAAGCATTCCGCCTAACTGCCCACCCAGCTATTTATGTATTATCAGTCGAGAAAATCATTGAAATCATCGTCGAAGTCATCTTCCGCACGGCTGTGACCGCCGAGTGGCTCACCGTCACGAATCTTCTGTACATTCTGGAGTCCGCAGGCGATACCCTTAGACGCCTTTGCATTGTAGGCATAGAAGTTAATGGACGCTCTGCCGTAAATGCCGCTGTAAACCTCGCTGTGTTCGAGAATTGCCTGACGGTCAATATCTACAATGCCGGGAGCAGTAATGGAGTTTGCATTCACAAAGTAGCTGTTTGCGTAAGCTTCATCATCAGGACGTTCCAGATCGCCGTCACGGAGAGGCGTTTTGAGTGCTGTAAGAGGCGGTACAGACTTGCCGTTGCTGAGTTTGTTCTTGCCTTCCTCATATGCTGCCTGAATTGCTGCCCTGATCTTATCAAGGGTCTTGGTGTCGCTCTTCGGAATGATGAGAGAAACGCTGTACTTTGCCTTGCTGTTCTCGTCCATTGCCTTTGGTTCCCAGAGATTTGCGTAGCTGAATCTGCATACACCTGTTACTACCTTTGTTGGGTTCATCATCTTTGCCATAATTTAATCCTCCTGAAAATCTTCATTCGCTGTGTTTTTCCACGTCTTTCGTTTATCAGACATGGGTACCAGTGTTGGTTTGCCTTGTGGTTTGCACACGTATTTGCTGAGAAGTTCATCAAATTTCTTTTTGCCTCCCAGCAGCTTGGTCATTGCAGTAATCCCAAGAACTTCCGGTTCGCTGTATGGATTCTTGCCTGCTGCCTTGACAGCTTCAGCGACCAGTTTTTCATCGGTGTACCTGCGGTTGGATTTTCCTTCCACAACCTTATAGCCGTTCCATTGCTTTCCGGAAAGTGCCTGAGAAAGAGCGTATTCCTTGACGTCGGCTGCCCATGATACAAGTGCGTCAGCCCTTTCCAGAATCATCTCAATCTCATTGTCTTCCAGCATATCCGGCGGTGCAAAGTCATACTGAGCAATTGCCAGATTGTATTCAGCCCTTTTACGGCAGGTTGCTTTTACCTTACAGAATCTGCAGTGTTCTCCGGCACAGAATTCTCCTTTGCCTTTTGCGGCAAGTTCTGCTTTGAGTTTCAGTTCATTTTCCGCCCAGTCAAGCAAATCGGATACTGTAATTACGGATTCACTGATGTTTTCTATTCTCGGCTGGAAAATTACCATCTTGATTTCGCCTATGTCATACAGTACACAGAACATCTCAAGAGCACCGAGAGCGTACAGCATCATCTGTGGATTGCCTTCCGCATCAACTGCCACACCTTTTCCGTACTTAAAGTCAATTACAGTAAGTACATCATCTGCAACAATGATACAGTCACCGGTGCCAAAACCGCCCGGAACGTATTTGCTGAAATCAAGACGCTGTTCCACCATGACAACCGGCGTGGCGTACTGTGACATCTGTTCGGAAATATACTGGGCGTAGCTGTCTGTACAATCTTCCATTTCTGAATCATAGAAATCCAGATTCTCTGTGGGGTCTTTTGCTTCAACGCCGAGCAGCTTATTTACCTTGTACTCGGCAAGCTCATGAGCACAAGTACCTTCACGAGCATATTCCGATGTGGTATCCGGCAGTTCCGCATTCAGCTTTGCCGAAGGCGGACAACTGAGCCAGCGTTTGCTTGCTGACGCTGAGAGAACGGCGTGTGTTCTTGTTTCATGTGCCAATTGTCTCAGCCTCCTTCATGAGCGCAGGGAGTTCTGCATCATCAACAGCAGAAAATCTCTCAGCACCGTGCTGCTGCAAAAGTTCCTTTACTGCGTCTGAGAATCCGAGGCGGGTCAGCTCCGCAAGCTTTGCCCTTACATCTGCACGTGTTACTGCCGGTTCTGCCTGTACGGGTTCAGGCTGCTCCTGCATTTTAGGTGGTGTGTAGATTTCCTCATAATCATTCAGGTCACCGATTTTGTCTGATGCGGTGAGAGCGTCGGCATAAGCCTGCAGGCTGTCACCAAGGCTGCGAACATCTGAGATGATGTCCAGCAGAAGTTTGATTTGACTCATTAATTTTTCCTCCTTTTTTGCTTTTCTTGAAACAAGGTTTAGTGGTTTTTTGAAATCAACCTCCTTTATACTATTAAGAAAAAATATGGGGCATAAATTAACCCCTATGGAATTTTTCTTTCAGAATTTCTATGATTCTTTTCTTTATGGCAGATATTCTTGACGTAGACACACCCATGATTGCCGCAACCTCGCATTCTTTGAATTCTTCAATGTATAAGAGTTCATAAACTTTCTGCTGTCTTGGTGTCATAGTGGCTACTATTTCACGCATTTTGTCAACACTTGGATTAGAATGCTCCTCCGGCATAGAAAAAACATCAATAAGAGCGCTTGCATAATCGCCATCAGAAAGCAAAATCGGTGCATCAAGAGAAATATTCCATCTTCGGTTTCTGATATCTTCGGGATGTTTATTGTTCCATTCTTTTCTTTCTTTCTTTTCTGACTTTGGTGGATCGGGAGAGGCATTTTTAATATTGTTATATACCTCAGCATCGTCATAGGAGTGAAGTTTTTTTATTATTTCTGCTGTTACACCATTATCTCCCACATGGAATACTCGTGTAGTCCCATCAAGAAAGTAATAGGTATAGAATTTTCTCCTGTTGAGTGGTGTTTTTACAAATCTGCTTTGCATCATTTGTCCTTCCCGCCGAAATGAAAAAGGCAATGAGCAAAAAACAGGAGCCGATAGAGATACCGACTCCTGCAATACCGAAAAAAAGGTACAACAAAGGCGGTTATCTCAATACTGAAATATCAGAATATCACTGATATACTGTATGAAATACCCATATGCCCTGAGTTGTACTTCCTCCGGCTATAAATTATTTATTTAGTCTCGGGTTTGACCTTGACTGTACCTATAGTCTACCATGATTGCATAATATTGTGTAGGACATTCGATGTCCGATAGAAATAGTAATTGTCATATTGCTGAAAACGTGAAAATCAAGCCATAATCACGTATTAACAATAAGATATGACACTCCAAGGAGAGCGGAGAAGCATATAAATATTCGGTGTATAAACAAAAAATCGGACACCGGGTGTCCGATAAAATGAAAAATATTTTTGTTTCTATGTTTTGCACAAAAAAACTGTACCCACAAAAGTGAGTACAGTCTTGAAAATTATGATTCTATCAGGTTAAGTTCCTTCAAACCTAATCTATGAAGATGACTGTTACAATCTTCGAGCGTATAGTAACCGGAAAAAATCAGTAATTGCATGAACGCAATGTCCTGACGGGTCGATTTCAGCTCGTTACCTGATTTCCTGAAAAGGTTATATGATATTTCCATTGGGATCTTGTTTCCCATACAAATTTTAAGCATTACCTGTGGTGTAGGTTTTTCTGTTAATCCGTTTTCTAAACGATATAATGTTTTGACGCTCATTCTGGCATTACCTGCGAATTCCTCTTCCGTTAGCTTTGTCCATTCGTGAACTCTTGTCAGAGCCTTCGGAAATGATTCCGGCAAATCCTCCAGAATACTGACAACATCTGCATTTCTTGCATAAATCTGCTTTGCTTGCTCCTCCTTATCTGCATTATCTTCCAGATACAGTGCAGTAATTGGGATAACTGATTCTTTGATTCTGTAAGCACCTTCCAGGTTGTATGCTTTTCTTGATTGTGCATAATAGTCTTTTGGATATTCGATCTTAAACTTGAACGCGCATTCATCTAAATGATTGCGAGCGTAATCTGTAAGTGTTTTTTGTTGTGTAAGATATTTTCTGTCATTCAAAATAAAATGATTATCTGTAAAAACAACAAGGTTTCTCGCCATCATCTTTATAAGTTTTTTGTTACTGCGGATAAGCTGCTGAGCAAGACTGATAGACACCGTAAATGTTTCTCCTTTTTTTAGTGCCGCCGGGTTATAACAATACGGCATAAGGAATTTACCATCAATAAACAGGTGCATTCCTCTCATCTGCTCATATCCTAACATAAGATATCTTCTTTTACAAGCAGCGATGGTAACCTTAAAAAAGCAGGCTGTTTTCTCTAACTGCTCATATATTGTGTCCGCTGTAACTTTCTTAGGTTTCAATCTTTCAGCTACCAGTCTGAATTGTCTTTCAGGCATTAAAGCGGCTGATGCAAACATATCAGCATGACGCTCTATACGTTCAATAAAAGAATCCTCAGAGCAGCTCTTGCCGCTGTTATCAACCTGACACATCATAAACGTGGCGTCAGGGTCGCACATACGAATTAATTCAAAGGCAAATCGGTTATTTACAGCATGATCAAGTTCATGCATTAACGTAAATCGACATATCTCCGGTTTACTTCTCAGATTTTTTTCAATTAGAATTGTCCCTTTTTTCACCCATATAGAACGATATGTTTTTGTTTTTTCATCGTATTCCATTCTGTAGCAGTCTTTGTAAACGTATTCTCCTCGAACAGACATATCGGGACGTAATGCAACATACATGACAGGAATTTTCATTTGACCGGCAAGGTATTCAGGAGAAATTACACAAGGCATTGTTTCATTTAACGGATGAGACATACCAATAAAATCAGCTGCGTCCTGCTCAATATGATTTTTATCCAGTACTTTTACAAGGTCATCAGTATATTTTACAGGGAAACGTTTGTGAAATCGTTCAATCCTTTTAATGCATTTGATTTGTATATCATTGAAGTCTGCTGAAAATGAACCGGATAAAGTTCCAAAAAGATATAAATCATTGTGATATGCTGATATTCCGTCTGTTGATTCAATATGCGCTTTCAAAATTATTTTAAACTTCACATGATCCTGCGCATTTTTTAAAGAACTGTAGTCAATATCATCGATTATAACACTTTTTACACGTACCGTACAATCGTCTGTATCATCTTCTCGGATAAACCTATCAACCGCATTTTTCAGCACATCAAAGTAATTTTCTTCTATGAAGCATCTAAATGAATAGCTCAATACACTTTCCTCCTATTATTTTGCATTTCCTATTGACAAACAATAAGATATGTGATATAATTCACTTAGAACTTCACATTGACGTTACGTTTATTATATCAACTTCACCCTGATTTGTCAAGAGGGTCAATAATATTTTTTGGAGGGTATCATGAAAACCTTTGGTGAAAAATTAAAAGAACTCAGAGATGAAAGAAATATGCTTCAATCTGAAATGGCCGAGTTACTGGGCGTAAGCCGCAAAACTATTATTGAATACGAGAACGGAAACTGCAAGCCAATCAGAAAGAATCTGATTAAATATGCGCAGATTTTGGAAGTACCTGTAGAATATCTGCGTGATGACAGATACAATACGCCTCTTGAAGTGTTTAACAAGCCTTCACCGGAAGTGCTTGGAATGGATGCTGAAAGAAGAAAAGCTGTTTCACCAAACGCCATCAGCGAAATGGAATTTATTAAAGAAAGAGGTACCGCACTTCTCGCAGGCGGTGAATTGTCTGAAGACTTGAAAGAAGAACTCTTCAGATGTATGTATGTTGCATACTTGGAAGGCAAGGGAAAAATGAATGATTAAAAAGGGGTTCTTATATGCAATATTGTGACATAGTTGAAAAATTAGAAGATATCAGAGCCGTTTATCCTAATCAAACAATATGGGAGCTCCTTGACATATTCAAAATTGTTGTAAGTTTTCAAGATTTATCGAAATGCGGAAAAGAACTAAAAGGGTTTACTTTCTATATGGAAGGCAGGTTTCATATCGTAATTGACCTCAGACTTCGTGATAAGGTTCAGCAAGCGGTGGCCTGGCATGAATTTGGGCACATTATTAACGATGCTGATAATCTGATAGCCGGGGAAACGTACTTTGACAGTCAAATTGATGATGACTATGAAATGCGTTCTATGGAGAGAAATGCAAACATCTTTGCAGCGGAAGGCTGTATTGATGATGAGGAATTTATGGATCTTGCTCAATACGGATATACAGCAAGAGCAATTGCATCAATGCTTGAGGTGCCGTATGGATATGTGATTTACAAAGCAAAAATTATGCAGGAATACGGATACAAGATTAATCTTGCTGAAGAACCGGATTCGCTATGCTTGCAGGGTGATATATATGGGTAGTTTTATATGCATAGACTTAAAAAGTTTTTATGCGAGTGCTGAATGTGTCGCAAGAGGATATGATCCACTCAATACAAATCTTGTGGTTGCTGACCTGTCCCGAACAGATAAAACAATCTGTCTTGCAGTTTCACCATCACTAAAAGCGATCGGCGTCCCTGGAAGGCCAAGACTATTTGAAGTAGTTAAGATTGTAAATGACTATAACAAGCAAAGACTCCGTAAAACACAGTATGGTATGTTCATGCAGAAAACCATATATGCATCCGAGATTAACTCGGAAACAGAACTTGACTATGTTGTCGCACCGCCAAGAATGGCTCGATACATGGAAGTAAGCTCTCAGATATATAATATATATCTGAGATATGTCTCTCCCGATGATATACACGTATATTCCATTGATGAGGTGTTTATGGATGTTACGGGCTATCTGGAAATATATCACTGCACGGCTCATGAACTTGCAATGCGAATGATTCGTGATGTTCTGAAAGAGACGGGTATTACAGCAACAGCCGGTGTAGGCTCAAATATGTATCTTGCGAAAATTGCAATGGATATTGTGGCAAAGAAAATGCCTGCTGACAAAGACGGGGTACGAATTGCTGAACTTGATGAAATATCATATCGTGAAAAACTGTGGGAACATACTCCGATTACTGATTTTTGGAGAATTGGAAAAGGCACTGCAAGAAAGCTGGCTGATAATCATATGTTCACTATGGGAGATATTGCTCTTGAATCAGAATATAACGAAGATAAGTTATATAAGCTGTTCGGAAAAAATGCTGAACTAATTATTGACCATGCGTGGGGATATGAACCATGTACCATGGAAGCAATTAAGAAATATGAATCCAAAAACCATAGCATATGTTCAGGACAGGTGCTGACAAGACCGTACAACGTTAAGGAAGCAAGGATAGTTATACATGAAATGGCTGACCAGCTTGCATTTGATTTATTCCGAAAGGGAATGGTATGTGACCAGATTAAGGTTGATGTTTGCTATGACCATGAAAGTGATACATCTAAATATGATGGACCAATGTGCAAAAATCAATATGGCAAGGTTGTTCCGAAGCCTGTAAACGCATCATTCAATCTTGATAGACAAACGTCATCCACAAAACTCATTATTAATGCAGCACTTACGATTTTTGATAGGATCGTAGATAAGACATTGCTTGTCCGACGGCTGAATATCACTGCCAATCATGTAATTCCTGAAAATGAAGCAAAAACTGAAGTGTATACACAGTTCAGCCTTTTTGATGATGTGGAAGAGGTTACAAAAAAACAAGACGCAGAAAATGCTGCCTTGGAAAAAGAAAAGAAAATAAATCAGGCTCTTGCAAGCATTAAAGAAAAGTACGGAAAAAATGCAATTATGAAAGCCATGAATTATCAGGAAGGTGCAACAGCAATTGAACGCAATGGTCAGGTCGGAGGACATAATGCATGAGAGCAGAATATCAGGATATTTTATATCATTCACACCGGAAGTCACCTTAATTTCGTGGGTATGAACACCGATATTACTCTCAAGGAACACCAGAAAAATGCTATTGCAAGAGCTTTATACGGCGGTAATACGCTGCTTGCTCACGCCGTTGGCGCCGGAAAAACCTTTGAAATGATAGCCATAGCAATGGAAGGAAAACGCCTGGGACTGCATACAAAATCGCTGTTTGCCGTTCCCAACAGCCTTACGGAGCAGATGGGCAATGATTTCAGAAGGCTGTACCCCAATGCAAATATTCTTGTGGCAACAAAGAAGGATTTTGAAAAGGCAAATCGTCTGAAACTGTTTGCAAAGATCGCTGCCAATGACTGGGATGCTGTTATCGTCGGTCACACTCAGTTTGACCGCATGGGACTTTCTCCCGAGCGTGAGCAGGAGTACATAAAGGCAGAGCTTGAAAAGCTTCGTGAGGAGCTGGAGTATGCTGCTGAATATGGAGAAAAGAGCTTTTCTGTCAAGAAGATTGAAAACGCTATTGCAAGCTATCAGGACAGGCTCAATAAGCTCAATGATGCTCAGGTCAAGGACGATTTCATAGATTTTGAAAAGCTGGGCTTTGACAAGCTGTTCATTGACGAGTGCCATCTGTACAAAAATCTCGCCACAGCAACGAAAATGCACAATGTTTCGGGACTCGGCAGCGGAGGTGCGGCACGTTCCTTCAATCTGCTTATGAAGTCCAAGTATATGGACGAGATCACAGGCGGCAAGGGACAGACATACGCCTCGGGAACGCCCATCTCGAATTCAATGTGCGAGCTTTATACCATGATGAGGTATTTGCAGGCAGATATGCTGAAAGACTGCGGCATCAATCATTTTGACGAATGGGCTGCCGATTTTGGCGAGGTAAAAACCGATTATGATTAACACTTATAGTGCTCCACATAAAGAAAGCAGATTATGGCTACCCAAAAGAACAAACCAAAAATCAGCTGATTAAAAACGTCAGCTGACTTTTGGTTGTTTTTTAGTATGCAAATGGTATTATCTGATAACCTTAAATGGAGGATGTCCTGTTTCAATATTAGCCAATTCGGATGGCTTTCTGATTCGAGTGCTTGTTATCAAGTCAAATACGATATTTTGTTCGCTTGATAATTCCGATACCTTTACCTTGATCTGAGTAGGAACATGAGGTGACATACAAGAAAGTATCTCGACAACATTTTCAAATTTGAGCAGACGATCTTTAATATTATTATCCGATAAGGCGATCATTTGAAACATATCATCTTTTCCATTTGATGATTTGTGTTCATCATATTCAGGAATTAGCATAGCGAATATGTCCTTTTAGACTAATTGCTGCAACAGAAGTATACTTTATTGCGTCAAAGTAAAGCGGAAACGTTTCTTCAGAAATATATGATATGTTTGGAATCACAACCGCATGAAATTCCATCTGAAGAATAACTGCACCAATTAATGCCCGCTTTAACTGTGACCTGTTATAATCAATATCAAGGTCTGAAAACATTGACGTGTCGGGCATTATAAATATTCGAACACCATCAAATCGATTCCGATATCTCTTGATCAATTTTTTGTCACCATATAAATATGCATTTATATAACCATCTTTTCCATCCCAAACATCATCATACTGATAAAATGAAGTTGCTGTAAATGGGGTTTTATGGTAGTTACTTTTTTCTCCATATAACGCCAAAAAGTCGGGTAACACATTAGTGTTGCATTCTATAGACGGAAGTCCGAATTGTTCAGATGGAACTGCTTTATCTGTATAGTTCAGAAAACCAAGATTAAGCTTTTTACGCATATCCGCTTTTTCTCTTACAGCAGTTTCTCCATCAACATATATTTTTTTACTGACAAATTTGACAAAAACGCACCTCTTTCTTTGTCAGAAATGTATATTTGAACATAATTATCCAGTATTTATTGACAAAGAGAGAAAGAAATGCTATACTATGATTGTTACATATAAGGGGAAGAAAAATTTCTTTTAGATACTTGTTTTCCTAAAACTGATGTGATATAATAATTCAATTCCAGAAAAGGAGTAAAAAATATGCGGCAAGGTATTCTTAAATAAAACTATAATCAAATAGTGGGAACAAAGGATTATGATAGTCCCTTTTGTAGGGGCTTAGTTTTTTGTACCCAATTTAAGAATACTTTTGCCTTATC
>CAMDZD010000051.1 GCA_945910815.1 uncultured Clostridia bacterium
CCCTCCGGGTTGTCCATTCTTTGTTCAACAAATGTTTAGGAGGGATTCTTATGGACAAAGTAAATGGAAAGCTGACAGTATACTTTGAAGATCCATTTTGGGTAGGTGTATTTGAACGCATCGAAAATGGTAAGTTGACTGTAGCAAAGGTGACTTTTGGTGCAGAGCCAAAAGATTACGAAGTGCAGGAATATGTTCAAAAATACTATTTCAGTTTGAAATTCAGTCCGGCTGTTGATACTGTTGCAAAGGATATAAAAAGAAATCCGAAAAGGATGCAGCGTGAAGCGAAAAAGCAGATGCAGGAAATAGGCATTGGCACAAAATCGCAACAAGCCTTGAAATTACAACAGGAACAGAACAAGCAAGAGCGCAAGGTAAGAAGCCAAGAGAAAAAAGAAGCGGAAAAACTGCGAATGTTTGAACTGAAACAGCAAAAGAAGAGAGAAAAGCATAAGG
The DNA here is from genome assembly GCA_945910815.1 of uncultured Clostridia bacterium. GTDB lineage: Bacteria > Bacillota > Clostridia > Oscillospirales > Ruminococcaceae > Ruminococcus. The sequence goes on from CAMDZD010000051.1 coordinate 460, forward strand.
GGCATTAATGTCCCTTGGGCTTTTTGTTCAAATCGGAATTATTTTATCTGGAAGATACTGCAAAGATGAAGAAATAGAAATTTCAGTCTTCTGGTGAGCATGAAAGATACAAGAATTTGAATTTGACGGAGGAAAATAGTATGCAACATATCAGTATAAAGTGTTATCCGGGTAGGACAGAGGAACAGAAAAGAATTCTTGCTGAGAAGATTACAAAAGATGTTATGGAAGTATTTGACTGTAAAGAGAGAAGCGTATCTGTCTCAATTCAGGATATAGAACAAGATAATTGGGATATCGAAGTTGGGATAAAGAGATAGAACCTCAAAAAGATTATTTATATAAAAAACCAGGATATACAAGAGAGTGAAAATCCCAGTTTGTAGAGGTAACCACAACTATAAAATAAGCATTTCCCTCGAATCATAAACAGATTCCTCAGAAACACATCCACAGCGGATTGCACGGTCAAGAGCCATAATCATAGCTACTGCACCGTCAATTTTCTCTGTGGATTTTTCTTTGTCAGGCTTGATATTTCCGGCAGGGTCTCTGCGAATAAAAATATTATCCATCATCCACCGAAGAAACGGGTGTCCGTTATGAGCAAGGGTCTGTTCAAGGATAAGTTTCATCAGTTCCTTTGTAGGCGGTGACATATCTTTAAATCCCTGTCCGAACTGTACCATTGTAAAGCCGAGACCGTCAAGGTTCTGCGACATCTGAACAGCTCCCCAGCGGTCGAATGCAATTTCTTTTATATTGAATTTCTGACCGAGTTCGTCAATGAAATTCTCTATAAATCCATAATGAACGACATTTCCCTCGGTAGTTTTTAAATATCCCTGACGTTCCCATACATCATAGGGAACGTGGTCACGGCGAACTCTCAAAGGAAGTGTTTCTTCCGGTAGCCAGAAGTAAGGCAGAACGTAGTAATGCTCATCATCTTCAGTTGGAGGAAAGACAAGCACAAATGCCGTAATATCCGTAGTGGAGGAAAGGTCCAGACCGCCGTAGCAGACACGACCTGCAAGGTCATCTTCATCAAAGCTGAGCTTGCATTTATCCCATTTCTCCATAGGCATCCACCTGACAGCCTGTTTTACCCACTGATTAAGGCGGAGCTGTCGGAATGCGTTTTCCTCTCCGGGATTTTCCTTTGCGGAATTACAGGCTGATACAACTTTATCAATACCGATAGTTTTTCCGAGTGACGGATTTGCTTTTTTCCATACTTCGGGAGAAGTCCAGTCTTCGGATTCATCAGCACCATAAATAACGGGATAAAAAGTAGGGTCGTGCTTTCTTCCCTCAATAATATCCTTTGCCTTTGAGTGAATCTCATAACAGATAGAATTTGTATCAGTTCCGGCTGTTGTGATGAGGAAGTACAACGGTTGCATACGTGCATCACCGGAACCCTTTGTCATTACGTCAAAAAGCTTTCTGTTAGGCTGGTCGTACCCAACTAAGGGAACCGCATAATTAACAATTTGTTTACAATTAAAAATCAAGAAACAGACAGGCTTAAATTTGCAAAGAAAATCGAATAGATAAACGCAAAGCGTTCTTCATATCAGTGAGGAACGCTTTTTTTTATTTTATTCGGAGGTTAATTATGGCGAAAGAAAATAACGCATCTGTTGTCAGAGTGCATAAGAATACTGACTTTACAATTATGAGCAATCATCATCTGAGAAATATGAAACTCAGTCTGAAAGCAGTCGGATTTATGTCAAAGCTGCTTGGCTTACCTGATGACTGGTGCTACTCCATCTCAGGACTTGTGAAAATCTGTAAGGAAGGAGAAACAGCAGTCCGTTCTGCCCTCCATGAACTGATTGACGAAAAATATGTTTACGTTGAAAAGCTGCCGCCCAACTATTCAAAAAGCGGACGGTTCGAGTATGTTTACCACATCTACGAAATTCCCTATGAAGATATGCCGGACGGTCTGGAACGTCCCGAACTGTTTATCAAAAAGCTAGAGGAAAAGCAAGCCAAATCAGCACTAAATGCAGATACCCAAAATGCAGAAAAACAAGATACAGAAAACTCACATCTTGAAAACCAAGGTATAGAAAATCAGGGACAATTAAATACTTACATATCAAGTACGAAAGAATCAAGTATGAAAGAATGTAATGTTGCCGTTTCAGTTCCGCAAAAATCATCTTCCAAATCTCAGTCAAAGAAAAAGGCTCAGGATAACAAGAAAAATTATGCAGAAGCTGTCACCATGACGGAAGAAGAATATCAGAAGCTTACACAGCAGCATACAAAGGCTTTTGTTGACAAGTGCATTGAAATTCTCAATAATTATAAGCTTTCAAGCGGAAAACAGTATAAATCCGATTATCATACGATTCTGAACTGGGTAGTTGAAAGGGTTTCAAAGGACTATCCTCAGCTTGACAGGTCAGTTTCTGTACAAGAATCTGTCTACGATGTGAATGTCAATCCGTTTGACCGGTTTGTGAGGTGAAAAATGTTTGTAAATACTGAATTACTGGAGTTTATCCGAATGAAAAATCCTCTTTCTTCTGTTATCTCAGAATATGCAGAAGTTAGGAATGAACGCTGTAAATGTCCATTCTGTCACAGTCACACTTATGCAATGCGCCTGTTTCGTGACGAAATATTCACCTGTTTTCACTGCGGTAAAAGTGGCGATGCGTTGAGATTTTTCAGCAAGATAGAAAATATTCCGTTTGCCGATGCGGTTAAGAAACTGGCTGAATTATCGGGAATTTATACCCTTGAGGAACTTGAACAGAAAAAAGTATTTCGCTTCTGGGACAGGCTTTTGCTTCTGTGTGAGTTTCATCGGATTTCAGCTGACAGTGTGCTGAAAGAAATTGAAAACAAACTGTCAACGGAATGTATACTCAACCTGAAATACAGCAAAACAGAGCCGGATATTGACTTGCTTGAAAGCAGTTTATGTTGTAAGTTCGGCATACAAAAAGAATTTTGGAACGCTGATTCTGATAATATCATGAATTATCTTGTCAGCAGAAAGGAAACGTTATGAATGACCTGTTGAAAAGCATTTTTCAGACAATTTCTGAAAATGCTGAAAAGAACTTTATCGACAACAAGAACGCCGATGACTACATTGCAGAGGACGGACTCTGGCACTGTGGAAAGTGCGGTACGGCAAAGCAGTTCCGTATGCCCGAAGAACTACTGAAAATGGGTATGCCTGAGATTGTAGGCTGCTGCTGTGCTTGTCAGACGGCAAGGGAAAAACGTGAGAAAGCCGAACAGCAGCTTGTAAATATCATCAGCCGAAACAAAGAGCTTGCGAACATTCCCGAACATTATCTTTCTGCTGATATTGGAATGGTGGAATCGCATGATGCAAGAAAAATAGGCATGAACTATATCCGAAATTTTGAGCAAATGGGCAGAACAGGACTTTTGCTCTACGGTGATGTCGGAACGGGCAAAACCTACCTTGCGGCTTGTATCGCCAATTCTCTCTTAAATCGTGGTATCAGCGTAAAATGGCTGACTTCCATGCAGATTGTAGAGCGTGGCAGTTTTTTCAATGAATCTGAGTACGCTGAGTATATTCACGGCATTACATTTCCCGACCTGCTTATCATCGACGATTTAGGTGCAGAACGTGGCACGGAATTTGCACTTGAAAGAGTTCACAGTCTTGTCGATACCAGAATTTCAGCCAATAAGCCAATGATTGTGACCACCAACATTGACATAAACGATATGGGAAACTGCACGGATTTGAAGAAAAAGCGCACCTTTGACCGTATTCTTCCTGCAACTTTTGCTTTTGCTATGAAAGGCATTTCCTACCGTATGAAACAGGCACAGAAAAGCTATTCCGAACTCAAAAATTTATTGATGGGAGAAGATTGAAATGAACGAAATAACAACTTTTGTAAATCCGAACTTTGGTGAAGTGAGGACACTTGAAATAAACGGCGAAATCTGGTTTGTCGGCAAAGATATTGCCGAAATTCTGGGATATTCCAACACACGTGATGCTCTTGCCAAACACGTTGATACGGAGGATAAAGCTACCGTCGTGATTCACGACGGTAGCCAGAGCAGAAATGTTGTTGCAATTAACGAATCAGGTCTGTACAGCCTGATTCTGAGCAGCAAACTGCCGTCCGCAAAGGAGTTCAAACATTGGGTAACTTCTGAAATTCTGCCGTCTGTTCGCAGACACGGAGCTTTCATGACAACGGAAACGCTGGAAAAGGTTCTTACCTCGCCCGACTTCCTGATTCGTCTTGCAATGGAACTCAAAAATGAAAAAGAAAAGAATGACAGCCTTGCAAGAAAAATCTGTGAGGACAAGCCGAAAGTAATTTTCGCAAATGCAGTAGATACAAGCATTACAGCGATTCTTATTGGTGAACTCGCTAAAATTCTGAAACAGAACGGTGTGCTGAATATGGGACAGAACAGACTTTTTACATATCTTCGCAACCACGGTTATCTGATAAAAATCAATCGCACGGATTTCAATATGCCCACGCAGAAATCTATGGAAATGGGGCTTTTTGAAATCAGGGAATACGTTGTGAAACGTTCCGACGGCATCATCATCATCAGCAAGACCGTCCGTGTGACAGGAAAAGGACAGATTTATTTCGTGAATCTGTTTCTCGGAAACGGAGGTGAGGAATAATGCGACTGATTAAAACTTACGAGAATTTGACGATAAACAGCAGTTTTATTGCTATGATACAGTCTGTTATCGTGAACTGCAAAAGCGATGAAATTATCGAAATTCCGGATGATGAAACAGATTACGACGTTGTGGAGTTTGGTATTATTGCAACGACGGTATACGGTGAGGAGTTTATCCTTGCCGTGTACGCAACTGAGGAAGAACGTGATTACGCACGTTATAAGCTGGAAAACTGGCTGATTTCCGGCATTGGCAACTATTACACAATGACCGAAAGAAAGTGAGGATTTTACAATGGAAAAGATGATTATTACGCAGTACAGCAGGGCGATTACATTAGAAAATGTGGACTGCTTTTTCAGAAGAACTATGGGCATTTTCTGCGATGATACGGAGAAAAGAACACTTCCCTATGCACTTTTTGCACTCATGAAAAGCAGTGAAATCGTGAATATCGGCAACTTCTGCAATTACGATATTGCTGAAATTATCGCTATTCTGCTTGATATTTTCAAATATGACGGCAAAAATATTTTCAACGTAAATCTCGAAACGCACGGCATAACGGAAGTGCTGACACTGCTTGAATACGTAACAGACAGCTTTTATCACACTGCCGTAGAAGATTTGAAAATCTCGCTTGCAAACGGTGATATTGATGTCAGTTTCAGCTGATGACGGTTACATAATGCTTGCCCATGCCATAGTCGAAACGGCAGCAGAAAGCTACAAGTACACGCTGTTCGCACTCAAAAATCATACAAGAAGCGATTCGGTTTACAGGAGAAAGGCAGAACTGGAAAGTTTCTTTCTGTCGGAGTGGTTCAGCCTGCTGTCGGGACTTGATGGCAAGTGTTTTATCAGGAAAATGCGGGAGGTTTACTACTTTGACAGGTAAGGAATTTTTAGAGCAGTATGCCATTATTGACCGCCAAATCGGGAGTGTTAAGCTTCAGCTGGACAGTATGAATGCTTTAGCAAATGCAAGTGCAATGCAGGATTATTTGCAGCCTGAAATTGACAGTCTAACTAATACTCTGAAATTTATGATTGATAACGGAAATGCGGTTAAGGTTCAGATGATTGAAAAGATTCAGCAGATCGAAAATGATAACCGCAGAGAAATCCTCATCAGAAAGTATATAAAGTTTGAGAGTATCATAAAAATTTCAAAAGAAATGTTTATTTCAAGGCAAGGCATCTACTATCACCTCGAAGTTGGTGAAAAGGAAATTGAACAGCTGATATAACACGAAAGACCAACTCGGTATCATGCCAAGTTGGTCTTTTTTCTTTTTCACAATATTTGGATTACTGGTTATTTTCGTCCTTGTTGTGCTGTAAATAGTACATTGTTTTTTGTGTTTCGATTTCTGCACGGAGTTCTTCTTCGGTCGGCAGATACAGCTTGTACTTTGAAGCAAAAAGCTGTTCGTTGCCGTGCATAACAGAATATCTTGCAATATCTTCATCGGTATCGGAGCAAAGGACAATGCCTATTGTCGGGTTATCGCCTTCGCTTCGTTTCAGTTCATCATACATTCTGATATACATATCCATTTGCCCTACGTCCTGATGCGTGATTTTCTCTGTTTTTAGGTCGATCAGAACAAAACACTTGAGAATATAGTTGTAAAAAAACAAGGTCGATGAAATAGTCCTGTTTCTCTGTCTTGATATGCTGCTGTCTTGCAACAAAGGCATACCCTTTTCCGAGTTCCATAAGAAATTTCTGAATATTGGAGAGAATACTTGATTCAAGTTCACTTTCTGTGAAATCTGTATTTGATGACAAGCCTAAAAATTCAGCTATGACAGAATTTTTTATAAACTCCAGCTTGTCAGTTTGAAAATCAGCAGTAAGCTGTTTCATTTCGTTTTCAACAAGTTCCTTGTCCTGCGTCTGCAACATACGATAATAATACTGTGATGAGATATTTCTTTGTAATGTACGGACACTCCAAGTCTGCTCTAAAGCTTCTTTCTCATACCAATCACGGGCAGTCTTATCTTTAACCTGTAACAGGACGTTGTAATGTGACCATGACAAGAGAGCCACAGATTTTCCAGACAGCGTTTGGAAAATCTCAGGGTAAGCTTTGTAAAAGGCATAAAAGCTATATAGGCTTGATTTGGTATATCCTTTTCCAAACTCTTTTGTCAGTTCAGAAGATAGCTTTTTTATCACCTCAGCGCCATAATCGGCACGATCTTCCCCTTTCAATTCTTCACTTGCGATTCTATATCCTATCAGCCAATTACGCTGAACAAGAATTGTGTTTACTGCCTGATATGCAGTTTTCTGAGAACTCTCGATAATTTTTCTCATATCATTCATGATGTCATCTGTCTTGGTAAAGTTACTCATAACATCATTCTGTCCGATATTAACGATTTTATCCATTGCTTTCTCCTTTCCGAGAAGTCTTTCCCATTTAATAGTATAGCACAAAACCCTGTTTTCTTCAATAGTTTCTACAGATTTGAACTATCAAAATTTTGTACAAAACTTGACACTGACTTACTCACGCTTGGCAGAACTTGATACCCCTGTTTTGCTAAACTTAAATTAGTAAGCGGGAAAGGAGTGAGCGTATGACCCTATCAATTATCTCTCAGGACGGAACTGTGTTCAACTATACCAATGCAGTTGCCTGTGTGACCTGTGGCGAGTATGAAGATGATTCAGGCTACGGATTTATGGTCTATCTAAACAGCGATTCTGAAAACGGCATTGTTGTCGCCGAATATGACGATGAAGAAAAGTTCAATGCTGTCAGAAGTGATTTTTCAAAGTGGCTTCATGAGAACATCGACGCAGTGTTTGAGTTTCCGTCATGAGTACTGACTTTGAAAAAGGCTTGCGAAAGACCATAGATTTGTCTGTCAAAAGTAAGGATTTTACAGTCGATGTGCTGAAATCTGCGATGAATGATTTTCTTTCGGGCAAGTCGCAGAAAAAAGGCAGAGTATCCATGAAAAAACTGTCGGAACATTCCGGCAAGCTTGAAAATGTGGAAATCAAGGGTATCGAGGACTTTCTGAGCGTGGCAAAGAAATATGATATTGATTTTGCAGTGAAAAAAGAGCAAAATTCCGCTGCTTTTCACGTATTCTTTCAGGCTGGAAAAATGGAAGATTTCAAGAGAGCTTTTAAGGAGTTTGCAAGCAACAAGCAAGACGAACTTACCAGACCTCGTGCGGAAATCACCCGACAGCAGATTAAGGATATGGCGAAACAGGTTGCCCATGAACCTAAAAAGAAAGAAAAGGTTCGTGAGAAGTCCAAGGAAATGACGCATTAAGGTGATTGGAATGGATGCGAGAAAAGTAAAAAAATTCGTTCTGAACAACCTTGCTTACGTCATTTTCGGCTATGCAGGAAATATCATCTGTTTTGCGTTCAGAACTGCTGAGGGTAAGGACGTTTCGGAAAAAATACTCCCTGCCCTGACCAATCTCGGTACGGCATTTGCCCATATTCTGCCGTCATTCAATCCGATTGATTTGCTTTTTGGAGTTGTCGTTGGTGTTGCTATGAAATTCATTATGAAGATGAGAGCCGCTAACAAGAAGAAATTCCGGCAAGGCACAGAATACGGTTCGGCTGTATGGGGCGAACAAAAGGATATTGAACCGTACATGGACTTAAAGGACAAGGATAACAATGTCATTCTCACGCAGACAGAGGGCTTAACAATGGGTAAACCGTCAAGTCCGAAGTACGCACGAAACAAGAATATTCTGGTTATCGGCGGTTCAGGTTCAGGTAAAACGAGATTTTTTGTAAAGCCGAATCTTATGCAAATGCATAGTTCATATATCGTTACAGACCCAAAAGGTACTGTGTTGATTGAATGCGGCAAAATGCTTGAGCAAGGCAGACCAGTTAAAGACGATAACGGAAGGATTTCCTATCAGCCGTATCGAATCAAGGTATTCAATACCATAGATTTCAGCAAGTCTATGCACTACAATCCGTTTTCCTATATATCCAAAAAGAACAGAGAAAAGGATATTCTGAAATTCGTTGACGTGCTTATCAAAAATACGCAGAGTTCACAGCAAAACGGCGGTGATGATTTCTGGGTAAAGGCTGAAAAGCTTCTTTACACGGCATATATTGCTATGATTTTTACAATAAATCCGCCTGCTGAACAGAATTTTGAAACGCTTATCGAGATGATAAATTCCTCTGAATGCCGTGAGGACGATGAAACTTTCAAGAATGCTATGGACAGGCTCTTTGAATTTATCGAGTGCTGGATCAGTGGTGAATATCCCGATGATATGGAAATCAGCAGTGAGTTTCAGGAAATGAAAGCAAATAAGCCGAACGAGGAACAAAAACGACTTGGAGCATTTGCCTGCAAGCAGTATCACGCTTACAAACTGGCAGCAGGCAAAACAGCAAAGTCCATTCTCATCTCCTGTTCAACACGTCTTGCACCATTTGCAATTGATGAAGTCTTGGAGATTACAAGCTATGACGAACTTGGTCTTGACAAGCTGGGCGATGAACTGTCCGCACTTTTCGTGATTATTTCAGATACAGATGCAACATTCAATTTTCTGGTTGCAATTATGTATTCTCAGCTATTCAATCTGCTCTGCACAAAAGCGGACAATTCAGAGGGCGGAAAACTAAAATATCATGTACGCTGTTTACTTGACGAGTTCAGCAATATCGGACAAATCCCCGAATTTGAGAAACTTATCGCTACTATCAGAAGCCGTGAAATTTCGGCAAGTATTATCTTACAGGCAAAGTCACAGCTAAAGGCGATTTATAAGGATAATGCCGATACGATTGAAGGCAACTGCGATACAACTCTTTTCCTCGGCGGTAAGGAAAAATCTACTTTGAAAGAGATTTCCGAAAGCCTTGGTAAAGAAACGATTGACAGCTTCAACACTTCAAATACTCGTGGACAAAGTGAATCTTACGGCTTGAATTATCAAAAACTTGGCAAGGAACTCAAATCTCAGGACGAATTAGCCGTTATGGACGGTGGTAAGTGTATTTTACAGCTGAGAGGTGTCCGTCCGTTCTTCTCAGATAAATTTGATATTACACGTCACAAACATTATCACTTGCTTCTGGACGATAATCCGAAAGCAAAATTTGACATCGAAGCTTTTGTCGGAAAACGTAAGAAACGATATCTGACGCTCAGAAGCAGAGATAAAGTTGACGTGTACGAAACGGATGCAAACTAAGGTCTTGCCTGAAAACAGCGAATACCGAAGAAAACCAACAATACAGATACAGCTTTTTGATTCCTGTTTTCAGTAATAGATAAAAAATACATAGAATGGAGAAATTACAATGGAAAATGAAAACACTATGGCAGTAACTTCTGATGTTGCTGTCGGAGAAATCACAAAGCCTAAACACAAGTGGCTTGCTAAGGGCAGTAAGTTTGCAAAGAAGGCAACAATGTTTGCCACAATTGCGGGTGTTATGGCAACTACCGGAGCAATGCAGGCTTTTGCGGCAACCGGTGAGGTAGACACGGGTACATTCATTTCTACTGCGTGTACCGTACTTAAATCTGTCATCTGCCTTATCGGCGGCGGTGTCGGTGTATGGGGCATCGTCAACCTTTTGGAAGGTTATGGCAATGATAACCCCGGTGCAAAAGCACAGTAGTGATATAGAAGTTTTTTCTCCCTTAATTCAGGTCGCATAAAATAGGCATTATGCGACCTTTTTTCCATATTTGCCTGTTTCAACGGAAATCGTAGACACCGCCACATCAAAACGGAAATGTATCTCAATATCCTGCACACGCTTTCCGCTGGACTTGTCGGGTTCGTGGACTACGATCTTGTCAACCAGTTC
>CAMDZD010000052.1 GCA_945910815.1 uncultured Clostridia bacterium
TCGGTATTTCGTTTTTAATAATAGCCATACTATCTCTCCGTCAAATTCTTATTTATAAAGCTGATGCCCTACATTCTGTTTAGCACATTATACCACACCCATATACGAAAAGTCAAGAAAGGAGCGTGATTTTCATGGGTATTTTCACAGGACTTTTCAAGTCCAGAGATAAGCCACAGAACAGTTACGACAGCCCGTCCTACACATATTTTTTCGGACGAGCAAACAGCGGTAAACGTGTAACCGACAGAACGGCATTGCAACATATTGCGGTTTATGCTTGTGTGCGTGTGCTGTCAGAAGCGATTGCTCAACTGCCATTACACTTGTACAAATACAACGATAAAGGAAAAGAGCGAGTGCCGATGCACCCGCTATATTTTTTGCTCCACGACCAGCCTAATCCTGAAATGACATCATTTGTATTCCGTGAAACACTGATGAGCCATCTGTTGATTTACGGCAATGCCTATGCACAGATTATCAGAAATGGCAGAGGTGATGTTATTGGACTTTATCCTTTAATGCCTGATAAAATGAAGGTTGACCGTGATGAAAAGAACCGCTTGATATATATTTACAGCCGTTATGATGAAGCCAATCCAAATCTGAAAGAACAGGGGGACATCATTCTTTACTCAGATGAAGTTCTGCACATTCCGGGTTTAGGATTTGATGGACTGGTTGGATATTCGCCGATTGCTCTTGCTAAAAATGCAATCGGTATTTCTATTGCCTGTGAGGAATACGGTGCGTCATTCTTCGGAAACGGAGCATCTCCAAGCGGTGTACTTGAACACCCCGGAGTAATCAAAAACCCCGAACGTGTGCGTGATGCATGGCAGAGAGCCTACGGTGGAAGAAATGCTCACAAAGTTGCAGTTTTAGAAGAGGGCATGAAATTTACTCCCATTGCAATTCCGAATAATGAGGCTCAGTTCCTTGAAACCAGAAAGTTTCAGATTGAAGAAATTGCAAGGCTGTATCGTGTACCTCTTCACATGATTGGTGACCTTGACCATGCCACATTTTCCAACGTGGAACACCTGTCTTTGGATTTTGTGAAATACAGCCTTGACCCATGGATTGTCCGTTGGGAACAGGGACTTATGAAAGCACTCCTTTCAGATTCCGAAAAAGGACAGTATTTCATTAAGTTCAATGTTGACGGACTGCTCCGTGGTGATTATGCATCAAGAATGCAAGGTTATGCTACTGCAAGACAAAACGGCTGGATGTCAGCTAATGATATTCGTGAAATGGAAGATATGAATATGATTCCTGATGAAGACGGCGGAAATCTCTATCTTGTAAATGGTTCATTTACAAAACTTGCAGATGCAGGGGCATTTGCAAATCAAAAACCAATAAAGGAGGAGGAAACCGAATGAAGAAATTCTGGGACTTTGTGAAAAATGAAGACACTTCTGAAACAGAACTTCTGTTTAACGGACCTATATCGGAAGATACCTGGTGGGGAGATGAGGTCACACCTGCCATGTTCCGTGATGAACTTTCAAAAGTAAGCGGAAATCTGACAGTCTGGCTGAACTCACCGGGCGGAGATGTGTTTGCCGCAAGTCAGATTTATTCCATGCTGAAAAATCACAAAGGCAAGGTTACTGTTAAGATTGACGGCATTGCCGCTTCTGCTGCGTCTGTTGTGGCAATGGCTGGTGATGAAACTCTTATTGCACCAACTGCAATGATGATGATTCACGACCCCAGCACTTGTGCTGTGGGCAATAAGGCAGATATGGAAAAGGCTATAACACTTTTGGAGGAAGTCAAGGAATCTATCATCAATGCTTATGAAACAAAATCACATCTCAGCCGAAACAAGATAGCAAAGATGATGTCAGATGAAACCTGGCTCAATGCTAAAAAGGCGCATGAAATGGGTTTTGTGGACGGTATTCTCTTTGCAGATAAAAAGAATCCTTTTATTCCCGAAAAAGAAGAAGAGGAAGAACCCGATGAAGAAGATGAGGAAAAAGAGGAAGATTCCCTTACAGCAATGACATATTCAAAATCAAAGAATATGACTGCATTTTTATCAAAAGTATCCGCAACGGCAGAACCCATTAAGGGTACACCAATTGACCAGCTTGATAAAAGACTGGCACTTCTTAAATATTGATTGGAGGTATTTTTTATGACTATTAAAGAACTCAGAGAAAAAAGAGCAAAGGCATGGGATACAGCCCGTGATTTCCTCGACAGCAAGAGAAATGCAAACGGCGTTCTCAGTGAAGAGGATTCAAAAACATACGATGCAATGGAAAAGACCATTGTTGACCTCGGCAAGGAAATACAGCGTCTTGAAAGACAGGCTGAAATCGAGGCTGAAATGAACAAGGCTACTTCAACGCCTGTTCTCGGCAAGCCTGCAACACCAACTTTAACCGAAAAGACAGGCACAGCAAGTGATTCTTATAAAAATGCTTTCTGGAACAGTATCAGAAACCGCAACTGGATTGATGTCAATAATGACCTGCATATCGGAACTGATGCAGAGGGCGGTTATCTTGTGCCTGATGAGTTTGAAAGAAAACTTATTGAGGCTCTTGAAGAAGAGAGCATTTTCCGTCAGATGGCAACTGTTATCAAAACTTCCAATGGTGACCGCAAAATTCCTATTGTTACATCAAAGGGCGAAGCCGTGTGGATGGACGAGGAACAGCAGTATACTCTCTCCGATGATACATTCGGTCAGGCATCACTGTCCGCATACAAGCTTGGTACAGCAATCAAGATTTCAGAGGAACTTCTTAATGACAGCGTATTTGATTTGCCGTCATATATTGCCCGTGAATTTGCAAGAAGAATCGGTGCAAAGGAAGAAGAGGCATTCTTTGTTGGTGACGGCAAGGGCAAGCCTACCGGTATATTCAATGCCACAGGCGGTGCAGAAGATGGCGTAACAGCTGCGTCTGCTTCAATTACCTTTGATGATGTAATGGAACTTTTCTATTCTCTCAGAAGTCCGTATCGCAAAAAGGCTGTATGGGTTCTCAATGATTCAACTGTCAAAGCTCTCCGCAAACTTAAGGATAATACAGGCAATTACATCTGGAATCCGTCTGTTCAGGCTAGTGTTCCCGATACAATCCTCAATCGTCCTTACAAGACATCAAGCTATGTGCCTGAACTCAAGGCAGGCAATAAGTGTATGGCATTCGGCGACTTTAGTTATTATTGGGTAGCTGACAGACAGGGACGCTCTTTCAAAAGGCTCAATGAACTTTTTGCAATGACAGGACAGGTAGGATTCCTTGCAAGTCAGCGACTTGACGGCAAACTCATTCTTCCTGAAGCTGTAAAAACACTTGCAATCAAGAAAGCGTGATATAAATGATAACGCTGAAAGAAGCGAAAAATTATCTGAGAGTGGATTATGATGAGGATGACAAACTGATTCAGAATTTGCTTGTCACATCAAAACAGCTTGTTATGGACGTTGGCAGAATGAGCGAAGAAGAGTTTTCTGTAAATGAAGATACAGTGCGGACGGCTATGCTGTTCGCACTTGGGTATCTGTATGAAAACCGTAGTAATCCCGATTATCATAAGCTGACTTTATGTCTGCGTTCCATTCTATTTGCACAGAGAGAGGGTGTTATCTGATGGAAATCGGAAAGCTGAATCACAGAATCACGATTCTACAGCACAGAACCGTCAATGACGAGATTGGGAACCACATTACGAAATGGGAAGAAACCTTTTCGCTCTGGGCAAGTGTTACCACAAAATCTGTGACAGAAACCACAGATGCAGGAGTTACAAAAGAGGTACAGAAACTTGAATTCCTGATAAGGCAAAGTCCTGCATCAATTAACATCAACAGTACAGCTTTCCGTATTCTTTTCAGAGGCAACATCTACGATATCACAGGAATCACCCCTTTTTACGCCCACAACAGCTACATGAAAATCGAGGGTGAAACGAGAAAGGCGGGTAATTTCGATGACATCAATTGATAACCTTGCAGATGAAATCATGAAAGGTCTGACGGAATACGCTGACCTTGTGGATACGGAAATGAAGAAATCTGTCCGAAAGACAGCAACGTCTGTTAGGAAAGAAATCTCTTCCAATGCTCCTAAAAAAACAGGATCATATGCAAAAAGCTGGACGGCAAAAAAGACAAAGGAAAACAGCCATTCACTTGAAATGACTGTGCATTCTAAGAACAAATATCAGCTTGCACACCTTTTGGAGAAAGGCCATGCCAAGCGTGGCGGTGGTCGTGTTGCAGGCACACCGCATATTGCCCCTGCCGAAGAAAACGGAATACAGTTACTTGAAAAACTTATCGAGGAGGCGTTATCATGACTTACGAACAGATTAACGAAATTATGGAAGAAATGGGACTTCCTTTTGCCTATCATCATTTTGCTGAGGGTGAAAGTCCTGCGCCTCCTTTTCTCCTTTTTTTGTCACCGGGCGAAAATACATTTTCAGCTGACAACTATATGTATTTCAGCTTTAAACAGCTGGATATTGAACTTTATACAGACATTAAGAATCCTGAACTTGAAGAAAATATTGAAAGGGTTCTGAAACGTCATAAAATCTACTATACAAAATCAGAAGTATGGATAGAGTCGGAAAAACTCTATGAGGTATTATACGAAACGGAGGTTTAATCTATGGCAAACAAGAAGAATAAAGTAAAATTCGGTTTGCAGAGTGTATATTGGGCAAAGATTACCGAATGGGGCGAAGACCCAGACGGCAACAAGATAGTACCTGCATACGGACCGTCAAAGCATCTCCCCGGTGCTGTAAGCCTTTCAATTGATGCAAACGGCGAGGCAGAAAATTTCTACGCCGATAACGGTGTATATTACGTTATCAACAACAATGCAGGATATACCGGTGACCTTGAAATTGCCCTTATCACCACAGAATTTGCAACAGAAATTCTGGGCGAAATACTTGATAACAATGGGGTTCTGGTTGAAAAGAATGACGGTGAACTTTCGCAGTTTGCTCTTATGTTTGAGTTCCTTGGTGACAAGCACCACATCAGACACGTTATGTACTGCTGCTCTGCTTCACGTCCTGCCACAGAATCTTCAACCACAGAGGAAAGCACGGAGGTTAAGACTGAAAAGCTGACCTTGAAGGCTACTCCTTTGCCGACAGGTCTTGTAAAGTCAAAAACAACCGAAAGTACATCTGATACAGTTTACAATAACTGGTTCAAAATGCCGTACAATCCAAGCACAGAACCAAAAACAACCACTACAACTAAGACTTCATAAGGAGGTACAGCTATGGCTATCAAGAAAAATATTACAATTGACGGTATAGAAGTACCTTTCAAGGCGAGTGCAGCTGTACCTCGTCTGTATCGTCTGAAATTTCACAGGGATATTTACAAGGACTTTGCATCACTGAAAACCGATGTTGCAGAGGGTGATGAAAACAAAAGCGAACTTGATATTGAGAGCCTTGAGGTTTTCGAGAACATCGCATACATCATGGCAAAACACGCTGACCCTGAAAATGTTCCCGACAGCCCAGATGATTTCCTTGAAAGGTTCAACACATTCAGTATTTATGAGATTCTTCCACAGCTTATTGAACTGTGGGGTCTCAATACTGCTACGCAGGTGGAATCTAAAAAAAACATCGCTCGACTGACAGACCGATGACAACTCCTCTATTTCTTCTAAGATGCAAACAGCTCGGTCTTTCTATGACCGAGCTGGATTTGCTGACTATTGGACTTATAAATGATATGTTTTCTGAACGTGAGAATGACGATTACTCAGGTTGGCATGAACTTGCTTCGCAAAGTGATTTTGATGCGTTCTGATATTTATTCAGAAATAACAGCATCGTCTGCTGTGTAACCTTCAAGAGAATTCTCTTTAACCTGAATGCATACAAAGCTGATTGAAGAATTTTCTCCTGCAAAAAACTGTCTTTTAGCAGCCGGAGCAATTTTGATAAAATCTCCTGCGTTTAATTCAACAGTTTCTCCATCGATTACAGCCTTTCCGTTACCTGAAAGAACAATATAAACTTCTTCATTCTGTTTGTGAGAGTGAACAAAAGGAACACCTGCACCTGCCGGAAGATTGTTGACGCTTATTTCAGCACCTGTAAGTGCAAGTTTGTCATGAAGTTCTGTTCTTGCATCCTTTGCAACACTTACCTTTGTAAAATTACTCATTATAATTACCTCCAAAAAATATTGTTGTAACCTTTATGATTACAACAATATAATATCACACACTTGTTGTAATGTCAAGTATTACAACTAAGTTTTGTATATCTGCACAATTTTTTATTTGTTTAATTGTAACTATTGACATTACAACTAAAACATGATACAATATGAATAACAATTAAGAGGGAGATATTTATATGCAGTTTTCATCCAGATTAACTATTGCAACGCATATTTTGTTATGTATAGAGGTTTTTAAAGATGATTATAAGGTTACATCAAATTTTCTTGCAGGAAGTATTAATGTGAATCCTGTAATTGTCAGAAATGTATTAGGATTATTATCATCTGCTGGAATTGTTGAAATAAAAGCAGGAATAGGCGGAGCTTCTTTGGCAAAATCTCCTGATGAAATAACCTTGCTGGATATTTTTAAAGCAGTTGAAAAAGAAGAATCTCTTTTTCACTTTCATGAAAATCCTAATCCACAGTGTCCGGTAGGAAGGAATGTTCATAATGTAATGGACAGCAAACTCGATAATATACAGTATGCAATGGAAAATGAATTGTCAAAAATCACTTTAAGTCAGCTGATAAATGAAACAAAAGAAAAAATATAATCTAAATCATATAAAATAAGAAAAGTACTTGCTTCGGCAGGTGCTTTTTTATATCCTGACAAGGAGGTGAATACACATGGCAAACAGAATCAAAGGCATAACCGTTGAAATTGGCGGTGATACAACTAAACTTTCAAAAGCTCTTGAAGGTGTCAACAAAACCATAAAGAACACGCAGACACAGCTGAAAGACGTGGAGAAACTCCTGAAACTTGACCCCAAAAACACAGAACTCCTTTCACAGAAACAGAAACTTTTAGCTGACAGCATTTCTGCCACAAAAGATAAACTTGCAACGCTGAAAACTGCCGCTGAACAGGCAAACGCTGCACTTGCCAAAGGTGATATCCCCCAGGAACAGTATGATGCACTTCAGCGTGAGATTATCGAAACAGAACAGGAACTTCGCAATCTTGAAAGTGAAGCCAATAAAGCTTCTGATTCTCTAAGTAAAATTGGTGCGGCAGGAGAAGTTTTACAGAATGTGGGGGATAAGATTTCTGATGTAGGCAGTAAACTTACCACCCATGTTACTGTTCCGATTATGGCGGCAGGAACAGCGGCCGTAAAGACAGCATCCGATTTTGATTCTGCTATGTCAAAGGTTGCGGCTGTATCCGGTGCTACTGGTGATGACCTCGACAAACTTCGTGACAAGGCTCGTGAAATGGGCAGTAAGACAAAGTTTTCAGCATCAGAAGCCGCCGAAGCTATGAACTATATGGCTATGGCAGGCTGGAAAACAAATGATATGCTGTCGGGTATTGACGGCATCATGAACCTTGCCGCCGCATCCGGTGAAGACCTTGCAACAACCTCCGATATTGTTACAGATGCACTCACAGCTTTCGGCTTATCAGCTTCTGACAGTGGTCATTTTGCTGATGTCTTAGCGGCGGCATCAAGTAACGCAAATACAAATGTATCAATGCTTGGAGAATCATTCAAGTATTGTGCTCCTATAGCCGGCGCTCTGGGATTCTCCTGTGAAGATACAGCTGAGGCTCTTGGTCTTATGGCTAATGCCGGTATTAAATCAACGCAGTCCGGTACATCAATGCGTTCTATCATGACAGCACTTTCCGGTGATGTGAAATTCTGCTCTGAAACTTTCGGAGAAATGGAGATTGCAACCACTAATCAGGACGGTTCAATGCGTGAACTTTCCGATATTCTCGCTGACTGCCGTGTTGCTTTTAATCAGATGACAGAATCCGAAAAAGCAAGTGCGGCACAGGCGCTTGTTGGTAAAAATGCGATGTCCGGATTTCTTGCTCTCATGAATGCTACACCTGCGGATATTGATAAGCTGTCGGGTGCTATTGCAAATTGTGACGGCACATCACTCTCCATGGCAGAAACCATGCAGGATAACCTCGGCGGTCAGCTGACTATTTTGAAATCACAGCTTGAAGAACTTGCTATTTCTTTTGGCGAAATTCTGATGCCTGTTATTCGTGAGATAGTTGCGAAAATCCAGGCTTTTATTGATAAACTCAACGCCATGGACCCTGCCACAAAGGAGACGATTGTGAAAGTCGCTCTCGTCGCTGCGGCAATGGGTCCTTTATTGGTGGTGATTGGCAAAGTCATATCCTCGGTGGGAAGTCTGATGACCTTTATCAGCAAAGTTCCGACTATGATTGCAGGTGCAAAGACGGCATTTTCTACCCTTGGTGCTGCGATTGGCGGTATTTCCGCACCGGTGGTGGCTGTGATTGCAATCATTGCTGTATTAGTTGCCGCTTTTGTAAATCTGTGGAATACCAATGAGGACTTCAAAAACAGCATTCTCTCCATTTGGGAACAGATAAAGTCTACATTTGAAAGGCTTACTTCCGGTATCGTCGACCGCATCAATGCGCTCGGCTTTGACTTTGAGAGTTTTGGAGAACTTGTAAAAGCTGTATGGAATGGACTTTGTGAAGTTCTTGCCCCGCTGTTTGAGGGCGTGTTTCAGCATATTGCGGATATTTTCTCTTTCGTCACCGACACCATTTTAAGTATTCTTGACATTTTCATTGGTCTGTTTACCGGAAACTGGGATCAGTGCTGGAATGGCATAAAAGACCTCTTTACTGGCATATGGGATTTCATTGTAAATTCACTCAGCAATATTCTGAACACGCTGACCGGTGTGTTAGATGTATTCCTTGGTTGGTTCGGTACTTCATGGGACGAGGTCTGGACGGCAATCAAGGATTTCTTTATTGGCATATGGGATAGCATTTGTTCCTTCTTCCAGTCCATTGCTGATTTCTTTGTGAACACCTGGAATGCGATTTCTTCCTTCTTTACGAGCATTGTAACAGGAATCCACGATACAGCAGTTTCCATTTTTACGGCTGTTTATGACTTTTTCGCAGGAATCCTGACAAGCATTCATGATTTCTTCTCCACCATTTTCAATGCCATATGGATGGTCATTTCTACAGTGTGCACCACAATCTACAATACGATTTCAAGCATATGGAATGCGATATATGAGTTCATTTCTCCGCTTTTGGACGCTTTGAAGTATCTGTTTGAGACGATTTTTCAGGCAATACATATCATTATCAGCAATGTGATGGACTGGATTTCTGAGAAGATACAGACCATATGGAATGCAATTGTGGAGTTTATCACACCTTTGCTTGAGGGCATAAAGTCATTCTTTGAAACAATCTGGAATGCAATCAGTACTGCAATTTCCACGGTGCTGAGTACGATTTCAAATATTATCACCACGGTATGGAACGCCATTTCAGGCTTTATTTCAAGTGTAATGAACACCATCAAATCGGTAATTTCCTCCATCTGGAACGCCATCAGCGGCGCAATTTCGGGCGTTGTAAACGGAATCAGAAACACAATATCTTCCGTTTGGAACAGCATTTCTTCTACTATTTCATCTGTGATGAATACCATTCGTTCTACTGTGACAAGCATCTGGAACAGCGTAAAATCGGCCATTTCCAGTACAATCGGCGGTATTTACGATACGATTAAAAGCGGATTTGACAAAGCGGTCAACTTTGTAAAGGGACTGGCGAGTGATGCATTCAGCTGGGGTTCGGATATCATCAGCGGAATTGTTGACGGTATCAAAAGCTGTATCAGCTGGATTTCCGATGCCTGTACCGATGTGGCGGATACCATCAGAAGTTATCTGCATTTCTCCGTGCCGGACGTGGGTCCGTTAACGGAATACGAAAGCTGGATGCCGGACTTTATGCAGGGCTTGGCAGACGGCATTATCAAAAGCAAAAAGGTTGTGGCAAAGGCGGTATCCGGTGTTGCGGATACAATGAAGATTGCTCTGAATTCCGACCTTAACTATAAACTTGACGGAATGACAGGTGCTATCATGAATGGCGGGACTGAAAGTTCTGTGGTCAACAACTACTACAATAACGACAACAGCCGCACAGTAAATCAGACCAATAATAGTCCGAAAGCACTGTCACGGCTGGAGATTTATAGGCAGACGAAGAATGCGGTGAAGATGTAAAAAGGAGTGATTTTTGGTCGCTCCTTTATCTTTGCAAACTGGAATTGGTCATTCTTCTTTTTCTTCAGGAGTATCTTCATTTGGCTTGG
>CAMDZD010000053.1 GCA_945910815.1 uncultured Clostridia bacterium
TAGGATGGTTTTCTGCTGTTGGTCTGAGGTGATAATTTTTAGGATTGCTATAAGGTGGTAATTATATGAAAAAAATTATTACTATACTTTTAGTATTTGTTTTATGCTGTTCATATTCGCCTGTACATGTTAAAGCTGTTGAAACTGCTGAAAATAATCTCATTACTTCTGAAAACAGTCCGGAATTATGGGAAAGATTTTTGAAATATGACCTCTGCATACTTGATTATAATTCGCTTGCTGATGAAGAAAAAGACCTCTGTAAATTTATCTTTGAAACTGAACTCAATTCTGAAGATACTATAATCTGTGAACGTGCAAGACGTATTCTTGCAGGCTATGATGTTGGTAGACGTGTTACTATTGAAGATACTGAAAACTACTATGATTTTGCGGATTTTGATTATTTATATAACTATATAACTGACGCATATTGTTATGAAAGACCTTATCTCTATTCAGTACCAGATATAAAGCATATTGATTTTGATGTAAATTATAATGAGTACTGGCTTGATGAATCCGGAAATAAAAAAATACTGTCAAATGGAGAAGCTCTCAATTCAGAAAATATTGATTTTTTAGATGTTTATAAGTATATTGAACAAAATGATAATATTATAACAAATAGAGACATAAAAAGATATTCTATACATCTGAAGACAATAGCAGACGAAACCTTTACTTATGCTGTTTATCCGGACAATACACTTTATGTCTTGAAAGCAAATAATCACCTGATGCATTATGAAATACCTGAAGAAGTAAACGGAATGAAGGTTGTGGGCATAAAGAGAAGTGCTTTCTGCTATGAAGGTTGTTATGATATAATTTTTCCGAAAAGTATAGAGTATATTGAACCTCTTGCTTTTTCGGATTGCAGTTTTCTTGAAAGTATAACTTTACCTAAGAATCTTAAGTTTATTGGACGTGAAAGTTTTCTTAATTGTACTTCTTTAAAAGATATAACTGTTGATTGTCCTGATTTGATTTGTAAAAAATCTGTATTTGGATATTGTAAGGCTGAAAACGTTTTCCTTAATTTTAAATCTATTACCAGTTATATGCTCAGCACATTTGATAGAATAAACAATGTTACTTTTGGTGATGATGTCATTAAAATGGGTGCGCTGTGGGCAAATTCTCAATTTATGCAAGATTATAATTATACAATTCCAGAAACTGTTAAATTTATTACAAATGATGTTTCCCCAGTCTATAATGATTATTATTCAAATGATTTAATAATACCTAAAACAGTTAAAGTTTTCGGGGCTTATTTTATACCAGCAAGTGGGAAATATGAATCAAATTTTATTTCATCAGATGCCAATATAGCTGTTATTAATAACAAATGTTATCTGTCACCTGATACAGTAATCTCTGGATATTACGGCACAGAAGCACACAATTATGCACTTGCACATAATATAAGATTCAGTCCTCTTGATGACTTAATTTACGGTGATGCAAATAATGATGGTAGTGTAAACATTGCCGATGCTGTATTATTGCAGAGTTATCTGTTATGCAATGCTGAAACTTCATGGAGTGCAGACATAAACAAAGACGGTATTATCAATGCTTTTGATATGGTATATATGCGACAAAAGATATTAAATCACCAATAGACGTAAGTATAAGCTTGTCTTTCATATTTTTCTTTATTCTTGTAATAAGAGTAATATCTTTTACATAGAGTTTTTCAAATAATTTTGAAGAAATATAGCCTATTACTATGACGGAAAATATCATTATAATGGATAAAGTATAAGACCGCTCCGAAAGGGGCAGTCTTTTTTTGTTAATCTATTTCAAAATCTTTCTCAACCATTTTCAGTAAATATTTAAATCTGTTTTTGATAGGCTTTTGTTTAGCCTCATATTTCAGTTCAAGATACTTTCTTTGTAAATACCGTGCTTTTGCAACAGGTACGCCAAACTGATTTTCCGGGAGTTGATTTTCATCAATGCTCAGAATAAGCAAAGCTGTTTCATCGGCTGAAAATTCATCATCGCAAGAAGCACGGTACAATCCCATATGTGGATTTCTCCAACCGCTTTCTTCTTCCTCATCATCTTCTTCATCAACGAAGTTCTGTTTTTGTTGCGGTTTTGATTGCTGTTTCTGTGGCTGTAACTCGGGATTTGGCTCTGATATTTCCGTTGCTACGCCCTCAATTATTTGTTGTTCGGGTTGCAGTTCAATGAAATCTTTAAGAGAAAGGCGGTCAACATAATTCTCATTCTTCTTGATATGGAATACTATGGTCAGCCATTTGCCACGTTCTCCTACCTTTCCGCGTTCATAGGTAAAGCAAATATCTGTATTTTCTGCAAGAGCTTTTTGACAACTATCCAGTATGCGTATTTTGAAATTGGAAAAGCGAGGATATTCATTAGGAGCTATTCCGAGCAATTCTCTTAATTCTGATACTTCAATCTCCCTTTTCCCAATATATTCATACTGCTTTAAAAGTTCATATATACGAATTTGAGTAGCAGATTTAAGCTGTAGTGCATTCCAAAGCTGATAGGTAAAGTAATGTGACTTAAAGTCAAACATCAAAGGTAACGCGTCATCATTAGCATTTATTTCAACATACCAATTGCCGTATTCATCTTTATCCAAAAGGCATCTTTGAAAAAGCGTAAACGAAACCAATCCGCCTGTTGGTGTTGGTATATGAATTACATTGCGTAGAAGACTATCAACGGTATTTCTGAAACTCTGAATGTTCATCTTTCCAAGCCCCATAATCTTTTGAAAGTCAGAAAGAGGAAAACGGACAATTCTTGTCGATAAATCTCTTGCATTAATCTTTGAAAGATAGATACTGAAAAATCTAAGCTGTTGCAAGGTCATGTTGGTTTTTCTGATTTCATTTAAAATATTTCTTTTTTCTACGAGTTCAGTGCCTTTTATTTTTGGCATAGTTAATCACCTCAATTTTATTATACATCACATATCTACATTTGTCAATGCCCTGTAGCAATTAAGAAAATCAATGTAGACATCTGGGGAAATCAATGTAGACATCTGGGGAAATCAATGTAGACATCTGGGGAAATCAATGTAGATATGTGAAAAATTTAACAATTCAAAAACCACGGAAAATAGGCATTTTTTTAAAGCGGTTTTTCGCCGAAAACAAGATATAAAACAAGTTTGAAAACATGATCAATCAATCTATCAAACAAGGGGCTTTTTTTTTTTTTTTTTTTTTTTTTTTTTTTTTTTTTTTTTTTTTTTTTTTTTTAACAAGAAGATTGATTGATTGATTGATTTCTCCAAATAAGAATTGTTTTCTATTTTTTTGTTTGTAATATCAAAAAAGAAGTGAAATTAAAAAGCTAAGAGCAAAAGAAATGAATCAAAAACGAAAAAGAGGAGAACACTTTATTTTTTATTCCCTCCTTCGATAAGTTAATTTTTTTAAGAATAAAGGATTTACTTTGATGAAAAAGAAACAATAAATCAGCGACAGAATCCATAATCGTTTCTCTTGTTTTCAATCTTCACTTCCTGTTCTTGTTCTGTTTTGTTATGAGGTTTCATTATAGCAATAGCCTTTTCAATATTGTAATTTGCTGTTATACGTCCTTTAGAAATATTTCCAGTTACCTCAAACTCAAATAAGGGTGTTTTTGCGTTCTGTAAGGCGTTGTAAACTTCAGCGTATAGTTTGACTGGGATTTCTTTACAAGCCGTTTTAAAGGCTATTAGAGCTGTTTTAACGCTTGTTTCATCTATGTTTTCAGTTTTAAGTTTTTCAATAAGCTGATTTCTTTTAATTTCTGATTCTGCATTGCTTCTTTTTTGACTGATAGGGTGTTGAGTATATCCATAAATTGCTGTTGTGTGGTCTTTGGTTGCAGTTAAGCTGTTAAATTCTTCTCCTTGATAAACAAGCGTTATTCCAAGGGCATATTGCAGACTGTTTGCTTTTATCTCAAGCTGTTCTGCTACTTCATCACGCTCTGAACGTAGCTTTATTTTTTTAAAGGGATTGATAGTTACTTTGATTTCATCGTTTAAAGAATGGAAGTGCTTTGCAGTTGCATCAAACTCTTTGACAAGCAGTTTTGCTTTTTGATACTCTTCCTGTGCCTTTGTTGAGATATAAGCTGACTGTAAGTAGCTGTAAACACAGCATTTACGCACATAGTCATTTTTCAGCTGAATAATGTGGTCAAGGTCTATAGTAGGCTTTTGTTTTTCAGATACAGCTTTTATAATCTCACAAATGCGATGGTAATCAGGAGATAAAAACATTATTCGTCCGTTTGCTGAATTTTTCCAATTAGGAATATGCTCTGATTTGAATTTTTCTTGCAGTTTGTATTCCATATCTGGCGTTTTGGGTTCAAATGACATAATTTTAGGTTTTTTGACAGCTAAAGAGAAAGCAGTTTTGATTCCTAATTTTGTATCAGGATTCTGCAATGTGGTTATCATATCATAAAAATCTTTTGTATGTGGCTTTGGAAACTCGAATCCGTATGACTGATAAACCTTGAACCATTTATTTATTGCTTTAATGCGTTTGTTTTTAGTATGAATAATAAGAGATTCTGAACCCTTTCCTTCGTGATATTGGTGCAGGATTTCCTTTTCAGATATAGTAATGCCATATTTCTGATAAAAATCAATTACAGAATCTTTTACTAGCTGTAACCACTTCTGAGACTTGAATTTTGTGTCTTTAACTGAAAATTTAGGCTTGCCTTCATCTTTCGGTTCTCCTTTGCGATGAACAGGCGGTTTAACATTTCCGTTCTTATCTACGGCTCTGTCAGACTTTCTTCGAGCTACTTTGCCATCTTGTGTCAAATAAATATCTCTGTCCCACACATCATTGTTATTACTGTATGCTCTGTTACGCTCTGAGAAAATGATATGAGTATGCAGATTTGTATGTCCTTTGTTCCAGTGAACCGCCCATTGATATTCCTGTTGCGGAAGCAACTGTTGTGCAAGTTCATTTATTTTTGTGATTAGTTCAGGTTCAGAAAATTCACTCCAGTTATTAGGCAAAGCTATTATAAGTTCTCTTCCCTCGTTATTAGCTTTAGAACTCTTTTTATGTGTTCTTTCATATTCCTGATATGGTTTCCAGTCAATAAAAGTGCTTTTTGCTAAGATATTCTCTTGTCGGTTTGGATTGCTGATATAGTCAGAACGACCAACAATATTTGACAGTTTTGACATTCTTACAAAGTTATTCATCGAATCACACTCCTTTTTTCAGTATAGCACGGGAGCGGAGCGACTGTCAAGCCCTCGGCGTATGAGAGCGCAATACACGCTTTCGCAAATTGGAGCTACGCTCACAATTAGCAAAAGCGTGTATTGCGACAGGGAGCCCCCTGTACCCCTTAAAAAATGTAATATTATAATAATAATCATATTTAATTACATATGAAACAATAATTAATTATTATATTTATACAATTATATTTGATTGTACAAATAATATTATATAATTATAATAAACTTATAAATACATCTTGTTATATATCATCTTATTAAATTACATATATAATATATATTTTTATTATAATTATATTAAATCTATATATTGACAGATTAAAAATAATGTGATATAATTATATATATAACTTAATAATATTATTTTAATTTGATTAAGTGAGGTAAAAAATGAAAAATAAAATCTCAAAAGAATACTTTGAACTTCTTGCAACGAGTAATTTTATAACGGCTTATCATTACAGGGTAATTCTCTTGTTACTTACTGGCACCGCTTATACACAAGCACAAATTGCTGACAGGCTTGGACTCAAACGTCAGAACGTTCACCGATGTGTTAAAGAGTTAGAAGAACGAGGATATATTCTTGTTGACCGTATCGAGGGAAGAAACAAGTTCATTAAGGCTAATTTGTCTGTTAAGGATATTCGTTTAGCTAATAGTGTAGCTGATGAATAAATAGAAGGACAACTTAAATTTGATTAGAACAAGATTCACAGGGTAAATTTCCCATTGGCTCTTATTCTATTCAAAGTCATTTTCAAGCATTTTTTGGAAATACTTGAATCTGTACTTGATATTGACTAAGAACCACATCATTTGTAGAACTACTTAAAGGCAAACATGCAATTCTTTATATACTGAAGAAAAAACAAACTTCTGAGAAAGATTACATTTGTATGTTAAAATCAGTTTTTTATACAAAAAACTCTTGACAATTATGTAAAAATTGTGTATATTATTTATAATAAGGAGGGATTATTATGATTAAAAAATATTTAGCAATAACATCAAGTTTGGTATTTATTGTAACTACAGGGATAATATGTCCGCTTAATACAAAAGCAATTGAGGATATAGAGCCTGTGGAAGTAGTATCAATGCGTTCCGAGTATGAAAAACATTATGATAATGGTGATGGTACATATACTGCCTATATTGATACAGTACCACTACATTATTACGAAAACGGCGAATGGCTTGATATTGATAATACGCTTATACAGGACGAAAGTGGCAATTACATTAATAAAAGTAATTCGATGAAAGTCACACTTTCTCCGGAAACATCTATCAGTTCTATCAATACTATTGTAAAAAAGTCGAATGATAGTAACCAAATGGTTTCTATTGATTATAATGGTTATTCATTATCATGGAGTTTGATTGATACAACAATATCAGATAAGAAAACGGTTATAAAAGATAAGCCGATAGTTATGTCAAAAAACGTTATGGATATTGAAGCAGAGAATCTGAAAACAGCTAATACACAGACAGATATTGCAGATGAAAAAATTTATCCTGTTATATCAATATCTGTAAGTGAACAAGAGTATGTTGAAAAGAAAATAGGTAGTAATAAATTAAATGCTAAGATTTCTGAATCTGTTAATAAGCTTAATTCTTCTGTAGCCTATAATTCAATTTATGAATCAGTAGATTGTAAAGTTGATATACAACCTAACTCTGTAAAAGAGACAATTATTATTGAAAATCCTGATAATCTTATAGAAGAGTATAGTTACTTTATAAAATCTGATGGATTGGTTGCAGAGCTTTGTGAAGACAATTCTGTAATATTCTCAAATGATGGAAATAGTATTTTTACAATACCTGCACCATTTATGTTTGATTCATCAGAAAATGCAGAGAATAACTATAATGTTTCCGTATCTGTTGAAGAATACAATGATGGCTATCTTTATACTATTATTCCGAATAATGAATGGCTTTTAGATGAATCAAGGGTCTATCCGGTTATGATTGACCCAGAAGTTACAACATCTGATTATAATAATATTTCTTCATATTATAATTCTGAAGCAAATCCTTATTCGGTATTTCGTGATATTTATTTAAAAATAGGAAATGAGACAAGTAACGGATATCAGTCATATGTATTTTTACCCAATTCATTTTCAAATTATGGAGATTATGCCATTATTAAAGATGCAAAATTTAATTTGTACTTTTTACCAAACGATATGGAAGAAGATAAAGCTATAAGTATATATTCAAATCAAACTAAACCAAATATTGATTTTTGGTGGAAAAAAGCTTCTGAATTAAGTCAATATAATACATATATCAGTTCTTTTGATATTTCAAAAAGTACATCTAATTATACTCGTTATTCAGCAGATATTACTTCATTAGTTCAATCATGGTTAAATTATTCTAAAACATCATCAATTGGAATACCTAATTATGGATTTAAATTGGTTTCAGAATCTGGAACAGGCTCTACTGTTACTGCTTATTCTGAAAGGTCAAAATATTATAAACCTTATTATGAAATCACTTATTCCATTTCTAGTGAATATACTTTAGACTATGCACCGCACAAATATAATAATATATATACTCAAAACTCAGTAAATATTAATAATTTTCAGAACAGAATGAATTGTTATGCATATGCTTTGCAAGTTTATTATAGAAATTCAGGCAATTATAATTTACTTCCTGGAGAACTTGGTTTGTCTAATAGTAATTTAACGAGTTATTATACTACTTTAAGAAATTATTATGCTGATTCTCCATCAAATTACAATTTTAACTTAAGTTCAGATCGTAGAAAATTTGTTGAGGAAAGAATGAAAGAAGATGCTAAAGCACTTAATTTTAGTATAAGTTTACCATTTGATGCTAAAAACGGAAAGTTTGTATTACCTTCTAATTTTAATCCGAGTTCAGAGAGAATAATTGCAATGACAACTGCAATGCATTTTGGAGATTGTGAATATCATTTTTATGTTAGGAATGGAAATGGCACTTGTTTAAATGGACATGGTGGAAATTGCAGTATGTGGTCACATAAACCAAGTTTAGGTGAGATTACAAATAAAGCTTTTTCTGATAACAATATAATTTTATGTGATGAGAATATTGCAGAATATGTTGATGATAATAATAATAGAGTAAATTATGAAGAGGCAAATTATTACATTATAAATAAAAACGTTAATTTATATGATTCCTGGCATGGAAATAAAACAAATAATGGAAGTACTCCTTATCGTCCATAAGATTTAAAGAGGTGGAATTATGAAAAATAAAATATTTGCCCTGTCTGTTTCAATACTTATGGTTTTTGATGCAATTATTCCTTTGAATTCAATTGCATATGGTGAAAAATATTCAGAATTAAAATTCAATTCTGAATATTATAGTAAAGAACCTGATTTTAATTTGTGGGATAAATTTATAAAATATGATTTATGCATAACAGATTATGACTCTTTAACAGATGAGGAAAAAGAACTCTGCGAATTTATCTTTAAAACAGAACGTTCTGCGAATGGTACAATAATTTGTGAACGTGCAAGACGCATTCTTGCTGGTGATAACAATATAGGTGAAAGAATAACACTTGAACAGCTTAATGATTGTTATGGAATATGGGATAATTATTCACCTTTCAAGTATGGATACCAGAATTATATTGATTGTGTTCCTGATATAAAATGCCTTGATAAGTGGAATGATTATAACGAATACTGGCTCGATGATGAAGGAACTATGCGTGTTCAGTTCACGGGAGAAAACAGTGGTTCTTTGTCTGATAAAATTCACATTTATAAAGAAAATGGTTTATATGAAATAGAAACCAAAAAGTTTCTGAATATAGATGCTGAGGGAAAAAAATTTTATGTTCCTGAAAACTATATAGAAAATAATGGCGATTATTATTATATCAAAGATGATAATACTGCTGTTTTAGTTAAAAGTAAATATAGTGAAACATCATTTGCATCATCAGAAAAGATAATTGTTCCTGACGAAATAAATGGATATCCTGTAACCGCAATAGAAAGATGGGCTTTCCTTAATTCTTGTGCAACTGAAATAATTTTGCCTGATACAATTGAGTTTATAAATGCTGGAGCATTTCAAAGCAATATTTATCTTGAAAAGATAAACATACCTTCAAACTTGAAATACATCGGTGAAGAAGCTTTTGCTTATTGTGATTCTTTGAAAGAAATAAACATAGATTCTCCAAAACTTAATATTTCTCCATATGCTTTCTATGGCGACCGCCAGCTTGTCAATGTTAATCTTAATGTAAAATCTATTGATAATAATGCATTTCAGAATTGTACGAGCTTAAAAAATCTTATTCTTAGCAACAATATAGAAAAAATTGGATTTGAAGCTTTTTATAACTGTTCATCACTTGAAAATATCTCATTACCTGATTCTTTAAAAATAATTGGCTGTGGAGCTTTTTCAAAGTATTCTGAAGAAGAAAACAGTATAAAATCAATAACAATTCCTTCAAACGTTAAAGTAATTGGAGCATTGCCAAGAGCAAAAGGAGAAGCTCCTACAAGTGGTTTTTATGTCCCTCCGACAGACCCTTTAACAGAAGAACAACCTTGTGCATTCAGTTCTGATTGTGTCATTTATGGTTATCAGAATACTGAATCAGAGCTTTATGCAAACGAAAATAATCTGAAGTTTATACCTCTTGACTTGAAATATGATGCAAATCAAGACGGAAATATTGATATTGCTGATATTTTAACAGTTGCAGCATATGTAGCAAATTCTAAAAAAAATTTAATTTCAGAACAGGCTGTTATCAATGCTGATGTACAGGATTCAGGAAACGGACTTGATGCAAATGACTGTTTAATGATTCAAAAATATATCTATAATGGAAATTAGGATTTATGGGAATTATAGCAATCCCCAAAAATATCACCTGATATTGACAAAAGTGATATAATGAAGATAGAGGTGATAAATATGCTACATAATGAA
>CAMDZD010000054.1 GCA_945910815.1 uncultured Clostridia bacterium
TTGATTTGCTTTTGTATATTTTTACGAATCTGATGTTGAAATGCTCATTTATAGTTAACAGTAAGCGTCAAATAAACTGCGTTTGTTACAGCATTAAATAACCTCGCCAATAGGCGAGGTTAAAATTAACAGTTATTCCATGGCAGTAATATCGTACCAGCTGGATTTGAAAACAGAGAGGTCAGGTATTTTTCAACATTCATACCGTTTGCTTGTGCTGTTGAAATTATTGAGTATAGAATCGCACTGCATTTTGCACCCTTTTCTGTATTATTGAAAAGCCAGTTTTTTCTCCGATAGTAAATGGTCTTATTGCATTTTCAGCTCTGTTGTTGTCGACAGGAACATCGCCATTTTCCAAAAATGTATACAGATATTTCTTTTCATCAGTGTGTAGCCGACTGCTTTGGCAAGTTTTCCTTTGCCACTGATGTCAAGTCCTTCAAGCCACAAAACCCACAAATCAATTTTGCTCAACAACTCTCAGAATGGAGTTAAAATCTATTAAACAATCTGACATAATATTGGAAATAGGCTTTTTACAATCAGTTTTAGATTTAAAAATTTTAACGAGATTGATGGCAGCTTTACGAAACATATTAAGATGTTGCTGTACTTCTTTATTTTCTATAAGACACCAGTCTTCTTCAAAATGAACATCAAGAAGCCAGTGCTTTGATTCAACAGACCACTCCATCCGAGCGTGATGAAGAAGCTGTTCAGCTGTCAGTTTACGGCTTGAAATATAGTAATGCCCATATTCGCTGGATGTTCCCTTTTTTGTTTGAAATTCCGTGTGTATTGCACCGATACAGCAAAGATTTCCCCAGTCTTTCTTCTGCTCCAGCCAATCTATGTTAGATGTAACACAAGCTGTTCTTGTTTCAATCCTTACATAATTTTTTTCAGTTTTTGATATGATTTCCAGGCAGTTTTCAAGCATTTTGTCCTGAATAAAATCTTCAATATCTTTCTTTAAGTTTGGTTGATTATCCTTTACACAAAACAAATAATCCGCTTTCTGATTTACTATAATTTTTACTGTTTCTTTTTGACAATTTAAAGCATCAGCAACTACTATATGTCCTTTGATGTTCAGTTCTTTCAATAATTCCTGAACTGCAGATATTTCATTACTTTTATCATCTGTACTGCGTTGTGCAAGAGTCAGACCAGGTTCTGAAACCTGCACACTGATGATATGAAGCGGATTTTCAATCTTTTCTATTCTGTTTGTTGAACGTATTGTTTTACCATCAAGTGAGATTGCCAGATTCTTTGATTTTTCGGGCATAAATGAATACACCCACTTTACAAAGCATTGATTCAGCGTTGTTGTTTTTATCATTTGCAACATACACAAAATCCAATAATAACATGGCATATGACCTATTCCGAATTCCTCCTTCAAAAATTCGCTTACTCTGTCATTTGATGCCCACTGATGTATCTGTCTTACATTCTTTAACCCACACATACATCCAATTATCATTATTGTAATAATTTCTGGTATTCTGCAAAAATATCTATCATATTCTTTTTCTGTTTCTACTTCTTCGAAGTATTCTGTTATTCCATTATTTTTCATATTTCTATTATATCATATCTTGTCAATTTTTAAAAATTGATTTGCGGGGATTATATCACAATTTCTGTGCGGGGTCTTTAATTAATAAAAGTGATATAATGAAGCAAGAGAAATGATAATAAAAGCAATGGCAGTTTTAAAAAATGAAATCTAAGGGTACACTTATTCAATCAAACTATATATTTCCTGCAAATCCGGCATAACTTTCAAAGCACCTTTTCTTGTCGTTATAATTGAAGCTCCTGCATTTGCAAAACGTAAAAGCTCAGTTAGTTCAGTTTCATTCAGCAAATCAATATCATGCTCAATTATATAGTTCAAAGCACAGCCGAAGAAAGTATCACCCGCACCTGTTTTTTCAACGGAATTTACATTGTAAACAGGAGCTTTTGCTTTTGCGTTTTTACAATAAGCACAGCTTCCGTCAGCCCCGAGAGTTATGAATATAAGCCTGATATTTTCATACTTTTCCATAAGTTGCAAAGAGGCTTTATCATAGTTGGAATGACCGAAAAGGAATTCTACTTCATTATCAGATATTTTCAGGATATTGCATTTTGAAAGACCGTATTCTATTTCTCTCCTTGCATCATCAAGGCTTTCCCAGAGCGGTTCACGAAGATTAGGGTCAAACGAGATTAAAGCTCCGCTTTCAATTGCTGTATCAACAGCAAATCTTGTGGCTTCACGGACACCCTCATGTGTGGAAGAAAGTGTTCCGAAGTGAAAGATTTTTGAATTTTTTATGATTTCGGTATTTACTTCCGCTTTTGTCAGCATCATATCAGCTCCGGGATTGCGGATAAAGCTGAATTCTCTTTCACCGCCTGCAAGCGTATGCACAAATGCGAGAGTAGTCGGAACACTTTTATCCATAATAAGTCCGTCATTACATATTCCGACATTTTTTATTGCATCAGCAAGCTGTCTTCCAAACATATCATTGCCGACCTTGCCGATAAAAGCAGTTTTCTTTCCAAGCTTTGAAAGCATTGCAAGCACATTGCACGGAGCTCCGCCCGGATTGGCTTCAAACATGGGGTTACCGCTGATGCTTAAACCGTTTTCAGTAAAATCTATCAGAAGTTCACCCAGTGCAGTAACATCAATATTTTTCATTGAAATTCACCTCATTCATTTTTAAAAAGAATACAGAGAATATTCTGCACCTGTTATTTCATCGGATAATCCATAAACAACGTGACTGATTACATATTCGCCGTTGTTCACAAATACTTCGATAAGATTTGTGTCAACATATATTTCCAAATCATATCCCTCATTGATAAGAGGAGTTTCCGCAGTCAGTCTGAAATTTCCTTTATTGACAAATACAGCTGAACGGTCTGTAAAAATTCTGTCCTGCTCACGTTTTATGATATATCCTCCGATATTTATCTTTTCACCGTTATGAAGTGAAGTTTTAATCATAAATCCCGAGCTGTCAGCCTGTGACTGTGAAGTGATTTCTTTTGTAAAGTTGTTTCTGATATTCGGGTGAGGTCTGAAATATATATGATTATTTTTCACTTCCACAACTCTCGGAATACACATCATACCATTCCATTCACCGTTTACAGCTTCTGGCATTCTTACCCATGCAATAATAACACGGTTGCCGTCCTTGTCGGTATTGCTTTGCGGTGCATAAAGGTCAAGCCCGCAATCAAAAAGCTGATATGTTTCGGGAAGTTCCATTTTTCCGGTGCTTTCATCAAATGAAGAAAACATATAGACCGGTAAAGAGTCATATTCTTTTCCGTCTTTAAAAAATCCCATTGGTGAAAATACAGTTATACCTGTATTATTAACTTCGAAATAATCAGGACATTCCCACATCCAGCCGAAATCTTTCTTTTCAGTATAATTCAGATATGTCCAGTTTTCAAGGTCAGTGCTTTTGTAAAAGAGAAGACGTCCTGTTGAATCAACAGTGCTTCCTATAATCATATACCATGCATCTTTTCCACGCCATATTTTCGGGTCACGGGTATGTGTTTTACTTCCGATATTTTTTTCATCTATCGGTGGGATAATAGTTTTCTTATCTGAAACATTATCAAATATCATGCCATTTTCAGAAGTTATCATAAGTTGTGCTGAAATAAAGTTTTCATTAAGACAATGGTTGATATTTTCGGGGTCTTCCTCTATATAATTTACACCTGTGTAGAAAATATACATTTTACCGTTATACTCTATTGCACTGCCTGAAAAACAACCACTGCGGTCATCAGTTTTGGAGGGATAAAGGGCTATGCCCTTATCCTCCCATGTAACAAGGTCAGAGCTTACTGCATGACCCCAGTGCATTCTGCCCCATTGCGGAGCATATGGAAAGCACTGATAAAACAAGTGATACTGTCCTTTATACCAGATAAAGCCGTTCGGGTCATTTATCCAGCAATCTGGAGCTTTTAAATGAATTTTATGCATATTATCCTCCTGTTAAAAAAGACTTTTTTCTGTCTGCTTGTCAAAGAAATGTATTCTTGAAGGAATGAATACAAAATCAATTACGTCTCCGGCTTCGCTGATTTCATATTTTGATACTCTGGCTACTGATGATGTTCCGCCAAAGTTGAAATACAGATTGTTTTCATTTCCCATAACTTCAACATTTTCTACTGTTGCAGACATCTTATTATTCTTATAAAGTTCAATGTTCTGCGGGTCAAGCCTGATATCCTCTCCTCTGATTCCGAGTATCATTTCACCCTGCTTTCCCGAAAGCTTTGATATAACGGAATCAGGAAGCTTGATACTGTTTCCGTTTTCAAATGTAACAGTATCTCCATTAACCCTGACATTATAGAAATTCATCTGAGGAGAACCGATAAAGCCTGCTACAAATTTATTTTTTGGGCTATTATAAAGCTCCATAGGCTTTCCTACCTGCTGAACAACACCGTCTTTCATAATAACAATTCTGTCAGCCATTGTCATAGCTTCAATCTGGTCATGTGTAACGTAAATTGTTGTATTGCCAAGCTGACGGTGTAGCTTGCTTATTTCACTTCTCATGCTGACTCTGAGCTTTGCATCAAGATTTGAAAGGGGTTCGTCCATAAGGAAAAGCTTCTGATTTTTTACAATGGCACGTCCAAGTGCAACTCTCTGACGCTGTCCGCCTGAAAGATTTTTAGGCTTTCTGTATCTGTATTCTGAAAGTCCCAGAATATCAATTGCCCAGTCAACTTTTTTCTTTATTTCAGTGTCAGGAACTTTCATGTTTTTCAGACCGTATGAAATATTTTTTTCGACTGTCATATGCGGATAAAGTGCATAGTTCTGGAATACCATTGAAATTCCTCTGTCTCTCGGCGGAACGGAGTTCATACGTTTTCCGTCAATAAAGAAATCTCCGCTTGTAATCTCCTCAAATCCTGCTATCATTCTGAGTGTAGTGGACTTGCCACAGCCGGACGGTCCGACAAAGGCAATAAATTCGCCCTCTTCTATTGAAAGATTGAAATCTGTAACGGAATTTTTTTCCGCACCTGGATATTTCTTGCAAACATTTTTCAGTTCGATAAAACTCATAATTTAACCCTCCTTAGAACCTGTTGACACTACACCCTCTACAATCTGCTTGGAGAAAAGTGAGTAGATTATAATAACCGGAATTGTAATAAGTGTTATAACCGCAAGAGTCTGACCCATTGTGGTATTTTCATTTGCAGTAATAGAATTGAGACCTATCTGTGCAGTTAAAAGGTCGCTTGATGTGAATACAAGAGACGGCCAGAGATAATCGTTCCATACATTAAGAAAAGTAAATACGCTTACTGTTGCAACGACTGTCTTTGACATAGGCAGAACCATCGTAAAGAAGTATTTTACAGGACTGCAATAGTCAAGCTGTGCAGCCTCCCACACATCATCGGGCAGACTGACAAAAACCTGTCTGAAAAGAAAGATATTGAAAGGATTGACTATCATCGGAAGAACGTATCCGAACACAGTGTTGAGAAGTCCCATTTTTGAAACAAACATAAAGTTTATTGTTATAATTGTTTCTGTCGGAATAATCATAAGCATCATAATTATTGCAATCCATCTTTCACGGAACGGAAATTTGATTTTTGCGAGGGCATAGCCTGCAAGACCGTTTACTATTATTCCTGAAACAATGAGTATAGCTGCATAGAATAAGGTGTTAAGCATATATTTTATAAATTTTGTATTGAAAAGAATTGCTTTATAGTTATCGAAAAATCCTTCTCCCGGAACAGGAGGAATAAATGCC
The DNA here is from genome assembly GCA_945910815.1 of uncultured Clostridia bacterium. Taxonomy (GTDB): domain Bacteria; phylum Bacillota; class Clostridia; order Oscillospirales; family Ruminococcaceae; genus Ruminococcus. The sequence continues at coordinate 5,838 of CAMDZD010000054.1, forward strand.
TTGGCTGAGTTCATATCAGCAGTGATTGCTGAATCAGGCTTGAATGAATTTGCAAGCATCCATATTACAGGAAACAGAAAGAACAGCGACATTACAAGCATTACAGCCACAAGGATTCCATTAAAGATTTTTTGCTTTTTTGTTTTCATGTTTATCCTCCTTATCCTTAGTAAGAATTGTCTGAATAATTGTAAGTATAACAACAAATACAGTAAAGACAATTGCCATTGCGGAAGCAAGACCGATTTCCCAGTTGACAGTACCTGTTTCATAAATGTCATAAACTATTGTATATGTTGAATGTGAAGGACCTCCGCCGGTCATTACCATAGGCTGAACTATCATTCTGAATGCACCGATTGTAACTGTTATAAATACAAATACGCAAAGCGGTTTCAGTTCGGGCAGAGTAATATTCTTAAATTTGCTCCACGCACTTGCATGATCCATTTCTGCCGCTTCATAAAGAGCCGGATTAATTGCCTGCAATCCTCCGAGGAAAATTATCATCTGATAGCCGACTCCCTGCCATACGCTCATAAAAGCAATAGACGGAAGTGCCTGATTTGCACCGTAAATGAATGGCTGTGCATCAAAGCCGAATTTTGTAAGAATAGTATTAAGAATACCTTCAGGACTGTATATCTGCATCCAGAGATTTGAAACAACTGCAAGAGACATTACAACAGGAATAAAGAATGCTACCTTGAAATAACGCTTGCAGACTGTAACCTTGTTTATAAGCAATGCAAGTCCTAAAGCTCCCAGTGTCTGGAGCGGAACTATGATAAGAACAAATTTTACAGTATTTAAAAATGCAGTTGTGAATAATTCATCTTTGAAAATCGTGCTGAAGTTCTCCAGTCCTACGAAATGCGTAAGCTTTGGATTCAGTGCAAAATAATCGGTAAAACTGTAAATAAGTGTGAGTATCATCGGAATGAACAGGAAAATCGTCATCAGAACCAGTGCAGGTCCGAAAAATGCCATTCCGAGAATAGAATTGGATTTATTTTTCATTTTATCTTGTGTAACGCTTGAGCTTAGCGTTAATCCTTTCTACAGATTTATCCATTTCATCTTTCGCATTTCTTCCGCTCAGACCTACGTCCTCAAGAACCTGCTGGAAAGATGTGCTGACCTGCGGATAAACAGGTGTTTTCGGTCGAGGGTGACCGTAATCTCTTAACTGCTCATACAAAGCTTTATAGTTTTCATCTTCTTCAAAAGTTGTTATCTGTTCGTATGCTTTATAAGTTGAAGGCATACTTTTTGTATTTTCATAAAGCAGGATTCCGCTTTCAACTCCGCTCATCCACTTTACAAGCTCTGTTGCACCATCAACATTTTCCGTTTCTGATGTTATTGCATAAGCCCATGAGCCTGTCGGGGTATATCTTCCGCCGTCCCAGTTATCGCTGACTATATATGGTGCAACACCAAGTTCAATATCATTATAGCTCTGATAAATCGTATTTACTTCCCATGCACCGTCAAACTTGAATGCTGCACGTCCGCTTTCAAACAAGTTTTCAATTGGCGTTGATGACATATATTTTTTTTCAACAAGATTTCTGAAATAATTGAAAACTTCTTCATTCTTATCCGAATTGAAATATCCGTCTGCCTTCAGACCGTCATCACTTATTAAATCACCGCCGTTTGACCAGATAAACGGAGCATAATAGTAAATACTTGCTTCTCCTACCGGAAATGTCATATCAAGGGGATAACCATTCTTACTGTCCATTACCGGTTTAAGTTTTTCGAGAATATCAAGAAATTCCGAAAAAGTCCACGGATTATCTTTGTCGGGAACTTCAATTCCTGCCTCTGCAAGAATTGATTTGTTATAATAAAGTCCTACGCTTGATTCCATTGCACCGAGGGCATATAACTTTCCGTCAACCGTACCCTGTTCAATAATAGAATCAAGATAAACAGATTTTTCCTCGTCACTAAGTTCTGCAAGAGGCTGTATTATTCCGTTTGCAGCGTATGCGGAAATATTAGGGCCGTCAACCGTTATAACATCAGGGAGGTCTCCTGACATTACTGATGCGTTTATCTTATCGGAATAACCGCCTCCGCTGTCATTTCTCGGAATGAATTCTACATCTGCAAAATAAGTGCCGTTATATTTTTGATTGAAGCTTTCTACTGATTTTTTATAGGCCTCTCCTTCAGGAGTATCTTCAATCGTATGTACCCACATACTGAGATACTGTTCTCCCTCGTCATAGCCCTGCACATCACCGGGTTTTACTGATTTACTGCAACCCGTAAATGATACTGTGCTGACTAAAACCGAAAGAGCTGTCATAAACAATGGTAGCTTTTTCATAGCTGTTTTTCCTCCGTTCTTTCTTAAAGTGACCGGTTACTTTACTGATTATATAATAACATGTAACCGGTTATTTGTCAAGGGATTTTTTAATCTTTGTAACAAATCATAAAATTAAGAGAGCTTTTTTGTGCATTTATACAAAACTGATTACTTTACCGATAATTTTATTGATTTCAAATTTTTCCTGTGCTATAATTATAAAGAAAAGGAGGCTTTAAAGATGGCAAAGAAAAATGTCACTTTTGCAGATATAGCTAAATATACAGGCTTTTCTAAAACCACAATATCACGATATTTCAACAATCCTGATTCCGTTACCGTTGAAAATCAGGATAAAATCGCCAACGCTCTCGAAGTGCTTAACTATAAGGAAAACAAACTCGCAAGAGTTATGGCAAACGGTAAAACCGAAATGGTGGGAATTATAATTCCTAATCTTTATATGCACTATTACTCAGATATCCTTGACCATATCATTTCAACCTATGAAGAATATGGCTACAAGTTTATTGTGTTTGCAGGAAATGAAGATGCTGATGTTGAAAGAAGATACATAAACGAACTGCTTGCTTATAAAACAGAGGGGCTTATAATTCTGAGTCATACGCTTTCTTCCAAAGAACTTTCCGAATACAATATTCCCATAGTTACTATTGAACGTGAGGACAAATATGTATGCAGTGTCAATACAGATAATTATATGGGAGGTATTCAGGCATCAACTGTTCTTGCAAAAAGTGGGTGCGATATACTTATACATGTTAATACTGATTTTCCCGAATCAATTCCCGCTTACGGAAGAATCAAAGGATTCAGAGAATTTTGTGAATCAAATGGCTATGAACACAGAATTATTATCAAGGAATTCGGAAAAAGCTTTGAAGAAAATTTTGAAGAAATAACAAAACTTTTCAACGAGCTTGAGGAACTCTATAAAGATAAAAAGGTCGGCATATTTATGCCTAATGATACTCATGCCAATATTCTGCTCAATATTATTGTAAAAAATTACGGCACACTTCCTGATAAGTACAAAATAATCGGTTTTGACAATTCTCCTGTTTCAAGAGAAGCGGTGATACCTATAACTACTGTCGGTCAGCAGGTGGATAAAATTGCCAAAGAAGCAATAGAACTTCTTCTTATGCAGATAAATGAAAGAAAAAAACGCAGACCTAAGGAACTTACCTTACCAATTCACAAAGTTCTTACTCCGATTCTTATTCGCAGAGAAACAACAAAATAAAGAAAAAACTTTGTTCTCTTTCATGTGGGAACAAAGTTTTTTATGTTTTTTAATAACTTTTTGTAAATCTATAAAAAATTTATTTTTTATTGACAACTTGTCAGTTAAAATGAGGCTGGTCTATTAACAGAGTTATTAAACAAATTTGATTTGCGTGGTCAGATACAATAATCAAGTTGACTTTTCAATAATGCTATGATATAATATAAAAAATAACAAAGAAGCCCGTTGGCGGAGTTAAACCGCCGTTTTTCACCTTAGCAGGGTGACTGCTCTCCTCGTTGAGCTATACGGGCTTGTCGGGCGGTAAAACCGCATCAATGCTTGAGGAGCAAGTGTTTTCAGCTTAAACTACCGACAATTATATTTTAGCACAATTGTCTCTGATTGTCAAGCAAGTTTATGATTATTAACAGACCATACGCATGAATATTTATACTTCCCAGCAACTAAATTTTTGTAACTGTT
>CAMDZD010000055.1 GCA_945910815.1 uncultured Clostridia bacterium
CTGAACCAATGATTCCACACAGCTTTTGTTCACCTGAATTACTGGCACATATTGTTTATGAAAAGTTTGGTAAGGCTGTTCCGTTTCACAGGCAGGAGAAAGACTTTAAATCCAAAGGTATTCCGTTATTGAAAGCAACAATGTCAAACTGGGTATGTACTGTTGCTGAGGAATGGTGTTCTCCTGTAGTGCAGAAAATGAAAGAACTGTTATTGTCAGAGAAAATTATCCATGCTGATGAGACTGTATTTCAGGTACTGCATGAAGAAGGCAGAAAAGCAACGACCGATTCAAGAATGTGGGTATACTGTAACGGAAAGATAAATGACCGCAATAATATCATTTTTGATTATCATCCAACAAGGAAAAGCGAAAATGCAGTCAGATTTCTCGGAAAATTTGCTGGTTTCCTTATATGTGACGGTTATGCAGCATACAATGCATTGGTAAACACAAAGAGATGTGGTTGCCTTACCCATATCAGAAGATATTGGGTAAATGCACTGCCAAAAGACAAATCAGCATATGAAACATCATCAGCAGTGAAAGGAGTAGATTTCTGTAACAGGATATATCATGAAGAAAAACTGCTGTCAGAGCTTACTGCCGGGAAGAGATATGAGCAACGTCTTGTAAAGATAAAGCCTTTACTTGATGCTTTCTTTGCGTGGGCAGAAAAACTGCAGGTCAGTGGTAAGAATAAGCTTGTTGATGCAGTTCGGTATACTCTCAATGAAAAGAAATATATGTACACCTTTCTTGAAGATGGCGATGTTCCTGTCGATAACAACAGGGCTGAAAATGCAATAAGACCATTTACTATCGGCAGAAAAAACTGGCTTTTCAATAACACAGAAAAGGGTGCAAAATGCAGTGCGATTCTATACTCGATAATTTCAACAGCACAAGCAAACGGTATGGATGCTGAAAAATACCTGACCTCTCTATTTTCAAATCCAGCCGGGACGATATTACTGCCATGGAATAACTGGTAATTTTAACCTCGCCAATCGGCGAGGTTATTTCATGGTGTAACAAACGCGGTTTATTTGACGCTTACGGTAAAATTCATTTAATTTCTATTAAAATGCTTTTAAATTATCGATATAGATTCTTACCATGCTATTTATACCTTCTAAAAAATTATTGCCAACTAAGGTTCCATATTGGTTAATTACTTTTTCATCTTCGGTAATATAATATTCAAAAAGGTCATAACAAAGGTCTACAATGCCTATAGGGAAAAGTGAAAGTTTTTGTATGTAAGGATTTTGAGAAAGTATTTTTAAATAACGTTTATAATCTCCATAATATTCCAATATATTATTTTCATTAAATATTTTCCATTCAAAATTTTCATTTTTTTCTTGTAAATTATAGAATTCACTATAAAAATTAATTACTGAACCAGAAATTATATAATTATTTTCTTTTAAAATATTGATAAAATGTGAAATATCAACTTTTCTACCTGGATACCAACCGGAATTTCTCATTTCCTCGAAAAAATTTTCGGAAATTTTTACAGATAAATCTAAAGAATCAGAAAACATTTTATATAGAAAACCCTCTATGTTATCAGCGATTTTTCTATTATATTCTAAGATGTAAAAATTTTCATTTTCTGTCATATATAATCTTAAAGTTCCTAATATTCCGCTATTTATCCATCCAACTATATATGCTTCAGAATTATTAATTATAAATTTCAAAGTTTTTTTTGAAAAAGAAAATGCATCATGATTTTGATTAAAATATTCTAAGCCACCAAAATTTTCAATAAACATTCTTATTTTTAATGGTATGTCAGTGTTATTAAATTCATCAAATTGAATTTTTACGTCCGAATACCAACCTAATTCGATTTTTCTATCTGAATACCAACTTAATTCACTTTTTCTACCTGGAAACCAGCCTATTTTTCTTAATTCGTTTGAAATATTCATTTTTAATTACCGCCTTCAAAGTTTATTTCAATTTGGAATTTCTTAGATGGCAAATAAATTTCATCATTACTTAATACCCAATTATACGCAAATGTTCTTCTACAATTTTGACATGGGTTAGCAAATTTATTATTTCTATACATCTGGCTTCTAAATATTAAATTATCAAATTTAGCACCTTGAAGAATAGCATTTCGAGCAGCCCAAATTTCTGCACAGTTACTAACGGTTCTTCCTCCATCTCCACCATGAAATGTAAAATAGGTTTTATTATTCCACTTATATTCATTACTACCTGATTTGTTTTCTTTTTCTGCTAATTTTTCGATTGTTTTTATGTGGTTGTATAGTTTATCCAATTCTTTTTTTACATCAGTATTTATTTCTCCATTAGAAACCATTTGAGCTGTATATGACGGTTCTAAGATTTTGTTATATTGTTCTAAAGTATTTTCATTATCATTTAAATCAAATTCAATAGAAGGATTTTTAACTCTTATATTAGAGTATCCGTAACCTGTAGCACCGTTTTCTAAATCTACTGCAATACATGCCATAACTGTTTGATAATCAGAATTTTCTTTTTCTTCTTTTATATGGTCTGTTAAATTATCTTCCATATTGCTGATTATCTCAATTGACTGTATGCCGTATTTTGATAGAATAGTAATTCCATTAGAGCCATATTTATCTGCAAATTCAACAATTTGCGATATATCAGAAACTTTACTGAATACATTTTTTAATCTACTATATTTATCTACAACAAATTTTGCTTCGTCTATTTTTCCATCTCTTAAAGACTTCTCAATAGTTTCTGAAACTTTTTTATCCGTTCTTTTAGCATCATCAATAACTATATCTATTGCATTAACGTTTCTATCTAAATTAACTTTATCTAAATTGATTTTAGTTTCAGGTTTAATGGAATCGGCAGTTTCTTTAACTGTGTCAAATAATGTATCAATTTTTTTGCAAAGGTCACTGTCTTTTAAGATACCATCAGCTTCGTTTATAACATCATCTATTACAGAATTAAATGCTTTAGGAACATCATCTAATGACCCTTTAGTTACTTTTTCAGCAGTTTTAATTAATCCTTTTTGATTTATCCAACCAGTTAATCCACCTACATTTGAATATTTGGCTATATCAAATGCTTTATCAAGCGTCTTGCCAGTTTTGATAAATTCTTTAGCAGTACCAATATAAGGAATTACTCCAATAACATCAATACCAAAATCTACCCACCATTCCGTAGTACATTCAAATGTAGCTACATCAGAAATTACATCTCCTATACTTAAAACGAAGTCAATACTTTGACAAATCGGGTCTGGTGAAAGTGAAATAAATAATCTTGCTTCATCATATATAACTTCTACTGCATCAGGAATTTCTTCTGCTAAGGTAGTAATAACTTCTTTTCCATATTCATAAGTTTCTGCAACAGCATCTTTGCCCTTGTCTACTATATAACAGAAACCATCATAAGCATATTTTAAAAGCGATTTTCTGTTTTCTTCTTCATATGGATTGTCTGATGAAATTAATTTAGCAACAGCTTCTTTTTCTTCTGGAGTATCACCAAAATTAGATATTATAAACTCATTATATATAAAATTATACTACAAACAACAACTTATATCAATTCTAATAATTAACAATATTTCTTCAACTTTTTAAAGAATTTATATATTTTTCGCTTGAAAATTTAACCATGAAAATTTTTAAAACATTGCAAAATACATCTATTTATGCTATAATAAAACTGAAAGGAGTTGTTTATATGAAAAAAATAGCAAAACCTAAGTTAGACCTCGTTTTTAAGAAAATTTTTGGAGATGTCAACAATGTTGATTTGCTCACTGATTTTCTTTCATCAATTCTCGATGTTCCGTTTGACAGCATACAAAAAGTGGAAATAATTGATAATGAAGTTATTCCTGATACCGTAGAAAAGAAGTTCAGCAGACTCGACTTGCTTATTTTAGTCAATAATGAATATGTAAACATCGAAATACAAGTCAATAATTACAATGATTACAAAGAAAGAACACTCTTTTACTGGGCAAAAGTCTATACAAATCAATTGGCAAAAAGTGAAGATTATATATCTTTACAAAATACAATAGCTATCAATATAATTGATTTCAAACTTTTTGATTGTTCTGAATGTCATTCCAGTTTTATGATATACGAAACTCATCGTCATGAAAAGTTGACCAATAAACTGCGAATAGACTTTCTGGAACTTCCAAAGGCTAAGGAGAACAAAACTAATACCAAACTTCAAGAATGGCTCGACTTCCTTAATGTTACTACTGAGGAGGGATTGGATATGTTAGAAAAAAACACAGTTAATCCGACTATAATGCACAAAGCTGTTGCAGTAGTAAGACAGATGTCTGCCGATGAACAACTTCTTCGTGCTATACAGAAAAGAGAAGAAACACTTATGAATGAGCGTTCAGCTCTGAACAGTGCCAAACAGCAAGGAGCAACAGAAAAAGCTAAAAGCATTGCAGAACGCATGAGAGCCAAAGGCTACTCTGAACAGGAAATTAAAGAGATTATCGGACTTTAAATTGTCCCCCACTTCTATCTACAGGTGGGGGATTTTTATTATGTTCTGAAATTTTTTTGAGTCACTTAATAATAACATTTTTACTCTTCTACATACTGAAAAATATTTCACAGGAGAGAGAGTATCGGCATTTTGCACAAAAGAAGTAGGTTGCAAGGGTTGCAAGTAAATATGAGGTAGGTTGCAACCGTGTTTTTTCCCTATTTTACGTAGCTTTATAGCTGTTTGGTTGCAAGGTTGCAAGTAAACTTCTTATAAAGTTTAAAATACCCTTTTTTTTACTATTTTTTGTAACCGTATTGTAACTTTTACCCCTAAAAAAAAACATGTTAATAGTAAATTGCTTGCAACCCTTGCAACCTTAGCCTATTTATAACGATATATAGCCATTTTGTAGGTTGCAAGCACCATATTTTTTTACTTGCAACCGCTTGCAACCTAAACGAGATTTTGCCTAAATATCGTTGTTTTTTGCGGTTGCAAGCATTTTTGATTTTACTTGCAACCTTTTGTGCATTTTATACAACCTACTGTTTTGATAGAAAAATATCAAGTGAGTAATAAAAAAGTCGTTGATTATCAACGACTTCTTGCTATATTTATTTTTCAGGAGTTTAATGTTCCGTTCCATTTTTTGTATGGTAATTCGATTACTTGTACTACTTTTCCATTAACTTTTTTCTTTTTTGTTTCATATCCGTATTTTTTTAAGACTTTTCCTATTATGTTTGCTTCATATCTTTTTAAATCATTATAGTGAATAAATTCTGTTACTGTCATTTCTTTAATAATACAATCATAACCGTTTTCAGGAGTTTGTTGTTCTTGTAGTATATCGATAACCTCTTGTTCTGCTTTCATCGGTTTGACAAAAGCAGAGTTACGTTTTTCAAGATAGCGTTTCTCATCTTCTGTAAGTCTGAAACAGCTTGATTTGTCTTTATCTTTTACCATTTCATAGATTTGCGACCAAAGTTGCAAAACATTGAAAGGCTTAATTTGTGATTCATAGTCAATTACAAGGTCTAATGGAAGTGGAACTGTTGCAAATCTTCTGTTGCCTGTCTGGTCTATCAGGAACTGTTCATCATTTACCGTGCCGACAAAAGAAGTCATACGAGGATAATGCAGACTTGCTTTGCCGTATGGTGTTCTGTATTCGTCTGTAGATTTCGTCAGGAACGCTTTGACACTGTCCATATCTTTCTTCATCGTGCTACCAAGCTCGCCCAATTCGCTTATCCATTTGCTTGTAGCTTGAATGATACTGTCTTTATCACGAGGGTCTAAGCATATGCCCTCACCAAAGAATTTAGGGTTTAAAGCAAGCATTTCAAAGAAACGTGTCTTGCCTATGCCTTGCTTGCCTTGAAATACAAGAATAATATCAAGTGAGAATGGATTTTCAATGTTATTAAATAAACCACAAACGCACTGCATAAGCCATTTCTGAATAAAAATACGGCTATATTTTCCCTCTTCTGTATCCGCAGGTATCTTAAATATATCATAGATTTCACTAACACGGTTTTTGCCGTCCCATTTAACAGATTGTATAGCACTTAAAATCGGATTATATTTATGTCTTGTTGCATATTGTGTGATATAATCAGTAATATCTTGCCTTGTTACATGATTGTATAACTTTTTCAATTTATCACGAAGTATTGTCGGTACGTTCTCCGCCAAGTGTTCTGCACTTTCTCCTTTATCGAATCCGAAAAATTCAAAATTATGGGTAATCTGATTGTATCTTACTGAATATCCTTGTTTTTCAATAAATTCAGAGAATAATTCATAGTCAATCATAGTTTTATTGGAATTACTGGTATTTTCTCTCTCCTCTGTGAGTTTATTATTGCTCCTGTTGTTCTGCTGGTGAACTGGAGGTGTATAACGTTCCTGAACCCTCTGAAAAGCGTTTGAAATAGTTGTGTTGATGATGTCATCACGTTCTGACCATTTGCCTGTAGCTATGCCTGATTGCATATAAATGCTTTTTACAAGTTCTGTGCCACCTTCTCCGAAATAGAATACAAGCATATCTACAAAGGCTTGTACGGCTTCTGAGGTGCTGTTATAAGCGTCTGTATTGCCGTTGTATAAGGCAGTGAATAAGTTGCCGTTAGTTGCATTCATAGCCACTGACAGCCTTTTATTTATATCAATAGGCGATGTTTCCTCTTTTCCCTCTGTGAGTTTCAATTGTTGCTCCGAACTCACAGGGGGAGATTTTTTCATATATCTTTCAAGAAATTCAAGCAAAGTGTCTGTTTTGTCGGTTACATAGTCGTTCTTTGAAGTCTGATTACCTGTAAAAGTAAAGTATCGGTTTGTCATTCCGCTGATGTAACATTCAATGTCCAATTCAGAATTTTTCTGTTTATATCGTTCCTTGTACTCTTTTTCCGTGGGGATTTTCTCAAGTTGTGAGAAGAAAAGAATATGATAACCCTTGCCGGAGGGAGAGCGTTCTATGTAAGTATCGCTGAACATCTCCATAATTTCCTTTGTAAGTGGGTTAGTATCAATGTCATGAGCGTCTATATCAATTCCGCAAAGTGCTAAGCCTGTTTTCTTGTTCTTAGCAAACATAATACCTATGCCCATATCATTCCATTCAGTATTCTTTTCAGCTGTTACATAGGTTATCCATGTTGCAGGGTCATTAACCTTTGAAGTCGGCATTTTAGTTTTTTTGCCATTTTTGGTGATATATTTCCAGTTCGTCCAGATTTTTCCCTCTTTTAACTGGGAAATAGCTACTTTTTTCTTCCCTGTAAATTTGTCCATAAATAAAAAAACCTCCGTAAAATCGGAGATACTTCCAGTAATATCTTGTTGTTAACCCCTTGACAAATTTCTGTAATTAGGGTATAATAAGGTTAACGGTGGATATGTGAGGTTGCATCTCATGTGTTCGGGGGCAGTAGTTCCAAGTACTGCCCTCTACAGCCCATTATAACACACAAGTCGTTGATTGTCAACGGCTTTTTTTGTCTTTTAGTTTGAATCCAATATTATTGTTTGTTTTGATTGTTGACAGATTTTTCTTAATATAGTATAATGTTACTATAACATATAATGGTTATTGCAAGCTACCTAAAGTATTAGCACTTTGTGCTAAACTTTAATAGCTTGCAGGGGGATACCCCCCTTGACCCCCCATTTTATTTTAACATACTTTCTCTCTTTGTGAATTAACCTAAAGAAAGGAAAAAAACATGAATAAAACCCGACCCAAACAAATGCTATTCAGAGTGTCAGCAGAAGAATATAAAATCATTATGAAGAAGATAGCTGAAAGTGGACTAAGCAATCAAGAGTATATGCTCAAGGCAGTATTAGGAGTACCAATTGTTAAGACTGAAGATTTGAAAGAACTTGTTATTGAATTGAAAAAGCAAGGCACAGAGTTAAACCAACAAGGAAACAATCTGAATCAAATTGCAACAAGACTAAATGAACGAGGATTCGTTGATTACAGCGATGAACTACCACAAACATTATCTACACTCAGGCACGCACAGGAAGGACTTAAAGATATATGGCAATCATTAAAGCAGTATCTTCAAAAGCACCAATAAAGACCGCTATAACATATATAAGCAAATCTGAAAAGACAGAAAGCAAACTTTTAGGCGGTTACAATATCACACCTGATACTGCGTATGAAGAAATGCAGTCTACCAAAGAGATATGGGGCAAGACAGACGGCAGAACCTATAAGCATTATGTTCAGAGTTTCGCTCCCGATGAACTGATAACACCTGAACAGGCACACGAAATAGCAAAGGAATTTGTAGAATGCTGTCCGCAATTCAAGGGATTTGAGGTGCTTATAGCAACCCATCAGGACAAAGAACACATACATACTCATTTTGTTCTCAATTCTGTGAGTTTTGAAGATGGGCATAAATTTCAACAGAAAAGTACAGAACTGCAAGCTATGAAAGATTTATCGGACAAAATATGCCTTGCACACGGATTGAGTTTGACTTATAAAGGAAAGGCTTTTGATGGCTCGGAAAGAGAAGAAACAACAGCTTACAGGAAAGAGCAGTACAGGTTTTTAAAACGTGCAGAGCAGGGTGAAGTTAAGAGTTATGTGCAGGATATAGCACTTGCTGTTATGGATTGTAGAGAATGTGCTACAAGTCGTTCAGAGTTTGTGGAGTTGATGAATGCTCAGGGTTATGCTGTAAAATGGGAAGATAATTTGAAGTACATCACTTTTACAGACCTTTTAAGGCAGGAACAGGGCGAAAAACAATGTAAAATCAGAAATAACAAGTTAGAAAAGTATTATCATGTGGATTTTAGCAAGGAGGGATTAGAGAATGAGTTTGTGAACAATGCACGAAGAAATCAAGAAGAACAAGCAAGAGTTGTCAGAACCGATACAATCACACAACAGGGACGAACTGTTATCAATGATACAGAAACTGTCATCAGACAATCGGCAGTTAATATCAACTGTTCAGACACTCTCACGGGCAAACTCACAGAAGAACGAAGAGTTACAAGAATTACTCTCAATGGAACAGACACTAAAATCAAGAATAGTACAGCAAGCCGAGCAGATAGAGAGGCTGAACGAGAGCGACTTAGAGTTGAGGAAAGCCGAAGAATTGCAGAACAGCTTGAAAGAGAAAGAGAAGAACTGGCAAAGCGAGCTGAAAAAATATCAAGAGGAGGTTTCTCACGCTAACAGACAGGCTCAAAATGCTATTCAAAAGGCAAAGTCAGAACAAAACCAAGCTGAAAAGAAAAAAGCGGAATATGACCGCTTGATAGCTGATGAGAAGAAAAAAATTGAACTTAAAGCAGATGAACTTAATGACCAATTCCGTCAAAAATGGCAGTTCTGGTTTGCAGTGGTTGCGATATATGGTGCGATTGCAACTGTTTTTACAGGAATATGTTCAGAGCAGGTGAAAAATGATTGTACAAATGCTTGTGAATTTATTATGAATGTGTTTCTTTGGTTGGTTAATTATAGAGAGCATATCAGAGCAGATAACGGAAAGTGTCGGTATTCCATTGCCTGTTGTAACAATAGTTATCACTGTTGTTGTGTTTGGCATAGTCGGATTATTGTTGTATTTTGGTGGTAAATTCATTTTTAAACTATATCAAGAGTATTGTTTTGATGAATCAGGACTGTTTATAACGCTTGTTATTGTAGCGATTCTCGTATGGTTTGCGGATAGTATGCCCTTGAACATAGTGCTTATGTTTATTATAAGCCAATTATTATATATTGGTGTGCGTTGGTATGTAAGCGTAAAATAAAAAGTGTCTTTCAATAAAACATATCCTCATGTATAATAAA
>CAMDZD010000056.1 GCA_945910815.1 uncultured Clostridia bacterium
CAAGCTCGGACAGGCTGCAAGGCTTACGCCGGGTACGGACTTTTCCTCCAAGGCGCTGAACTTTATGCAAGGGCTGACGTTGGCATTTGAAAACATTATGCCGAGCTTTCACCCGATTGACCTGCTTGTGGGCGTAGCTGCCGCCGTTATCATCCGACTTGTCGTGTATTTCAAAGGCAAGAACGCCAAGAAGTTTAGAAAAAATCTGGAATACGGCTCTGCCCGATGGGGCACACGAGAGGATATTGCTCCCTTTATGGACCCCGTGTTTGAGAACAACATTATCCTCACCCAGACGGAAAGCCTTATGATGTCGAACCGCCCCAAAGACCCGAAGAACGCCCGAAACAAAAATGTACTTGTTATCGGTGGTTCGGGTTCCGGTAAGACGAGATTCTTTCTGAAACCCAATCTCATGCAATTACACAGCTCATACGTTGTCACTGACCCAAAAGGTAGTGTAGTCTGCGAGGTTGGCAAGCTGCTTGAACGCAACAATTACAGAATCAAGATTTTTAATACTATCAACTTCAAAAAGTCGATGCACTATAACCCCTTCGCCTACATCCACAGCGAAAAGGATATTTTGAAGTTGGTAACGACCCTCATCACCAACACGAAAGGAGACGGAAAATCCGGTGATGAGTTCTGGACGAAAGCGGAAACGCTTCTGTACTGTGCCTTGATTGGCTACATCCACTATGAAGCACCTCCCGAAGAACAGAACTTCTCAACCCTGCTTGAGTTCATCAACGCTATGGAAGTCCGAGAGGATGACGAGGAATATAAAAACCCCGTTGACCGAATGTTTGAAGAACTGGAAGCAGAAAAGCCTAATCACTTCGCCGTAAGGCAATATAAAAAATATTCGCTTGCGGCCGGCAAAACTGCCAAGTCGATTTTGGTGTCCTGTGGTGCTCGCCTTGCTCCCTTTGATATTGCGGAGCTTCGAGAGATTACCATGTATGACGAACTGGAGCTTGACACCCTTGGAGACAAAATCTTCCTCAATGAGAAAGACAAAAAGGATAAGAGGTATCAGAAAACAGCTCTGTTCCTCATTATGAGTGATACGGATTCGACCTTTAACTTCCTAATCTCCATGATTTATACGCAGCTTTTCAATCTGCTTTGCGAGAAAGCCGATGATGTGTACGGCGGCAGATTGCCTGTCCACGTCCGTTGTCTTATCGACGAGGCGGCAAACATCGGTCAGATTCCGAACCTTGAAAAGCTCGTAGCAACCATCCGAAGCCGTGAAATCTCTGCCTGCCTTGTCCTGCAGGCACAATCACAGCTAAAGGCTTTGTATAAGGACAATGCCGACACAATCATCGGTAACATGGATAGTCGTATCTTCCTGGGCGGTGCTGAACCGACCACGCTGAAAGAACTGAACCAGTCGCTCGGCAAGGAAACAATCGACACATTCAACACCGGCGAGAGCAGAGGCAGAGAGGTTTCACACTCCCTCAATTATCAGAAGCTCGGTAAAGACCTTGCAACGATAGACGAGCTTGCCGTTCTTGACGGCGGCAAGTGTATCCTGCAGCTTCGTGGTGTGCGTCCGTTTATGTCGAATAAGTACGATATAACCAAGCACCCGAACTACAAGTACCTTTCCGATGCGGACGATAGGAACTATTTCGATATTGAGAAGTACCTTTCCACACAGCTCAAAACCAAACCGGACGATGTTTACGAGGTATTTGAAGTAGATACGTCCGATGTGTCAGCAACCGCCTAACAAGCGGTTTTTATTATAGATAAGACGCCAAAGACAGAATGACCACTTTCAAAAATCAAACCAAATTAAAATTTTTGAAAGGAGAGCTGAAAGCTAAGTTCTGTGGTCTGTGCGGCAATCTCGCTAATGCGCTTCTTACTTTCAGCAACATTGAATTTATGGCATTTTTTACCTCTGCAGTAGGCGTTCTTCAGACTCTCGTTATCGCTCTGGGTGCCGGTCTGGGCATTTGGGGTGTCATTAACCTGCTCGAAGGTTACGGCAACGACAACCCCGGTGCCAAGTCCCAGGGTATGAAGCAGCTCATGGCGGGCGGTGGTGTCGCTCTCATCGGTACTACCCTCGTTCCTCTGCTCTCCAGCCTGTTTTAATCGCCCCGCTTCGGATAACTAAGCAATTCCAGACTACAGGGGGATGCCGTTTGACGGCGGCATCCCCCGGAAAGGAGGGATTAACCGTCAATGGGAATGATTATGGATTCGATAACCGAATGGCTAAAAGAGATATTAGTCGGCGGTATCATCAGTAATCTCTCCGGTATGTTCGACAGCGTGAACCAACAGGTCGGTGATATTGCAGTCCAGGTGGGAGCCACGCCCCAAGCGTGGAACGGCACAATCTACAACATGATACGCAACCTGTCGGATAACGTCATTATCCCGATAGCCGGTGTGATTTTAGCGTTCGTTATGACGTTGGAGCTAATCCAGATGGTAGCGGACAAAAACAATATGCACGGTGATGTGGATACATGGATGTTCTTCAAGTGGATTTTCAAAACGGCTGCGGCTGTCCTTATCGTCACAAACACTTGGAACATCGTAATGGGCGTATTCGATGTTGGACAAAGCGTTGTGAACAGTGCCGCAGGAGTAATCGTAAGCGATGCGTCAATTGACATCAATACAGTTGTCGTGGACTTGGAGGACAGGCTTATGGCTATGGACATCGGACCCCTCTTTGGTCTGTGGTTCCAGAGCCTATTCGTCGGCATCTGCACATGGGCACTCACTATCTGCATTTTCATCATCACCTACGGTCGTATGATTGAAATATACCTCGTGACCTCCGTTGCCCCTATCCCTATGGCAACAATGGTCAGCAAGGAAAGCGGAAATATGGGGCAGAATTATCTGCGCTCTCTGTTTGCACTTGCGTTCCAAGCATTTCTCATCATTGTCTGCGTGGCAATTTATGCGGCTCTCGTTCAGAATATCGCTGTTGGAACAGACGTCAGCTCTGCCATTTGGACTTGTATGGGCTATACGGTACTGCTGTGCTTCACCCTGTTCAAGACCGGTTCAATGGCAAAATCTATCTTCTCGGCACATTAAGAACGGAGGTGGTTCATTATGGCTTATGTGCCTGTACCCAAAGACCTAAACGCAGTTAAAACCAAGGTGATGTTCAACCTCACAAAACGCCAGCTTATTTGCTTTGGCTCCGGTGCGGCGGTAGCTGTGCCTCTGTTCTTTCTGTGCAAGAATGTCATGAACACAAGCGTAGCATCACTCATTATGATTCTCGTTCTCTTGCCGTTCATGCTTTTGGCAATGTACGAAAAAAACGGACAGCCACTTGAAAAGGTCGTTCATAACATCGTACAGGTCTGTTTCCTGCGTCCGAAACAGCGACCGTATCAGACCGACAATTTCTATGCGGTACTGGAGCGACAGGAAAAACTCGACAAGGAGGTATATCGTATTGTCCACAAAAAGAAAGCTCACGAGAGCGGAAAAGAGAGAAATCGAAGCCGCCATCGCAAGAGCGAAGAATCAAGATAAAAAGAAGAAGTCGGCACAGGACACCATCCCTTTTGAACGGATGTACCCGGACGGCGTTTGCCGTGTGAAACCCGGCTACTTCACAAAGACCATTCAGTTCCAGGACATCAACTATCAGCTCAATCAGAACGAAGATAAAACGGCAATCTTTGAGGGTTGGTGTGATTTCCTTAACTATTTCGATAGCTCTGTTAAGTTCCAGTTGTCCTTTATGAATATGGCGGCAAATAAGGACACCTACGGACAGAGCATTGTCATTCCTCCGCAGGGGGATGATTTCGACGGTATCCGTATCGAATACACGGATATGCTGAGAAGTCAGCTTGCCCGTGGCAATAATGGTCTTATCAAGACCAAATATCTGACCTTCGGCATTGAAGCGGATACTGTGAAAGTGGCAAAACCCCGTCTTGACCGTATTGAGACCGATTTGCTCAATAACTTCAAGAGACTTGGCGTAGCTGCCGAACCCTTGAACGGCAAACAGCGTCTTGCCCTTATGCACGGGATGTTCCACATGGACGAACAGCGTGATTTCAATTTCTCGTGGGATTGGCTTGCTCCTACCGGACTTTCCGTAAAGGACTTTATCGCTCCAAGCTCCTTTGAGTTTAGGAACGGCAAGGACTTCGGCGTTGGTAAAAAGCTCGGTGCGGTCTCTTTCCTGCAAATCCTCGCTCCCGAACTGAACGACCGTATGCTTGCTGACTTCCTCGATATGGAATCCAGCTTGATTGTCACGATGCACATTCAGTCGGTTGACCAGGTAAAGGCAATCAAGACGGTCAAACGCAAAATCACCGATTTGCAGAAGATGACCATTGAGGAACAGAAAAAGGCGGTTCGCTCCGGTTATGATATGGACATCATTCCGAGCGACCTTGCCACATACGGCAATGAGGCGAAGAAAATCCTGCAGGATCTGCAGAGTCGAAATGAGCGTATGTTCCTTTTGACCTTCCTTGTGCTCAATACCGCAAACACGAAACAACAGCTTTCCAACAATGTGTTCCAGGCATCCAGTATTGCTCAGAAGTACAACTGCCAGCTCACAAGACTGGATTTCCAACAGGAAGAAGGACTTATGTCCTCTCTGCCGTTGGGTCTTAACCTTATTCCGATTCAGCGAGGCTTGACCACATCGAGCGTCGCTATTTTTGTACCCTTTACCACACAGGAGTTGTTCCAAAACGGCGATGAAGCTCTGTACTGCGGTATCAACGCTCTTTCCAACAACCTTATCATGGTTGACCGAAAGAAGCTGAAAAACCCCAACGGTTTGATTTTAGGTACGCCGGGTAGTGGTAAATCTTTCTCTGCAAAGCGTGAGATTGCCAACGTATTTCTCGTAACCGACGATGATATTATCATCTGCGACCCCGAAGCCGAGTATGGACCTCTCGTAGAAAGACTGCACGGACAGGTCATTCGCATTTCCCCGACCTCGCCCCATTATATCAATCCGATGGATTTGAACCTTAACTACAGCGACGACGAAAATCCGCTGTCGCTGAAATCCGACTTCATCTTGTCTCTCTGCGAGCTTATTGTCGGCGGCAAAGAGGGCTTGCAGCCTGTTGAAAAGACGGTCATCGACCGTTGTGTGCGTTTGGTCTATCGTGACTATCTGGCGGACCCCAAACCGGAGAAAATGCCAATCCTTGAGGACTTGTATAACGCTCTTTTGAAGCAGGAGGAAAAGGAAGCACACTATATCGCAACCGCACTTGAAATCTACGTCACAGGTTCATTGAATGTATTTAATCACAGAACCAACGTGGACATTCACAGCCGTATCGTATCCTACGACATCAAGGAGCTTGGCAAGCAGCTAAAGAAAATCGGTATGCTTATCGTACAAGACCAGGTGTGGAACAGAGTAACGGTCAATCGAGAAGCCCATAAATCCACTCGCTACTATATCGACGAAATGCACCTTCTGTTGAAGGAGGAACAGACAGCGGCATACAGCGTTGAGATTTGGAAGCGTTTCAGAAAATGGGGCGGCATCCCGACCGGTATTACGCAGAACGTCAAAGACCTGCTTTCTTCCCGTGAGGTAGAGAACATCTTTGAGAACAGCGACTATATCTATATGCTGAACCAGGCATCCGGCGACCGTCAGATTCTTGCAAAGCATTTGAATATTTCTCCCCATCAGCTCTCGTATGTCACCCACAGCGGTGAAGGCGAAGGGCTGCTTTTTTATGGCTCCGTTATCCTGCCATTCGTTGACCGTTTCCCGAAAGATACCGAGCTTTACCGTATTATGACCACCAAGCCGCAGGAACAGGCGGAAAAGAATTAAGGAGGACTTCACTATGAACAACGAACACTATCTCATCCACAAGGATGACTATATCAAGCACATCGACGATAAGTTTCAGCTCTTTATGATGCTGCAGGGCTTGGCAAATCTGGTAAGCAAGTTGCCGCCCGATGAAAAGAACACCCCTGCAATCGCATTGGCAAAGCACCACCGCAAGGAAAGTGAGGAACTGTTCAAGACTTGGGGCGTTCCTCGTTCCTATATGATTTTCGGTAGCGAAGCCGACCTTGCCGAACTGATGGAGAACGAGCTGATTGCACCCGAAGATGCAGGCTATATCCCTGCCGGGGAAGTTTGCGACGATGAGTGCTGCTGTGACTGCTGCGGCTGTCCGGGTTGCCCCTACGCCGACAGCGAGGCTGTTGAGGATGAATCCGACGACGGCGATGAGTTCATCGAAATGATTGCCGCTATGTCCTCTGCGATTCACAATATTTTCGGTGATAAGGTATCCGTCCACATCATCGTTGAGGACTAACCCTTGCTTACCCTGCGATGGGAGGTGATTGCCTATGAGTAAGCGTTCGCCAAGGCTACAGTTTACCGACGAGGAACGAGCTGCCCCGGAGCTTGAAAAAGTCATTCGGAAAGCTGACAAAGCGGCGGATAAGGTGGACAAAGCCGAGGCAAAAATCCCCAAGAAAACCGTTAAAAGAAAAGAGCGTGTCGTGGATGGCGATGGCAAAGTCACGGTACGTCTGCATTTTGAGGAGGTCGAAAAGAAAGCTCCCTCCAAACTCGCTCATTCGGTAACGGATGCCCCACTCAATGTTGTGCTTGCATCAGCTCACCGGGAAGTCAGAGAATCCGAGGAGGACAACGTTGGCGTAGAGAGTGCTCATAAGCTGGAAGAAGCTGCCGAGGGCGGTGTGCGGACACTTGAATCCGCACATCGCTCCCATCAGTTAAAGCCTTATCGCAATGCGGCTCACGCTGAAAAGGTCGCTGATAAAGCTAATCTGAAAGCTCTGAACAAGCAGGCTCAACGGGATAATCCGCAGTTTTCCAGTAATCCCTATTCACGATGGCAACAGAAACGGGCTATCAAGAAAGAGTATATGGCAGCGAAAGCCGGCAAGACCGGAAAGACTACGGCGAAAACCGCAGAGACCACGGCAAAGACCGCAGAGAAAGCCGCCGAAGGGACAAAGAAAACCGGACAATTCATAGCAAGGCATCGGAAAGGAGTCTTGGTCGTCCTCGGCCTCTCTCTTATTGTGGCATTCCTATTAGGCGTGGTTTCTTCATGCTCTGTCATCGCTCAGAGTGGCGTGTCGGGCTTGGCCGCATCCTCTTATTCCACTTCGGATGCGGATATGCAGGCTGCGGAGGCTCAATATTGTGCCATGGAAGCAGAGTTGCAGGATTATCTGGACAGCTACGAGCGAACCCACGACTATGACGAGTACCACTTTGACTTGGACGATATTGAGCATGACCCCTATGTGCTGATTTCCGCTATCTCGGCTCTGCATGGCGGAGAATGGACGATTGATGAGGTCGGCGGCACAATTCAAATGCTGTTCGACAAGCAGTATATCCTTACCGAGACCGTCACCACGGAAACGAGGTATCGCACAGAGACACGAACGGGCAGCTACACCTACACAGACCCCGAAACCGGAGAGACTGTTACCGAGGAATATGAGTACGAAGTTCAAGTGCCTTACACCTACTATATCTGTCATGTGAGCCTTGAAAACTTCAACCTTTCTCATGTTCCTGTGTATATTATGAGCCAAGACCAACTATCACTGTACGCCACCTATATGAGCACCCTGGGCAACAGGCCGGACCTCTTTCCCGATTCGGCGTATGTGAACCGCTACTACAACACCGAGTATGAGGATTATGAAATCCCTGCCTCGGCGCTGTCAGACCCGCAGTTCGCCGCTATGATGGAAGAAGCGGAAAAATATCTCGGTTTTCCCTATGTTTGGGGCGGCTCGTCACCTGCTACGAGCTTTGATTGCTCCGGCTTTGTATCCTATGTAATAAACAACTGCGGTGTCGGTTGGAACGTGGGCAGACTTGGAGCTTCGGGTTTGCTCAGTATCTGCACAAGAGTATCTGCATCCAATGTGCGCCCCGGCGACCTTGTATTCTTTGAGGGCACCTACGATACCACAGGGGCATCCCACGTCGGTATCTACGTCGGCAACAATATGATGATTCATTGCGGTGACCCTATCCAGTATGCTGACCTTTCTTCAAGCTACTGGCAACAGCACTTTTTAGCCTATGGGCGTTTGCCAAGCCCGTAAAGGAGGATTTATGAACCCTAAAGTCGTTAAACTCCGTGAGGAGAGAGAAAAGAATGTGGCGAAGATTGCTTCGCTGCAGGAAAGAAACAAAAAGATTGATGTGGATATTATCCGCATCGAAAATACGGACATCATCGGTATGGTGCGTGAATACGGTCTGTCGCCCGATATGCTCTTTGAACTGATTACGGCGGCGAAGAAGAACCCCATTCCGTCCGTGTCCCTTACCGAAATCAATGAAACGGAGGAATAAGTAGTGAGAAACCATCTGAAAAGAATACTCTCTTTGATGCTCGTTGTGCTTTGCATGACGAGCTTTTCTGTTACAGCCTTTGCATCGGGTGGTGAAGCTATCACCGAACCCGAAACCGAGACCACCACGGGCACCGATACTCCTTCAACGGATGAAACCGCAGAGGACGCAGAGGAAATCCCTTACTCCTATACCATCAACGAGGATGGCAGCGTGGTGATTACTTTGAACGGTGCTGTCACGGAGGAGGCCAAGACCATCGGCACGGTAGTGACAAACGGCGGTCGTCTGAATCTGCGTACCGGAGCCGGTATGAGCTATGAGATTATCGACCAGTTGCGTTGTGGCGAGGAAGTCATCGTTATTGGCTCTGAGGGCGATTGGTATGAGGTTATCGTTCCCGAAAAAACGGGATATGTTCACAGCGACTATCTGGAGATTATGGAGAAAGCCGAGCAGAACAGCGAAATCGACTCTGCTTTGCTGTCCATGATTATGCAGTTTATGATGAGTGGCTTTGATGGCAAGGACGCAGATAATTCCTTTACCCCAACCGGCAATATGACACTCATTGATGACTTCTTCCAGATTGAAGCAGAAGCCACGGAAAACAGCCCTCAGCGTGACAAACAGTTCATCACCTTGGAATCCAAGAACGGCAACATTTTTTACCTTGTCATTGACCGAAACGGCGACCAGGAAAACGTATACTTTATGAACCTCGTGGATGAAGCTGACCTTATGGCTTTGATTGAAGAAAATGAGAATGGCACACAGGCTCCGGTTTGCTCCTGTACCGATAAATGTGCCGTTGGAGCTATCAAGACCGATTGCGAAATCTGCCGCACAAATATGAGTGAGTGTGTCGGCAAAGAGCCGGTGGTCGAAACTGAACCCACAGAATCCATAGAGGATGAGCCTGCAGAAGAACCTTCCGTAAACTTCATGCCTGTTCTCATTCTTCTGATTGCCGGTGCGGGTGGCGGTGCTTTCTATTGGTTCAAAATCAGAAAACCGAAGGACAAAACCGCAGGCAACAGCGACCTCGACGATTACGACTTCGGACAGGACGATGACGATTATGACGAGGAGACCGAGCTTGACGATGCTGACCTTATGGCAGAAGCAGAAAGTGAGGACAACAAAGCATAATGAGATTCTTTGATAGCTGTGCAGGCAGAGTTACGCTTGCCGATGTCGCAGAGGACATCGCAAGTGACATTGCCTTTGAGAAATATCTGAAAAAGCTCCACGAAAACAAGGAGCGTGAAAAAGCCCACATCAGAGATAAGGAGAAAGACGCCTATGACAAAAAG
>CAMDZD010000057.1 GCA_945910815.1 uncultured Clostridia bacterium
TGCCTCAGGGGGTTTTATGCCTTATTGACTGATTTTTCTGTCGAACTCACGTTATTTAATTTGATGTTACCTATGCTTTCAGATTTTATCGGATTTGCTTTGATTATTTTAATATTACCGTAAAAGAAAATAAGACCTGATTATTCGGAAAATCAAAATATAATAATCCGAAATAAAAGGGGCTGTCATCAGCCCTGTACCAACCTTTGATAATTTTCAAAAATACTATTGACTTTTCTTTTTATTTTTGATATAATAGGCTTAACAACAAATTAAAGTTATTGCATTGTCTTTTGAGTTGTGTTATAATTCTATTGGGAATGAAGTTCTCCCATGGGTATAAATCCCTAAACCGCAATTATGCTGATGACTTCTGCGAAATTATTACGCAGAAATTGTCAGCTTTTTTATTTCTGCGATTTAGGAGGATTTTATGTTAACAAGTATTGCTGTTATTCTATTATTAGGGTTACTATCGGGTTGGATTTTTTCGAAAATCAAATTACCGAGTCTGCTTGGAATGATTGCTGTGGGAATTTTAATAAGTCCATACGCACTGAATTTAATCGATGAATCTATAATTGCTATTTCAGGAGAAATAAGACAGATAGCGTTAGTGATTATTCTTACAAGAGCAGGACTGTCTCTTGACATATCTGATTTAAAGAAAGTCGGCAGACCAGCATTTCTTATGTGTTTTGTTCCTGCTTGTGCAGAAATATTGGGAACATTGATTTTAGCTCCTGTATTGCTTGGTGTATCAACAATAGAGGCGGCTGTTATCGGAAGCGTAATTGCTGCGGTATCGCCTGCTGTGATTGTTCCCAGAATGATTCGGTTGATTGAAGAAGGATATGGTGCAGACAAGAGTATTCCACAACTTATTTTGGCAGGTGCGTCCGTTGATGATGTTTTTGTAATAGTAATGTTTACTGCATTTTCTGCATTAGCGTCTACTGGAGAGGTATCCGTAATAAATTTTATTCAAATTCCAATATCCATTGTATCAGGAATATTACTTGGAGGATGTACAGGTATATTATCCGTGATATTTTTTAAAAAATATCACATAAGGGATTCGATAAAAATATTGATAATGCTTAGTGTTTCTTTTTTGTTTTTAGAAGCAGAAAGAAGATTGCAAGGCTATATTCCGATTTCTGGATTACTTGCCATTATGAGTATGGGAATCATAATTAAGAAAAAATATGATGTGCTGGCTGTGCGTTTATCTACAAAATATAATAAATTATGGCTTGGAGCAGAAATATTTCTTTTCGTTTTGGTAGGTACTACTGTTGACTTAAGATATGCGATATCTGCTGGTATTTCATCAGTATTACTTATTTTATGTGCACTGCTGTTCAGAATGACAGGTGTGGGTTTATCTCTGATAAAAACAGATTTATCACAAAAAGAAAGATTATTTTGTATGCTGGCATATACACCAAAGGCAACTGTACAAGCAGCTATTGGCTCAATTCCGTTAACGATGGGATTAACTTGCGGAAATGTTGTACTAACAGTTGCAGTATTGTCGATTTTAGTTACCGCACCATTTGGAGCTTTATGTATTGATAATTTGTATAAACGGTTATTAAAGAAGAAATAGTGCAAAAATCAAGTTTATTATTAAAAAATATACAAATAACTCGTGGGGGGATTTTTCTTCACGGGTTATATTTTTATGTCTGTATTGTTATCAGCCTGCACTTAGACCTCTCTGATAATGGGAAAAAACTCTGAAATCAATTCTATGCAAATTCATGTCGAATTACACTTATATATTATTTCCATCGACCTCATAATGATTTTCCTTACCAGAACCATATTCAATATGCCAGGACTTATCTCCCGTAACTTTCTTGATATATTCAAGAAAATCATACATTTCCGACTTGTTACCTGAGAACATTTTCCCGTCAATATAGCTTACAGAATTCATAACAAAATGGGTATGATATATAGAAGCACAACCACCATATTTCTTACTGCAAGGCTTTTTATGTATACCGTATACAAGCTGATATCTGTCCGAGAAATACATTGCAATACTACGGCTAAAATATTCGGCTCTTTCAGAATTATCGCCCCATGTTGTTCTTGGAGTATATGAAACAACGAAATGAAATACGGGATTTCCACTGGTTTTACCAAAATATCTCTTTACCAATAAGAACTGTTCGTATGCATTATCAATATCAGTATTCAGACTGTAACGCTTGTCATAATCAGTATGCCCGTAAAGAACATAATTCAGAGCATTATACATATATTCAAGTCCGTCATTTGTATTTCTTATTACTTTAAGGATTCCCATATTCCAGCACCTCCCTCAATAAAAAGACCCATCTGTTTTTCAAGCTTATTATACTTTTCCTGTGGTGTAAGTGATTTAAATAATCCGTCAAAATCATTAGCTTTCTGTCTGAGTTCCTCTTTACGAATATAGTCCCTGCTGTCAATATTGTCTGCGATTTCAAGAACCATATTAACCATTTCCTGCATTTTTACCGCTATCTGTGGTGTTATACCCTGATTATTATGTAATGCACAGTCAAGCATATACTCGCTGAACTTCATACCCTTTTTATCAGCCTGCTCCTTAATCTGCTGTTCCTGTAATGGTGAGAGCTTAATGCTCTTAACTATGGACTTCTTTTCTGATTCACTTCTCATGATATTATCCTCCTTATGCTGTTTATGAGATTTATATGTTACAGTACGTTATATACATATAGTATAATCTTATATACAATACAGTCTTATAATATATGTCTTATGTATATACTCTTATTATAATATATACTATATAGTATATATATTTAATATAATTATTTGTTATATAATTATATTATTTGTATTTATATAATTTAACATATTCTGCAAGACAGAGGTAACGGTATTACCTCTGTCTTTCCGTATTCAAGTAAGCAGTAATCGTATAAATATAGGCTATTAATACCTGATACAATCCAATATAAGGTACTACTTTTTATCTGTATGTTAGTAGTTTTATAAAAAATGTAATACTTTTTGTCCTCTATTTCAATCTCTATAAACCAGGAGAAATTTTTTAGTTTTTCTAAAATTTTACGAATCTGAATTAAATCGTTTTTGATTTTTCTCAAAAAGCACTGCCTTTTGGATTTTTTCTGAAATCATTTTTTTGAAATTCGTAAAAATCTGAGAAAAGCGAAAATTTTTATACGAGTCTGATATTTTCATCAATCCAGTCTGAATATATAATATAACCCAGAATTTTCTTTATCCACTTATACAAATTCTGTATGATTTCACTTTTCCATAGTTCCTTGTTTAATTCGTTAAAACGTTTTGTATTTTTCTTTTTAAGGATATTTTTATCAGATTTATATATGCTCTCATATCTTACATTCTGCATCTTGGCAATTCTTTCAGCATAGTTTTTAAATTCTTCTTTTCTTTTGTTACAACTTTTCTCATTAATTCTGCTGCCGATAATCAATGTTGAAATCCAGCTTAAAAGCTCTTTAAGTTCTTCCAATGAAATTGCAATTTTCTGAGAGTTATCATTGCATACATTATACAGCAAATTATACTTCCAGTTATTTTTTTCATCTCCTAAAAGTAATCTGTACCCAGTCATTTCTTCAGGTGATTTGATGTTAAACAGCTTTTCTGCAAGCTCAATTGTTGAATATAATTTTTTTATAAGAATATCAATTTTAAGTTCAATATATTTGATTGCCATTTCGTTTCTTATTTCCAGGCAATCAAAACCATTGTCATCACTCAGAATTTTTTTATGTGTATCCTGATACCAGTTTAACCCCAGTACATCAAGAAAACGAAAATACTTCACATCATACGGCGTGAATTTCATTTCCTTGTTACCTGATAATCTTTTGAATTGAAAGCTGTCAAAAATCATCTGCATATGCTCTCTGGTATCTGATACTGTTTTATTCTCCATCACATCTTTCAGCATTTGTTCAACAAGGAAAAGCCACTCTTTTTGTGAACTGACCATATAGAAATCTATACTGAATACATAGTACATAAACTGCCACAGTAACGATTCAAAATACTCATTGTTTTCCAGATTGTATTTTATTCTGTTGTATACAGCATCTTTTACAGTCTTTGTAAATTTATCCTGCTCACCGCTTATATATTTGGTTATATAATCTCTCCATACCTCTGTCAAGTTACCTTTTTCATCAGCCCGTCCTATTTTTGCATACACACCGTAAAAAAGAAAATCCATAATTTCAGTCACCAGTTTTCGTGGTTCATCGATAACCTTGTTATATGGTTTAAAGCAACCGAATGACGTAAGCTCTTTATCTATTCTCGCCTGAAATCGTATGAAATCTGTATAGTTTTCCAGTTCGCCCATGAAGGTTTTGTAGATGTTATTTTCTTTCAGAATTTTGTTTTCCACAGTATCATATTTGTTTATTAAAGAATCTATTGTATTTTTATACAGTTGCAGCCGCATACTTTCAAACAGATAATTATTTTCTTCTATTATCCTGGAATTGATTTTTAAAAAAGAGATTATTCTAAACTTGTTGAGAAAGTACAGCTCTTTCCATCTTTTTCCCGATATCTCTTTTCTGGAGATTCTGATTTCTTCTTTTCCGTATTTATCAATAAATCTTTCCATATCATCAGCCATAATCAATTCCAGAAGATAATCCAAACGAGTATATATTTCTTCATCGTCACGAGGATAATTATCATACAACTGTGGAACGAAATTCATGTAAGTACTTAGCGGAATATCAATAATATCACCATTATCACTCAAAAACACACCGAATAAATTTTTATACACAATCTCACGAAGTTCAGAATACTCTATGCTTCCTTTTCCGATAAAGCTTTTAAAAATCGAACCTACAATTTTTACAAGAAAATCCGTTATATCTGATTTTCCTGAATCACCATAGTTTTTCTGAAGTATATAAGTTATGTCAATTCCGTTGACAGAATATATAAACAGCAATGACTTGCCACACATCAGACCAAAGCTTTCATTATCTGCTGTTTCTCTTATATAGTATTCAAAATTATTACATACTGCATCAGCAATTTTTGGTGTCATCTTTGTTCTTTCATTATTTGGATTAAGATATTGCGTAATTACAGATTTTGTTTCTATTTTAAAATTTCCGTTTTCATTCTTGACTGCAATCTTTGTTTTTCTTCCATGCATAAGTTCAACAACAGAAAGTGCTGTTATGCCCTTTGCATATATCATTCTGCTCATAGTATCACCTCAAAATAGTATATTTTTATTATAATCCATATCAATGCAAAAATCAACAGATTTCACTATTTCATATTTATTTTCACGTATCAATTATTTAATAACCATTTTGCTATCATTTTTAAAAATTTTTATCACTAATTTTTATAAACTATTTACATATCCGTTTTCTGGTGTTATACTGATTTTAAACTTCATGAAGCAGAGAGATAAGGTCGGTACCACACTTATCTCAATCACACAAAAACAAACTTATATATTAAGGAGAAAGAGTATGTATAACAACAACCCTTCATTTAACTCATATGCAGGCAACAACTCATTATTCGAAAACGTTAATGATGTTATAAATGAACGTGATTACCTCAGAAACGACAATGCAAACCTGATTGCCGCAAACAATGCACTTCAGGTAAATTGCAACAGTATTCAGAATCAGCTCAATGCAGTAATGGCTCAGGCTCAGGGAATGCATAATGCCGATGCCGATACTATTAATCGACTTATGGGAACAATCTCATCAATGAAAGCTGAAAGAGAGCTTTCTTCAAGAAAATTCGAAGCGAACAGCTTAGGAATTATTTCTTGCACAGAGCCAAGCGGAAAGAAAAAAGAAGTCGGATACATCAAATTCAATGAAAGCTATCTTCTTGTTTCCAGGATTAACAACACCAAAATTACAAGCGTTGTAATCGAATATGAGACAGCAACAACTACGTCTAAAACGACGGTAATCCCTCTTGAAGATATTACCAGAAAAAAGCTCATAAAATACTTTCCTCTTTTCAGAATAATGTGCAATAATGAAATTGCAAACGACTTCCTTTATAATATGCTTATGGATGTTCTTGGAAGAAATCCAGCTGTTATGACTATTCCTGAATTTCCTGGAATCACTCTCAGCGTTAAAGACAATGTTCTTACAGGAGCTGAATTTACCTGCAGTGAATCTGATTTTCCCGATACATACAACGGCTTTATCTCTGAAGCATACAGGAGTAAACATCTTCCCGCTGTAAATAAAACCCCTGAGAAAATTTTCGGAGATTTAAAAATACACTTAAAATCTCCGACTGAAATAATGCTTATGATTTATAACTGTGCAGGAATAATCTCAACATTTCTTAAATATATCCACTGCGAATTTTCTTCGATACTTTCGGTTTCATTTGCAGGTAATGAAGCCAGACAGCTTGCTGGTATTTACCTCAAGACCTACGACAGAAAAATACAGCCTAAATCACTTACAATGAGTAAATATGAACTCACAAGCCTTCTTAATAACAGCAAGGACGAAACAGTTGTCTTTATTGATGATACCATCAGCGAAACCTGTGGTAAACGCTTAAATTCAATCGATACTATTCTCGGATATAAATCCAATGCCGACTGCAAACCGTTCAATCTTGCTGTTATTTCAAATGAAATACAGTACTATCTTCCGCAGGGAACAGGAATCCACATTGAACCTGATGAAAATTTCGGAAAAGAATACTCGGATGAAGGCCGCTATGAATTATCAAACGTTCTTGACGAGATGACAAGATATTTCGTTGAAACTTTTTGCAGACATATTGATGAATATGGCTCTATGCTTCAGAAGAACATTGCGGAGATAAAAGAACAGGAACAAGACAATTTTTCTTCTGACAGCTTTTGTACCGCATATGCTGTACTTTTATCTGTTTTCTATGTCTGGATGAGAATATTCCATGTTGCAGATAATGCAGAATTTAAGGGCTATCTTAAAAAGCTGATACAGGATTCACAGGATTTTGAATGTGGAAAATCCTTTGCCATTATCAACTCTTTTTCTAAAGCTTTAAACCGTCTCATCATAGGTAAAAAGCTTGAAATAACCAGGCTTTGCAGAGAGATGAACTATAAGCCAGATTCTGATACAGTCATTGTAGATGGTGAGCTTATGATGATGGAAGAATCAGTTATGAAGAAGTTATTTCTCCCTGAAATCACCGATGTACAGACCGTAAACGGAATACTCAGCACTCTGGAAAATCATAATTACCTTGTCGCAACAAACGGACACAAAAAGCCGACTACTGTTTACTGTGAAGATGAAACTTCTTTTCACATTAGCCTTGTAGCATTTAAATACGCTGATATGGTAAGCTCTGAAACTCTCAGATATATCAACAGCCTCAGTACAAAACAATACTTTACAGATAAAAACAATAATCCTGATTTCCTGCCGCTTATTGAGAATGTTTTTGGACATAAAGCTGGGCAGTTACTCAGACCAAACGAAAACCAGCACCGTTGTATCACAGGTAAGTCAGGTTCAGGTAAAACTGTTTTCCTTACTCAGCTTATGGCACGACTTGCAATGCATGGTAATCGTGTTGTTGTATTTGACAGCAGTAATTCGTTTTCAGAATCAGAACTTGAAGGCAAGTTATCAAAAGAATTTATTGATGAACACATCACTTTTTATGATGCATCAGAATCAGGTCTGCCTGTACATCTGCTTTATACATATGAACAGGATACACCTGTTAAGCAGAGAAATATGCTCACAGACATAATTGGTGAAGCAATGCATAACTCAACTCAGAGTCAGTTATCGTTTCTGAAAAAAACAATGAAGGATTACATTGAATATTCTCATTGTAATTATAAAGATTATTATGAACTGCTTCAATGTACTGATACGAGTAAAGTCGAATCCAGCACTAAGGAGAGTATACTTAATAAGCTTGGTCAGGTTTTAGATGAACTTCTGGAAAATGGTTCTGATGACCAGACAGATGACTGGTTTACATTTCTGAATAAATGTAAGGATATTGTTATCATCAACATTGAAGAAGCTGGCGGAAAGAACGGCAATCAATTAACTGATATGCTTCTGGCATCACTTTTTTATGCACTGAAACATCAGAGTGAATATCGCCAGCTCAGCATCTTCATAGATGAGATTCAGAATCAGAATCTTTCTGACGGCAGTATTATAAGCAAAATAATGCGTGAAGGACGTAAATATTACATTGATTTAAATTTTGCAACTCAGTACCTTGGCAGTATCAAAGAAAGCCGTATTTTAAGACAAGCAAGCCTGAATATATGTTTCAGACCTGAAATCACATCAAGAAATACTCTCGCAGATATGCTCGGATTCAAGAAAAAAGACATCTGGCAGCTTGATAACATGAGTGTGGGTGATTGTTTTGTTCAGGGTTCAATAGTCAATTTTGATATCGGAGGCAGAGATGAAACTGTAATTCGTGGAAAAACCTTACTCTTACCCGATTCTCCGCTTAATTTCAAATAATCATTTGCTCCTCTCAGCAATGGGAGGAGCTTTGTTATTGCCATATTTTTCAGTTATATATCATAACAGTGAATCTATGCCAGGTACTGATTATACGATAATGTCGACCGCATAGAGGGGTCAGACCGCTTTCGGGCGGAACATAGGAACGTAAAAAAACGAACAGGAGGTGTGAAAATGTTCAGAAATCAGCGTTATCTTACACGTGGGGTTTATTCGGAAATACCGCTTGAACTCCAGCTTTTTATGTGGGAATGTATTGACAGGCTTCCCGAAAATTGCGATTACTTTCAGGTATTTGAGCTTGAAAATCTCGGCAGTATTCAGAGAATCACACATTTTTCAGAACAGCCAGAATACAGAATGGAATACTTACTCCCCACAATCGCAAACCCTGTCACAGCAAAGGTCTATGTTATTGATGACGGAGACCACTCAACAATGCTTTTAGCAGAAGAATATTAACTCAGACACCAAGCCCTCCCGATTGATTTCGGGAGGGCAATTTTTATTTACGGAGGAATTTAAAATGGAAGAAAACAAACTTATCTGCGAAAACTGTGGCTGTGTAATCGACACAGACGATTACAGCGAAGTAAACGGTCAGGTTATATGCTACGACTGTATCGAAAGCCATACATCATTATGTGACTGCTGTGGCACAAGAATTTTCAACGATGACGTATATGGTGACGATTACACAATACTCTGCCCTT
>CAMDZD010000058.1 GCA_945910815.1 uncultured Clostridia bacterium
TAAGATTCACAAGGTTACGGGAATGTCCTTTGGACTTTAAACGAATGACACCCTCATTATGAAATGCAACAACTGCAATTATATCCAGATTCACAGCTGCTGCAAGTACACAGCCATGCTGGTGATCGGTGTGATTACCCCCGATTTCTGTACGTCCCGGTGCAGAGTATATCTGAACCTCGTCATGTTCGGGAAAATATTCATTAAACTTTTCAACTGCTTCGAGATAACGCTTTTTCTGATGTGAAATTATCTGTTCAGAACTGCCGTAGAGTTCTTTTATGACGTTGTCAAAACTACCATCATTAAGCTGTTCTTTGAATTTCTGATATTTCATAAGACGTCCTCCTGTTAGTTTTCGGCAATAAAATGTATTTCAATCGGTGCATAATCTCCCCATGACTTTGGAAGTAAAATTCCTCCGTTCATAAGTGCGGCTCCACTGTAAATGTTTCCGTTTTCAGCAAGGCGGTAATTAACCTCCGGCAGAAGTCCACGCAGTCTGATATGATACTGTGTGTGATTTGGTTCTGTATGGAAAATTACGCCGTATACAAGCACTTCATTACATTTTTCCGAAACATACTCCCACACAGCAAATTTATCTGTCATAGGATTGCTAAGCCTGTAGTATAAACCATTGTGAATCAGCGGACCGTCTTTTTTAAATCGAACGATTTGTTCTTTTACCTCTTGCTTTTCGCTGTCCGAAAGTGTATTCAGATCAAGCTCATAACCAAAGCTGCCTGCCATAGCGGTAACAGCCCTTGTTTCAATTGGAGTTACTCTTCCTGTCTGGTGATTCGGAACAGCTGAAACATGAGAACCCACGGCAGAAACAGGATAGAAAAATGATGTGCCATACTGTATTTTTGTACGCTCAAAGGCATCTGTGTCATCACTGCACCATATCTGCGGACAATAGTAAAGCATACCTGCGTCAAAGCGTCCGCCTCCGCCGCTGCAGCCTTCAAAGAGTATTTCAGGAAAGTTGGAAGTCAGACGTTCAAGGAGTTCGTAAAGACCCAGTAGATAACGGTGTGGCATTTCTCCCTGATTTGCTGATGAAAAGCATGGAGAGTACCAGTCGCAGATACTGCGGTTCATATCCCATTTCACATAGGAAATATTTGCACTGTTTAAAACTCTGCTGATTGTATCAAAAAGATATTCCCGAACCTCCGGATTTGTCATATCCAGCACCAGCTGATAACGGCTTCTGACCGGATTTCTTGATGGTATCTTAATTGCCCATTCGGGGTGTTCACGATAAAGATTGCTGTCCTCTGAAACCATTTCCGGTTCAAACCATAAACCGAATTTCATACCCATTGCATTTATCTTTTCAGCAAGATTTCCAAGTCCGCCGTGCAGTTTTTCCTCGTTGACAGACCAGTCCCCAAGACCGGAACAGTCGTCATCTCTTTTGCCGAACCAGCCGTCGTCCAGTACCAGAAGATCCACGCCGAGTTCTGCTGCCTGCCCGGCAATTTT
The DNA here is from genome assembly GCA_945910815.1 of uncultured Clostridia bacterium. Lineage (GTDB taxonomy): Bacteria > Bacillota > Clostridia > Oscillospirales > Ruminococcaceae > Ruminococcus. The sequence goes on from CAMDZD010000058.1 coordinate 1,495, forward strand.
AAGAATCTTCTGTTCGTCAAAATCGAAATAAGTAGCTTCCCAGTTGTTGATTAAGACAGGACGTTCAGCCAGTTTATATCTGCCTCTGCAAACGTGTTCACGGATAACCCTGTGGAAATTATGGGACAAGGTTTCCATGCCGTTGCCGCTGTATGAAAGTATTACTTCCGGAGTAGCAAAGGTGTCAGACGGTTTAAGCTCCCAGCTAAACATATCCGGATGAATGCCCATAACAAGGCGTACCTGATTTAACTGGTCAAGCTGTATTTTTGTCTGAAAGCTGCCGCTGTACATAAGAGCCGCACCAATACAGCTGCCGGAGGTTTCGTTACAGTCGGGGGAACAAAGCAGCACGGACGGATTCTGCTGATGACTTGAAGTACCTCTTGTGCTTGAACTTTCCTGAATACCGTGATTCAGAGGCATTCGTTCTGTCTGACGCTCCATGGTGTGTCTGCCGTGAAAATGAATCCACTCCCAGTTTCCATGGGGAATATCAAGACAAAGACTTGCCACACGGGTAATTGTGACCGGCTCAGTTCCCATATTGGTGATTGAAACACATCTTGTTATAATATCCAGCTTTTCAATTATGCCATATTTTAGTGTTACTTCAATATCAGAAACTGTATCCTTTAAAATAATTTCCAGCGTATCTGCTTCGTTTTCATCTGCATATACAGCCGGCAGTCCGCTGATGCTATACTTTCCTTTGCTGATACGATAACTCTGATATCTCAGATCAAGGGCGGTGCTGCCGTCCGGATTAGTCATAGCGACAGCCGGTATTCTGTAATCACCAACTCCCTCACAGGAATATTCCAGCGGAAGAGTATCAAGTGAGTAAGTGCGGTCATTTTCTGCCTCATATATATTTCCGGAAAAGCCTACATCAGGATATTTCAACAGATATTCCATATCAGTTCCGGTTTTTTCACCGTACCACAAATGCTTTAATACGCCGTATTTATCAGCTTTCATCTGATATTCAGTATTTTTTGTTATAATCTGAAACAAACCGGTTTCTTCATTAATTTTTATTGCCATATTGACACCTCATTTATTTTACATCAAACTGATAAGTAGTAAGATTTGCTTTTAACGTTATGCTTTCTTTACCGAATTTTCTTGTAATTATGAGCTTATCCTCATCTGTACTGACTTCTATTGTACCGTCAAGAGAAAATGCCGGATGTGTATTTCTGAGAACCATAAGTTCTTTCAGCTTTTGTACTACCGGACGGCTCTGTTCCTTTTCAACTTCTTCCGCAGTATAATAATGGCGGTTGATGTCACGTCCGTTTTTGGTACGCTCCATAAGTTCAATATCATTTGAGCCTGCGAGCATTCCTACATAGTATACCTGCGGAATACCCGGAGCAAAAAACTGAATTGCACGAGCCAGCAGATAGGCGTCGTCATTGTTGCCAAGTGCTGAATAATATGTTGTGTTGACCTGATAGATGTCGAGATTGTTGTACGCCTCGGAGCTGTATATTTTCTTTACGTTTGCACCCTGACTGTACATCTGTTCCTTGACCGCTTCAATCTCTTCATCCGGCAGTAGGTCCTTTACATCAACAATGCCGATACCGTCATGGGTATCAAGAGTTGTAAACTGTTTCATCGGACATTTTTCAAGCCAGTCTTTGAGATACTTTCCGGTGTGATTGTAAAGTGCATGAAGTGTCAGTACCGGAAGTGCAAAATCATATATCCAGAATCCTTTTTCAGCGATTTTCATAGGGATAGTATAATGCTCGTGAATTTCCGGAAGAATTTCTGCGTTTTCTTCCTTAACGATTTTTTCGATATCATAAAGCAGTTCCCATATATCCGGTTCTATAAAGAAACAGCTTGTGTCTGCTTTTTTTACAGCATAGGCAAATGCGTCAAGACGTATAACTGCCGCACCGTGTCTGCACATATCCTTGAGTGTACGTCGGATAAATTCCTTTGTTTTATCCTTTGTTACATCAAGGTCAATCTGTTCTTCGCAGAATGTACACCAGATTTTTTCTTTTGAACCGTCTTCAAACTCAGCTTCAATATATGGTGCACGGGGCTTTCTTTTGTAAATTTTATCAATCTGCTCCTGTGTCGGTTCGCCGTTCCAGAATTTACTGTAACGAATGAAAAAGTCCTTATATTCCGAAGATTCTTTCTTTTGCAAGAAATCCTGAAAGTATTCGGAGCTTGCAGAAATGTGATTGACCATAAAGTCAAACATCAGGTAGTAGTCCTTTCCGATTGACTCAATATCAGAAAAGTTGCCGAATGCCTCATCAACCTTGTCATAACGCATAGGTGCAAATCCACGGTCAGCTGATGACGGGAAAAACGGAAGAATATGCACACCGCCGACAGCCTCCCTGTAGTGTTTATTCAGAACCTCATGCAGCTCTTTCAGATTTTTTCCCATACTGTCTGCATAGGTTATAAGCATAATTTTATTCTGTAAATTCATAAAAACACCTCTTTAATATTTTGGTATCTGCGGCATAGAACCGCAGATACCATAAATGCAGTGATGAAAAAGATTGTATTTATTATCCCTTTACTGCACCGTTTGCTATTCCGCCTATGATTTGTTTCTGACAGAGAATATAGAAAATCAGAATCGGAATAAGTGCAAGCAGATAAGACGCAAATGCAAGGTTATAGTTTGTGCCGAACTGTGTCTGGAAATTCAGCTGTGCAAGAGGAAGTGTGGTTTTCTCTGAACCGGACATAATAACAAGGGGTGTCATTACATCATTCCATGTACCGAGAGCTGTAAGCACTGCGACTGTTGCGTGCATAGGCTTCATCATTGGGAAGATAATCTTCCAGTATGTTTTCCATGTGGACGCACCATCAATCTCTGCTGCTTCCTCCATTGCAAGGGGGATATTTTTAAGATAGCCGCTGTAAAGCATAACGTTCATCGGCATATAGAATACGACATAAAGAATAATTACACCGAACATATTGTCAATATTCATCTTTGCAGTTTCCTTTACAAGGGGCATCATAAGAATCGCAAATGGTACAAACATACCGCTGACTATATAGAAGTAAATGAACCTGAATCCCTTGTGCCTTGCCATACTTCTGCCGATTGCATAACCTGCCATGGAGTGAATTACAAGCGATAATATAATTGCAGCTCCAGTAATAAGAACACTGTTTCCGAGAGAATGCCAGAAATCTGTCACACGCATAGCCTCTGCAAAATTATCAAGGCTGAAACTCTTTGGCAGGCTTAATGCACCTGTAACATCATTGGTCATTTCAGAAGGCGATTTAAGAGCAATAACGATTGTCATGTAAAGAGGAAATAATATTGTAACGCAACCAAGGATAAGTATTACTGTCAGGAGAATATTTGTTTTGCCATGTACTGAAGATTTTTTGAAAATACCAGGCTTTCTCATAACTGTTCCTCCTTTTTATTTGTCATAATAAGCTGGAAAACGGAAATTGCAACGATTACAATAAAGAATACAACTGCGTTTGCACTCTGGAATCCGAACTGACCGCCGTCCATACCATTGCGGTAGATAAGGTAGGATATGGATTCTGTACTCTGAGCTGGTCCGCCCTTTGTCAGTGACATGATCTGGTCGAATACCATAAGCATATTTTTTGTGCTGAGTATAAGATTGGTTGAAATAAACGGGAGCAGGAGAGGAAGCGTCAGCTTTCTGAATGTGTACCATTTTCCTGCACCGTCAATAGCACTTGCCTCGTAAATATCTGTCGGAATCGTCTGAAGTCCTGAAATATAGATAATTGTGTTCATGGCAACAGTCTGCCATACGCCCACTATCAGAACACCGATCCACGCCCACTTTTCACTCGCAAGAATACTGTTGCTGAGAAAATCAATATGTAATGCTTTTGCGGCAGTCGGAATAATATAGGTGAAAATAAAGCTGAAAATATATCCTACAACCAGTCCTCCTAAAATATTCGGAAGGAAGTACATTCCTCTCAGTGTATTCTTGAATTTGATTTTACTGTTAAGTCCCATTGCGATAAGCAGGGAAAGAACATTTACAAGTATCGTTCCGGCTATTGCATATTTGAAAGTGAATAGATATGATTTTCCAACTCTGCTGTCCTGAAACAGATCAGCAAAATTTCTTAAACCTACGAAGTCATAAGAACCGTATCCACGATAATTGGTAAGACTGTAAAAAGCACCGGTTATCAGCGGGATAGTATTGAACAGAACAAAGAGTATCAGAGCAGGCAGTGTCATAAGCAATAAGGTTTTAGTTCTTTTTGACATAGGTTTGCGTTTGTTTTTGATTTCTTTCATTTCAGTCCCTCCTCATATTTTCTGACTTTTTCAATCAAGTCACGGTTATAGCGTTTCCATTCCTTATCAAAACGGTTAAGGAATGTTTCAGCAGCGTTATCACTTTCGTCCATAAGATAAGTCTGTATCATAGCGTCAACACTCATTTCACTTGGATAATGGTGATCGTGGAAATCAGACATTCTGTCTGCTTCAATGTAAGACTTCATACCATCAAGTATGGAAGGCAGTTCAAAATCTCCCTGCTTGCATGGAACTGCATTCTGATTGTCCATATATATCTGAATGGTTTCGTCATCGTAAAAAAATCTTAATACTTCATATGCAGCCTCTTTATTTTCACATTCCTTCATAACAGAAAACTGTAAATCAACGCCTGAATTTAAAACGTTATCACTTTCGTTTTCATTTGCCGGGAAAGTAAAAGAGTCGATATTCATATCCGGATTGACTGACAATATCTGCGGTACTGCATAGCTGCCAATGGGGTACATTGCTGATTCTCCTCTTGCAAAAGCTGTGCAGGCATCGTTATAGCTGTAAGCGTAGGGATTTGGCTCTGCATATTCAAGCAGTACTTTCATCTTATCAGTAACTTCTGCATATCCCTCTGCAAAGGTTGTATTGCCTGAGTTTACCTGTGAGCAGATATCTGCGTCTGCAAGACCAACTGCCAACGCATTCCATGGTGCAAGGGTCGTCCATGTATCCTTGTATCCGAAATATAGAGGAAGCTGACCGCTGGACTGAATCGTTTCGCACAGCTCAGTAAATTCCGTCCATGTAGTCGGTATCTCCCAGCCGTTTTCCTCGAACATATCCTTGTTGTAAAGAATACCTGCACAGTTTGCTACATACGGCAGAGCGTAAACACCATCCTGAGGAATAAACTCCAGGTCTTTCTCAATCTGCATATAGGAAGGCTTGATATCAGAAATTCCGTCGAAATCGGAAATATCCATAAACAGTTCGGCGTCAAGAAAGTTTGAATAATTGATATCTCCGCCGATTCCGACAATGTCAGGATAATCTTCCTTAATAAGACGTGTTTTCAGAATGGTCATCGCCTCGTTTGGTGATTCGATTTTCAGAATAATATCATCATGTGTGGCATTAAAACGTTCCTCGATTTCCTCGAATGCTGCAACAGCCTCCGGTTTATACTGTATCATTCTGATTTCAGTTTTTCCGTCACTGCCAGACGTACTGCTGCAGCCTGTTAAAATAAGTGAGGATATTGTTGCTGCTAATGTCAGACAGGTTAAATGACTTCTTTTTTTCATGTTATTGCCCTCCTTATGGTATTTTTATGATTGTCGCTTTCGGTGATTATATTATAACATGCCATTTTGCGATTTGTAAATAGCATATTTCAACAGGAATTATACCAATATGCAATTTTTCAAGCATATAATGCATGTGAGCTTGCATATTGGCATATTTCATGTTATAATACTTATGATATCAGTCTGAATATCTAAATTATATAGACACATCAGACCAGAATTTATTGAAAATTATGAATTCGGAGGAAACGGTATGCACAATTTGATTTTTTCTGTATTTCCCAGTGAAAATTTTGTAGATCTGGGATTGTACCAGTTTGGATGTGAACAGTGTGAGCCGGCACATTCTTTTGGACCCGCTGCCCGCAATCATTATTTGTTTCACTACGTCATTTCCGGTACAGGAACACTTATGGCGGACGACAGTAAGGGGAATACAAAAACCTATTCTGTGAAAAGTATGCAGGGATTTATGATTTTTCCGGGTCAGATAACTACATATATCGCTGATAAGGAACTGCCATGGGAATATGTCTGGGTAGAATTTGACGGACTGCGTGCCAAATCCATCGTTGAATCAGCGGGTTTAACGATGGACACACCGATATATCATGCACAGTCCAAAAGCCTCAGAGAGGATATGATGAACGAAATGCTGTATATGACACAAAACCGTGAATCGTCACCGTTCCACCTTATTGGACATTTATATCTGTTTCTGGATTATATGATGCGTTCTTCCGCCGGTACTAATATTCAGAAGGGCAGTCAGCTGCGTGACTTTTATATCCATGAAGCGCTGAATTTTATGGAGCATAACTTTCAGAATGATATTTCTGTAGAGGATGTGGCTGCTGTATGCGGGTTAAACAGAAGCTACTTTGGAAAAATCTTCAAACAAGCTGTCGGGAAATCTCCTCAGGAATTTCTTCTGAGCTATCGCATGGCAAAAGCGGCTGAACTGCTTAAACTGACACAGCTTTCAATAGGTGATATAAGCCAGGCGGTCGGTTATGACAATCAACTGCATTTTTCAAGAGCTTTTAAGAATATATACGGTATGTCGCCGAGAGAGTGGCGGAATCGTAACAGAATACAATTGTAAATCGTGTGATCGTTTATTTAGGTGAAATAAGTATTAGTGGTACAATAATGAAAGCAGATGAGCTTGCAAACACACTTCAAGTATGTCTTGATAGCGGAGCAAAAAAAGTATTAATGCCTGCAACATCATTTTCTGACATAGCAACAGTTCCGCCAGAACTCATGCAATAGCAATAGTAATAGTAATAGTAATAGAATAAATACATTATTTATCAGATGCGAAAATTAATTGCTTGAATGTAAATAAATATCACAAATAATGAATATATACATTGCGTACAGTAATGCTCTTGTTTCTAACCTTTGGTTTGTCAAGTGTCAGCTCTTCGGGTAATATTTTTAGTAATGTATATTTATTCCTTTTTGTTTTTTTAATAATTATTCATTTAATTATTTATTTTTATAAAAATATTATAAATATAATAGTTATGGAAATATATACTGATAATAAAAATAATTTATAATAATAAAAAATTACATAAAAATATATATAATTTCAACTTTATAAAATCACATACAGACCATTCAGTTATTATAGCTGAATGGTTTTTTAAAACAAAAAATCGATACAGTATATACAATAAATTTTAAAAGCATGCGGAATATAGCAGTTATCTTTAGTACGATGTTAAAAAAATTCAGACAATCCAATCATTACATTAAAAAAACTATTGCAATTTTCTGGATTTTTTGTTACAATAAATTTGAAAATAATATTGATTACCTGGTCAGCTTACAAACATAAGGAGGACAAAAAATGGGTATTTACTTGAATCCCGGAAACGAAGATTTCAGAAGAGTAGTAAATTCAGATATATATATCGACAAAAGTCTGCTTATAAAATATACAAACAGTGTTTTTAATACAGAACAGCAGTATATTTGTGTCAGCCGTCCAAGACGTTTCGGAAAATCTATGGCTGCTAATATGCTTACTGCTTACTACAGCCGTGGCTGCGATTCAGAAGAATTATTCAGTAACCTGAAAATATCCGGTTCTCCTGATTTCGAAAAACATCT
>CAMDZD010000059.1 GCA_945910815.1 uncultured Clostridia bacterium
TTTATTTATATATCTTTTGACTTTGTGTAATTCGGGAGGAGTTTCGGTGAAACCTTATCAGTTTTGATTCCGGCATCAGCGAGTTCCTTTGCGAACTTGTTAACATGTTCAAGTGAAAGATTTCCGAGTTTTGCACTCTTTGAAGCTTCAGCAGCATTCTTTCCGGCACTTCTTCCGAATACGATTATATCAAGCAGTGAGTTGCCCATAAGACGGTTTCTGCCGTGGATTCCTCCGACTGCCTCACCTGCTACGAAAAGATTATTAACGGAAGTCATATTGTTTGCTGAAATATCAAGTCCGCCGTTCTGATAGTGGAGTGTAGGATATACGAGGATTGGTTCTTTTCTGATGTCAATACCATATTTTCCGAACATTCTCATCATTGCAGGGATACGCTTTTCGATTGTACCCTCACCGTTTTTGATTTCAATCATAGGTGTATCGAGCCAGAGTCCGATTCCGTCAGGAGTCTTTACTCCGTTTCCTCTTGCTCCGCATTCTCTGATTATTGACGCAGCTGAAACGTCTCTTGTTTCGAGTGGGTGCATAAATACTTCACCGTTGGCATTTACAAGCTTTGCTCCGAGTGAACGTACCTTTTCTGTTACCAATGCACCGAATATCTGTGACGGATATGCTGCACCTGTCGGGTGATACTGGAGGGTATCCTGATAAAGGAGCTTTGCTCCGGCTCTGTAACCGAGTACAAGACCGTCTGCTGTTGCTCCGTAATGGTTTGAAGTCGGGAATCCCTGATAGTGCATTCTTCCAGCACCGCCTGTTGCAATTATTACTGTTTTTGCACGTGCTATCAGGATTTCCTTTGTTTCCATGTTCATCAGAACTGCTCCGGCAGCGTTTCCTTTTTCATCGAGAATAAGTTCGATTGCTGCTGTGAAATCAACTACGGGAATCTGTCTGTTGAGAACTTCGTCACGGAGTGTTCTCATGATTTCGGCTCCGGAATAGTCCTTTGCAGCGTGCATTCTCTTTCTTGACGTTCCTCCGCCGTGAGTTGTAATCATTGTGCCGTCTGGAGCTTTGTCAAATTCTACTCCAAGGTCATTCAGCCACTGAATTGCTTCCGGAGCTTCTGTTACAAGTCTGTAAAGAAGTTCCGGCTTTGCAGCAAAATGACCTCCGCCGTATGCGTCAACATAGTGAATTGCAGGTGAATCGTTAGGCTTATCGGCTGCCTGAATACCACCTTCAGCCATCATTGTATTTGCATCGCCCATTCTGAGCTTTGTTACTACCATTACATTTGCTCCGGCATTGTCGGCTTCGATTGCTGCCGATGCTCCCGCACCGCCTCCGCCGATTACGAGAACGTCTACATCGTAGTCGATTTTCGTTAAATCTATTTCCTCAGGCTTGATTCTGCTGTTTGCCTGAAGCATATCTGCAAGCTCGTGCGGAGCTTTTTCGCCCTTATTTGCTCCGACTTTAATTTCCTCGAACTGGTCCTGACGGTAATCGGGGTGATATGTTGCAAGAAGTTCGTCCTTTTCCTCTGCGGTCATTCTGCGGGGTTCCATTGCCGTATTTTCGGCACGGTTTGCCTCGACTTTTTTCAGTGATTCGGTTATATCTGCTGGATACATCGTAAATTTCCCCCTTACTTCTCGATTTCTCTGTTGTTGTAGAGTTCTTTCATTTCCTCGATTGGTTTCTGCATAAGGCTTTCGAGGAGTTCCGTAAATGTTCCGTCCTTGATTTCCTTAACTCTGTCCTCAAGGTGCTGAGATTTCGGAGCGAGATACTTTCCGTTGAGACGTCTTGCGAGAAGTGCTACCTGAGGGTGTGAAATTCCTGCCGGACATCTTGATGAACATACTCCGCACATTACGCAGTCGAATGATTCCTCTGCACATTTTTCGTATTCGCCACGCTGTGCATATGCTATATACTGCATAACGTTAAGTGACTGTGTACAGGAATTTGTACAAGCGTTACAGCCGATACATGAGTAGATTTCGGGATATAACTGCATCATAATCTGTTCAGTCGGCTTGATTTCCTCGATATTGTAAACCTGTTTAACAAGCGGGAAAAACGGGAGAGTTGCTATGTACATATCATTTTCAACAGTTGTCTGGCAAGCGAGACATACCTTTAATTCTCTGTCGCCCTTGATTCTGTAAATTGTTGCACATGCTCCGCAGAATCCGTTTCGACAGCCACAGCCTCTTACAAGCTGATAGCCGGCGTATTCCATTGCACGCATTATCGTTAATCCTGCCGGTACTTCGTACTTTTTGCCGAACAGGAATATTTTTACCATTTCTTCCATTGTACCTTCTCCTTATTAATATTCGTCCGGCAGTTCGCCGAGCTTGTCGTATCTGAAAACTGGGCCGTCCTTGCAGACATACTTATTTCCGATGTTGCAACGTCCGCACTTGCCGATTCCGCATTTCATACGCAGTTCCATTGTTGTGAATACCTGAGTTTCCTTGAATCCGAGTTCCTTTAATGCTCCGAGTGTGAATTTAATCATTATCGGAGGTCCGCAGATAAGAACAGTTTTGGAAATATCAGGATTAACTTCTTTAACAAAATTCGGAACGAATCCAACGTGACCGTCCCAGCCCTCCTGTTCACGGTCGATAGTCAGATTTACTTCGATTCCGTCATCTTTCATCCATTCGTCAATAATTTCCTGATAGTCAACGAGGTCGTCCTTTGAACGTGAGCCGTAGATAATCTGGATTGAACCGTAATTTTCACGCTTGTCACGCACATAATTGATTACCGAACGGAGCGGAGCAAGGCCGATTCCTCCGGCGATGAAAAGCAAATCCTTGCCCTTGAGGTCGGTTTCAACAGGGAAATGATTTCCGTAAGGGCCTCTGATTGTAATCTGCTGACCGACTTCCATCTGATGAAGCCAGCTTGTCAGACAACCGCATTTTTTGATAGAAAACTCCATAAATTCGGTATTTGTCGGCGATGATGTGATTGAGAACATTGCCTCTCCTACTCCCGGAATCGAAAGCATTGCACACTGTCCGGGCATATGCTCGAATGCCTTTTTTCCGTCCGGAGTCACTACTCTGAACGTTTTAACGTCCGGAGTGTCAATTCTTATATCGGTTACGACACCGATTTTAGGTATAAGTGTTTCGTTCATTTTCAGCCCTCCAGTGTTTTCATTACTTTGACGATATTCATTGAAATCGGGCATTTTGAAAGACATCTTCCACAGCCTACACAGCCGAACTGTCCGTCATTGTTTGCAGGGAAATATACAAGTTTGTGCATAAAACGCTGTCTGAATCTTTCAAGCTGACTGTTTCGGGAGTTTCCGTGAGCCATTCTTGTAAAATCAGAATACATACAGCTGTCCCAGCATCTGAATCTCTTGATTTCTTTTCCGCAGTCGAAGTCTCTTATGTCGTAGCACTGACATGTAGGGCAAACAAATGTACATGTTCCGCAACCGAGACAGCTTTCGGAAAGTTCAGCCCACTTCGGAGAATTAAACAGTTCATTTAACTTGTCTCCGCCGAATGCATCGGTTTTTACGTCTTTAAGCGGTAATTTTGCAAGAATTTCCTTTGTTTCGGACTGCTGTTTTTCAACTGCTTCACTTCCGGATTCTTCAAGGAGTGCGGAAATGGATTCTATAAAAGTTTTACCTTTTTCGGTATTGGATTCAAAGTACATTTCACCGTCACAAATCCACGCTGATACGTCACCTTCCGGCTTTGTCGGGTCGATTCCGAATGTCTGACAGAAACATGTTTCGCTTGGCTTTGTGCAGGCAATTGTTACAAGAACTCCATGTTCACGGCGGTTTTTATAGTAAGTATCAACAGGTTCAGCAAGAAATACCTTGTCAAGAATTTCAAAGCTTCTTGCGTCACATGCTCTCATTCCGAAAATCACGAAATCCTCGAGTTCTTCGTGAGCGTCACGGACTTCGATATTTTTTCCGCTTATTCTGAAATCAGCAAGATTTTCTGTCTGCGGAAAGATGAAATCCTTTGCACTTCTGACGGTATTAAGGGCATTGCTGAGTTTTTTGCCCTCGCTCCACTTTTCGAACTTTGCACCGTTTTCCTTATCGACAGGCAGGTAAATTGTACGGCTCTCCGATGCTTTTTTAAACAAATCGTCCAGTTTTTCAACAGAAATCTTGTACATTATTTACAACCCCTTTCGTTTACGATACTCGGTTCGCAGTCGTCTTTAGTGTAGCTTGTCAGCGGAGTTCTTCCCTCGTCCTCGACACCTGCCTGATATTCGCCGTAAAGTTCGTTAATATCTTTAATAAATTTACGGTTGAGGAGGTGAAGCGGAATATTCTGAGGACATACTCTCGAACATTCTCCGCAGTCGGTACATCTTCCGGCAACGTGGAACGCTCTGATTATGTGAAACATATTTTCTTCAAAGCTTGTAGCTGCGGATTTCTGGGCAATTCCGGAGTTCGGATTGTCAAAAACGCAGTTTTCGCATGAACAAGCCGGGCATACGTTACGGCAGGCGTTACATCTGATACACTTTGAAAGTTCATTTCTCCAGAATGTATATCTTTCGTCAGCAGTCATGTTTTCAAGCTTTGTTACCATATCAAATCTGCCCGAATTTTCGTTAACTTCGCCCTCATCACCGATTAACTCATCGTATACTGCATGCTTTCTGGACTTGCAGACTGTACATCTTTCCTCAAGCACTTCTGATTTTGATATTTTCTCATCATCGTAAATTGTTTTTACGGTAAAAGTATCATCATCTGACGAAATACCGGTGATTCCGCTGATTCCCTTAGCCTTGATTTTTTCGGCATCAGCCTTTCCGTCGCACGCTATACCTATTATATATACGTTCTCACGGATAATTCTATGCTCTTTGATTAACTGATTAAAGCTGTAAGTGTCGCAGGGCTTCAGAAAAGCGAGGAGTTTTCCTTCTTTTCTTGACTCTTTGATTAAATATTTTGAAAGATTGTGTCCGCAGAAGTCGTCATATACGAAATCCTTGTCGATTTCTTCGGCACTTTCAAATACAGCAGGGGTTATATCATACGCAAATTCGCCCTTTTTCCAGCCGATTACACGGTTTACCGTTCCGTCAGCGAGGAGCTGTTTTGCACGTTCAATCATTCTGCTTTGCATCTCAAATCCTCCAGTCTCTTATTTTCTCCGAGTTTTGTAACTGTTTCAACAAACTCGTTCATTGTTGCGGAGAATTTCGCTCCTTCGGCAGCCGATACCCATTCAAGACGGGTTCTTTCCCTCTCGATTCCGAGATAATCAAGCATAGAAAACAGGAGTGTAATCCTTCTTCTTGCGTAGTAATTTCCCGATGTATAGTGACAATCGCCCGGGTGACAGCCACAGATTATTACTCCGTCCGCACCTCTCTGGAATGCTCTTAATATGAACATCGGATTTACTCGGCATGAGCATGGTACTCGGATTATTTTAACATCTGCCGGATAGTTAAGTCTGTTTGTTCCGGCGAGGTCTGCACCTGCATATGAACACCAGTTACAGCAGAATGCGACTATTTTCGGCTTAAATTCGTTGTTTATCTGCATATTGCATCTACCTCCGCCATAATTTGTCTGTTAGAGAAGCCCTTCAAATCCATAGCTCCCGACGGACATGTTACTGTGCATGCTCCACAGCCCTGACATACCGCAGGATTTACGCTTGCAACACGTCTGATTGCTGTCGTACGGTTCGGCATTCTGAATTCCTTTTCTTCGTACGAAATTGCACCGTAAGGACATACGTTCGCACACTGTGAACAGCCGTTGCACATCATTTCATCTGAATGAGCAACGCACGGATTGCAGGTCAGCTTGTCCTTGCAGAGAAGTCCGATTGCCTTTGCAGCGGCAGCACTTGCCTGTGAAACGGTTTCGGGAATATCCTTAGGTCCCTGACAAGCACCTGAGAGGAAAATTCCGGCTGTCGGACTTTCAACAGGTCGGAGCTTCGGGTGTGCTTCGGTGAAGAAATCGTTTGTATCCATGCTTGCTGTAAGCATTGTTGCAAGCGGTCTTGCACTCTTGTCCGGCTCGATTGCAGCTGCCAGAACTACCAAATCTGCGTTGATTTTAAGCTGTTCGTTTGCGATGAGGTCAGAGCCTTGAACAAGCAGTTTTCCGTCAGCCTGCGGAATTACCTTGCCGACCATACCCTTTATATAGTGTACGCCGTACTGTTCAGCGGCACGTCTGTAAAATTCGTCAAAACTTTTACCCGGTGTTCTTACATCGATGTAGAACACATAAACATCAGTATCCGGATATTTTTCACGTGTAAGCATTGCATGTTTTGCAGTGTACATACAGCAGATTTTTGAGCAGTAAGATTTTCCGCCCTTTGAGTCATCGGCACTACATCTTGAGCCTACGCACTGAACAAACACAATAGTATGTGGGTGTTCGCCGTCCGATGGTCTGAGAAGCTTTCCACTTGTAGGTCCTGCTGCATTTGTTAAACGTTCAAACTCAAGAGATGTGATTACATCTTTTGACTGTGAATATGCAAATTCATCATATTTTTCGAGGCTTATCGGATTGTAGCCTGTTGCGACAACGATTGCACCATATTTTTCCTCAACGATTTCGTCCTGCTGTTTGTAATCGATTGCACCTGCTGTACAGATTTTCGCACAAAGTCCGCACTTTCCGTTTTTCAGCATGTTGCAGTGGTCGGGGTCGATTGTTGCAACCTTAGGAACTGCCTGTGCAAAAGGAATGTAAATCGCACTGCGGTTATTCATTCCGAGGTTGAACTCGTTCGGAACTTTTTTCATCGGACACTTTTCGGTACAAAGTCCGCAGCCGGTACACTTGTTTTCATCGACAAAACGTGCTTTTTTCTTGATTTTTACGCTGAAATTTCCTACAAATCCGCTTACTGATTCGACTTCACTGTAAGAATATATTTTAATTTTTTCATTCTGGGCACAGTCAACCATTTTCGGAGTAAGAATACATGCGGCACAGTCGAGAGTCGGGAAAGTCTTGTCAAGCTGAGTCATTTTTCCGCCGATTGTAGGCTTTTTCTCAACGATATCTACTTCAAATCCGGCGTCTGCGATGTCGAGAGCCGTCTGGATTCCGGCAATACCTCCGCCGATTACCAACGCTCTTTTGACTACGGGGCTTTCACCGGCGATAAGCGGAGCGTTCAGATGAACTTTCGCAATTGCCGCTCTGCCGAGGATTATTGCCTTTTCGGTTGCCTTTTCCATATCCTTATGTATCCACGAACACTGTTCACGAATGTTCGCAATTTCGACCATATACGGATTTAATCCGGCTGACTGGGCTGTTTTTCTGAATGTAGCCTCGTGCATTCTCGGCGAGCATGAACATACTACGACACCTGTCAGGTTATGCTCTTTGATTGCATTTTTAATCAGACTCTGTCCGGCTTCCGAACACATGTACTGATATTCTGTGGAGAATACTACGCCCTGTTCATTTTTCAATGCCTCTGCTACTGCCTTTACGTCTACTGTTCCGGCAATATTTGTACCGCAGTGGCATACAAATACACCTATTCTCTGCATTGCTTTTCTCCTCCTTACTTAGTATATTTTCTGAATGCACTTACAATAGCCTGATGTGGAAGTTCATCATCGAGCTTTTCCGGAATTGCTTCCGCATGAAGATGATTCGCACCCTGCTGTCTGATTTTTACCAGTCTTACGGCTTCAATCAGCTTTGCCGGTTCAACGTTTCGGGGACATCTCTCAACGCATGCAAAGCATGTAAGGCATTTATATATGCTGTCTGAATTCATAAGCTTTTCGATTTCGCCCTTTTCAACCATATATGCGAACTGGTGCGGGTGATATTCCATGTCCTCGTATGAAGGACAAGTTCCCGAACATTTTCCGCATCTCATACACTTGAGGGGATTTACTCCGCTTATTTTCAGAACCTGTTCTTTTAATGTTTCTGACGGCATTTTAATTCTCCTCCTTTACTCCGAGAGCCTCGGCAAGAAGTTCTGTAAAATATTTTACCGGAATACTTTCTCCGCCGTTCTGTGTGAGGTTATACAGGCAGAGCGGACAGGCTGTTACCATCAAATCAGCTCCGAAACTATGTGCATTTTCCATAATTGCGGAACTCTTTTTCTGTGCAATATTTTTGTCCTCAAGAGTAATATATCCTCCGCAACATTCGTTTCTGTAAGGATAAATTACCGGTTCTCCGCCGATTGCACGTATAAAATCCTCGATAATCTTCGGATTTTCGGGGTTGTCCATCTGCATAACCTTGCTCGGACGGAGTAACAGACATCCGTAATATGCACCGATTTTAACGCCTTTGAACGGTTTTACGACCTTTTTGCTGATTTCACCGAATCCGACTGTATCACGGAGAACTTCAAGATAGTGAATTACTTCTGTTTCGCCGTGGTATTCCTCATCGAATTTTGAGTAATTATTTGCTCTGAAAGCGAAATCCTCATTTGTTTTGATTTCCTCGTTTACCTGTTTCAGAACGTTGTGGCATGCTGAACAGAGAGTTACAAGCTTTCCGCCGTTTCTCTTAGCGTTTTCGAGAGTTCTTACTGACGATAATTTTGTAGCAAGTTCGTCTTTTCCTATTGGATAAACTCCACCGCAACACTGCCAGTTGTCGAGTTCTTCAAGTTCGATTCCAAGTGCCTTCATTGCACTTCTTCCGTATCTGTCAAGCTCTTTCGCCTTTGTCCTGAGCGTACAGCCCGGATAATAACT
>CAMDZD010000060.1 GCA_945910815.1 uncultured Clostridia bacterium
TCTTCATTATATCACTTTTGTCAATATCAGGTGATATTTTTGGGGATTGCTATAGTTATGGGAGAGTTATCGTCTTACAGGTATATATTTATAGATGAGATAACGAGAGTAAAGGATTTTATATTGCAGTCATCAATATTATATGATAGCATAATACTACCCACCAATAAGAAGATATTTATAGGTGGTACAGAGTCATTGAGTTTAGTTATGAGTTACAGAAAAGGTTTATATCACAGAATGGTATTAACGAGTGTAACATTTATAAATTATGGTGAGGCTAAGCGTACAACTGGGGTATCATTGCAGGAGTATATCAGAATGGGTGGTTTATACAAGGCAGATGTTTTTTCGGACATAAACGGGTTATATAATTATGTCAGCACGTCTGTACTTGATAATATAGTTGGTACTATGAGAAGAAACGCAAATATAATACCGATTTTATCAGGGGTATCTGATTCCAAGTTGATGAGAGTGATATTTATGGTATTATACACTGTTACGTTTTCGAAGTTGAGATATTCTTTAAACCTGAAGCGAATGACAGATTTATTTGAAACAAGGGGTAGCTTATATTCTTTTGTTGATGTAGATGATTTAATAAAGAGGCATTTTGGAATAGCGGATACAGACCTGATAAGTGACGGGGAGTTTTCCGCTGTATTGCATATATTAATGCAGATAGGGTTGGTAATCAGATTAGAAAACATATGCAAAGTGGGGGATTATGAATATTTTATAGTAAATCAGTGTATGACGAATGTATTACTGAGAGATTTAGCGGAGGTAATACAGGAGAGCATTTCAGATAGTATACAATTAGCTGATGAGGATAATTTCAATTCTTATATATTGAGGTCATCGGTGGTAGCACACGCATTGCAGTTAGCAAGTAAGAGGGGTATCGGGGTATATTTTTACGAAGATACAGACGGCAGGGAGATAGATTTAGTTTTTGAGTTGGAGTCATATGATGATTTTGGTGATATGACATTAAGATATTATCTTTATGAAATAAAAATGACGAGTGATATAAATACAGCTATAACAGAGACAAAGTGGTTGAATGATAATAAGGTATCATCTTATTTTTCAAGTAGGGGTGAGATAGCAAGGGGTACTGCACTTAAGTCTGCGAGTGATTTTCTGATAAATATGTATAAGTATATAATTTAGAAAATTATTTCAGAGAGACTTGGGGTAGGATTTTGTCCGTTTAACACATTGTTTTGATAAGGATATACAGCACGCAAATCAATTTTCAAAATCTTGACAAGTATGGTATAATAGAAATATGAAAAATAACGGAATTACAGAATATTTTGAAGAAGTAGAAACAGAGGAAGAATACAACGGATATTTTTGCAGAATACCCGAAATAATAACAATAGTGATACTGGGAAGTATGTGCGGACTGAAAAATGTTAGTCAGATACACCAGTGGGCGGCAAATGACAGAATAAGCGAATTTTTAAAGGAGAAATTCGGAATCAATCATGTTCCATGCTACTATTGGATTTTGTGTATGCTGAAAATGATAAAAACAGAAACACTCAATAAATGCTTCGCAAACTGGGTATATTCGTTTATACCAAAAAAAGCAGAAAATCTGACAATTTCTCTTGATGGAAAAACAATATGCTCTACAAACAGAATAGAAAAAATTGAAAGTCCGTTGCATATCATAAGTGCTCAGATTTCGGAACTTGGTCTGACATTGGCACAGCGAAGTACAGATGATAAAAGCAACGAAATACCAGCGGTGCAGGAATTGCTGAAAACACTGAATATCAAAGGGCATGTTGTGGTTGCAGATGCCTTGAACTGTCAGAAAAAAACAGCAGAAATCATTATCAAAAAAGAGGCGGACTATCTGCTTTGTGTAAAAGACAACCATCCAGATCTGAAAAAAGATATTGAAGATTTTATACAGGATGAAGTGACTCAGAAAACAATGGAATCCATATCAAAAACGGAAAAGAATTATGGAAGGATTGAAAAAAGAACAGCATTTGTTACGGATAATATCAGCTGGTTGGAACAGAAAAAAGATTGGCTGAATCTTTGTTGCATAGGTGCAGTACATACTGAAATATCAAGTAAAGGCGGTAATACAAGTGAATGGCATTACTATATTTCAAGTCGTTCAATGTCACCTCAACAGTTGCTTCACCATGCTCGTATGGAATGGTCAGTAGAGTCCATGCACTGGCTTCTTGATGTTCATTTTGAAGAAGATTGGTGTCTGGTAGAAGATAAAACTGTTCAGCAGCATCTCAATATGTTCCGAAAAGCGGCAATTAATCTTATTAAACTTTTTAAGTCAAGAACTGAATCTAAAAAAGCTATCTCAAAAATTATGCTTGATTGTTTGATTGATTCTAACTCCATTTTGAGGGTGATTGGTGAAAATTGATTTGCGTGGATATACAGCAGAACTACTTGATGTTTGACAAGTTTTATGATATAATCTATTTAATATTTAATTATTTTTAACAGAGGTGCTGTATTATGCTTAAGGTATATTTTGGTAATAATGAAAAAGCTTTAAGGTCTGGTGATGGTTATTTTGATAACTGGTTAGATGATGATTGTCTGGAGACAGAGTTTGCTAAGGAAGTCGTGAGAGAAATCGATAAAAGTGAGTTAATTAGTAAAAATTTAGTGCAGTCTCCGGTCATAGGTGCTGTTCCGCCGAAGTTCTTATCAGGAGGTGCAAAAAGTCTTTTAATATTAAGATTTTCTGATGTAGAGATGAATATTACTGCATTTGGAGAGAATTGTTATCCCTACATTATTAAAATAAGCAAAGAAAAAGATATTACTATCTGCTCCAATAATGCGTTCAGAATTTTTGAGCGTGGAGATTTGGATAGTATTTTGATTTTAAATGATGGGTCGTTTATACATTCAGATGATGAATTGATACAAAAGTGGTTGTTATACAGGAGTAAATGAAATGGTAGGTAAGCATCATATAGTTGTGAGAAATAAATACGTAACATATTCTTTTGAGATTAAGAGAAAGTACACTATAATTCGTGGAGATAGTGCAACTGGTAAGACATATATGTGTAGTATGTTAAAAGATATTTCAACTCAGGTGAATAGCAGTGTACATGTTTCTGTATTACCTAATTCAAACTGGCAGATATTATTACGAGGGGTATCTGGTCAGGTGTTTGTGATAGACGAGACTTTTCCTGAAATAGCTACTAAAGAGTTTGCAAAAGCAATGAAGTATTCTGATAATTATTTCATTTTGATAACTCGTGAAAATCTTGATTATGTGCCTTACAGTGTCAGAGAAGTTTATAAGTTGGTTAGTGCTAAGAAGTACAATAGTATGAATAAAGCTTTTACAGAAACTACTTTATTAGCTACGGCAGATGGTATTACAAAAGTTATCTGATTTGGCGAGTGATTTTCTGATAAATATGAATAAGTATATAATTCAGGGGTATTTGATATAGTATTATGACATACGGTTTAAATACATTATATATTATCATTATCAGTCAATATTTATTAAGTTCCATTTATCAATTTTAAAACTGCAAGATAAATTAAAGCGAATGCACTTTTCACCGTATGCTATTAAACTTAAAGTTTTGGAGTTAAAAACCCCTTGATACAGTGCGGTAATTTACATCAGACAGCCCCAAAATTTTAAAGATTTTTGGTGTTTCAAGATTTTTATTCAATTCCGGAGTTTTGAAAAATCCAGTAAGTTACAACATTATATGAATATTAATTGCAGAAAGGCTGAAAGAGATGTATAATAGAGAAAAAGAGGGCAAAGGTATATGAAAAGCTCAGTATACAATTCAGGTAAGATACAGTTTAGTGTGAAAACGGTATTAATGTTACAGGGAAAGCAAGCGGGGTACATAATAAAAATAAACGGGAGAACTGAGAGATTATCTCCGGAGAAGTGTTTTAGTTATTTCAGAGATAATAATTATGAGTGTACAAATGCTGTATTAGTAAATAATAAGTATATAAGGGGTAAGCAGACTTCTTTAAACAAGCGTGAAATGGTTGTAAAACAGCCTGTATCTAAGCTCATCAATGTATATAAGGCAGAAAGCAATCAAGCAATACAAAGCGGTATTTTTGCCAATTGCGAATTAAGCGGAGCGTTATATCAGCAAAGTTTTTCAGTATTTAAAACACGCAGATATATCTACAGTGTACTTAAGAAAATGATTACTTGTTGGGAGAATGCAGATATAACTAACAAGAATATACATCACGCAATAATTTTGTCAGGGGTACGCAGAACAGGTAAAACCACTGTATTACAGCAGTTATATAATGAGTTAGCAAATTCGGTATTTATAGATGGTTCTGGATTAAGAGGTGATATTTTTGAATATTTATGGGGTACTCTTGCAAATTCAGATGTAAAATATGTTTTTATAGATGAGGTATGTAAGTTATCAAAGGATTCACAGAATAGCTTGATATCTTATATTAAGTGTGGTTCAGATGATAAATTTTTTGTTTTGACTGGGAGTGTTCCTTATTTAGTTGAGGATATAGCGGATGCGATATGTTCTTGTAAGCAAATCAGAATGCAGTCTATAATGTATATAGAGCGACTTGCTTGGGAGAATGGGGTATCTTTAAGAGAGGCAATTAAATATACATCTAATGAGAAGTTTCTGCAATGGGTAAAATCGGGTGAAATAAAAGCTGATTCAGATTTAAAGTATATAAAAGGGGTAGTATCTGATACTGCATTTTCGTATTCAAGGCATAATCAGAATCTTGCTAAGGAGATATTCGGGGATAGGTATTCAGAGAAATTACTCAAAATGATGTATGAGTATGTTATGGATTGTCAGATGTTATATATTAATGAGACAAAGAAAGGCAGTAAATTTCCTGATACAGATATTCTTCAGAAAATTCAGATGCTTAGAAATTCTTTGAACGAATTAAAAAACAGTTTGCCGGTTAAATCGATTAGGGCATTTTGTTATATGTTGGAGAATACATATTTGGTACATCGGGTATCAATATATGACGAGACCGATAGTGAAACTTTAAGAAGTATAGAGTCTGAATATTATGTTCCTGCGTATGTTTTTGAGTATCCGCAATTATTAAGAGGGATAGTTGGTGCAGAGATAAGTAGGGGTACTTTGGATTTATGGGTAGAATATTGTTTACTTATAAAGGCAAGCCATTATTATTTTAATGTAGGTAAATACAGGTTTACAGATGGTACTGAGGAAGTAGATATTGTGTATTCTTTGGAAGATATAGATTTTACAAATAAGTGTATGATTGAGGTTAAGAACAGACCAGAAAGGCGAACTAAGTTTAGTAAGTATGCGGGGGTACGAATGACTGGTATACAAGAGTTTGTAATTTCTTATTCAGACCAAGAGTTTCAAGAGGTACAGTTTCAAAACGATAAATTCAACAGAGTATTCAGAATGAGAAATGATGTTATTGTTTTGTTATTAGAACTTGCATTTATGGAAAAGTCGGGGGTAGATTATTATAAGGCAAGTTTATTATCAGAGTTATACAGTAAGTTCTTTTGTGAGTAAATAGGAGATTATTATGTTAAAGATATATTTCGGTCATACAGAAGATGAGTTAGGTATTGCTGATGGGTGGTTTGACAATCAGCTTAGTGATGAGTATTACTGTACTGAATTTTCCAAGCGAGTGATTAAGGAAATTGATAATAGTGATGTTGTTAATGAGAATATGGTATTGTCACCAGTTCTCGGTGGAATACCAATAACAGGGGTATCCAGCGGGGCAAAAGGTTTAATTGTAATGAAGTATACTGATAAGCTTGTGAATTTGGTTTCACTTGGTGATAATTGCATACCTTTGCTTTTAGAAATTCTTGAGGAAAATCAGGAACATTGTTTAATTTCAGCAAGATTTGTGAGTTTGTATCAATATGGTTGGGATAAGCCAATTCTGGTGCTGAATAATAATACGGTTGTTAATAATCATATGGAGTTGCTTAAAGTGTATTCAGACATTAGCAATGAGAGTTAGCGGAGGTTGTTATGGTAGGTAAATATAGTATTGAACTTGTTACTAAACGAATGAGGTTTCTATTGGAAGTGAAGAGAAAGTATACTATTATTCGTGGAGATAGTGGAACTGGCAAGTCAACTTTTGTAAATTATATTATGGGGTATCAACTTCATGGTGAAAGTTCAGGTGTAATTTTAAAATGCGACATTCCGATAAAAAGGGTTTTAAATTCAGAGGATTTTAAAAAATTCAAAGAATGTATTCTTGTTATAGACGAGGGAGATATTGTATTGAGAGAGGAGAATATAGCAACATTATTTAAAGAATCTGACAATTACTTCATAATATTATCAAGAGAAAAACTGGGGTATCTTCCATATAGTGATAAGGATATTTATGAAATTAAATCTGACAGAGTTCAGAACAAATTTTATGAGTCAAGATTTGTAAACAGGTATCAGGATATTATACAAAAGGGTTTGCCAGAGTTAAAAAGCGACGTTTTAAGTACAGATGAGGAGTTATGATTTTTAATATGAAAAAATATTTTATTATGAATAAAGACAAGCCTTTGCTTGAATATGCCTATATTTTACAAGACGGATTTTTAAGACCAGTAATTATTGACGGAGATATTCCTCTCCCCTATCAGAAATTTAATTTATCAAGTTTTCTTGACAGCAGAAGTATAGCCAAGAAACGCAATGAAATAAGACGTATACTCAAATCTATGAATTTGAAAACCCAAAAGGATATTTTAGATGTTACATATGGTTTATCGTTAACTGATACTTTATGGGTAAAGCCTGCTGATTCTGTATTGAAGTGGTCTGACATAAATCTTTATGAGAATGATTTTGATGAAACAATAGGCAAGCTGTCTATTCTGGGCGAGAAAATGATTTCGGGATTTAAGACAACATCTCCCGAATTTGGTACTGACGGAATGTTGCCTAAATGTTGGGTACGCAGGACGGACGGCATATATATGCTTAAAGGCGGAACAAGCGGAAGCACTTCTATGGGCAGAGAACCAGTTACCGAAGAACTCGCATATCAGCTTGAAAAGGCTCTTGACATAAACTGCGTATCTTACAAAACAGAGATTTATCACGGCAAGACAGTATCCTGCTGTAAGCTTATGACAGATACAAATAGGGGTATCACACCGCTTTATGCGTTAAGCACTGTACAGAATTTCTATGATTTAATTGATACAGGCAAGAAATACGGAATAGAGAAAGATTTAAAAACTATGCTGTCATTTGATATTCTGACAGGTAATAATGACCGTCATCAAGGCAATATACAGCTGATGTTTGATAATGATACATTTGAAATACAAGGCTTATCCCCTGTTTTTGATAATGGTCAGGCTTTGTGCAATCGTATTCCTGAGATAAAGTTTGAAAATATGCAGGAACAGTTTTACAGACGATACCCTGCTTTGTATGATGATTTTTATGATTATTATGATTCAATTGTATCGGAGGAGTTTTATTGCAAGCTCAGGAGTATTCAGGATTTTGAATTTACTGATAACGGATTTTTATCAGATAATGAGTTATGCGAATATAACAAATTCATACAATGGAGAATAAAAGATATGATTCTAAGATATGAAAATATCTGATATACAAAAAGAACAGATATTTTTAAATCTGATTTACAGTTTTTACACAAAAAGCATAATATTTTAATATGATTGAATATCTGAATAATATGTTTGAACAACTATTTTCAGTGTTCCAATATTTTATATAGCTGAATTGATTTATTATGCTTTTGTTTGGATATATAATAAAGCTGTTCCGATATTTAAATTCTTGTTTCAAAATTTACTTTTATTTAAAGGAGATATAATAAATCTGTTCCGATATTTGATTTTTTGTTTCAAGATTAGAAATTATGTTTTGATTTTTATAAACGGCAATATTATTTAAATTCAGACAAAAAATCTGATGTGCTTAAATAAGCTCATCAGATTTTTTTTATTATGAGTATAAATGGGGTATCGGGTAAAATTCTGCCACTTTTAGAGGCATATAAAGCGAGGCATTTTGCCACATTTTTTTGTCTTATATATTTTTTTGCAAAAAATCAGCCTATATACCGTTAAAAATTGAATTTTACAAAAACTCCTGATACAAATTTCCGTTGAAATTGCGGAAATTTTTATTTTTAGACTGATTTATTATGCCACGTTTATAAAAGTGTACTTTTACGGACATCAGATACAAGCTTCATTTCAAGTCTGTAAAAGTCCAGATTTTATTAAACAAACGTCCGCAAATTAAACGGATATTTATAAACGCTTTAAGGAGGTATTTATGGAAAACAGAGTA
>CAMDZD010000061.1 GCA_945910815.1 uncultured Clostridia bacterium
CGTATCTGTCAAGCTCTTTCGCCTTTGTCCTGAGCGTACAGCCCGGATAATAACTTATTTTCATATTAATCCCCTTTCTCAGCACATCTGTTCGGGGTGGAATACTTCGTCAAACTTTTCTTCTGTAAGGAATCCGAGAGCAACACAAGCTTCCTTTAAGGAGATGTTTTCTTTATATGCCTTTTTAGCTGTTTTTGCTGCATTTTCATATCCTATATATGGATTGAGTGCAGTAACGAGCATAAGTGAATTGTGCAGATTATAGTGCATTTTTTCACGGTTAGCCTTGATTCCGACAGCACAGTTCTTATTGAATGACATAATAACTTCAGCAAGAAGTCTTGCGGACTGAAGGAAATTATAAGCACATACCGGCATAAATACGTTAAGTTCAAAATTGCCCTGTGATGCTGCCATACCTACTGCAACATCGTTACCCATAACCTGAACAGCTACCATAGTAACAGCTTCGCACTGTGTAGGATTTACCTTTCCGGGCATAATTGATGAACCGGGTTCGTTTTCGGGAATAAATATTTCACCGAGACCATCTCTCGGGCCACTTGCAAGCCATCTTACATCATTTGCAATCTTCATAAGGTCGCAGGCAAGAGCTTTCAAAGCACCGTGTGCGAATACAATTTCATCTTTAGAAGTAAGTGCGTGGAACTTGTTTGAAGCAGTTCTGAAATCCTTTCCGGTGATTTCGGAAACTTTTTCTGCAACCTTAACATCGAATCCCTTTGGAGTGTTAAGACCTGTACCAACAGCAGTACCGCCGAGAGCAAGTTCCTTGAGTTCAGGGAGAGCAGCTTCAAGAAGCTTCTTATCCTTTTCAAGACTTGAACGCCAGCCACTTATTTCCTGTGAAAAAGCAATAGGAGTAGCGTCCTGAAGATGAGTACGACCACTCTTAACGATTCCTTCGTTTTCCTTTTCGAGTCTCTTGAATGTTTCAACAAGAGTATCGATAGCAGGGAAAAGCTTGTCCTCAATAGCAATAACAGCTGAAATATGCATAGCAGTCGGGAACGTATCATTTGAGGACTGACTCATATTTATATCATCATTGGGGTGAAGAATTTTTTCGCCTGCAATTTCGTTGCCTCTGTTGGCAATAACTTCATTTGTATTCATATTTGACTGAGTACCGCTGCCTGTCTGCCATACAACAAGCGGAAAATGTTCATTAAGAGAACCGCTTATAACTTCATCGCAAGCCTTTGAGATGGCATCAAGCTTCTTGTCAGTCATTTTTTCAGGTTTAAGCTCGTGGTTAGCAAGAGCAGCAGCCTTTTTGAGTATACCAAAAGCGTGAGTAATTTCACGGGGCATAGTTTCGATTCCGACACCGATAAGGAAATTTTCATGACTTCTTTCAGTCTGGGCAGCCCAGTACTTGTCGGCAGGAACTTTAACTTCGCCCATTGAATCGTGTTCTATACGATATTCCATTGTAAAAAACCTCTATTCTGAATTATATTTCAAGACCTTTAATAACGTTCTTAAGGCTGTCAGCACTCTTATGGAGGAGAGCAACTTCAGCATCTGTAAGAGGAGTGATAAGCTTGCCCTTAACCTTATTTGCACCTACTACTGTAAGAGTGCTGAGGCAAACGTCATCAATACCGTATTCGCCGTGCATCATAGTTGAAACTGTGAGAGTAGTATCAGCACCGCTGAGGAGACATTTAACAAGGTGGCATACAGAGATTGAAACTGCATAGAAAGTAGCACCCTTGCTTGCGATTACACGAGCTCCGGACTTGCGGACATATTCTTCAATTTCATCGTGATTGATAGCAGGATAAAGTCCCTTGCTTCCTGAAATGCTTGCCTGATATTCATCAACGGGGATATTTGAGATATTTGCAAGTGACCACGGAACGAATGAAGAATCTCCGTGTTCTCCGAATACATAAGCGTGAACATTCTGCTGACTGATTGAATAGTCTTCAGCAAGCTTTGAACGAAGTCTTGCAGTATCGAGGATAGTGCCTGAACCTACTATCTGACTTTCGGGAATACCTGAAACTTTAGCGAAAGTATATGTGAGAATGTCAACAGGGTTACTTACGAAAATAAAAGTAGCATTCGGGCAGTACTTAGTAATTTCGGGAGCAATCTGCTTTGTAACGTTTACATTTACCTGAGCGAGTTCAAGTCTTGACTGACCAGCCTTACGAGGGATACCGGAAGTAATGATAACAATATCAGAATCCTTTGCATCGCTGTAATTGCCGGCATAAATAGATACAGATGAGCAGAATGGAGTACCCTGACGAATGTCAAGAGCTTCGCCGAGAGCCTTTTTTTCGTTGATGTCAATCATAACGATTTCAGAGGCCATACCCTGAACAGCGAGGGTATAAGCGATAGTTGAACCAACGCTTCCAGTACCGATTATAGTGATTTTGTTCATTTTTCAATTCCTGCCTTTCATTAATCAGAAAATATTGGCAACGGGAAATAACAGTCAAAAAGCACAGTTTCCCCGCAAGCCCATAGAAATATTATATAACATAATTCTGAAAAAAGGAAATATAAAAGCTGTATATCAATATTCTTTTATCGATATACAGCTTACTGATTGGATATAAGACAGGAAAGAGAAGTTTTCAGAAAAATATTAGAATAATAAAGCATATTGAAGATTACAGAATTTATCTTAAAGAAAAGACATTCTGAACCGGCAGGCACAACAACAGCTATTATATATAAATATAAATATAATGATATATTATTATATATATTCAATGAATGAAACACTGTTTTTAGCTGAATATAGCTTGTCAGCAAATTTTCTGTCAAGCTCCGAAAATCTGTAACCGTTCTGAAATACAAGCAAATCCCTGTATTTTGAGGAAAGATGTGAACATTTTCTGTGAATAAGTCCGTATCTTTTAAGAATATACTCCGGAACGGGTGAAGTCCACATAAAGGCATCGGGAATTTTGCATAGGAGTTCAAGCTGGCTGTCACGCTCATGAAGAACAATTCTTTTTGAAGAAAGATTTTTCTTGCTTACTCCGTTTATATAAGGAACATACGTATCGTCCTGAATAATTTCTATAAGATTTCCAAGCTTTTCGGCTGAAATATCGGAATCACCTGCAAGCGGATTTCTTTCGGACATAATGAGAAGATGTTCAAACGTCCATATATTTTCACTGCCGACGTTCTTGTCACGCAGAAAGTCCATAAAATAGCTTTCATAGTCAAGCGGATAGTGAACTATTCCGAGATTATATTTTCCGTCCGCAACAGAATTTACTATATCAACGGAATTCATACGTTCAACAT
This sequence comes from uncultured Clostridia bacterium, assembly GCA_945910815.1. GTDB lineage: Bacteria > Bacillota > Clostridia > Oscillospirales > Ruminococcaceae > Ruminococcus. The sequence goes on from CAMDZD010000061.1 coordinate 3,304, forward strand.
TTATATTTATATCCTGAGAAAAATTCAGTTCCGAAATAAAATCCGATATGCAAAGGGATATATAACTGCTCCCCGGAACGGCAATGCTGAAATTCTGACATATTCTGTTTTTGGAGATTTTAAGAGATTCCATTTTTTCAATCTGGATAAGAATTTTCTTTGCATACTCGAGAAACTCTTTTCCCTTTGCAGTAGGAAAAACGCCCTTTGAGGTTCTTTCAAAAATATCTATTTCCAAAGTATCTTCCAGTTCCTTTATAGCCTTGCTTAAATTCGGCTGAGCCATATATAAATTTGAAGCAGCCTTTGTTATAGAGCGAGTACGCTCCACCTCAACGGCATATTTAAAATATAATGTATTCATAAAAATACAGCCTTCTGACATTTTAATATTTATATATCATTATATCTTTTTTTCATTTTTTTGTCAAGACCGAAACAAAAAATTCAGGAAGGCAGACCTTAAATCCGCCCTCCCTATTATCTGTTATACATATCCTACAAGCGATGAAACAAGAATTATTACCATACATACCGGAACAATATATTTTATAATAAAAGAATACATCTTTTTTGACTTGAATTTTCCGGAGCTTTCAACCTCATCTTCAACAAGCTTTGTTTTTGAAACAAATCCTATAAGAACCGCTGTAAGCAATGCTACAACCGGCATCATAATATTGTTGCTGACAAAGTCGAAGAAATCAAGAATCGAGTAGCCGAAAATTGTAACATCAGACCATACTCCGAATCCAAGCGACGACGGAACACCGACAATAAAAGCAAATATCATAATGCCGGCACAAATCTTTTTTCTGCCAAATTTGAATTTATCGGAAATAATTGAAACAATCGTTTCCATAAGCGAAATTGCAGAAGTAAGTGCAGCAAAAAGTACAAGAATAAAGAAAACAAGTCCGAAAATGTGACCGCCTTTCATAGAGTCAAAAACATTCGGAAGTGTAACAAACATCAATGTAGGGCCTGTCTGCAATGCGTTTTTATCTCCGCCCGAAAATGCAAATACTGCCGGAATAATCATCATTCCTGAAAGAAATGCTATTCCTGTATCAAAAATTTCAATATTTCTTACTGATTTCTCAAGGTCATCATCTTTTTTCATATATGAGCCGTAAGTAATCATAATTCCCATTGCAAGCGACATAGAATAAAAAAGCTGTCCCATAGCTGCAACTACTGTTTTTATTGAAAATTCGCTGAAATTCGGCTTGATATAATATATAAGCCCGTCAATTGCTCCGTCAATAGTAAGACTGTAAAGAGCTGTTCCCAAAGACATCACTATAAGAACAGGCATAAGAAATTTGCTTACTTTTTCAATTCCCTTTTCAACGCCAAGCATTACGACGGAAGAACAGATTACAAGAAATATTGCAAGGCATAAAAGAGGTTCGCACGTTGAACTTATGAAATTTCCGAAATATCCCTCTGAAACTGCCTCATGTCCCTGATTTAAAAGATATACTCCTAAGAATTTCACTACCCACCCCCCTATTACACAATAATAGGGAAATATAATTACAGGCACAAGCGACGCTATATAGCCAAGAAAAGAAAATTTTCCGTTTATTTTCCTGTATGCAAGAATTGTACTTTTTCCGGTTTTTCTTCCTATGGATATTTCAGTTATCATCAGTGAAAATCCAAAAGTAACCGCTAAAATAAGATATACAAGAAGAAATATTCCTCCTCCGTATTTTGCAGCAAGATATGGAAATCTCCATATATTTCCCAATCCTACTGCCGAACCTGCTGCAGCCATAACAAACCCCAGATGGCTTGAAAAGCCTGATTTTTTTTCCATTAAAAGCCTCCTTAAAGTTTTGTGAGATGAAACTATTATATCATCTCATAATCATATTGTCAATTATACAGAAAATTATTTTCGCAAAATCAAAAAACGATTCATTTTAAAAGAAAAACGAAGCGTTTTATTTTCTCTTACATTAAATTGTCAATGCCTGATAATCTGTTTCCCGCAAGGACGAATACAGTTTGTCCATGCAAAATCCAGATTTAAATGTACTCAATAAGTAGTTTTATATTAGCCTTTCATAGCTTCTTCAACTGCAACTGCACAAGCAACAGTAGCACCAACCATCGGGTTGTTACCCATACGGATTATGCGTGCTCTAAGGTTCCCAGATGTCATTTACAATCACCCATAAAACGCCTGTTTTACGCCGTTTCTCACGATTATCAGGAGTTTTTTATCCCTTATTGTAACTTGCTGAAATGAGCAAAAATATTATTTTGGTGGACAAATGGTGGACAATTTCTCTTGTCGGGTCAGGATAAATAACTTTCCAGCATTTCAAAAATCTCATATACAGCTGTTCCTGGAGTACACTGTGACGGCGGCATTCCTTCGTTATTAGCTTTGACGCGTTTTGCATTATCTATTGCCCTTTTTATATTAGGTTTCAGCAATGTATAAATATCCTCACGGTTTTTCTCGTACTTCGTGCCTAAGCAATCTGTTAACTTAGGATAATACTCGTTTCTGTGAAGCGCCGAATCCAATGCCATAAAATGCAGTAAGAACCAGTATTCAATGCATTCATTTGACCATAAAGAATGGAAAGTTACTGAACTGTTGCAATTTGACAATGCCTTGCATTTAAAATATGTGTTGTCAAAATCATATTTTGGAAAATCGTCCTTATCATATACTAACCAAACGTGCTTGTATTTATCAGGTTCTTTTTCAACGATTTTCTGAGCACGTTCCAGCAAGGTCAATGTATTTGCTCCTTGACCTACTCCCTCAATGACAATGGAAATTCTCCCTTTGTACAGACGATTTATATCTTTCCTGAGTCCATCGAAATACCGTGGTTCTGTTTTTGTACCCTCAGTTACTATAAGATGATATTCAGGTGCAATAGTAATTCGTCTGTCACGACGGTCGGTCATCCATTTCTTCTGGGAGTCGCTTTTCTTACGAGGTTTCATCGACATATCATCACTTCCATTCCATCATGTTCTGGAAGTACGGGTCTGCACCATAACGTCCTTCAAGGTACTGTTTGTCAAATGCTGCGCTCGGCTGTATATGATTACCGCTTTCATCTCTCATTTCATAAAGAGAATACAAATCACTTGATTCATCATCAAGCTTGCAGGCAAACCATATTTCATCTGTGCGGAAAACCGAACTTTTCATAGTTGAAATATCGTGTGAAGTAAATAGCAGCTGTGCATTTTGTGTATTGATTTCAGGATTTTTAAAAAGCATTATTATGAATTTCAGCATTTTAGGGTGCAGCTTAGCATCAAGTTCATCAAATACAAGCAGTCTGCCCTCCGATAATGCAATAATAACAAGTGGTAGAACATTAAAGAGCTTCTGTGTTCCGTCTGATTCCTGATTAATATTCAGCTTATATTGTTTTTCATTTACAGTATGTTCAAATATTATATCAACAGAGTTATCGTCTGAAGATTTTTCAACAAACTCAAAATTGCTGATGTTTATTCCAACATCATTCATAAGACCGATAAGTTTTTTCTTGAAGTCATCTCCCGCACCTATTATAAGATGTCTTTCAGCATCAGGATTAGCATAATTTCGCATAATACATTTTTCAAACCAATCCACAGCAAGAATAACTGGGTCAAGCTTATAATTAATATATAAAAATGATAGATACGGCATCTGGTCATTGACTTCCGTATTTATTGAAGCTTTGTTTATGCTTGAACCAAGCTTGACAACATCAGAATTGCGCTCAAAAAGCATAGAAATCCTGCTTTTGGATTTGGTTTTTCGACGGTAAAGACTCTCCTCAATAATTTTCTCATTAGTAATTTTCAAAGAGTATCTATATTCATAATTATTATCTGGACGGAAATAAAGCTCAAATTCCGTAGGCTCATTACGTGATGTATCATCAAATAAGAAAGGAGTCCATTCAACCTTTGCTTTTTTTATCACCTTGTTCTTAAATATCAGGATAGGTTTCATTACAAGTGCATTAACGCAGTTGAGTGCATCAAGAACATTCGACTTTCCACCTGCATTCGGACCATAGATTACAGAAACAGGCAGATATGTTTTGCTGTCGTCACCGCTTTGCAGTAATGAATCAACAAATCCTTGACTGCTGACCGCTTGCATATCAAAAACAGTTTCATTTTTATATGATTTGAAATTTTTAAAAGTAAACTGGCACAACATGGCACTCACACTCCTTTACACATACCATTATAATATAATTATTCTCAAAAGTCAAGATGTATATGCGATTTTAAGAATTTTTTTATTAAAATCAAGGATATGATTTGATATTTCCATTTTATGTTTAAATTCTCATTATATAATAATCGTTAAGATACCTGCATTATAAAATAAAAACGCTTCTTTTTACATTAGTGTAACTCGAAGCGTTTTATTTTCTGTTATTTTGTTTTTCAACTTCATCACGGAGTTTTTGATTCAGCTTTCCAGGTGCTTCAACAGATTTCTGATACCAATAAACGTACACATTCCTATATCCCACCGAAGTATCTTAATATCACGCATATACAAATGCTGTATGATATTTTAACATATGGACGTGCAGACAATTGGAAAGAGGCTTTGAATGTACTTGAACAACGTGAGTTCGACAGAAAAATCAGTCAATAAGGCATAAAACCCCCTGAGGCAC
>CAMDZD010000062.1 GCA_945910815.1 uncultured Clostridia bacterium
CATAAAAATATTTTGGTAAAATAAAATTCTTTTTATCAAATTTTTACATACAGTGAATATAGTTGCGGTTACTTGTTTTCAGTTCCGCAACTTTTTTTGTTGTCGGAAAAAAATTATTTTTAAAGGATTGATTACTATGGACAATTCAATAAAAGAAGCTTTAAAGCCCTTTTTACTTGATTATGTGAAGGAAATCACACCGCAATCAAAGACAAGCCCTTATCAGTTTGTATGCCCGTTCTGTAGCAGTGGACTCGGAACACATCAGACAGGAGCATTTACTGTTTATCCTGAGACAAACAGCTATTATTGCTTCGCTTGTGGTGCTTCTGGAGACATTTTTAATCTTTACGGAGAACTTAACAAAATCAGTGATTTCAAAACTATTCTTGATGAATTGACAAACAAATATAAAATTTATGTTCCGACCGCTTATAATTCTCCAAAAATTAAAAGTTCCAAAGATTATACAAAATTTTTTAATATAGCAGAACAACATCTGCAAGAAACGGACTACCTAATAAAACGTGGAATATCTTTGGACACGCAAAGAAAATTTCATTGCGGATATGTTTCAAGCTTTATGTATAAAGGCAATCAGACTACTCCGGCAATAATAATACCTACATCAGACACATCATTTATGTGGAGAAGTACCACTGATAATATAAAACAAAAACGAGGAACTGCCCATATTCTCAATACACAAGCCTTAAACAATGAATATTGTTTTGTTGTTGAGGGTGAAATTGACTGTATGAGCATTGATGAATGTGGATTCTCCTGCATCGGCTTAGGTTCTGTAAGCAATATAAAAAAAATTTTCAGTTATGATGTATCGAAAACAATACTTATTATTGCTATGGATAATGATGTTGCCGGAAAAAAAGCTACTTTTCAACTTGAAAATCTTTGTAAGGAAAATAAAACGCCTTATATAACAGCTCCACAAGACGTTTGGGGCGATTTTAAGGACGCTAATGAACTTCTTATAGCAGACAGAAAAGCACTTGTTAAACAGCTTAATATGCTCTCTGAACGTGCTTTAAGCCTTGATAAAGATAAATGGCTTAGTCAACTTAAGATAGAAGATAAATCTGAATGTAATGAAAAATATGCTCGTTATCAAAGCAACAAGACAGAAAATAAATTCACAGAAGAAAAAGAATCTTCTTTTCCTAACAAAAAGCAAATTATTGATTATGAAATATTCTCTGAATTTCTTGAAAAACAAGGATATTCTATAAGATACAATCAAATTACCCATAATTTTGAATTTTTCGGATTTGATAAGGGTGAGAGTGTGGAACATCTTGCAGAGAATGTGCCGACAATCCTGCAAGACCAATTAAAAAAAATATACAATCGTGTTTCAAAGCAAACTGTTATAGATTATATTACCCGATATGCAACAAGGCACAAATATAACCCTGTTCTGAATGCAATTAAGTCAGTAAAATGGGACGGAAAAGACCGTATAAATCAAATATATGATATATTCAAAATTCCTGCCGATACTGAAGAGGGCATATATAGTCGTGTATTTATATTAAAGTGGCTGAAACAATGCGTCTGTGGGCTGTTTAATGACATTCAGAACCCGTTTTCACTTGATATTATTCTTATATTCCAAGGTAAACAAGGCATAGGAAAAACCCGATTTTTTGAAATGCTGGCTCTTAATTCTAAATTCTTCGGTGAAGGCATTTGTCTTGACCCTCGTGACAAGGACAGTGTGATTCAGGCAACAAGCAAGTGGATAAGTGAATTAGGAGAGCTTGGAAGCACGATGAAAAAGGATATGGATAGTGTTAAAGCATTTCTGACAAAGTCTACAGACGAATACAGAACACCTTACGGCAAAGCAAGCCTGCATTATCCTCGTATGACTTCTTTTGTCGGTACAGTTAATGATGAGCAATTCCTGATAGACCAGACAGGCAATAGAAGATTTGTAACAATCCCCTTGTCATTAGACCTTGTAATTGATTATAATACGCAAATCAAGCAATTTAATGCATTACAGCTTTGGTCTCAGGTCTATGAAATTGTCAAGAACGAAGATAAAGCAAGCTGTTTCAGACTGTCAGAAGATGAAAAAAGATACCTTGAAAAGCGTAATTCTGCTTTTGTCAAACCGATGAAAGGCGAATACGAAGTGCTTGACATACTGGAAGAACAGCAAACACAAGAACAGGGATATATCTGTACATTCAAAGAAATGACTGTGTTGCAGTTTATTCAATTACATAATCTGAAATATGATGCCGGAGTTGTTGGCAGAGTTTTAAAAAAATATGGTTATGAAGCTGTAAGAAAAAGAATAAATGGAGAAGTAACAAGGGTAATCAGCTTACCGTATAAATACAGAAAATTTGACCTATAGTTTAACTCAGGGTGTGAACAGATACCATTTTATATCTGTTCACACCTTTTTTGCCTATATTACGTGGTTTTCTCGTTTCTTTTGTTTATTTTGACGGAGGTGTGAACAGATACCAATTTTATATCTGTTCACACCTTTTTTGCCTATATTACGTGGTTTTCCCCGAATAGTGTGAACAGATAGATTTTTGTATCTGTTCACACCTTTTTTGCCTATATTACGTGGTTTCTACCCCCACTGTGAACAGTGTGAACAGATATTTCCTATTAAACTCTAAATTTTTTTTGAAAAAGTTACAGAATGGTTACGGCACACCGGCTAAAACCCCTGTTTTCAGACTTTTACAAGGAATTGTCTGTTCACACTGTTCACAGCAAAGCTAAAACGACGTAATATAGGCAAAAAAGGTGTGAACAGATACTCTTCTATTATCTGTTCACATCTGTTCACACCTCCTTTTGTGCAAAATGCCAAAGCATTTTCATAAATTGTTATTTTATTTGCAATATAATATTATTTGTTATAATTATGTTGAAAAACTGTGTGCTGAGAATACGAATCTGAGTGTCTTATTTCTTGCAAATCATTGATGAATCTGTATTCCAGGCAACTGAAATTCAGCCATTCAGATAATTATTTTTCTATATAACTATTGAATTGTTTTTTCATAGGAATCAAAATTCGGTTTCGCAGATTTCATCTTGAAATATTTGATATATTGTGCTATACTGTATAAACAAAGATTTAATTTTAAAAAAATGAGGAATTTTATGATTAGAATTGCAATTGTAGATGATGAAAAAATAATATTGGAGAAAATATGTCAGCTTATTGAACGTTCGATTGATATAAAAACATCTATAGATATTTTTGAAAGCAGTAATTTATTTTTTCAAAAAGTCAATAATATACTTTGTGATATAGTTTTTCTTGATATTGATATGCCCGAAATAAATGGATTTGAAATTGCAAAAACTTTAAACAATGCCAGACCAGACATAACTATAATTTTTGTTTCAAATTTTGAACATCTTGTTTTTGAATCTTTTGAATTTCATCCATTTAGATTTGTACGAAAAAGTTGTCTTGAAAAAGATATAGAATGTGCTTTAGCATCATATAAGAAAGAAATAAAAAGAAAACAGGATATTTATTTTTTTAAAACAAATGAAGCTGAGAGAAGTGTCAGAATAGCTGATATAATGTATTTTGAAAGTATAGGACATGATATTTTTATTTATACCATTAATGATAAGTTTAAAATAAAAAGGGAACGTGAAAAGCATATAAGCATAAAACTTATAACAGAAAAACTTGAAAATAAAGGTTTTATTCGTGTACATAAAAGTTTTCTTGTAAATTATCTGCATATATACACTATAAATTATAATGATGTTATTCTGAAAAATAATTATAAAATAAATGTTAATCCTCATAAAGTTAATGATATTAAAAAAATTTATCAGAAATTTATTATGACGGAGGTATGAATATGAATCATCTAACTGAATTATTTTATAGTACAATCGAATCTCTGATTATTACAGGATTTATATACAATTTTTTTGAAAGCAAGAACAGATATTCCAAAAAAATTACTGCTATTATATCATTCTCTTTTATTTTTATATTTTCAAGTTTAATGACTGTAGTTAACTTATCCTGGATTGAAACAATTTTTCTTTTTTTATTTCTCCTTATTGGTATTTTAGAATATTTTTATGAAGGTAAACTGTGGGAACATATATTGACAGCAATAACAGTATCTATATTGCTTGCATTAATTGATGTTTGTATTCTCACTCTTATGAGCGAGATTATTGGAATAGAATATAGTGAACTTGTAATAAAAAATAGTTTATCTCGCTTTTTAGCAGTTATTATAACTAAAATTATATACCTATTCCTTTTAAGCATTATTATTTTTTTTAAAAAAAGATATTCACTTATGCTTCATCATATTGAATTATTAATGATATCATTTACTCTTATAGTATCAATTATATTAATTTCTCTTGTAAGAAATGTAATATATGAAATCAATGGTCACTATAATGAATTTCTTGTTATTCTTTTGTGCGTACTTTTGCTTAATATTGTACAATATTATATTGTAATTTATATAAGTAAAAAAAATATTGCCGAAAAAAATATATATCTTATGCATAAACAAATAGAAATGCAGGAAGACAATATCCACAACCTTGAAAAGCAATATGATGAAATTACAAAAATTCGTCACGATATGAAAAATTATTTGTACTGTGCTTTGAATTTGGCAAAACAAGGGGATAATAATGCAGAATTGATTAAATATCTGGAGAATTTATCAAAAAACAAAATTGACAAAATTATTGATTATGTTCAGGTAAACAGGAAAATACTTAGTATTATAATTAATTCAAAAATAGGAACAGCAAAAAATAAAAATATTAATATACAGTGTATGGTAATGAGCGAACTTGACAATATTTCTGATATAGATGTTGGAATATTAATTGCTAATTTATTAGATAATGCAATAGAAGCTTGTGAAAAAAACAAAAAAGAATCTGAAATAATACTTAAGCTCTGGTCAAATGCAGGTTATTATTGTATAAATATTATGAATACTGTGGAAACCGATGTTTTAATCAACAACCCACATCTTGTTACAAGCAAGAAAAATAAAATGATGCACGGAATAGGGCTTAATTCAGTAAAAGATATTGTTCAGAAGTATAATGGTATGATAAATTTTGAGCAAAAATCTAATAGATTTTATGTATATGTTTCTCTCAGCAAATGTATTTTGTGACACAGATATGTATTTTGTGACACAGACATTGAATTATTAAACAATGTGAGTTATAATTTCATTGGGTGATGAAAATGATTTCATTTCTCAGTAATTTTATAACTCATTATTTATTTAAAAACAAAATTATTACTGAAGAAAAAATTCCTGTTTGTCAATATGGTTTTGAAATTATTATATCTACATTAATGGGGGTTTTAATTATTGTTATAATAGGAATTATTTTAAATGAATTTTTAGGAGCATTATTATTTTATTTTTTATTTATTATTGTCCGTATGTTTACTGGTGGGTATCACGCAAAAACACATTTCAAATGCAAATTAACTTTATCAATATGTTGTTTCTCAGTATTAGCTTTATCAAAATATTATATATACTACAAAAAAATATATATTTTTCTCTTAGTATCATATTTTATCGTAGTTTGTTTATTTGCACCCATTGAACATATAAACGCACCTTTAAACGATAATAAGGTTCGTAATAGAATAATTTCAATTATTATGGCAATTTTATTAGTGATAACAAATTTAATTATGTATAGTTATTTACCAAAATTTGTGACTGTATCATCATTAACATTGTTTGTTATCACAATATTAATAATTATTTCTAAAATTAAGGAAAGAAGAGGATTATATGAAAAAAATAACAAAAGGAATTCTTAAGCTCGGTGCTAAGATGAGTGAAAAGGTTGCAATTAAATCTTGTGGTGCTACATCAATACTTGATACATATCAGCCCAAAATTCCAGAAGCCGTAAGAAAAATGGCACAGAAAGGTAAGGTAAAGTAAATTATTCCGACCCAAAAACATTCAAAATTCAATTATACTTAATACTATAAATATGCAATTGATATATACTTGTTATACACATTTTTTTAAGGGAAATTATTTTATTTCCAAATAGCATCAATTTATCAATAATTACTCTTATCAAAAAGTATACTTGGATGTATTCAATTGCAAATTTATATTTTAAATATTTATTAAAAAGGAGTTTTTAAAATGAAAAAATTTGTATCTCTTATCGCCTCAACAGTACTTACTGTTTCATCACTCACTGTTGTTTCAGCTTCAGCTGTAGAAAGCAATGAACTTTCTATCACAGCAACACCTGTTACTTCTAATATCGTTGCTGATGACGGAACTGTTATTCCTGCTGGTGCAGTTGCTTTAACAGTTAATATTAATAATAACTATGGATTTGATTCTTCTGCAACTAAATTAGATGTTGGAATGTTTGCTGATGTTGTTGTAAATGAATCTGGTCGTCCTGTTGTAACTAAAGGTGATGTTCTTGATGACTTTATTATTGCTTCAGCATTAAATAATGGAACAATTGTTGTATCATCTGCTTCTGACAATAACACAAATGCAGATGGAGAAATGTTTACTATCTATGTTGCTGATAATTATTCTGGTGTAAACATTGAAGATATTACAAATGAAGTTATTTCAACTGAAATAGGTAATACCGTTACAACATTGAGTACAAGATATACATATTGCATCGGAGATGTTGACAATGACGGTTATATAAATTCAAGTGACTCTTCTCAGCTTCTTTATGCTATTTCACAATTTAAAGATAGCTATCCAGATGCAGAATTTACTGTTGATTTTGCTAATGACCACATTTCTGACTATTTTTCTTTTATAAGATGTGCAGAGGTTGCTGATACAAATAAAGATGATAAAATTAGAAAAGCAGACGCAAATAATATTCTTCAATTTTATACGTATATTTCAGCAGGTTATACAAAAGAAGAAGCATATATTGAACTTTCTACTGAAGAAGATAATTATTGTGGAGAACAGATTATTTTTATTGAAAGATAATAAAATACAACTGTGATTAATGGATTATAATACATCAAAATAGAAAGTAAAACTTTAATATTTTTATA
>CAMDZD010000063.1 GCA_945910815.1 uncultured Clostridia bacterium
ATATCACTTATGAATCTGTTTGTCAAAATCAAATTATTTTATGCGTTCACTATAGTTCTCCTTTTTTATTTTGCTGTAAATACAACCGCAGAAATTCTGACGGTATAAATTATATTCAGATGAAAGCTCTATTGAACGCTTATATCCGTTACGCTTTTTGAAATCGGAAAACAGATATTTTATTCCGTAAAGGCTTTGAAGTTTCTCACCGGCTTTGTTTATATATTCACTGTCCTTATAGGGGCTTATTGTAAGAGTAGTTGTGAAGTAATCTGCACTAATGTCAAGAGCTTTTTGTGCAGTTTGTTTTAATCTCTGAAAAATGCATTTCTGACATCTTAAGCCTCTTTCGGGTAAATCCTCAAGACCTTCTGCAAGCTTACAGAATATATCGGGATTATATTCTGCCGGAGTGATTTCCACTCTGTTTTTAAGAGGCATTTCGGATATAAGCCTTTCAAGCTCCGAAAGACGGTATTTATACTCACTTTCGGGAGAAATATTCGGATTATAGTAATACAGGATAATATTGAAATATTCCGTCAGATATTCAAGGACATAACTCGAACATGGAGCACAGCAGGAATGTAGCAGAAGTGTGGGAGTATTTCCGGACTGCTTTATTTTTTCAAGCTCACTGTCAAGAATTTTCTGATAGTTCTGCTTTGGAGTCATAAATTATTCCTCCAGTTTTTTAAGATTTTTAAGTTCATCACGGTTCACCTTTATTTCGGCATCACGGACAAGCTTTATTTCCGAACGGTCAAACGTAACGGGAATATCTGATTTTTCGGGCTTTATCTTTAATTTTCCTGTTATGAGATTTGTTTCAATGACAGTACCTTTCTGACCATCAGGAGTAATTACAATAGCTCCGGTTTTCGGAGTAATTTTAAGCAGTTCCTCATAGGAATTCTGTTCATGCTTTAAACAGCACATAAGCCTTCCGCATGTTCCTGATATTTTTACAGGATTAAGAGAGAGTCCCTGTTCCTTAGCCATTTTAATAGATACCGGCTGAAAGTCTCCCTGATGATTTTTACAACAGAATTCACGTCCGCATATTCCAAGACCGCCGAGTATTTTTGCCTGGTCACGTACTCCTATCTGTCTTAATTCAATTCGTGTTCTGAAAATAGCTGCGAGGTCTTTTACAAGCTCACGGAAATCAACACGTGTTTCAGATGTAAAATAAAAAAGCAGTTTGCTGCGGTCGAATGTACATTCAACGTCTACAAGATTCATTTTGAGATTTCGTGATTTTATTTTCTGCTGGCATACTTCAAATGCCTCTTTTTCTTTCTGTTTATTCTGTTCTATGATATTAAGGTCATCTTCATTTGCAATTCGGAGTATCGGCTTAAGCGGAGATGACATTGTTTTTTCGTCAATCATCTTGTTTTCTATTACGATAGTACCACATTCCGTCCCCCTTGAAGTTTCAACAACAGCCTTTTCACCTGTTTTTGCCTTTATATTTTCATTGACTGAAAAGTAATAAACCTTTCCGCCCTTTTTAAATCTTATTCCTACTATTTCGGTCATAAGTTAAATTCTCCTTTAATTCAGATAATTTCAAATATTTCACCGCACATTGCAGACAGTGAAAGAGAAGTATTTACATTTGCACTGACGGCTTTCCAGCATTTTTCTATAATTTCGTGGATTGTATTTCCGGAATTTAATGTTAATATTCCGGAAAGCTTTTCCGCTCCTTCCGGATAACAGCCGGAAAGATGTATATTTTTATCATAGTTCAGTATGACAGAATCCCCTATAATACGGTCAAGCATAGTAAGAACAGTTTTTATATTTTCACGTTCCTTTGCAACCTTGTTAAGACTGCATGCAAATGAATATTCATCTTTTGATATAAGGCTGTCAGTCGCAAGCCTTACTGTATTGACAAGCTCTTTAAGATTTTCATTTTCAGTAAAATCAAGACACATTCCTATATTTCCGTGAAAACATTCAACAGCAGTTTTTATCTGACTTTCATTCAGACCATGTTCAGAAAGTGCAGTTTTACATTCTTCGTCAGTGCATGGAGAAACTCCGAACGATATGCACCTTGAAAGAACAGTAGGCAGAAATTTTGACTTTGATTCCGCAGTAAATATAAAATATGCATATTCGGGAGGTTCTTCAATAATTTTCAAAAGCGTATTCTGTGAACGCTCGTCCATATTGTTGCAGTCCTTGAAAATATACACTTTCTTATCAGAATTGTTTGGTCTGATAAAAACATCAGAACATATTTTTTTTACGGTATCTACTGAATATCCGCCAAGCTTACCGCTTTTTTCAGCAGTTATGACATCGGGGTGAATATCATCTGATATATTATGACATGCTTTGCAGTTAAAACATGGCTTTCCGTTTATTTTATTCTGACACATAAGCAGATAAATATAGTATTCCGCTATGGTTTTTTTACCTGTACCGTTTTCGCCGTAAAATAATACAGTATGTGCAGTGCGGTCTTTTTCCGTCATTTCTTCAAGAGTTTTTATAAGATTATGATTTCCGTATATTTTCATATTACACCTTTTCAAAACGTTCAACATCTGTTACAAATATAGTTGCACCGCCTACCTGTACTTCAACAGGAATTGAACCGAATGATTCTCCGGAAAAATTCGTCATGCTGTTCTGTACAAATTCTTTTCTTTTATGACTCCTTGATGATATTATATTTATTGCATTGTCAACCTTGTCATCATCGGTACAGATTAGAAATGTTGTATTTCCGGAGCTTAAAAATCCTCCTGTTGATGCAAGCTTTGTAGCAAAAAATCCCTCTCTTGTCAGTGCCTTTGATACGGAAATGGAATCATCTCCGTTTACAATTGCGAATATAAGTTTCATATGTATCACTTTCCTTTATTAAAATTAAAACTATGCATTTTTAATTCTGAATTGCAGTAGTTTGTCTCTGTAATATTCATATTGCTTTTGTCTTGCATTTATTTCGGTGGGCAGACCGATATTTAAATCAGAGCATATTTTTTCAAAGTTATCAAGCACATCAGCAATCTTAGTTTGAATATCTATCGAAGGAACAGGGATTCGGATATTTTCAATTGATGGTACACTTGAATGAACTACCTTGCTTTTTATTTTACCTTTACTTTTCTGCTTTCGTGCATCATAAGTCGAGAGAACATGAGCAAGATAACGAGGATTCTGATTGTGTTTTAATACTACAATATCACCACCAGCAAGACATTTATCATGACCGAGATATGCAACTGATTTAGCAATTTCGTCAACACTTTCGCCCGTAATTGCAAAAAGAATATCTCCATACTCAAAATATTTGGGATTTTTAATGGCTGTTTCATTGGTATGGGATAAACAATTATCAAACCATGTATTATATTTAGTATATATTTCTCCATATCTTACACAAGGAATACCTGTCTTAGTTATCTGGTCTCTGGTTATTCCAGAACCACGATAAATACTTGTTGCAACTTCTCCCAAAGTCCTCCACCGAACATCATCTGTCCACGGGGGGGGGACAGATTTGAAGTCTAAAAGCTTATCCCGATAATATTCATATTGTTTTTTTCTCAATGATAATTCTTTTTCAAGTGCTTTTTTCAGTTCCTCAACGCTTTCAGAATACTTGTCAAGTATTCTGACAATTTCTCTTTGTACTTCGAGAGGTGGGAGGGGGATAGATAATGATTCAATAGTGCTTTTTGCAAGTGCCGGAATACCTGCTCCATACTGACATTCTTGTAGTTTATATTCTTGTGATTTGATGAAGTGATACGCATATCTGTTCAATAAGTCTGCATTTGGTTTGATTGCATAACAATGAGCACCTAACCAGAATTTAATATCAAGCCAATTTACATACCCTGCTGATGCCCCTCCTTGAGATATTGTAATTGTATTTCCTTCTTGGTTGTATTGCTCAATATAACCAGATGGATTGATTCCACCGTTTATAACAGGATAAGAACCCTCATCATTCATATCTGCTTTATTAAATTGCACACCTTTTACTATCTTGCACACATTTCCAAGAGAAACATACTCCACCCCATTCGGACAAAGTTCATTTATAAGCCTTTGCAGTTCAGACATTTTTTCACCTTCTTTTGAATGTATAACTTTATTTTACCACATTCACGGTTAAAATTCCATACCTTTTATAAATATTTATTATTTTTTCTGTAATAACTTCACCGCTTACTGCTATCGGAATTGCGGGAGGACAGGGAATATTTGTTTCCGCACATATTCTTCCTGAAGATTTTTCCACCGGAATATTTTCGGATTCAGAAAATACAGCATCACGGATACTCATTTTTTTAACGGTTTGCGGAAACTTTGATTTTATAATTTTGGTTCGGGGGGCTTTTGAAACGGCATATTCAAGGGATTCCGCAAGAATTTTATAATCCCTTTCAGTGCATACGGGCGACATTAACAATACAGTATATTCAAAGTCGGAGTATTCACATTCTGTATTTTTTTCCCTCAGAAGTTCTGAAAAAATATTTCCGTCAAAACCTTTTACAGTTATGTGAAAAGGCTCTCCTGATACAAAATCAATTCTGCCCGAAAATTTATTTTTAAGCTCTGATATATATTCAAGATTTTTTAATATATCATCATGAATTTTTTCGCTTATATACTTGTTGCAAAGGTCAAGCGACATCATAATTGGATATGACGGACTTGTTGAGGCATACAACAGCATTGCTTTTTTTATAAGCGGAGCATATTCGGGGCGTGAGGTGTGAATATATGCCGAACCTGTCAGAGCAGGGAGCATTTTGTGTGCAGAATCACAGCATAAATCTGCTCCGAGATGTATCGGGTGCATATTTTCGGGCATAAATGCAAGCAATGCACCATGTGCATTGTCAACTAAAAGTCTTGAATTATATTTCCGGCATATCTCCGATATTCTTTTTATATCGCACATTCTGCCTGTATAGTCGGGAGACGTTACATATACAAATGACGGCTCACTGCATTTTTTCAGAGCATTTTCAATAATTTCAGGACTGATTTCACCTGATACTATACCTCCCGAATACTCCGGATAAATCCATTCAACATCTAAATCAAGCAATGCACATGCATTTAAAAATGAACGGTGAACATTCCGGACTGCAAAAGCCTTTCTGTTTTCCCATTTCATAAGCGTAAGCATTGCCTGAATACAAAGCGTTGAACCAGATACGGAATATGCTGTGTATGCTGTTCCGAAAAGCTGTGAGGAATTTTTTTCACTCTGTGCGATTATTCCCTCAGCTTCAAAAAGACTGTCAGCTCCCTTTATTTCCGTTATATCGCATTTATAGAGATTTTCAAGAGATTTTTGCGGAGCTTTTCCCTTATGTCCCGGCATAAAGCAACGTAGTGTTTCCGCACTGATAAGATTTTCTATAAAATCATATATTGGTGTATTCATTAAAAAATTCTCCTTAGAAATAGTATTTCATATATTTTATTATGGTATTCCTTGCACGTTTAAGCGTTACTGAAACTGATGTCGGAGATATTCCGAGCATATCAGCTATTGAAACCGTATTCATATTTTTGAAATAGTACAGATTAATTACTTGTTTCTGCCTTTCTGTGAGTTCATTCTCTATAACTTTCAGAAGTATTCTTCTGACAGCTTTGGATTTGTTGTTTTCTTCTGTTTCATCGGAAAAAAGTGCATTTATATCTGAATCTTCTTTTCCGAGAAAATCAGGCAGGCTTACTCGTCTTGACATTTTTCTGAATATCCTTTCATCAGCAAATTAAGAACAAAAGTTCTTTGTTTACATTATAAAATATACTTTTCACTTTGTCAAGACTTTATGCATAAAAAAATACTTATTTTTCCGGAATTTTTATTAATATATTTTTTAAATATTAAATTTCTGTTAATTTTTTGTGAACTTTAAACATATGCGTTTAAATATTGCTGATTTTCTGCCCTTTGTCAGAGAGATACTGCGGAACTCTCACAAATCAAAAAGGAGGTTTTTTAATGACTATAATTTCTGACGGTAAAAATATTGATACCCTGCCTTTTAAAAATCTTTTCGTTCAGGGCGAAAAGCTTTCCGAAAAGATAACTTTCAGAATACCACGCTATTACAACGATACTGACCTTCTGCCCTGTATTTTCATAATCAAGGGCGTGAACGAAAAAAACGAAGTTGCTGAACAGGTTCTTGCTGTTTCAAACAAGATTTCTTCCCTTGAGCTTGAATGGAATGTTGCCTCAATATTTACAAATGTATCGGGAAAGCTTAATCTTGAAATTCAGGCTCTTATTTCAAATGGTGGAGAACTTTCATATTCACTGAAATATATACTTCCACCTGTATATGTAAGGGAATCGCCTAACGGTGAAAATATTCCTGTTCCCGATGTCAAAGAGCAGACCATAAGCGAAATAAATTCAGCAGTTTCTGCCGGTCTTTCTGAAATTAATCAGAAAATTGAAAGCTTTGATACTGCTGTAATCGAAAACAGGCTTAATGCCGTTGAATCATCAGTGAATACTCTTGAATCACAGATAAAAATTCAGGCTTTGACTTTATCAGAATACAATACGGAAACACATTCGGATAATATTCTTTATGTTATTATATAGGAGGATAATATATGACAGGTTCAGGAAAACAGACAGACCCGTATATTATTATGAATTATGCGGATTTATGCAACGTTAAAGGCGGAAGTACAAGTT
>CAMDZD010000064.1 GCA_945910815.1 uncultured Clostridia bacterium
TGTAAAGCAAGAACAAATATCAATAGTCTGTGGAAAATTGAGAACAATATTCATAGACTATATGTAGGAGGATGTATTATGAGCGAAATATCGAAATTTATCGGACAGCGTATCCGTAATTATAGAACCCAACAGAAACTGAGTCAGGAGAAACTGGCAGAACTATCCGGGTGCCACCCGACTTACATCGGACAAGTCGAACGTGGTGAGAAAAACGCAACCCTTGAAAGCATTGAAAAGATTGCATCCGCTCTGAACATTCCTCTGTCCCGTCTGTTTGAAAAACTCGGCGACAACGAACAAGCAGACAGCATTCCTCTGAAATGCTACGAATTTCTTTCTGCTAAAACAAAAGCAGAACAGGAGCATCTTTACCGTATGCTTATCGAAATGGATGAGTACAAGAACAAATAAAACACTATTACAGATAGGTGGTGAGGCAAAATGGGCTTCAATAGACTTTACGACAGAATTACTCAATTACGAGTTCAAGCGGAATGTAACCTGGAATATAGCCAAGGCTGCGCCTGTCGCATTTTGCCCGGTCTGTTTTCAACGTACAACATCCCTATTCTTGTTAATGAGTAATATCCGTCGGCTGATAACGAATCTAAGAGATAAAGAAGCCGACACCATGGCTATATAACGAAGTGAACCGCAAGGCTGTCGGCTGCTATACCGAGGCTTTGCGGTTTTTTGCTTTTTGAGAAGGGAGGTATTGAACATGGCTAAATTGTTTGAACGCATACTGGGGCAAGCGAACAAGAAAAACGAGCCTTGTCAACCCATGCCGGTAACGGCACCGGAGTATGATTCTGAATATGTAGCGTACTGCATCGAACTTGAGCAGGTTGTCAGTGCGCTTGAAGAAAATCTCCATGCCAGCGATGACCCAAAAGAAATCGCTATGCAGACCTTGCAGGTTGCCTGCACTTTCTACGGCGGTGATTGGGCGGGTATCCTTGAAGTGGATTTGGAAATGGACGTATGGAACCCTCTTTGGTGGTTCAATATGAAAAAGAGGGACAAAACTGCGCAGCTCTTAGGAGAGTTTGAGATTGCAAAGTATATGCCGAACTGGTTACGTTCGCTGAAAGAAGGAAAGCCGATTATCATTCCAAGTGTGAAAGAGGTTCAGAAAGACCACCCGGAAGAATATGCGGTATATAAACGCCTGGAAGTGGATTCGGTCATTGGCGTTCCGTTCGGACCGAACCCTGTGGGATTTTTGGCTATCAGCAATCCAACCCGATATGTTACCCGTTCCAGCATGATGAGCATACTGGCGTATGTTCTTCATCGTGCGATGGCGCAGCAAAAGACGATTGACAGCGCAAAACTGGCTATGTCTCCCGATGAAATCCAGAGCGATAGAGACATTATCATCAACTTCTTCGGCAGTATGGAAATCCACACATCCCAAGGTGTGCTTAAAGAGCGTAACTTCAATTCTCCGAAAAGCAGCCGAGTTGCTACATATCTGCTGTTGAACAGGAAATCCTCTCATACGGCATGGGAAATTGTAGAGGCACTATGGCCGGAGGAACCGGATAAAATGGATACCCTCTGCAATTACATTCGAGGTTATATCCATACGTTCAGAAAGGCGTTTGCTCTCATCTCGCCTTATCCATTGATTGAGACGGCAGCAAGCGGTTATCAAATCAACCATGACTTTCACATTATGACCGACCTGCAGCAGTTCGATTTGCTTTGTGAAAAAGCACAACACGCAACCTCAGTTTCTCATAAAGTGGAACTTCTGAAAAAGGCGGTGGATTTATACCGGGGTCATGTGTTTGAAAATGCCTGCGATGAGCATTGGATTATCGGCACGGTCACACATTACAAATCCCAATATATCGGTGTTGTCAATGAGTTGCTTGCAACGCTTATGGATGTAGGCGACTATTCCGGTGTTCAGCACTACGCCTCTAAAGCAAAGAAAATTACGCCCGAAAACATCAAGGTGTATTATTGGCTTGTCTGTGCTATGACGAAACTGGATTGTTCCGAGCTTGCGAAGAACGAAATCGCTCACGCAAAGAAAAGTCTGACCTCCGAAGAATTTGCTTCGCTGAAAAAATTGCTGATGTCGGATAAGTCACTTCCCGATGAATTACTGACAGAAGTAGGATGAGCCGATTGCGCCCCAATCCAACGGGTATCCAACGCCCATCCAACGCTACAGACAACGTGAATTTTTGAAAAAAGGCTCTCATCCAACGGTCATACAACGCTGAGAGGGTCTATCCAACATTCATCCAACAAATAAAAACTTTCATCAAACCTCCGTAGATTAGCTTTTTAGAGCAAAAGCTCTAAAGACTGGTTTACGGAGGTTTTTATTCTGAAACGAAATACATTCCTTGTTAGGGGTGCTTTTGCAGAACGCAGAAGCACCCCTTATTTTTTTGCCCTTTTTTGCCGGGTAATCCGTTGCCGTGGTCCTCCGAACTGAAATTTGGCTTTCACAAAAATCAAATTTCAAAAATTCGGAGGAACCACAAATGGTAAACAAAAACAGCATTTACGCACTGAACAAGAAAGACCCGGATGCCATCGTGTATCCGTCTGCCAACGGCAAACTTATCCGTGTCACTCGTGAGGACTTTCCAAGCGAAGAAAAATTCCTCGCTTTCAAGAAATGGTCGGACGAGAACTTCCACGAGGAAGAAAAGCTCGACCACAGAGAAGCCAATCACACGCTCTCGACAGAGGATTTATCTGAAGCTGCACTTGCTACCCCAGCGGTGGATGTCGTTATGGAACGCCAGCATCAGCGAGAAGAACAACGCCGTATGACCTCGGATGTGGTCATAAAACTCAAGGACAAGCTGACGGAAAAGCAGTTTCGCAGACTTTGGCAGCTCAAAGTAGAGGGAAAGACACTTGAAGAAATTGCTGCTCTGGAAGGGGTCGCTTTCCAAAGTATTCACGAGAGCATCGAAAGTGCTCTGAAAAAAATTTCAAAGTATTTTTGAGTTTCACCGAAAAACACCCTGAAAAACAGCCCCCAAAACGGCGTTAGGTGAAGGGACATTTGTATAAAGCTCCTTTCGCCGCACCGAAACAAGTTACTTAAAACAAGTTCTCGTGCAATAGCTCCTTGAAAACTGCATAGTCACTCATCAGATACGTTCCTGTGTTCCACGAGCTACGGCAGGGTGAGCGCCACGACCCTCGCTTGAGGCGAGCGATAAATCACCGTAACCTGCGAGATTCGGTTTGCTACCGAACCGGCGATGACGGACACAGGGCTAACGATACTTCTGTAATTCGCAGCCCGGCCACAAAGAAGGCGGGGAGGTTAGATTCCTATGGAACAGCTTCGCAAGCTGTCGTCTGGTGAGTCCCATTTTACCGGGGGATGAGATAAATGCGGTAATCAAGGAAATCTGAGGAGCGAGCTGCCTTGGCGGTTCGCTTCATTACATAAAAGACAAAGGAGGACACGATGGAACTTAGAATTGACCCCGAATTTGAGGGGAAGATACCGCCGCTTACCACAGAAGAATTTCAACAGCTTGAAAATAACATTCTTGCTGACGGCGTTGTAATCAACCCCATTATCGTATGGGATGGCGTAATCGTGGACGGTCATAACCGTTACCGCATTATTGAGCAACATCCCGAAATCCATTACACCACCCACGAAAAACACTTTGATGACCGCTACTCTGTAATTGCCTGGATTTGCAAAAATCAGCTCGGCCGCAGAAATCTGACACCTGAACAAAAGAAATATCTCATCGGTAAGCAGTATGAAGCCGAAAAAGCATCACATGGAGCAAAGGACGGTTTCAGAGGTAATCAGCACACATCTTTGGTAAAGTGCCAAATTGGCACTTTACCAAATCAAGCAGATACCGCCGATAGGATTGCAAAGGAAAACGGCATTGGTCGCCGTTCCGTATTTCGAGCCGAAGCCTTTTCTAAAGCTGTAGATATTGCTGATGAGATTGAACCCGGCATCCGTGATGAAATCCTTGCAGGCAAAATTAAGCCTACAGAAAAGGACGTTCACGCTCTGGCAAGAGCAGACCCCGAAGAAAGACCGGCGATTATCGAGGAAATGCGAAAATCACCGGATGAAAAACGCAAGGCTGCTCCGACTGCCAAACTACCGGACAAGCCATTGAGCCAAGTGGAACAAATCTCAGAGGCTATGCTGACGAGCCGAAGCAAAGGCACACAGGCTGATATGCTCTATGAATTGGAGGATGCTCTGGACTCCTTGATGTTCCGTTGGTCGATGTGTCTTAACAACAACAGAGATTACTTTGCTGACGATAAGTGTCATTCGCAAATCCAACAGTTAGTCCAGACTGGACTTGATTACCTACATCAAATACTTAAAGGAGATATACCAAAATGATGACAAAGAAATTCGCATATAAGGAAATGACCCTTTCCACCGCCCAGATTGAAGTTCCGAGAGAAACCTATCAGCGTAAGTTCAACGCCCGCCGTGCTCTCAAAATCGCCGCTGACTTTGACGAGCGTATTGCCAATGAACCGAAGGTCAGCTACCGTGACGGTAAGTTTTACGTCTTTGACGGTCAGCACACCATCGCCGCCCGCAAGCTGCTTAACAACGGAGAAGATCTTCCGGTCAAGTGCAAGGTGTACTTCGATATGACCGAACAGGACGAAGCACTCCTGTTTGCACAGCAGACCGGTATTTCTGCTCCGCTTTCTGCCGGTGCCCGTCTCCGTGCCAATATTTTCGGCGGCGACCCCATTGCAATCGCATTTTTAGAAGCCAATAACGACATTGGCATTGAAATCGACTACGACCAGGAGCGTGGGCTGAATCGTATCGGCTGTATTCAGACCGCCTTTGATGCCTATAACAGCATCGGCGAGGAACGCTACAAAGAGGCAATGAACATTCTCAAAACCGCCTGGAATGGCGAACCCGATTCTTTCCGTACGGAAAATGTTCTCGGCATCACCAAGTTCGTTGACCTCTACCACGATGAGTATTGCCCCCACAGGCTCGTAACCCAGCTTCGTCATGTTGACCCGCTGACCATTTACAGAGAAGGTCGTGCAATGGGCGTGAACCTTGCAGGATACAAAAAGTATCTGTCACAGGTTTACAGAATCTACAACGGCACAAGCAAAAAGAACGCCCTCCCTCTCAAATTCTGATATATCCTCCGTGGCGACTGCAATCTGATTGCGGTCGCTTTTACATATCCAATAGGAATGTAGAAAGGAACCTAAGCCTATGAAAGATAACTGGAATTATCGCCGTGGTGATATATACCTCGTTGACCTCGGCACAAATATCGGCTCCGAACAAGGTGGCCGCCGTCCGGTGCTTCTGCTTCAAAATGATGTGGGCAACCACTATGCACCGACACTTATCGTGGCTCCAGTTTCTTCCCGTTACTGGAAGAAATCAAAGCAGCCGACCCATTCTCTCATTGAGGGAATTGAAAACCTAAGTAGCCCGTCGGTGGTTCTTGCAGAGCAGATTATCACCATCGACAAGGTGCGTGTGATGAAATACCTCGGTAAAGTACCGGAGGAACAGATGCAGGGCATCAATAAAGCGGTAAGAGTCAGCCTTGGATTGGAGCAGCCCGATATTACACGCATTTTGGCTTGAATCTCAGCATAGTTATGAACGAGAGCAAAAAGGAGGGCTGTAATGCAATCTGCTTCTATTATAAACATGAAAAGCATCGACCTTGATACCGTCAATCGTGATGAACTGGTGGACATCCGTGATGTGAAGGTCAACACGGCACTTCCCAAGCGGGAACGTGCCCTTGATTTTATCCGCCAGATTGGAAATCCCTACTGCTATAAGCACGGCAAGTATGTCGTGAAAGTCGGTTTCTCCGACACAGAGGTATCTTTGGAAGAACGCCTTGCGGGGTACATTCTTTCAAAGTGCTGACATCCTCGACAGAATGGGACAGAAAAAGTAGAATATAAGCAGGACTAAAGCGACGCTCCGTCTCGGTAGTTTTGCTCAATACTGAGAAAAGGAGTGTGCCAATTATGCAGAACACGCAAAATAAGATTTGGAATACCACCCTTTATCTCCGTCTGTCCCGTGACGATGGTGATAAGGAGGAATCCAACAGCATCACCGGGCAGCGTGAGCTGCTCCGTGATTACATATCGCAGAGACCCGAATTTAGGGAGTATGCGGTAAGAGTTGACGACGGTTTTTCGGGTTCGACCTTTGAAAGACCAAGTTTCCAAAAGATGATTGAGGACGTGAAAGCAGGACGAACGGACTGCATCATCGTAAAAGACCTCTCTCGTTTTGGACGTAATTATCTGGATGCAGGCGAATATATCGAAAAGATATTCCCGTT
>CAMDZD010000065.1 GCA_945910815.1 uncultured Clostridia bacterium
CGGGAAGTTTCTTGTCCTTGCGTAAATCCTTGTCATTGTAGAGTACACCGTTATGTGCAAAAGCAAATTCTTTATCTGCGTGACCTGGGAACGGGTGGTTGTTGTAGTTGAACTTCTGGTTGCCTTGTGTGGTTAAGCGTGTGTGTCCCATAACTGCAACAGTGCAGTCGGGGACATTGAATCTGAGCTTGTGAGCTGGTTTTGGACGTTTGAAGATAACAATCTTGCCGTCACGGACGTATGAAATTCCGCTTGCATCGGTTCCACGTTCTTCAGCGGAGTTTGCAAGAGCCTGTGTAAGTTTTTTAAGTATCTTGTGGGGAATAATTCCCTTATAGTCAAGCCAGCCGAATAATGCACACATAATTAAAATTCCTCCGTTTCTTCAACTTTTTCGTTGATGTATAAATTTTTTTCCTTGAGATACTGAATGAGTTCAGGTTCGGTAATACCTGCAACAAAATCTGACCACGAAATTTTTGCAATTGCCTCATCATCGTTGTAAAGTGCCGTATCACAGATTCTGTTTACAAGCTCAATCGATGCGATGAATGTATTGTATTTTAACGTACCTCTGAAAAGCCTGAACTCGATAGTATTATAATTGCAGAGATTGACAGCGGAATATCGACCGTTACAGCCTTTCTTAGCCTTGTCCAGTATTGCTTTCGGTGATTTTTCATAGCCGTATCTTGCAGACCAACGGTTCATATTGTATTCGTTTCTTCTGCTAAATTTCATCATTTCATTCCAGTGGTGTTCAACAAAGTAAAGTATACGGCTGATAACTTCGTCCTGTTCATCACGGGTATCGCCAAAACTTTTTCTGTTTACGTGAATATGAAGTCCGCAGGTTGAAGTCTGATGTGAACGGTAGCCGAGATATACAGCCTCGTGCATAACATCTTCCCAGCAGAAATCTTTGTGATATTCAAGAGTCATCGGGTGACTTACTATTTCCATACCGTCATCAAGCGAGCTGTCGGATTTTATGTAAATATGTTCTTTTTTCATATTTGCAATGTCGAGAAGTCTTTCGGCATATTCATTGTCCTTTCCAGCACCGTCAATTTCCAGCTCAACGCCAAAATATCTTTCTGAACAGCCGTAAAACTTTGGTTCGGGCTTGTATCCGTATTCGTGAATATACTCGAATCTGTCACATTCATCGTTATAACACTCTCGGCAGTAGTCCTCATCATCGAGATGATAAGCATCGTCTTCATAAAGCAGAGCATCACAACAGCAACATCTTGTATAGTGATTGTTGTAGCAATAAGGGCAGAGTATTGTGTAATCGTCACCATATACGTCATCGTTGAAAATTCTTGTTCCACAGCAGTCGCATAATGCTGTATGTCTTTCGATACAGTCGTAGCATATAACCTGACCGTTTACTTCATCATAATCATCTGTGTCAATGACTGCTCCACATATGGAGCAGATAAGTTTGTTTTCTTCCATTTGAAATTCCTCCGTAAATAAAAATTGCCCTCCCGAAATCAATCGGGAGGGCTTGGTTTATGGGTTAATATTCTTCTGCTAAAAGCATTGTTGAGTGGTCTCCGTCATCAATAACATAGACCTTTGCTGTGACAGGGTTTGCGATTGTGGGGAGTAAGTATTCCATTCTGTATTCTGGCTGTTCTGAAAAATGTGTGATTATTTGTATACCGTCAACATTTTTAAGCTCAAATACCTGAAAGTAATCACAATTTTCGGGAAGCCTGTCAATACATTCCCACATAAAAAGCTGGAGTTCAATCGGTATTTCCGAATAAACCCCACGTGTAAGATATCGCTGATTTCTGAACATTTTCACACCTCCTGTTTGTTTTTTTACGTTCCTATGTTCCGCCCGAAAGCGGTCTGACCCTCTATGCGGTCGACATTATCGTATAATCAGTACCTGGCATAGATTCACTGTTATGATATATAATTGAAAAATCTGACAATAACAAAGCTCCTCCCATTGCTGAGAGGAGCTGATTAATGTGTTATATACTTATAGAACCAAATTAATCAAGAGATAAATTAGAGATTCTGTTTTTTAGTTCTGTTTTTCTTTGGTCAAAATGAAGAAGACTGCAATATTTTGTGTACTGTTTACTTGGAGTTATATTAAGATATGAAGAGATTTGCTGATTACTTGTCATTTCTCTTACAGCCATGGTAAGAGCTGTCTCATCTTTAAAATATATGCTTATGAATATAAAAATATTATCGATATGTGTACTGACATATTTCATTTTGTTATCCATCCGCTCGACACGTTCATTGAAATCTGCCTTAATAATACCTGCCACGTCTGATTGACCAAGTGTAATCCTGTATTCTTCTTCAAGTATTACGATAATCTGTTTCAGCGTATTCAGTTCATTTTGGCTCATTCTTTTTGACAAAAGTCCATTCTGATATCTGGATTTTGAATCGTTAATTACAGGAATCAGGTCTTCTGAGCTTTTAAATGATGCAAGCGAGTTTTTTAGAATCCTATATAATTCAGTTATCGTGTTATTATCAGTTACAGCTTCAATAATCTCAGGTGTTACTTCATCAAGAAGCAGATGAGTGACTGCTATTTTTTCTGGAGTTTTTGCTTTAGCTGAACGTGTTTTGGCTTTATCGTTTATATTGCCTTTAAGAATTTCAATGATGTTATAATCCTTTCTGTATCTGTTGTATATCTCATAGTAATCTGAAAATTCCTGAGCTATTTGTTCATTCTGAATATACTGTGAAATAAGATTGAAATCAACCTCTATATCTTCATGTTCATAGACCTGAATCATCTGACTAAGGTCATCCCAGCCCCTTGCAGTAACAAAGATTTTTCCGTTTTCAGTAGTTTCTATTTTATAGAAATTATTCTTTTTGGATTTGAGATACGATATTACAGCATAGTGAACTCCGCTTTCAACTGCGTATTTTTCCCAGGCTTCAAATTCTGGTTCAACATCTACACGCTTTAATCTGTCCCAGGTTGCAACGTCAAATTCACGGACTGAGTTGTTATATTCAGGCGGATTTCCCGCTGTAACGACAATCCATCCGTCAGGAACTTTATGTTTTCCAAATACTTTATACTGAAGAAACTGAAGCATAATCGGAGTGAGTGTTTCAGATACGCAGTTAATTTCATCAAGGAATAATATACCGTTTTTAATACCTGTGTCTTTCATTTCCTGATAAATCGAAGCTATTATTTCACTCATTGTGTATTCGGATATATCATAAGTATTGCCTTCATATTCTACCTGCTTAATCATAGGCAGACCTAAAGCACTTTGTCTTGTATGGTGTGTCATCGAATAGGAAAGAAGACCTATTCCAAGTTCAGAAGCTATCTGTTCCATAATTGCGGTTTTACCAATTCCAGGAGGTCCCATTAAAAATACTGGACGTTGTTTGTGCTGAGGTATCATGTAGTTATCGAATTTATCTTTTGCCATGTATGCTCTTACGGCATTTTTGACCTGAATTTTTGCATCATGTATATTCATCTTTCATACTCCTTTTATCAGAACTCTTTTATTTGTTTATCTCTGAGAATAACCTTCATTGCCCAGGAAGGAATATCTGGATTATTATCTTCATTTTCAAGAAAAACAAATGCAGTCTTATAATCAGGTTTGGAAGGAAATGTTCCATAACCATCAGTAAAGTAAATAAGTCCACACAGATTTATTAACTCTTTTTTTTGACGTAATTCTTCAACATAGTTAAAAACAGGACAGAAATCAGTTCCTCCAAAGCCTTTGAGTTCCATGTTACTGATATATTCATCAAATTCCTTCTGAGAGGTGATTTTTATATCTGATTGAATTTCTGTATCACATTGAATTATATGGATATTCACTTTTGAAAAAAAGCTTTCCTGCTGTTTCATGATATTGTAGGTTTTTTGAATAAAAGCCTGAACTGTATCACCCTGAACTGAACCTGATGTATCAATTGCGATTACAAATTCCCGTATTCGCTTTACTTCCTTATATTCGAGAGGTTCGACAAGCGGAATATTTTTATAAAGAGATAGTCCGTATGTATAGAAAATATAATCAAATGAATCTTCGTCAATCTGCATATCTTCTCCGAGTACGGAAAATTTGCGAAGAAAGTCAGCATAGTTTGTTTCTTCTCTGTTTAGAGATTTCAGGTTTTGTAGCATATCCGAACTTTCTGAATTATATTCTCCTGTGTTCATAATTTCAAGTTCGAGCTGCATTTGTCTGGAAATACGCTTCCATATATTCTGAACATTCGATTCATTTTTATCTGAATAGGTATCATCATGTCCAGAATCAGCAGTTTCATCAGAATGAGCTGTATTATTTGAATCAGCTGGAACTTGGTTTGACGAGTTATTTTCAGACTCACTATCATTTGAGAGTGAGTCTGCGTCCTGTTCAGAATCAGCAATTTCATCAGAATGAGCTGTATTATTTGAATCAGCTGAAACTTGATTTGACGAATTATTTTCAGATTCACTATCATCTGAGAGTGAGTCTGCGTCCTGTTCAGAATCAATAGCTTTATCAGAATAAGCTGTATTTTCATCTGTGGCCACTGAATCCTGATTTGATAAATCATCTGCCAATTCATTTTCATTGTTTTCATCTGAAGGAATATCATTATCTTGTTCACTTTCAGATTCATCATCAATAACATCTTCAGTATGAAAAATATCATCAGCATCTATAGGTGTTTCTGCAACGTTTTCGGAATACCAGATTTCGTGTTCATCACCTTTGAATAGTCCACAGAGATAATCGTATCGCTTTGGAATCAGGCGATGTTCCATGTAGTATTCATATATATTTTCAGCAGTCATAGAGTCTCAATACTTGCATTCAGCTTTTGGATTTCTTTTAGCTGTTCAGAATTATCTGTGTTTTCAAAAAGTTGAAGAATTATGTTCTCAACAGTTATATCACAGGCAAGATTCCATATATTGAAATCCATATGACTTTTATCAAACTGATGCTGTAGGATACAGTGCAGAACAGTATGAAGGTATTGCTTAGAAAGAAGTTCTGTATTATCAAGAAATGATTTAAGAATATACTTGCTATTGCAATAAACACACCTGCCGTCAGAAGCAATATTATAAGCATTACTCGGTTTAAGTTCAAGCTGCTGAAATGCTCTGTCAAAAAAAGCAAATCTCATCAGCAAACTGTTTTGTACATAGCTTATCGAATCCTTGACCAGCTTATTAGTTTCATCTTCCAATTTGTATCACTCCTATAATTTAAATCTTTCACTAAGGTTTTGAAAACCAATGACATTATTTTTATATTCAAGAAGTATGGATTGAATTTCAATTTGTTTCTCTTCAACAGCAAAATTTATCAGTTCATCAATATTACTGTTTGTAATATATTCTGGGTTTAGAATTATTCTTAAATTATATGTGTCACCATTCATAATAAACGTTTTTGCTATCATTACAATGTTATCCAGCAAATATTGTTTGCCCGTTGAACTGTTTTTGCCGAATGAGAGAAACATTGCAAGCTGTGTTTTAAGCTCGTCATCATCAATCTGTTTGAGCAGTAATTCCTGTGAATTTTCACTTGAATTAATAATTCGGACTATGATTTCTGCAATATCGGGACTAATAATTCTGACATCTGTTTCATAATCATTTGCACGCAAAATCATGTTGGTTATTTTAGAATTTCCATTAAAAGCACCCTCCGAAACTGATGAAATCTTA
>CAMDZD010000066.1 GCA_945910815.1 uncultured Clostridia bacterium
TATGCTTGTTTTTGTTGAACATCGGATAAACAAGACCTTCCGCAAGCACCCACAAACCTTTGATATATCTGTCGTGGAATACTCCGGAGAACTGCCTTTCCGCCTCGTCAAGCTGTTTTTGAGAAAGAGTCGGATTATCTGACATCAGGAAGTGAAGGTGCAGAGCGTTTCGTTCTTCTGCTTTGAGAATCCATTCCTTATAGAACCAGTGTTCCGAGCTGTCGGGATTGCAGTTGAACCAGTAAAGGGAATTTTCAACGGAAAGAGTTCTTGTGATAGCCTGTTCCACGAATGAACGGGGCATTAAAGCAACTTCATCAAGGAAAATTCCTGAAAGCGTAATGCCCTGAATCAGCATATATGAAGATTCATCTTTACCGCCGAAAACATAAAAATAATTTACTTTTCCCATACCCTCAACCGTAAGGAGATGAATCGAACGTGTATAGGTTACTTTGAAATAGTGCGTTATATCAGCTACCGACTGCAAGGGCATAATGATATTTCTTTCAGCCGAGCCTACGGACTTCCCGCATATACCGAACATAGCCCCGTCAAAACGTCTCATAGCCCACAGAATAAAGCTTGTAATCATACAGATAGTTTTACCCGAACGCACTGCACCGTCGCAGATAAGAGCTTTGTAATCGTTCTTATAGCACCATCTGAAAACAGTTTTCTGTTTTTTTGAAAGTTTAGCGAAAGTCAAGTATCATCACTCTCCAATGCATTATACAGCAAGGGTTCTTCTTTGGAAAATTCGGGACCTGTATTCTGCAAAGCTTTTTCTTTCAATTTGAGTTCCTTTTTCTTAATTTCCAATTCCGCAGATGCAATATCTTTTCCCGTTATATTGCGGATTTCCCGTATTGCCTGAACATCTCCTGTTTTGGCTTTATTGTATAGTCCAACAAGCATTACCATTTCATTGTCGATTTCTTCCATATCAATACCAAATTCAGATACAGTATTGAAATCCTCACAATTTTGGCAAGGAAGTTCAAGCAATGTTTTCATTTTCGCTTTCATATCACGTTTTTTTCTGCGGACTTCTCCCGATTTTTTACCGCCTTTGGAATTAAGTTCTCTCACTTCACTCTCACTTCGTTCAGAAAAAGGTATCAAGTTATTTTCATTCAAGGTCACCACCTCAATATTTTTTACTGCAAAACAAATACCGCCCAAACGGACGGCATTTGAAGGAATATTAAAATGAACGAAATCACGGAAGTGAAACGCACCGGAGAAGGGTGTCAGACGGTGCGGAAAAGCCTTTTGTAATCTTCCGTGCTTTTCTATGATACCAGTATAGCATACTTTTTACTGACATTCACTGACATCTTTTTTTATTTTCTGCAAGCCATAACCGTGAAATCTGTAAATCTGCCTTGCTGAATATCCCATAATTTCGTCAATTCCCTTTATGTATATACCTGTTCTCTTGTCGTAACCGCTTTCAAAAGGCTGATACATAAGATACCGCCTTTCAAGGACTTCTCTCTGAATGGGGTCAGGAACTTCATTTATAGCGTTTTCAATCTCGATACGCATATCAATAAGCTTGTCTATGATTTCATCGGCTTTGCGTTCATAGTCTGCCACTTTTTCGATAGCCTTAGCAATGCCGTCATTATTGCTGTTATGACCGGTATTTTCATAGTTCTGACCTCTGCCGTAAAGACTTTTCCTCATTGCATCAGCCTTTTGCAGAATCATATCCGCCTGTTTGTCCAGCTTGTATGCCTGACTAAGATATTCCTTTGCTGTCATTGACTTCCTCCTCTATATACATTTTCGCCCTGATTTTTGATACTTTCAGCATTTTTCCGGTAACTTCTGCTTTCTGAAAGCTTGTACATATGTAGTTTCTGTCGCTTTCAATGCATTTTTTGAAGTGCTTGCAGTCCTCACAGGTGAGAATCATATTCATTCCTCTTTCAGCAGTTCCGGATTGTCGTGAACGTTTCCGATAACTTCTTGAATAGCACCGTATAAATCTGTTAAATTAGCATGACATCTGCAAACCAAAACAAAACCGCCCTCAGAAAAATCAGCATATCCAATATGCCCGTTACCAGCTTTTAAAATATCACCTTCAAAAATCTTTTTGCCGTTCTTGTCAAGCAAGCCTGTGAACTGTCCGACTGTTGTCGGAAGTACTTCATAAGTTATAATCCTGCCGATTGGCTGAATAGCCACTCTTCCCGAAAGCATAACGGAATAATTTCCCTCAACCCATTCACCCTTATCAAGGCTCTTTCCTCTGAATAAAATTTCTCTCATATTATTCTCCTTTGCATTTAAAAGCCGTTTTAAGCCGTCCTGATTTTGATAATATAGTTATATGCCTGACGTATCAGAACGGCATTACAGCTTAATCTGAATTAAATTACAGCTATATCCTCAATCGGATTATATTCAAGAAGTTCAACAACAACATAAGTTTTTCCGTTGTCGCTCCTTGCAACTCGATGAAAAGTCTGTCTGACATACTTCTGACCGTCATTTTTGATAATTTTGTATTTGCGGAGAGCGTCAATAATGAACTTCTGACCTGACTGAATATTATCGACATCTCTGTTAGCCTTTGATTCATACCAGGTGAAACTGATGATACAGGGAGTATCATCGAAAACGGGAAGTTCGCCACGGTTACAAGCTTCGTTGATATACTTTCCGACAATCTTTTCAATGTTCTGTTTAAAGCTGTTGGCGTTGTATTTGTTGCCTCTGCACTTGTTTATGTACTCGTTGTAGGAGGGGATTTGCGTGTCAACGGTAAATTTTCCGTATTTTTTTGCGTTCATTTTTCTGTCCCCCTGTCTGTGTACTTTCTTTCTCTGTACAACAGTTTTGCTTTTTTGGTGCAGAATTTACAAAAGCATAGTCCTGAAAGAGTTCTTTCGTCCTGTTCACCGCATTGAGTACATCTGTGCTGTTCTTTAAGTTTTTGTTTGTATTGCCTTTGCTTTTCAGCACATTTATTGCAAAGAGCATATCCTGAAAGAGTTCTTTCGTCTTGTTTTCCGCACAACACACAACGATTTAATGCTTTTCGTTTATCTCTGAAACGTTTGGTATATTCGGCAGTAGCCAAATTTTTCACCTCCTTATTTCAGGCGGAAATTCTTTTCACCGCCTGAAACGCTGATAGTAAATCTGCCGGATTTTTCAACGATTCTGCCAGCGATTGCATTATCAAGGGAATTAAGCTGACTGATGTCAAATTCCGATGAAATTATAGTAGGTTTATCGGCAATGTATCGGGCGTTGATGATTTCAAAGGCGAAATTGAGTTCAGTGTTGATTTTTGACCTGTCAAGAGATTTCATAAAATCGTCTATGTAGAGAATATCAACGTCCTGCAATTCCTTAAGTTTGTAGCCGTATTTTTCATTATCGAACTGGAGCGACTGCAACTGATGAAAAAGATTTCTCCATATTTCGTATTTTAAAGTTCTGCCCTGATTTATAAGTGCAACGGAAATCGCAGTACAGATATGAGTTTTACCGCAACCCGACTGACCGCCTATGTAGAACCAACTGCCGGAAGTATCGCTGATATACTCAAGAGCAGTATCTTTTACTCTTTTCTGCCAGGGATTCTGTACAGTGTAGGAATCAAGCGTACAGTGTTCGATTGTATTTCCGAGACCGCTTTTCCGGAGTCTTGCAATTGATTTTCTTTTAACCATACATTCACATTCTGTCAGATAGGTGTGAAAATTTTCATCGATGTGCTGAATATATCCCTTGTTTTTGCAGATTTTGCAGTCGATATATTTCAGGTCACCCACTGAATTGTTATACAAGTCAGTCTGATATTTAACATATTCTTCCTCAGACATAGGCTTGAAATACTTTCTGAAATTTTCAATCAAGGATAATTCCTTTATTAATTCTTCCATAAGAATCATTTCCTTTCGTAATACCGTCCTTTTTAATCCAGTTGCGTAAAGCAAGATTAAAATCCTTGTATTTTTTACCTTTCATCTGGATATATTCGTCCATTCTCCGGATATAGTCATTCATTACCGGTTCGCCGTAATCTTTTACAAGCTGACTATACTGTTCATCAGTAAGAGAAACATTCCCGTATTCTCCGAAATTTTTCTTTGAAGATTTCGGGGGTGCGGGGGACGGCTTGCCCGTCCTTTTATTAATATCTATCTCTTTATCTTTATCTATATCTTTATCTATATCTTTATCTATATCTTTATCTATATCTTTATCTTTATCTATATCTTTATCTTTATCTTTATCTATATCTTTATCTATATCTTTATCTTTATCTATATCGGTGATGTTCGTGTACGCTCGTGCACGTTCGTGTTCAAGCTTTTGTGCCTGACGTTCTCTTTCCGCACGTCTGTTAGCTTCTCGTTCCAGTGCAATGGCTTTGTTTTTTTCGCATTTTGCGTTGTATTTTGCGGTATCTCTTGTAATGGAATCAGTCATAAAACTGAAAGCCATAGCAATCATACCATCGTTAAAATCAGTTTCTGTACCGTCCTTTGCAAACTCAAAAAGAGCCTTGAAAAGCTTTCCTGCCTGTTCATCGGTAAGCATATTGACTTGTTTTTCATTATCGAGATAAATCATAAAGCTTTTTTTCTCTGCCAAGAAAATCACCCCCTTCATAAAAGGCAGAAAAAACGGATTTTTTTAACCGTAAGCGTTTAAAATCCGTAAAAAGTTCACGGAAAATTTACGGATTGGAGGCGGATTTTGATTCGCCGAATGAAACACTGTCAGCAACAACGTTATAGGAATAATGCTTTACGCCGTTTGAATCAGTGTAGTTATTATGCCGGAGCGTTCCCTCAACGATAATCATTTTTCCCTTTGAGAAATATTTTGAAACAAATTCAGCAGTTTTTCCCCAGGCTGTACAGCTGATAAAATCAGCCTCTTTCTGTCCGGTACCTTTATCGGTAAATTTTCTGTCGATAGCTACTGTAAAACGGCAGTAAGCAATACCGCTCTGTGTCTGACCGGAATCGGGGTCAGCGGTAAGTCTGCCCATAAGGATAACAGAATTAATCATAATAATAAACCTCCTGATTAGTATTAAAAAGTTCCGGATTGAGTTCACGGCAATCAATGACTCCCTCAAGCTTTTTCGTGGATTTGCAGAAATCACATTTTTCACAGCGTTCGGGAGCGATTATTCCGTTCTTGACTGACTGAAAGTGCGGAGCGGTGCTTTTTACGAGATTCAGACAGAAGTCAAGGCGTTCCTGAGGAATACTGATAAGAACCAAATCGGGAACTTTCTCTTTAGTTACGGCACAAATCACGAAAGGCAACTTCTGACCCGTATTCTGATATACAAGCTCCTGATATACAGCACCCTGAATATCGTAACCCCACGCCTCTATAAATGACATTTTGCGACCGTTTTTCCATACCGGCTGAAAATCACGGATAACTTTCAGGTCAACAATACATTTTCCAGCGTGATAGCTGTCGAGCTTACCTTTGAACGGTACTCCGGCAATGTTGCCGGTGA
>CAMDZD010000067.1 GCA_945910815.1 uncultured Clostridia bacterium
AATACTCGGAATGACAGTTTATAGAGAAACAAACGAATAGACAAATTCCAGTTTGTAGAGGAGGTGTCGCATGGACAAGTACAAGGATATTATCAATCTTCCACATAAACAATCTAACAAGAGACCCCATATGCCTTTGCTTGACCGTGCGGCTCAGTTCGCTCCCTTTGCAGCACTCACCGGTTATGACGATGCCGTGAAAGAAACCGCAAGATTGACCGATGAGAGAATCGAAATGAGCGAGGAAAACTTGAATGTGCTGAATATGAAGTATCAGATTCTTGTTGACCGGCTCGATGAAGAACACGAGGTCTCATTCACATATTTTGTACCGGACGGAGCTAAAAGCGGCGGCGCTTATGTAACGAAGCAAGGTATCGTGAAAAAGGTGGACGACTTTGAAAGGCTGATTACGCTTTGCGACGGTACGAGGATTCCGATGGATGACATACTGACGATAGACGGGGATATTTTCGGTTCAGCGGAACTGTTATAGTTGGGAAAACATACTTGGCAAGCAATGCACGGCGGTACCCACTTGTGCAAAATTTATAAGCCCCTGCCGAAGCAGGAGCTTATAAATCGCTTGTCTGGGTAACGTCCCCGAACCCCTTTAACACAGATTTCATCTGTGGCTGCGCATCGTTCCGACGCTAATTGAGCACGGTTATTCACGGCCGTGCTCTTTCTCTTTGCGTGGATCTCGCTTAGC
The DNA here is from genome assembly GCA_945910815.1 of uncultured Clostridia bacterium. Taxonomy (GTDB): domain Bacteria; phylum Bacillota; class Clostridia; order Oscillospirales; family Ruminococcaceae; genus Ruminococcus. Next base: position 713 of record CAMDZD010000067.1, read on the forward strand.
GAGGTCACGCAATTCTTCATAGTTCGCCGTATGAACGGCAACGTCACGAAGCTCGTCACGAACTTTTTTGAGTTCGGCATACGCTTCTTTTTTTGCGGTAAGCAGGTCGGCAAATTCCACTTGCAGGCTCTTGACGGTCGGGAGCTTCTTTACGCCCAATTCGTCAAACGCTTTCTTTGCCGCCTTATGGATAATGATGTCGTCCTCGTGTTCCTCCAAAAACTTTTTAGAGTAACCGGACTTGCGATAGGCAACGTACACGTCTCTCGTTTTTGAATAATTGACGATATGCGTTTTCAGTACGTTTATCTCGGCGATACGATTTTGAGCTTCTGTGATTTTCGCAGAAAGCTCTTTTTCTTTTGTCGCCAGTTCAGACTTACGAGCTGACATAGCATCATAGTCATATCCGTGCTCATCCATATAGAGCTTGGTTTTGGCCATACGCTTTAGGTTTTCAACCGTAGCCCAACGGCGATAGCCTTCCCCCTTACCGGCGGCGAGCTTGGCTTGAATGTCGATGATACTTTGTGCTCGGTTTGCATCCCATACAGCTCGACGCTTTTTCGGAGAATGAATCTTTTGCCCTTTGATGATAGCTCGGATTGCATCTTCATCATACTCATCGCCCAGGGACTTCAATCGGATATTTTGCTTAAAGCCCTCGTGAACGAAGGTCAGGTGCTTTCCGCTTTTTACCTTGAACCCCTGCTCTGCAAGAAGTGAAAGAAACGCATCGAAGTTGTGGGGCTTCTGCTCCAGAGCTTCATCAATGGCAATACGCAAAAACTCTCGGTGTGACGGTTGACCCTTAAAGCCGTGCCACTTGTTGTAGGCGGTGCTTCCACGCTTGGGATTTGCAATAACCGACAACTGATGCTCGGTGCAGATAAGGTCACTCAGTCTTGCTATGGCTTTACTGGAATTTCGGAAATTTCGGAATTTGTGTTTGCAGTCAAGAGACGTAGCGTTCCAATAAATGTGATTATGAATATGGGCTTTGTCCGTGTGAGTGCAAACATAGAAAGCGTGTTTACCTTTCAAAAATCGAGAGGCGAAGTCATATCCGATTTGATTCGCTTCCTCCGGTGTCACCTCTCCCGGCTTAAAGGATTGGCGGACCTGGTAAATCAGTATTTCGTTCTTTTCCTCTTTCCCGGTGTAATGCTTGTACTGCCTTTTTGACAGGATAACCTCTGATGCAAAAGAGCGAGGGTCGCAGGCATAGGCAGATACCAGTTCGCCGCCATTTGTTTTTTCGGGGTTGAGTGCGTAGTCCGTTCGGTCGGCAATACATTGAGCCAGCGTTTTCCCTTTGGTCTGATGTATTGGAATTATGCGTGTTGTTGCGATAGTCGTTCACCTCCAATCTATGTAAAAAGACGGATACAGCCGAAGCCATACCCGTCTCACTTTCACTTCGACACAACCTGTGTCAAAGTTGAATTATCCGTAAATTGCATCCTGCACAAAATAGCGAAATCTCTGCATTTGCCCAATCGTCCACGCCGCCAACATCGGAAGTCCCAACGGACTGACAAGGAACGCAAATACCAAAACGATGATGCCGTTGGTCACGTTATCAAGCACAAGAATTGCAAGACCGAGGATACCGAAGATTGTGCCGAGGATGCCGAACACCCAGGCGGAGAGCCTCAGAGCCAAGGCGAACAGCCAGATGATAAGTGTGAGAATTACGATTACAGGTGCAAACAATATCTTCAATAAGAACTTCATGGATAAGCCCTCCTTCCTTTCACCTATATTCTACTGTAAGACAGAAAATCGGGCAAGGATGTCACCGGGCAGGCTCAGTTAATGGCGGCGAGTTTTTCGAGAATACGGTTGTCCGCTTCCCAAATCTGTTCAAGCAGATTTTTCATTTCCACAATATCGTCTGTATAGATGCGGTCGGTGGAGTTTACTCTGCGGGCAATCTGATTGAAGTTGTTGCTCGTGCGTCGAAGCAAAGATATAAAGTCTCTGAGTTCGGGCAGCTCCAGTTTTACCACATATCCATCGATAGCCATTTTGCGAAGATAAGCAGCCATATTGTTTGTGCCAGCCTGCTCCATACGCTTATCAATCAAAGCTCGTTCCTCCGGTGTGACACGAAACTTCACTTGAATTGGTCTGTTGCGGTTCGCCATTACAACTCAGCCTCCTTTTCCTTGCCCGGAGACTTTTTCGGCACATTCATTTTTGCCTCGTTCAGCTTTTTGAGGACGGATTGCTTTCTCTCTTTTTCAAGCTGCTGTTCTTTTCGGAAACGGTTGACGAACAGATTGATAAGACCGGGGTGCGCCTGGCTGCAGGAATACTCCAAGGTCTTTTTGTTGTGCCACGCATCGAAGTCGTTGGGAACAGGTTCCGCTTTCGCCCATTCCTTATTCTCCGGTGAGATACGCCCATCCCAATCTTTGTGCTGAATGGTATTTGCGAGGACGAAAGAAACACGCTCCGCACCAAAACGGTCAACGACCTCCTGCACACAAGAGCCGTCAAAACGATTATCGCTGTAATGGTCTGCGATAGCTTCTTCGATAGCGTTCTTACACTCCACGTTGGCTTTGAACGAAGCTCGGTATTCATCAAGTTCTCTGTGCTCCCTTGCGAAAGTCGCAGAGAAAATATACACAGGCAGATTACGAAGTGATTCACGCTGAGCCTCAATATTTTTATTTGCTCGGCTTTCAATGCAATCTCGCACCGTGTCCATGTGGTCGCCCTCGATTTTCTCAAAGTCGTGGAAAATGTCAGCCAGGGGCGAGGTTGAATCAATCAACGCCTTTGCCTGTTCGTCGCTCAAATCGTGATACTCCATCGCAAGAACAATATCCTCACGCATGACATACTCGTAGGCGTGATTAAGGATTTCAGAGGGCGGCTGCGTGAGCAGCCACCCCTTGAACTTTTCCTGTTCAGCAAAGAGCTTTTTGTAAAGCTCGGTGTTCAGTTCTTCATTGGTCATTATCGTTCCTCCTTGGCATGGGGCTTTTTAGCACCGGTGGAAGGTTCCACGCCCTTCATATCGTTGAGCTTCTGAAGCACAGAGGGCTTTTTTGCTTTGGCTCTTTCTTCTTCCATAGAAAAAACGACCAGCTTGCCATTGAGTCTCATAAACATTTCAGGCGTGTCGAACTTCTCTTTGAACTGCTTCATGTGTTCGGGCTTGAGCGAAGCAAAATCTTCTTCGCCCAATCCAACGATAAGAAATGTGCCGGCAATAACATCATAGATTTTACCGTCCTCATCACGGAGCACACGGTTCAAATCGCTTCCTTTCAGTTTTGCTTCTTCATCACAAATGATTGCAACAGGTTCCTCATAAGGATAGACGGCTTGAATATAGCCGCCTACCTCATGCTGCAGAGAGGAAAGCCCGGACGAGATTTCTTTTGCGTAAGGCTTTTTCTCCGGCTCGACAACGAGCACGGAAATTTTTTCATTATCCAATATCAAAGTACCTCCTCTTTGTGTTTCTTAGTCGTTTCTGCTTTGCTCGGCTTATCATAAGAATGGAGCTTTTGCAAAACGGACGGTTTGGCGGATTTGGCAATCTCAGCCCTCGGCGGAGCTTCCTCTGCCATAGCTTCAAGAGGTGTCTTATCGTCGATGTTCAGAGCGATATTGAGTTCGGCAAGTCTCGCAGATTTCACACGCAGCTCGTCCTCCTGCGGGAACGGCTTGCCAAGCTCCTGCTTTGCGGTCTCCATCTGTGAATAGAGACTTTCCAACTTGCTCTGCACAGTTGCCAGACGGTCAGCCATGCCGTTTAAGGCATTGTCGATTCTCGTCAAATTACCACGGGGGTCTTTGCCAAGGGTAACACGGTGGGTCATTTGTCCTTTAAGGGTCAGAACGTAATCACGCCCGAAGTCCTCCAGGGTCAGCGACATCTGGAATCCACGGTAACTGCCAATCGGAACAGGGTCTAAACCCTTTACGTCCTTAAAGGCATCGACAAGGGCGGCACCGGCATTCTCCTTATCGGTCAAAACGTCGCCACGAACTGTCATACCGGCAAAGCCGTCAACGGGGTGCGGATGCTCGGCAAGGGTTTTCATATCGGCTTCAAAGCCTGCGATAAATCCTTTGCTCTGCTCAATCTGTTCGGGGAAATAACGCAGGAGGTTATCTTCCAAACGGTACTGCTGACTTTGGTGGTTTGCCTTCATCAGCTTCAAGCGAGCCACATCAACATCCAAGTCCATCTTTTCCTTAATGCGTTCATCACCGGCACACAGAGCTTTGATTTCCGCATAGGAAAGTGCGGTTTCATCAATGTCGTCGCAAGCTCGCACGGGCGATTTGCTCGTCATAATCTGGCTGATGAACTTCTGCTTGTTTTCAAGGGTCTGCCACAGGTACGCATCGAAAGTTGCCTCGGTAACGTAGCGGTAAATGTGAACTTCGGGGTTCATATTGCCCTGGCGAATGATACGACCGCTGCGCTGTTCAAGGTCGCCCGGTCTCCAGGGTGCATCAAGGTCGTGGAGAGCGATAAGTCTGTCCTGGACGTTCATACCGGCTCCCATCTTAAAGGTGGAACCCATAAGAACACGGACTTGACCGGAACGGACTTTGCTGAAAAGCTCCTTCTTGCGAGCTTCGGTGTTTGCCTCGTGAATGAAAGCAATCTGTTCTCTCGGAA
>CAMDZD010000068.1 GCA_945910815.1 uncultured Clostridia bacterium
GAACTTGTGGACATTACCGACGAGGACTTCCGAGCCACAATGGAGAGCTACAAGAGCCGCCCTGCAGATTTCGTCGGTCGCTCCGATGAGGTTATGACTTCTCTCATTCAGACCGTAGCGAAAGAGGTTGAAGACCCGATTCTTTCCTCCTATATCGAGGAAACGCAAAACGATAATGATGTTCCACAAAATGCCACAGAAGATGCCATTGATGAAATCGCCCGCAATGTACAGGAAGAAGAACCAGTTCAGGCTCCCGACAACGGTTATATGCCCGACCCGTCCATGTCTATCGAAGCGATGAATGCCTACGGTTACACCGATTCCGATATGTTGCCGCTCTCCAAGGAGCGAGCGTTGGAGCTGTTTGAGCGTGATGTCCCCATCTATATGCTCTACGAGGGCAACACCGAAGCTATGGCGTTTGAAGCAGAGGACATTGTTCTGTTTTCCGGTTACTTTGGTATTACCCGTGAGGATTGGGATGCCATCAAAGATGAAATTCCTCCGATGGATTTGGAAATCATCAAGCAAAAGCGTGAGCAGGCATTCCTTGAAAGCCCCGGCGACACTTACGCTATTTATCAGCTAAAGCGTGACGATGCAACCGCAGATATTCGTTTTATGAACTCCGAGTACCTGCAGAAAAAAGGTATTGAACCGCAGTATGATAATTACGAGTTGGTTTATACCGGAGCATTGACCCACGATGGAAGTCAGATTGAAAAATTAGAGGATTTGTACCGTATTTTCAATGTGGAGCAGCCGCAGGACTTTACTGGACACAGCCTCTCCATCAGCGACATCGTGGCGTTAAAGCAGGCAGGCGTGGTATCATATCATTACGTTGACAGCATTGGTTACAAGAAGCTGACCAACTTCCGCAGTATCGACAATCATCTGAAAAATGCAGAAATGCAGATGGAGGATGACTACGGTATGATTGACGGTATCATCAATAACGGACCCAAGGAGCCGGTAAAAGCTCCTGTCCCGAAACAGGAAGAAACCAAGAGTAAGAAACCCTCTGTTCTCGCCAAGCTCCGCAAGTACCAGGAGGAGGACAGAAAACAGGCGACACAGCACAGAAGTGCGGAAAGGGATTTGATATGAACTTTACCCATGATGAAATGAATCTCATGTGTATCTATGACACGGGTACACGAACAGGGCTTATCAAAGCTCTGTCGGAAATGCGTGGCGAGCTTGGAACCGATGAAGTTGAGCTTCGCCGTTTGACCGACTCCACTATCGAAAAACTCTCTGCTATGACGGACAAGGAATACGAGACAGTGGAACTTTATCCCGATTTTGATGATGAGGAGGACGTGGATGCCGAGTAAATTAGATTTTTACGCACAAATGGCAGACCACACCGCAAAGCAGGTCACAGGCAGCTTTGGCGAATGGACGGCGTTCCTTGAAACAATGGGAAGGCTGTACAAATACCCGTTCCACGAGCAACTTATGATTTTCGCTCAAAAGCCAAACGCAACTGCCTGTGCAGACTACGACCTTTGGAATAAGCAGATGGGCAGATATGTCCGTCGTGGCTCCAAGGGTATTGCGCTGATTGATACCACCGGCGACAATCCAAGACTTAAATATGTTTTTGACGTTTCCGACACAGGCGGCAGGGAAAATTCCCGCCGCCTTAATCTTTGGGAATACAAAGACGAGCACCACGATGCTATAACCGCATCCTTGGAGAATCGCTTCGGTGTGTCCGGTGAAAAAGGTCTTGCCGACCAACTGGAACAGATTGCTGCTAAGCTCGTAAGCGAATACTGGAACGACAACGGCCAGGACATTCTCGGCATCCTTGCCGATTCCTTCCTTGAGGAGTATGATGATTACAACGTAGAGGTTGCGTTCCGCAATGCCGCTACTGTAAGTACCACCTACACGCTCATGTCTCGCTGTGGACTCAACCCCGGCGATTATTTTGAGCACGAGGATTTTTTAAGCGTATTCGACTTCAATACCCGTGATACGATTGCCGTACTCGGCTCCGCTATCTCCAACAGCAGCGAGCAGATTTTGAGACAAATCGCTATCACAGTAAAAAACTATGAGCGAGAAGCAAGCCTTCAGAAACAGGCAGAAAGGACACAGGATTATGGAGAACAAACTGAACTACACGCAGAACGGGGATTACTTGATTCCCAATCTGACCTTATCCGAGACCGAGACGAAGCCCCTGGGCAAGTACGGTCGCATGAGGAAGAAGTATCTGCAGGAGAATCGTCCGGTGCTGTGGAACAGCATGATACTGTCGGAGACCCTGTTCCCGCACCTGAGGGAAATCGACGAGACGGCGAACCGCAGACTGGAACAGATGATGCCCGAACTGATGAAGCGGAACGGCGTGACGGAGGAACTGAAAGCGAAAGACCCGATGATGTGGACGGGCGTGATGAACAACCTCAAAAACCAAGCCGAAGAAACAATTCTCGCAGAACTGATTCTGGCATAACCGGACAGCTTACCATCTTTGATGAGGGGCTGTTTCCAACAGAACAAGAGCAAATCGCTATCATAAACGAAGCGGAGAGTGTAAAACCTACACCCTTCGCTTTTTCTTTTGCCCAAAGCGATATTGACGATGTACTTCGCCTTGCCAGCAATTCCGAGCATACACGAATGAACGTAGCTGCCGCTTTCCAAAAGCAGAAGCCAATGGAAGAAATCGTGTCTATACTCAAAAAGGAATATCACGGCGGAGCCGGTATCAAGTCCGATAACGGTGAGTTTTCCGTATGGTATGCCGAGGACGGTATCCACCTTGCAAAAGGTCGCTCCGCAAGATATTCCAGAACGGCGCAGGTCATTTCATGGGAAGCTGCCGCCGAGCGTATTGGTCAGCTTATGGATGAAGGCAAATATGCCTCCAATGTGGAGCTTGCCGAGGCAGAACTGCACGAGCGAACCGAGCTTTCTCATAAGCTGTGGTATCTCCGTGGAGATTTGAGCGATGAAGCAAGAGAACAAAATATGCTCTCCACTCTGGATGACTATCGCAGGGGCGGTTTCCCAGATGCTACAGCTCGCTTGGCAGAGGATTTGAAAGACTCTGCTTTCCGTGAACGCCTTGCCGCCGATTACTCCGCTTTTATGGATGCCTACAAGGAAGACCGTGGGGTTATGCGTTTCCACTATCACAAGCCTGTGGAGATTTGGAACGCTCTGCAAGACCTTGACCTGCCAAGGCGTGAATACACCTCCGATATGGCAGAGGTTGCCAAGGTGGGAATGTTCATCACCGATGACGAGATTGATGCTGCGTTGAACAGAGGCAGTAATGTTGAGGGCGGCAAAGGTCGCATTTACACCTATCTCACCGGTTCTCACAATTCCAAGGAAAAAACAGATTTTCTAAAGAACGAGTACGGTATCAGCGGTAGCTCCCATGCAGTATCGGGAGTTGGCTGGATTGACAGCTCCGGCAAGGGTATCAAGTTGCAAAAGTCCGATTGTGCCGATGTAGAGCTGAACTGGAACAAGGTGCTCTCTCGCTTTGAGAATATCATCCGAAACGGCAGATACTTCACGCCCGAAGAAAAAGCCAGGTATGAGGAAATGCAGACCCGTGAGTGGCAGTTCCGCAAGCACATGGACGCATACAACGATATAAAGCACGACCATCCCGATGATGTGGTGCTTTTCCAGGTCGGAGATTTCTTTGAAATGTACGGCGAGGACGCAAAGACAGCTTCGGATTTGCTTGACCTAAAGCTCACCACCAGAGCCGTGCCCGGTACTGGTCGGGTGGAAATGTGCGGTATTCCTTCCCACTTTTTAGAGCAGTCCGTAGAAAAAATCCGTGAGACCCACGGCGTTACCGTTGCCCGTCACAACAGCATTATTAACGAGCATACGACCTATTCTCTGGGCGCTTTGGGTGCAGACAAGGAAATCCCCCAGGAAGCAGAAAACGAGCCTGTAAGCGTTACAGAAGCCTCAAACGAGACCCCAATCGCAACAGTTGAAGCCCCTGTCGAAGTTCCTGCCGCAAAGCGTGAACTCACGCAGGCTGACATTGATGAAACTCTCCAAAGATGGAACGGCGACATTGAAAGCAAACGAGCTGTTGTCCGTTATATGGCAGAACACGCCCGTGAGCGTGATACTGCGGCGTGGCTCTCCATGGAGTACGGTGCAAGCGACGTATCGAAGCCTTTGCACATCACTATTACCGGCACGGATATTGATTATGAAATGTCCTGGGCAAAGGTGCAGAGACGTATCGCACAACTCATCAAGGAGGACAGGTTCTACACCCAGGAGGAATACGACCGTCTTGACGATGTTGACCCGATTGCCATTCGTGAGACCCTTGCCGAGCGTGGCATTGTGAACGGCGAATTGGTTGACCCCGAAGCACTTGACAGAGACCCATTCATTCAACGGGTGATGAATGATGTGGAGCAGATAAGCCGTGCTGAACAGCGTACTGCTGACGAGGCTTTCGCAGGCGAACACCTTATTCCTCGTGAATCCACCTATGAGATTGACGGTCGCAGATTTGTCGTTGACAGCGTAAACCTCGACTTCGGAACAGTAAGCCTGCAGGATATTACGTTCCAAGATGCAACGGGTTTCCCAATTTTCAGAAGCGAATCCATTGAGTTTATGCGTAGGCTCGTGGAGATCAGCGAAGCACAGCGTAGTGCGGAGCTGCCTGCAGAGCCGACCGTGGCAGAATCGAAACCCGAACTTCACAACTTCCGTATCACCGACGACCATCTTGGCGAGGGCGGCGCAAAAGCCAAATTCCGTATGAATATGGATGCCATCAATCTTCTGAAAGAATTGGAATTTGACGGCAGACAAGCTACACCGGAAGAACAGGTCATCCTTTCCAAGTATGTCGGATGGGGCGGTCTTGCAGACGCCTTTGATGAAACAAAGGATAACTGGAAGAACGAGTTCGCAGAACTTTACGCAGCACTTTCTCCAGAAGAATATGCCGCAGCACGAAGCTCCACCCTGAACGCTCACTACACAAGCCCGACCGTCATTAGGGCAATCTATGAAGCCGTTGGCAACATGGGCTTTGAGACCGGCAACATCCTGGAGCCTGCTATGGGCGTCGGCAACTTCTTCGGCTGTCTGCCCGAAGCGATGCAGAACAGTAAACTCTACGGCGTGGAGCTGGACAGCATCACAGGTCGAATTGCAAAACAGCTTTACCCCAAGGCAGACATTACCGTGGCAGGCTTTGAGACCACCGACAGACGAGACTTCTATGACCTCGCTATCGGTAACGTGCCTTTCGGTCAGTACCAGGTGAACGACCGTGCTTATAACAAGCTCGGTTTCTCCATCCACGATTATTTCTTCGCCAAGGCTCTCGACCAGGTGA
>CAMDZD010000069.1 GCA_945910815.1 uncultured Clostridia bacterium
GGTTTGCGGATAGTATGCCCTTGAACATAGTGCTTATGTTTATTATAAGCCAATTGTTATATATTGATGTGCGTTGGTATGTTAAGGGTTATCGGAAAAATCATTCTTAATGGCAATAACACATACTTTAAAATAACCATATTTAAATATAATCATTATATAGAATGCAAAAAGATAATTCCTTTAAAAGAACATATTGAAGATGTTCTTTTAAGGGAATTTTATCATCTATGCTAAAATATTATGCTATTGTCATTTATGAAAGATTATTTTACCGATATAAAAGAGTATCAATAATGCCAGCAAGATAATGCTGAATCATAAGAGAATCGTTTGCATCAAGACCATTACCAGTATTATGAACATCAGAATTTTTTCTGTTTTGTTCAGACATGATATTCTTTTCGGGATTGCTCACATATACAGAAATACAAACGACATCAGCAATATCAACAATACCATCACCATTTGCATCACCATAAATTGTATCATCAAGAAGTTGAAATTTTGCATTATGGGCAATTGCATAATTATAAGCTTCTGTATTCAAGTAACAACCTATAGTACCGTCATACATTTCTGTCATGCTTTTATTTTCAATCAGAGGAATTACAGCGTCACCGCCCATTGATACTGAAAAATACTTACTGCCAATTGCTTCTTTGTATGCTCCTAAAATTTCTATATGTTTCGGAACAATGGTAACACCGCTTGGCATTTCTCCCCATGTTATAATTTTTACACTTTCAGGAATTTCAATATCTTTATTGAGTAAAGTACAACCTATTTCTTTTACATTATTGCCCAGAACAATTGATTTATATTCTGTAAAGAATGATGTAAAGTAATCAGGTACATTTTTTGTATTGAATATTACATTTTCTGCTGAACATTGATAAAAAGAAAACGATGAAAATTTAAGATTAGGACAATATATATTTATATCAACCAATCCTGTACATTCGCAGAATCCCGAACCACCGATACTTTTAAGATTTTCAGGCAAGTTTATGTCACTCAGATTCCTGCATTTATAAAAAGCAAAAGGTTCAATGTAATTTATTGTTTCAGGAAGTTTTACGCTCCTGACATTGCTTTCATTAAATGCAAACATTTTTATTCCTGTAACTTTCATATCGTTTACAGTTTCGGGAATTTCAACATAATCAAGTTCTCCGTCATCGAAACTGTATAAAGCAAGTGTATTATCCGGACAAATCTGATATTTACAGCCTTTGTATTCAATAACAGGTAAAGTTTCAAGATTCTTTTCGATTTCGTAACTTTCATAAGAATCATTGTTGTAAACCTTATAGATAAAAGGTTCTTTGTCTGAACTATAATAGGAGTTTTCATGAATTTCTATCGAAGCTGTTCTTTCGTCATCAACCCAATATTCATTATAAAACATATTATCATCGATATGTTTTATATCAGGTACGGCATCTAAAACAGCCATTTCTTTTGAAAATCCATAATCTTCAAGAAATGTATTGATTCCACTTTCATTTGTATTCGGATACGGAGTAAACTCCCAGTAATCACCACATCTGTCAATAATATTGTAATATTTGCTGATTTCTTTCGGGTTTACTCGTTCACCTACATCGTAGCCGTTGAGTATTCGTCTTGCACGTTCACAAATTATTGTATCTTCTGATGAACGTTCTGTTTCAAAGATAAATTTGCAAAGTTCCTTTTCTTTTTCTGACAGAGAATCATAGTCCGTTATACGCAAATCGTACTTTATAAACCTGTCCCAAAGGCTGTAATCGGGAATCTGATTTTCTGCCGATGCTGTTATAACAGTTTTGCTATTTGTGTAGCTGTTGATGTTTCCGATATTACAACCGAAAATTGTTGCAAACGCAAGAAAACCACTTAAAACCTGTTTTGCTTTCATGGATACTCCTCCTTTTATATTCATAATTTTATTTGCTTGATAGACATAAATTTTAATGATAATATATAGTAACCCTCCTTTATTTTATATATTTTTTTACATGATTAAGATTTTATTCCTATCTTTTTAGTAGCATATAATACTTCACATTGAAAAAAGTTATTTATATAAAAAATAGCAAAATCTAAGTTAGAACTTACTTTTAAGAAAATTTTTGGAAATATCAACAATGTTGATATACTTACCGATTTTCTTTAGTCAGTCTTGAACGTTTCGTTTGACAGCATATAAAAAGTGGAGATAATTGACAACAAAATTATTCCTAATTTGTGATATACACCCCAAAAGTCAGACTCTTTTGGAGCGCATATCATAAACATAGGGATTTTTAGTTTCCATTCCACTTTTTATATGGCAATGTTAACACTCTTGAAATTTTTCCATTAATTCTTTTATGTTGACTTTTGTAACCATGTTTAGAAAGAACTTTGCCAACTGTTGCCGTGTCATATTTAAGACTATGTATTCTGATGAATTCAGTAACCGTCATATCTTTCATAGTACAGATGTAACCTTGTTCTTCTGTCTGCTGTTCATCAAGTATATCAAGGACTTCATATTCTGCTTTCATTGGTTTGACAAAGGCAGAGTTACGTTTTTCAAGATAACATTTCTCGTCTTCTGTAAGTCTGAAACAGCTTGATTTGTCTTTATATTTTACCATTTCATAGATTTGCGACCAAAGTTGTAAAGCATTGAAAGGCTTAATCTGTGATTCATAGTCAATTACAAGGTCTAATGAAAGCGGAACTGTTGCAAATCTTCTGTTACCTGTCTGGTCTATCAAGAACTGTTCATCATTTACCGTGCCAACAAAAGAAGTCATACGAGGATAATGCAGACTTGCTTTGCCGTATGGTGTTCTGTATTCATCAGTTGATTTGGTTAGGAATGCCTTAACACTGTCCATATCTTTCTTCATCGTGCTACCAAGCTCGCCTAATTCGCTTATCCATTTGCTTGTGGCTTGAATAATACTGTCTTTGTCACGAGGGTCTAAGCATATGCCCTCACCAAAAAATTTAGAGTTTAAAGCAAGCATTTCAAAGAAACGAGTTTTCCCTATACCTTGCTTGCCTTGAAATACAAGGATAATATCAAGTGAGAACGGATTTTCAATGTTATTAAATAAACCACAAACGCACTGCATAAGCCATTTCTGAATAAAAATACGGCTATATTTTCCCTCTTCTGTATCCGCAGGTATCTTAAATATATCATAGATTTCACTAACACGGTTTTTGCCGTCCCATTTAACAGATTGTATAGCACTTAAAATCGGATTATATTTATGTCTTGTTGCATATTGTGTGATATAATCAGTAATATCTTGCCTTGTTACATGATTGTATAACTTTTTCAATTTATCACGAAGTATTGTCGGTACGTTCTCCGCCAAGTGTTCTGCACTTTCTCCTTTATCGAATCCGAAAAATTCAAAATTATGGGTAATCTGATTGTATCTTACTGAATATCCTTGTTTTTCAATAAATTCAGAGAATAATTTGTAATCAATCATTTCTTTCTTCTTTGAGATATTTTGTTGCAGTTCTGATGACAGTAACGGCTTAGAGGTAAAAATATATTCATTGCTTTTTAGAACGTTGTCAAGTAATTGTACAACTTTTTCAGTTCCTATACATTCTACAATGTCTGATATGTCACCCTTAGACTTTAAAGGTGCATACAGAGCCTGTGAGGGTATCAATTTAACGGAACTTGCCACTGTAACAATATTTTCAGCGATATTTGTTGCAGATTTCAAACCTACTTCATCATTATCAGCAAGAATAATTACATCAAAATCACGAAAATATGGTGTATATTCTGATTTCCACTTAGCACCTGCACCATTTGGACTTGATGTTGCTATATATCCTAATTTTTCAAGCGTTTCAACGTCCTTTTCTCCCTCAACTATAAATATTGGCTTAGTATTGTCTGTAAGATTGTAGATGTGATATAAGGGCATTTTTAAGCCGTTCAGACCCTTAACAAGGGTATTACCCTCATACCTGTGCCAGATAGCTGTTTTAGAGCCATCAGGCTTTCGATAAATAGTCTTGACAGCGATATTGTCATGATTCATATTTTGATATGTATGAGTACGAAGCTGTATCCACGATTCAGATTTATTTTTACTTGCAGATGCAGAATATGATGGCAAAATATTAAATTTATTCTCCAGTTCATCAACAATTTGCGGAAAATCATTTTCAAGTGACAGTTTATTCAATTTTGCATAGAGTGTAAATATATCTCCGCTTTCACCGCAGGCAAAACAATGATATGTGTTCCATTCAGGATTATATGTAAATGCTCCCGTGCCGTTCCTGCCTGTACCACTGTTACAAAACGGACATATATATTGGTCTTTTCCTTTTGATTCCTTTGTTATTTCCTTTATGTAGTTAATTAATAGTGGCTTAAGTTTTTCTTTGTTATTCATAAATAAAAAAACCTCCGTAAAATCGGAGATACTTCCAGTAATATCTTGTTGTTATCCTCTTGACAAATACCTGCAATTAGGGTATAATAAGGATAACGGTGGATATATGAGTCAGTACCTCATGTGTTCGGGGGCAGATGTGGGAGTCTGCCCTCTACAGCCCATTATAACACACAGGTCGTTGATTGTCAACGGCTTTTTTTTATCCCTTAAAGAGGTGTTAACGGACAAAAAAGAAGTGTTAACAGATAGCTCTAATAAAATGGTATTGTGCAATATGCACAATTGTTAACAGTATACAGTTGTTAACAGATAGAAGAGAATCTCTGTTAACAGCACTTTTTAACGTAAAACTGGGAAAAAATATTGATACTGTTAACACGTTAACAGAGAATTTTCTATTCTTTTCAAAACAGGCTGTTTTTTTGCTTTTTTGTAACCATTTTGTAATCATTTCTCATTTTTTTTTACACTCTATTAGGATTCTCTGTTAACACCGTTAACATCACTTAAAAACCCCTATAAATAGCCATAAAAAGATGTTAACAGATAAAAAAATTCTCTGTTAACACACCGTTAACTGTTAACACCCATTAATCAGGATGTTGTATAATTTGCACAATTTACCTTTTTATCTTATTGTAGTTCCATTCTTGACTTATTCAAAGGATACATGATATAATTAGCCTAGAAGAAAATAACAGTACTGCAAGTTACCTAAAGTATTAGCACTTTGTGCTAAACTTCAGTAACTTGCAGGGGGACACCCCCTTGACCCCCATAGCTTAGAAGCTCCTCTTTCTGTGAATTAAAAAGAAAGGAAGAATAATTTATGAATAAGAGCAGACCCAAACAAATGCTATTCAGAGTGTCAGCAGAAGAATATAAAATCATTATGAA
>CAMDZD010000070.1 GCA_945910815.1 uncultured Clostridia bacterium
TGACCTTTTGTTTCTGCGTATTTTTAAGATTTCCAAAGTGCGACACCACGCAGAATTGAGGTTTTCGGGGGTATCGAAATCTACAGAAATATGAAACTGGTTATTCTCGCTTCACCACGTATGCTAAGTGTTTTCAATAGACCTCTTGCGAAATTAAATTGACATATCAAAGTTACAAATACCAGCAATCAAAGAAAAACGAAGAGAAAATCTTTTTCTTCGGTTTCTGTATCGTTCTGAAAGAATTCGAAAACGTTTTACAAATCTTATAGCATGTTCCACATAAATTCTTTGTCTGGATATGATATTGTTATTTCTTTTATCATCTTTTGTAAGTGGTTTATTTTTATAACGCTTTTTAGGAATCAGTGAATTGTGTGTATGGCTGTAATTCCTGTATATCCTGCATCTGTTTGAAGTATTGTATCAGGTTTTACATGTACCCTGGATTCTTTAAACAGCCTGAAATCATGTTTTTTGCCATTACAAAAACTCAGACAAATTATTTTCATTGTTTTTCTGTCTATAATCATCTGTGTTTTTAATGTATGTCTTTTTTTCTTTCCTGAATAGTATTTTCTTTGTTTTTTTTGGGGACGTTCAATTGGTGTTTCTGTTGCATCAACAAGTATTATTTCATATTCTGTATCACTTTTTATTAATTCTTTTCTTCCGGGTAGTGAAAATGTTCCGTCTTTTATTAATGTTTCTTCTACCCATCTGATACTGCGGTATATATTGCTTTCTGTTATTCCATAATTTGCTGCTATATGAGCATAAGTTCTGTATTCCCGAAGATACTCTAAAGTTGCAAGCAGTTGATTTTCTATGCTAAGCTTTGGCTTCCTCCCACGTCTCCTGTGCTTTTCTGCATAGCCTTTTTTCAGTATCTCTACCATTTTGTCAAATGTTGCTCTCTTTACTCCTGTTATTCTTCGAAATTGTTTCTCATTATAATCTTTTATTATTTCGTACTTCATATTTACATTATACTACTTTTTTTTATTTTCGCAAGAGGTCTATTAAAAGCAAAAAATTCTTTTTCATTAAATTCACCTCAGATATTCAGACCTTTTACCCACTTTTCCAGTTCAGAAACTGAAGGATTGCCATTCAGAATTTTTCCTTCTCTGATAACTGTATCATCTGAAACGCTGGGTTTCAGTTCTCTCACTGTATTGCCAAATCCGCTGCCGCCTGATGTAGCAAAAAGTATTATGGTTTTACCTGAAAAATCATAGCTTTCAAGAAAGGTATTCACAATCGTGGGTGCTACATACCACCATATCGGGAATCCCAGCAGAATAGTGTCATACTCTGAAATATTTGCATCTGTATCAGCAAGAGGGGGACGGAATGCTTTATCAGCCATTTCAATACTGCTTCGTGACTTTTTATTCTGCCAGTTAAGGTCATCATTTGTATAAGGCTTAGCAGGAGTAATTTCATACATATCTGCCTTTGCTGCTTTTGCAAGATTTTTTGCGGTCTTCGCTGTTACTCCGCTTGCACTGAAATATGCAACTAATACTTTACTCATTGTATTTTCCTCCTTAAACTACTTTGAAACATCTATTGTTTTAATTACTCTTGCAGGATTTCCTGCTGCGACTGTATTTTTCGGAATATCCTTTGTCACAACCGAACCTGCACCAATAACCGCATTGTCGCCGATAGTAACACCGGGAAGAACTGTTGAATTTGAACCTATCCATACATTTTTGCCTGTTTTTATCGGCTTTGGGTACATTCCACGACGCTTTTCAGGCGACATATCATGGTTGAGAGTTGCAAGCACAACGTTGTGTCCGATAAGAACACCGTCACCAATAAAAATACCGCCCTGGTCCTGAAATTTACAGTCTGAATTTATAAACACATTTTTTCCAATGTGAATATTCTTTCCAAAGTCTGAAAAGAACGGCGGAAACAGACAGAAACTTTCATCAATTTTACAGCCTGTCAGTTCAGTCATAAGCCTTCTGATTTCTTCGGGAGTATGATAACCGCTGTTTATTTCGGAAGTAATCTTTATTGCCTCCTGACTGACCTTATGCATAAACTGATGCAGTTCTGAACCGCCCACAATATACTCACCATAATTCAGCCTTTCAATTAATTTTTTCAGCTCCATTTTCACACCACATTTCCGGATTTCTGTTTACCATTCTGAGCCATTACGCCTACAAGCTCATGAGGAACATAGGGTTCTTCAAGATAAAAAATATCATTCTGCGAAAGAACAAGTTCCGTGGCTTTCGCAAGTCCGTCAAGCTGGGAAAGTTTAGTCGCTCCCACAACCGGAGAGGTTGCTTTGGTCATCAGCCATGCAAGTGCAACTTCTGTCATTGATACACCATATCTGTCTGCAACTATCTGGGTGCGGCGGATAATTTCACTGTCCTGCTCTGCGGTTTTATCGTATTTGAATTTTGCATAGCTGTCTTCCTCAAGACGTTTTGAGCTCTCTCCGGGTCGTTTTGAAAGCCTGCCTCCTGCAAGTGCACTGTATGGTGTAACAGCAATATTTTCCTCATGGCAGAACGGGAGCATCTCACGTTCCTCTTCACGAAAGATAAGATTATAATGTCCCTGAATACTGACAAATTCCGGATAATTTTTTGAACGTGCATAATAATTTGCCTTTGCCAATTGCCATGCAAAACAGTTTGAGATACCTATATATCTTGCCTTTCCCGACTTTACTGCGTTATTAAGACCTTCCATTATTTCTTCCATAGGCGTATGATAGTCCCACATATGATAGATGTAAAGGTCAACGTAATCCATACCGAGATTTTCAAGACTTTTATCAAGATAGTTTTCAATATGTTTTACACCGCTTATGCCGTTGTCTATTTCGTCCTGCGTTCTTGGAGTAAATTTTGTGGCAATCACATAATCATCACGTTTTGCTGTATCACGAAGCGCCCTGCCGACATATTGCTCACTCGTACCGTTCTGATATGCAATAGCCGTATCAAAGAAGTTTATTCCAAGTTCAAAAGCACGCTTTATTATTGTATGGGTATCTTCTTCACCGACAGTCCAGCTGTGTTGTACGGTTTGCGGATTTCCGAATCCCATACAACCAAGGCATACTTTTGATACATTCAAATCACTCTTTCCGAGTTTTGTATATTTCATGCTATCATCTCCTGTTTCGTTTTTTACTGCACTTAAATTATACACTTGTTTCGTAAAAATAGCAAATACTTATATTGAATATCTTGCTATGCTTGACAGCTATATCAGACTATGGTAAAATAAATCAGAGGTGATAGAATGGAAATTCGTGTTTTAAAATATTTTCTTGCTGTTGCAAGAGAACAAAGCATTTCAGCTGCGGCAGATTCGCTGTTTCTTTCACAGCCTACACTTTCCAGACAGTTAAAGGAACTTGAAGAACAACTTGGCAAACAGCTTTTTATCCGTGGAAACAAAAAAATAACCCTCACGGAAGAAGGCGTACTTCTGCGTAAAAGAGCTGAGGAAATAATTGAGCTTATCAGCCGTACCGAAAAGGAAATAGGATTTTCAGACAGCAGTATTTCAGGAGATATTTACATAGGTGCAGGTGAAACTGATGGTCTGCGTATCATTGCACAATCAGCAAAAGAATTTCGTGCTAAGTATCGGGATATAAAATTCCATATTATAAGCGGTGACGCTGTTGATATTATGGAACGGCTTGACAAGGGACTTATTGATTTTGCATTACTGCTTGAACCCGTTGATATCACAAAATACAGTTATATCAAGCTGCCCGTAAAAGATACATGGGGCGTGCTTATGCGGCGTGATTCGCCGCTTGCTGAAAAGAACTGTATTACTGCGGAAGATTTGAATGGTATCCCTTTAATCGTTTCACGTCAGGCATCAGATGGCAGTGAACTGACCAACTGGCTGAAATCCGGAAAAGGTGAACCAGAAATAGCAGCCACATATAACCTTGTATACAATGCCTCTCTTATGGTAGATGAGGGCATCGGAGCTGCACTCTGCCTTGACAAAATCATAAATGTAAGCGGAGAAACAGGGCTTTGTTTCAGACCTCTTAGTCCAGGGCTTGAAATTGGCATGAGCATTGCATGGAAAAAAGGACAGGTTTTCTCAAAAGCGGCAGAGCAGTTTATTATAAAATTAAAAGATGATATTTATGAATAGTATGTAAGTACGTCTGTTGCACTGTTTCAATTTTGTGCAGCAAAGGTTTATTGAAAAAAATAGTACCATTCTTTGTTGCTTGTAATTGGAGAATGGCACTCTATTTTCTTATTTATCTGTATTATAGCAATCCCCCGAAAATATCACCTGATATTGACAAAAGTGATATAATGAAGATAGAGGTGATAAATA
>CAMDZD010000071.1 GCA_945910815.1 uncultured Clostridia bacterium
GCCGAGTACTCATCTATTATTTTCTATTTTGATGTTATCAATAAAAGGAGGATTTTTTATGAAAAAAATACTTTCCGTTCTTACAGCATTTACTCTTTGTACATCTGTTTCTCCGCTTTATTCATATGCAGATGATGTGAACATTACCGACTTGAATTCAATTGCAAGCTCTCTCGGAGCTGACACTGACTATATGAACATCGCTGACTATCATCATAACTATGATGATATTACTGCTTTAATGGACAAATACACGGATTATTTTTGGAATTGCTCTGTTCTTGAAGCTTCATATGATCCAAATGGAGTATTTTCAAAGATTATTCAGTCTGGTTCAAGTATAGGTATATCCGCATTGGAGGTTCTTTCACATAATAAAGTTATAAAACCTTCAGATATTCAACCAGGTGCAAATACTTTGAATGAAATTTCTTACAATGATGATGTTGATAAAATAATAACAAGCTATCAGTTCTTGCAGGGATATACGGAATTTAATAACTATACAAATTTTATGGTAATAAATCTTTCCTATGATGAACAAATAAATCAACTTATTGAAACAGCTGAAAACAATATGAAAAATAATAAATATTTTTTCATCTCTGTTTCAGATTCAGAAAAATTTTCTCACGCTGTTTGTGGTATAGGTATAGCTGATGGTGTATGGGAATGGAACGGCGAAGAATATGACAAGTGCATTTTAACACTTGATTCCAACGAAAATGCAACTGGATTTAATGAAAAATCCTGTATATACATCAATTCTGAAACAAAACGCTGTTATATTCCGTCTCACGAAATGGGTACGGACAATAATCTTTCTTTTGCTGTCGTTGATGATGATACACTTCTGAACTACAAAGGTTCAATAAATCCATCAAAGACCATAAATACAGATATTTCTGATATAAAACACATAAGCTACGATACAACGAGTGATACGAAGTTATATGCTGTTAATAATGGAAATAAAACATTATTTGATGAAACTTCTTCTAATGAACAGGCAGAAAGGATAAAATTCATCAAAGCTGATTCCGTTCACATTAATATGAATGACGAAACAACAGAATATCCGCATTTCAGATACATCAATTCAGACAGATGGATAAATATTGAATTTCAGAACAATGGTAATGTAATGAATCAAAAGCCTTACAATGCTGATGTTGATATTTCTGACAACGAGGTTCATATAAAATGCAATCAAGATGATATCGATGATATTGATTTGCAAATAAGAATGAATGAAGGAACATATAACTACTCACCATTTTTCTGGTGGAATATCAATCTGTTTGACTTTGCAGATGAAATAAACGTTGAAGTCAGAGATAATGGCATATTGCTGAAAAACAATGGTCATATCAAAGCAACTATAACACCGTACTGCTATCTGCTGGACGAAAACGGACATTTTAAATTTAATAGCAGTTATTCCAATATAAGCATAGGAAGTGTTAATTCACAGGAGAAAAATGCTGTTATTGAAACTGATAACAATGTTCTTATAAGTATAGAAAATCAGGAAATAATGTATTATATTGATAAAAACGGTGATGATGTTTATGATGACATTGTAGAAAAAGGCGACGTAAACTGCGACGGATTCATTAATGCCTCTGATGCCTCACTTGTACTTGCAAAATATGCTTCAGATTCCGCTAATTCTTCTGAATATATTGGAGTAGGAAATAATCTTGGTGATTATAATGGTGACGGTGTTATAAACGCAAGTGATGCTTCCGATGTTCTTGCATATTATGCTGATATAAGCAGCGGAAAAATCAATTGATATTTTTATATGTCCATAAATTTTCCTTTTAAAAAAAACCCCTGTAATCAAAAACAGGGGTTTTTTTGATTTCAAAAAGGGGTGCATAATGCAAAAAGCGACCTTAATCAAGGTCGTTTTTTGTTATTAATAATCTTTTTTGATATACCAACGAACTCCAACATACACAATATTTGCCAAAATAAATAGTAATATAACATTAATAGGCATATAATCAGCGAACCATACAAGCACCGCTATACTTATCAACACTACAAACAGACTTATTTCATCACAATAGTTCTGATAGGTATTTATAATAGCTCTGCCACCAAAAAATATAAGCAAGCCAATTACACCAAATATTACAACAGCAACAATTATCAATACAACAACATCAGGAACACCTACAGAACTTGCCGCTTTTTCAGATATGTTGTTAATCCAGTTAAAAATCATCATAATCACATTTTCGATTGCATTAAAAGCACCCACACAATCAGATACAACACGTTCCGACTTGTATCCGGTAAATAAAGTTGCTAATTCAAAACAAACAATCAAAATAATCATTGTCCATCGCCATTTTTTACAGAATTGGTCATTAAGTTCTTCAGCTTTTTTCTTTATGAGTTTTTCCTGTGAAGTTATCATCTCATTATATTTTGATTGTTTCCTTTTTGCTTTTTCTTTTTCAGCATAAGCCTCTGAAATGACTGTATTTGCATATTTTTCAGAGCGAGAAACCTCCTCTTGACTTCTTTTTACTTCGTTCATCAAGTTTTTCTCTTTCTCTTTCAAGCTGTTCTGCAATTCTTCGGCTTTCTTCAGCTCTAAGTCGCTGTTGTTCAGCTTCTCTATTCGCTCGGTCAATTGTGCTATCCTTTTCCTTAACTCTCGATTCGTGGAGTTCATCAACTGTATCTCTTCGGTTAATTTCTGCACTTGTATAAGCAGCTTCTGCTCTTTCAATGATACTGTCGGCTCTTTCTCGCTCCGCTGTGCTTCGTGCATTGTCCGCAAACTCACTCTCTAATCCCTCCTTACTGAAATCTATATGATAATATTTTTCTAACTTGCTGTTCCTGATTTTGCATTGCTTTTCGCCTTGTTCCTGCCTTGCCAGGTCGGTGAATGTAATATACTTGCGATTATCTGACCATACAACACCATAGCCGTTAGCGTTCATCAGCTCCACAAATTGACTACGGCTTTGAGCTTGCTCTCTGCACTCCATAACAGCAAGAGCAATATCCTGTACATAGCTTTTCACTTCGCCCTGTTCTGCTCTCTGTAATAGCCTGTACTGTTCCTTTTTGTATGCCGTTGTTTCTTCTCTTTCTTCTCCATCAAACGTTCTCCCTTTGTGAGTTAGGCTAAATCCGTGTTCAAGGCATATTTTGTCTGACAAGTTTTTCATTTCCTGCAATTCTGTACTTTTCTGCTGAAATTTGTGTCCGTCCTCAAAACTCACAGAATTGAGAATGAAGTGAGTATGTATGTGTTCTCGGTCTTGGTGCGTTGCTATAAGCACCTCAAATCCTTTGAACTGCGGACAACTTTCTACAAATTCCTTTGCTATGGTGTGTGCCTGTTCAGGAGTAATTGCTTCATCGGGAGCGAAACTCTGAACATAATGCTTGTATGTTCTGCCTTCCAGTTTGCTCCAGACTTCTTTAGTTATCTGCATTTCTTCATATGCAGTTTCAGGAGAAGTCAAATTATAACCACTTAATAGCTTTTGCTCCGTCTTTTCCTTCTTGCTTACATAAACTATAGCCGTCTTTATCGGTGATTTTGAAGATACTGCTTTAATAATTGCCATATGCCTACAAGCTCCTCCTGTGCCGTTCTAAGTGCAGATAAAGTTTGCGGTAATTCGTTCTTGTAGTCAATAAATCCTCTTGAATTAAGTTGTGCCGCTATCTGATTGATATTGTTCCCTTGTCGGTTCAACTCTGTTCCTTGCTTTTTTAACTCAATAACAAGTTCTTTTAAATCATCAGTCTTTACAATTGGAGATTGCATTACAGCCCTAAGAATATACTCTTGATTGTTTAATCCACTATCAGCTATCTTTTTCATAATGAGTTCATATTCTTCTTCTGATACTCTGAATGTCATTTGCTTTGGTCTTTTTGTATTCATTTTTTCTCCTTTCAGCAAAATGGGGGTCAAGGGGGTGTCCCCCTGCAAGCTTCTAAAGTGATAACACTTTAGGTAGCTTGCAAATATTACTTCCTCTCACAGCTTAATTGTATCATTTATCACAAAACAAGTCAAGTCTAAATACAAATAAGACAGGGAAACCGCACGAAAAAATTATGAAAATTTCATGCGATTGCCCTGAAAAATTTCTGACAAAGACTTGTAATTTCTTTTTAAATGTGATATAATTGAAAAAGGGTGTAATGCACCCTTACTGTCTAACTTCGGT
>CAMDZD010000072.1 GCA_945910815.1 uncultured Clostridia bacterium
ACTTGGCGAAAGCAATCAGAAACTTACAGAACTGAAAGCTTTCGCCTGAGCGACACAATCCAGAACGTTGTGCCGGATATTAAGCCCCCGCAATAGCTCCACGGAGAAAAGCCCAAGCCTTACGGAATCCAAGGAAACCTATAACGGCAGGAGCAACAATCGGAAGAAGGCTTTTAACTTCGCTGAATACTTCGAGCATCATAGCAGAAGTTATACCGTTCCAAGCTGAACCCTCCATATATTTCACCACCTTTCAAAGCCTGAACATCAGAAGAACATGCGAAGAAGTTTATAAAGCCACTTACACACGAACCAGAACAGGCAGGCTATTATAAAAGAAGTTCCGAGATAAAGAAAGTTATTCAGCAAATCGACATCAACTTTGGATAAGTTGGATAAATCAACTGTTGTTGTTTCAATTTCAGTTTCGGCTGTACTAATCGTTGTTAATGTCGTCTCTGTCGTAATAACAAGTTCTTCCATCTGGTTCAACCTCTTTTATATTATTACTTTGCTTTTTTATAGCATAGTAAATTTTTTGCGGAATATCAAAAATAAAAAGAAGACCGGCTATAATAACAGCCCATGAAATAATTGTTAATGTCATATAATAATTACTCCTTGTGTTTGCATTCAATGGATTTTATCTTAAGTCTTAAAAACTTCTCAAACTGAATAAGAGTACAAAAAAATTGACAAATAACAAGACCAAGAACAAAAAAAAGAATGGCAATAAAAACATTATTAAGACAATCAAAAAACATAAAGTCAGCCTGCCTTTACAGGTTCTACAATACGGACATCAACAACTTTTCCGTACTTGTCGCAGAAGTATTTGATTTCCTTGCCGATGAGGTTCTGCCAGTCAGAAGAAGTCATAACCTTGTCAAAGATATATGATGAATCTAATGCCTTAATCTTTACAAGTTCAGTTACTTCACCAAGTGAACCGTTACCGTCTGCTTTCTTTGTACAATGAAGAATGAAGTTATGATAATCTCTGCCTTCATACTTACCGGCTTTTTCCTGAATACCGATTACTTTCATAATATAACCACCTTTCATTAATTTTAGTACTAGTGTAGTACTAAAATAATGCTATCACAAGATTGATAAAAAGTCAATACGCAATAGTACCAAAATGTGACTAGATTTTTTGTGTAAAATGCAGTATCATTATAGTATCAAAATAAAAAAAAGAGGTATTATAATGGAAATTATAAACTTTAATTTAAGGATTTCAGAAGAACTAAACGAAAAGTTAATAAAAATAGCAGAAGAACAAGGAAGAAGCAAAAACAAACAAATTGAACAAATACTTAAAGAATACGTAAAAGATTATGAACGTCATCAAAATTCAATATCAATTAATCAGGAACATAATAACGAAGCAACTGTAAACATTAATAATAAATAAGGAACTTAAAATATAAATGAAAGCTATAATTTACATAATATTATTTATAGGAATGTACAAATGTATAAAATTATTTATAGAAGGAATAAAGGAAGTAAAAGAAAAAAATAAGATTCCAGTACAAGAAAAGCAACAAGTAATTCAAACAAAGATAAAATACTATACACCAAGAATATTACCGCCAACAAGTGATTCAAAATATATAGCAAGAACAATTTTAACAGAAAATGAACAGGATTTCTATAACAAAATAAAAGAATATGTATATTCACAAGGATTACACATAATAACTAAAATAAGATTAGCCGACCTAATAGAACCAAAAGTCAACCAATATCAGAATAGAAGTGAGTGGCAAATAGATTTTAATAAAATTAATGCAAAGCATATAGATTTCGCAATAGTAAACAATAACATGCAAATATTGTTTTTAATAGAACTTGATGACAGAACTCATAATTATGCGGACAGAAAAGAAAGAGACGAATTTGTAAATATATCTTTAGTTAATGCAGGATATACGCTTTTAAGAGTATATAACAACGATGAAGGAGTATCAAATATAATAAACTATTTAGAAAAGAATTTTTAAAAATCAAAAACTAAGAACAGCAGTTAAAAGCGTGCTTATGGCAGGTTTACTTTGGTTGCTTTTCCTCTTATTCCAGAATAACTTGTCCGGCTCTCTGCTTGTAAAGGGCAAGCAATAAAAAAATTTTGCCCCTTTAAAAAATGTTGGGGCAAATTTTTTTTATTGTGTGTTCACACCCTTGACAAGCGAGCCTGCCAAGTTTTGTACTGAATAAGAGGAAAAGGCAACCTCTCCCCCCTTTACAGGGAGAGGATTTTTTTATTCTGGTATTACGCACCAGAGCCGGCAGTCAGAGCGAGAGCAATCAGAGCAGAGAGGAAGTCAAAGCAAGGCAATCCAGAGCGAGGCAATCAGAGAGAAAAGAAAGCAAGCTTGAAGTCGTGCATCAGAGCGAGCAACAAAAAACCGCTCCAATATTGGAACGGTCAGGCATATGATATATTTATTTTAAATTTCCTTTTCGTTCTATTAAAAATTCCATTCTTTCTTTTATTCTTCCTTTATCTTGTTCAGAAAGCTGATGATATAGTTCTAACATTTCAATATCATCTTTAGAATTACTATGTTGTCCACCTTTATCGTTAGTTATTCCGGCTATATAATCAAGTGATACCTTGTGAAAATTTGCTATTTGTATCATTGCATCAAAAAAACTGTTTCCTTCTGAATTTTCATATCTTTGATATTGTGTTTTGCTTGTGTATAATAATTTTGCCATTTGTTCTTGTGAGTAACCTAAATATTTTCTTAAATCTTCTATTCTTTGGTATCTTTTCATATAAAACAAAACCTCTTTTTATATAAAGTCTAAGTTGATAAATAATGTAAGTTTGGTGCAACTTTGAAAGTTCCTTCACAGTATATCGTTATTATATCATACTATGCTGAAAGTTTCAAGGTTTTTCAGAAAGGTTCTTAATCATCAATAAAATCAATGAATTTTTCCTGAAAAATCAGAGATTTAAAAAAGGTTTAGAACAAGAAGAATCAAAAGATACAAATTTACATTCAAAAGAAATCATTTTTTAAAACCTCCTTTCTTTTGTGCATTTTGTATTCGCTTATGCTTTCATCAGTGATGATGAAACACTATGCAGTAACAAGTTGCACAAATTATTCAAAATCTTTATAAGTACCAAGTTTCAGAAGTGCAACTATGTCACGTGTAACCTGATTGAACATTGAAAGACGTTCACGACAAAGAGCCAGTTCCAGACAGTCATTAACACTGACTTTCCTGTAACGAACATTCTGCTGAAGCTCCCGAAGCTCCTGCTCCAGTTCCTGACGGTTATTGACTATGTACTGCAAAAGCAGAATTATTTCTTTTTCTCGCACAGAAAACTTCTCCTTTCTATTTTTTTGCAAGGCAAACAGGAGGACGAGCATAAAACTCATCTTCCGGATTGGAAGTATAATAACTGTAATGATAAATCTTAAAAAGATTATAGCGTTTATCACGGAAAGACCAACGATAAACATAAACAGGGTCAGTATTTACTTTGATGTCAACAACTTCTCCTGCATCGGTAACAACTAAATCGCCTTCTTCTGCATCATCAAATCCCAGCTCGTCAAAGACTTCACGGAAAATGCCACGCATTTCAAAAATACGGCGATATTTCAAAGCCTCGCTAAGAGTAGCAACAGATTCATCAACGACAGAATCAGCATAAGGAGTAAAATTACCCTTTTTATCCATAGTTCCAAGATATGAAGAAGGCTTTACAGCATATTTTGCAACTTCAACGACAGCTGATGAAAGGCTCTTGTATCCCCTTTTCTTATTCTTTGAAAAGCATTTTCTGACATCAACCTGAGTAATGCTGTTATCTCCATAGCAGGAACGCCACATATCAAGCCATTCAGAACGCTTTATATAT
Source organism: uncultured Clostridia bacterium (assembly GCA_945910815.1). Taxonomy (GTDB): domain Bacteria; phylum Bacillota; class Clostridia; order Oscillospirales; family Ruminococcaceae; genus Ruminococcus. Next base: position 3,893 of record CAMDZD010000072.1, read on the forward strand.
TTATTTGAAATAAAATAATTCTTTTTAACAGCAAGGATAATATGGAAATGAGGGTGATAAGTTCCATAAGATTTTGAACGCTTATTCAGATTACGAGTAATTTCAAGAGCTTTAAAGTATCCGCAAACAGAATCCTTAAAGCGTTTTCTTTTACGGAGCTTCGACCAAGCATTATAAAGACGGGTGACGGTTCGAGGCAAGTCAGAGCCGGAGCAGTTCGGAACGGTAAGAGTAAGGAACAAAAAATCATAATCATCAACTATAGCAATCCTAAAAATTATCACCTCAGACCAACAGCAGAAAACCATCCTAT
>CAMDZD010000073.1 GCA_945910815.1 uncultured Clostridia bacterium
CGATATAACCGTCTATGCAGTTTTCACAGATTTCATTTCCGTCTATTATGTAGTACATATCACCGCTGACAATACCTGTTCTGCAAAGGTCACAGCTTGTTACTGCTTCCACGTCACTGTTCGGACAGCTTACGTCACACGGATATGAACGACAAAATTCGCCACGGTTTTTGAACGAGTAAATAAATAATGAATTGATTATATATTTTGAAGATTTGAATACAATTATCATATTATTTGTCTCATGATATAATTTTTAGTAAGACAATTAATTAAAATATACAAGCTTTAATATTAAAATGTATTTTTAATCTGCTAATATTGTTTATCATTTTATATTTATTCAGATAGCAAAACTCAATATATTTTTTAAAATATCCATAAATATTTAACTCATTCAAAAACCGTGAAATCACCTTTTCTTTCTGTTGACATATCTGTAAAGATATGCTATAATATAATTGTAGAAAGTTCTACCACGATTGAATTTTAAAGGAGCATTGTATGATAGAAATTATTTTAAGCGTAATAACAGCAATAACATCAATCATAGCAATAGCTATTTCAATAAAAACCTTAAAGCAAAACAATCTTATGATTGAAAGCAGTTCAAGACCTTATATCCAAATATATGGAATAAAAACTGATTTAGGTTTTCCCTCTTATACGTTGGTAATAAAGAATTTTGGTCAGAGTAGCGGTACTATCAAAAGCTTAAAATCCAATTAGATTTATCTGCAATATCTTTAGACAGCGACAAAGCACCTTTTTCTTACATTCAAAATACTACTTTAGTTCCTAATCAGTCATTGCGTGCAGATGTAAATGCTGAAAAATGCCAAACAATATTGAATTTGAAATAGAATATCAGTCATCAACACATACTTATAAGGAAACTATGAATATTAACTTTGAAGTGGAAAAAGAAATAGTTTTAGCCAAGACGAATTTTAAACACAATAATGAAGCAGATAGATTAAAAGAAATTTCATATTCACTTCAAGAGTTCTTGAAAAAATATTTTTAAAATGTTCTTATAAACAATCTTTGCTTTATTCTTTCAGAAATTTCATGACATATTTCAAAAGTACAAGGCTTGCCATTAGCATTAAGCTCTTGCTTGATACAATTGATACAAATATCAGCTATCCTGTTTATTGTGGTTTCACTGATAGTTGTATTTTCATCGTCATTGAACTGAATATATTTATTGCTTTCCAAGTTAATCACCTCGCTTTCATTCAATCGTGATTGACTTTCAACAGTTATTAGTAAATCAAGAAATTTCTTTATAATCATCGTTATGCACAAAAATAAGGAGAGTTTTATATGAGTAATGCACAAATTCTTCTGAAAATATCAAAAATATAGCTAAAGCTAAAAATATAACATTAAAATCAATGCTATCAGATTGTGATTTGAATGTAAATACTCTCAATCAAATTTCTGACAAAAAAGGAATTTCGTGTTTTGGACTTGAAAGAATAGCTGATTATCTTGATGTATCTGTTGATTATTTGTTAGGGAGAACAGACGAGCCAAAAACAATAAATCAGATTAATACAGGAGATGTCGGGAATAATTCCAATGTAAATATTAATAAATCAAGCTTTTCTGATACTGATAATGAATTAATTTCTGAATTTAAAAAACTGACTTTTAATGACAAGGCTAAAGTTATGAGCTTAATAGCAGAATTAAGCGAAAAGAAAGCATAAAATATATAAGAGGTGATTTTTATGAGTACAAAAGAGAAAATTTATGGAATAATTGAAAATATGTCCGAAGAACAGCTCAATGCACTTTTTATAATTCTTGGCGGAATTGTCAGACCTGAAAATTCAAAACCGAAAAAATCAGCAAGAGGAATTTTCTCGGACAGTGCAAATCCCGAACTTATACCGCTTGAAAAAGAAGCGTGGGCGGAATCAGTTAAGGAAAGGTATATCAAAGAAAATGAAAATATTTGATGCAAATATGATTCTGAGGTATTTGATTAACGACAATATTGAAATGGCTGATTACGTTGAAAATCTTATTGAAAAAAATGAAGTTATTGTATTGCCGGAAGTCATTGCAGAAGTTGTTTATGTTATGACAAAAGTTTATAAGCGTGACCGTTCAGACATAGCAAAAGGCATTATTACATTTCTTGAAACTGATAATATAAAAACAAACTGTGGCAATGTAATTAAAAATGGATTACAGCTTTATGATGAAAATAATCTTGATTTTGTAGATTGTCTGCTGTGTGCATATCATAAAGAATACGGTCACGAAATCTGTACTTTTGACAAAAAGCTTAATAAACTTATAAAGAAAATTGACAGCATATAAAAAACTCCCCTCCGTAACAGGAAAAGTTATGAGCTTAATAGCGGAATTAAGCGAAAAGAAAGCATAAAATATATAAGAGGTGATTTTTATGAGTACAAAAGAAATTGCATACAGTCTTATTGACAGTATGACAGAAGAGCAACTGAAAGGCTTTATAATGTTATTTGGAAGTCGTAAAGATATACCGGAAGAAAAGCCTGATGAACTCGATAAAGCTCTTATTGAAGATAGTCTGATTGATAATGATGAAACAATGCCTCTTGATGAATTTATAAAAACACTGGGGATTGACAAAAATGAATTATGAATATGAAATCCGTAAAAAAGCTATGAAATTCATTCAGAAACAGGAACGTTCGCAACAAATTCGTATTCTCCGTGCAATATATCTTATTCCTCAAGGGGATATAAAGAAAATGCAGAGTTTTACAAACCTTTATCATTTGCGTGTTGGTGATTATCGCATACTTTTTGAAATGAATCAGAAAACTGATACAATTACACTTATCACAATAACCGATGCCGACAGCAGAGGGCAGATATACAAGTAAGAAAATTTGTTCAGAGTCTGAAAACATCATATAATAAAATCGGAGGTGCTTTTATGGGAGCATATGCAATATATTCAGATAAGCCATTCAGAACGAACGGCAAAATACAGACAAAGAGAAAACGTGGACGCATTGACGACCTTATGGAAATGGTCAAAGGTGCATATCTGGAAACAGACAAGAAAACAGGCGATATAAAACTTATGCGTAATGGTGAAACTCTGGGAGTATTCAAAGACGAAGATGAATAAATATATTACAGTAGAATTTACAGAAGATATTCAGAAAAAATCAACAGACTGTTTTGATTGCGGTAATCCGGCACTGACTGCATTTCTGAAAAGTCATGATGCGTTTGATGATATGTTCGGAAAAACATATGTAATGATGTCTGAAAATAAAATAATCGGATATTATAATATAAGCACAGGCTGTATTGAAGATTATTCAGGAATAAGAACAGGCGGTTCAATTTATATAAATTGTCTGGCTGTTGACAAAAATTATCAGAAAAAGAAAATCAAATCAACAGATTATTATTCTGATATTCTTCTTGCTGACTGTCTGAACCGTATAGAAAATATCCGTGAAAATGCTTTAGGATTTGCATTTGTGACACTTTCTTCCACAGATGAAGGCTATAATTTATATGAGCGGAACGGATTTTCCCCTCTCGAAGAGGATATGAAGATAGCTAAAAATTCCGGAGAAATGTCATGTATTCCTATGTATCTTCCTATTGACTATGAATAAAAAAACTCCCCTCCGTAACAGGAGGGGAAAATTATAGAAAAGTGGTAACCGCCTAATAACTCACCACACTATCCAAGCAACTCCAAATAGAGTAAAATA
>CAMDZD010000074.1 GCA_945910815.1 uncultured Clostridia bacterium
TGAATTTACTGCAAGCAGAAAACATTTATCCTGAACAGGTATGACAGGATAGCAGAGCTGTGTTTCTGACAGGTGATTCAGATTATCCTTACTTGCGGGCTGAACACCGAATTCGTCCACGCTTAACAATAACTGTTTTATTTCATCTTCGGCTGAAACTTCTGATTTTTCTGTCATAATTTTTTCAAGACTTAAAATATTCTGAGGTTTATGTAAACCCATTTGCAACACCCACCTTTCTTAAAAAATACCGTAATCCCGGACTAACGGGATTACGGCGTTTGTATTTATTTGTCAAGGTTTATTTTTCTGATATTGGAAAAGATATTTTCATTGCCTTCTTTGTTACGTATTTCAAATTTAACCCTGAGTCCCTTAAAATCTTCAACATATGATATATCAGCCTGTGAAATTAAACCGGAGAACGGATATTTTTCAATCCAGTCGTCGTAAACTGAATTTTTGAACTCTGTTCCGTCTTCAAGTTGGAATACAAGCATTATTCTGTCCCTGCCCTCAACGGTTTTATACCAGAAAGCATCTGTAATCGTACCTTTATATGTTCCATCATCAAGATTAAATGTGGATTTTCTGACTGCAAGTTTTCTTCCCTTATCTTTGTTTACAATTTCAACAAAATTATCACTCATGACAATTTCCTCCTTAAAAATATAATGTGTTTCGGGTGTGCCGGTTTTAATACCGGCATACCGCAAATAAATTATTATCATAAACTTAGAATTACAGTTATTGAGCCGTCCTCGTTTTCCTGTACCTGATTTATGGTACCAATCCTTGTTGTTGCGTTTTCTTTAAATTCAACATTTTTGACAGCATCAATAATCCTGTCACCGAGAGGAGTGGAATAAATAATCGCACCTTTACCAAGCCTATAGGCTCCGGAGGTGCCATCAGATACAGATTTTATTGCAATCTTTTTATCACCCATTAAAAATTTAACCCATTCAGGTTTTTCAAGCTGTGAATATAGGTTCTTGCTTAGCCTTAATCTGATACAGTTATCAATTTTTATAACTCCGAGTTCACCTCTGCTGTCTGATTCTGCAGAGATTTCTTTGAATCCTGAAAGGTCAGAGTAGTCTTCAGAGCCGAACGCCACCTTTTTGAAATTTGTCTTATTAAGATATTTAGCCATATTAAATCTTCCTTTCTGAAAATAAATAATTATAAATGTGATTTTATGTCCGGAACATACTGATACAATTCTTTCCGGCGATTGCAATACTCTGTTGTCATCGCCGTAAGATTGATTATATGATTCAGAACTATTAAATTGTCAGGGTGCTGTTACAAAATATTTTGTGATAATCTGAAATATATCGTCTCAATAAAATACTTTGCTTTGTTGTTTACATTGTATCACACAGTCTGAACCATTGTAAAAACCAAAATAATGGCATAAATTTACCGAAAAAAAACGCCATATCCCGTACAGGATATGGCGTTTCAATTATATCAGAGTTCTTGCTGCAGCATATACTGCATTAAGTATTTTATTTTTATGTAAGCAGGATATTTTTTCATCATACTCTTCCTTGCTGTTACTTTCTATGAGTATTATTTTTTTGACAAATAAATATGTTTCATATGTAAATATTATTTCTTCTGTGTTCATATAGTCCAGTGATTTTTCAGGCGATTTACAGCATTTATATAATGTTTTTGTATGGTCTGCCCATTTTTTATAAGTTCTGCAGCTTCGTCAGTGAGCATTTCAGGAACTTTCTCAGTATTGCTGTATCCTATTATCGTAAAAAGACATTTTAATATTTTTCTTGCCGTTTTTTCATTGCATATATATTCCATATGTTGTGATATGCAGGTTAACGACGTATAGTAATGTTTTTTTATTATTTCTTTTACTTCTTTTGTCTGATTGTTTTTTATCTTTAATTCAAGTTCGCCCGGACGTTTTTCTCTACGCTTTTGTTTTTTTATCGTATCATCATTTCTGTTTGCGAGATTATACTTCTTTTTCAGTTCTATATGTACAAATTTGTTAAATGGCAGTTTAATTTCAGGGTCATATTTATTCTTTTCTTCGTTCATCATTTGCTGATATACCTCAGAGTGCAGAATATTGAGCTTTTCAGAGATTATTTCTTTTTCTTGATTAGCATTCATTTTGATATTCCTCCATTATTCGCTTTTTTTGTTGCGTATAATGTTTTGTTCCTGAATAACTTTTTTTTAAGTTTTATATGAATGCTAAAAAAAATAAGCCGTAACGGTTTTATCCGTTACGGCAATTATCAGTACTCCTCAGCAAGAAGCATAGTGCAGTGGTCACCATCATCTATTATGTAGACTTTAGCTGTAACTGCCTTTGTTAATAATGATGTCAGAATGTATGTCATATCAAATTTCGGCTGTTCTGATGTGTGCTTGATTATCTGCAAACCATTTTCAACACTGAGGTTAAACACCTGTAAGTAGTCTTTCGGTTCAGGCATATTATCCACTGCCTCCCACATGAATATCTGGATATCAATCGGAATTTTTTCATCAACACCTATTGTAAGGTATCTGTCTTTTGATTTTTCAAACATATCTTAAATTCTCCTTTTCATTTACTCTTGACTCAAACATTCCATACAGCTCTCCCCTGCGGATGGTTATGGTTTCTGTAAGGTCATCTGTTATTCCGAGTCCAATATTAAGTTTTATTTCAAGCTCGTATGGATATACTGTTATTTTGTTGACAAACTGTTGCAGAAATGTTCTGTATTCATCTGTGCCTGATTCAATGCTCTTGTATTCTTTAAGAAGATACTCAAAATCGCTATATTTCATTTCGTCATACTGATGCATTTCTGAAAGCTGTATTTCAAGCTGTATCTTGCGTTCTTCAAGTTCAGATGCCCTTGCAATTATACTGTCATTTATTATGCCTTTCTCAATCGCTTTTGTGATATTTTCAAGGCTCTCACAAACTTCTGAAAGTTCATTTTTAAGTGCAAGGCTATTATCTTCATATTCCGCATTATATTGGTTGATATATTTATTCAGCTTATTTACAGCAGATTTCAACGCTTTTGCATTAAGAATTTTATTATCAATCAACTTTACGATATATTCATCAAGATAATCCTTGTTAATTTCTTTATTATGACAGTTTATCCTTAATGTGTTACAGCGGTATGTTGAAAGTCTTGATTTATTTCTTCCCGAAAACCTGAGATTGCCCTGCATACGCTTTCCACATATTCCGCAGAATATTTTTCCTGTCATTATGTAAAATTCCCTTGAATGATATTGACCTGCATTTTTTCTGTTATCCTCTTTGCGTTTCTGAACCTTGTCAAAAAGTTCTTTCGAGATTATCTGAGGACAGCCGTTTTCAACTCTTATCATTTTATCATCAGGTTTAAGCCTGTTTCCGTTTCTTCTGCCGTTGCAGTCTTTTGAATCAAGTTTATTGAAAACATATGTGCCGGTATATTTTTCATTTCTGAGTATCTCAAACAAGGAAT
>CAMDZD010000075.1 GCA_945910815.1 uncultured Clostridia bacterium
CTGAAAGACCGCCTCTGCCGTCAGTTCTTCCGTTTTCAAATTTCTGGTTATAGAAGTTATTAGTTATTGTTGGTTTAAATAAAAATTTCTTTAAGCACATAAGTATGTCAAGGAATTTTGTGAAATTGAATTTAAAATTCAGCTACCAAAATTAAACAATAATTTAATAGAACATTTTTTAATAAAGTTTAATTAATGTTTTCGTTTTCCATCAATAACAAATATTCTTCAAGTGAGACATCACTATGCCCAGAGGATTTATAAGCATAATATGCCAATAAAATTGAAGAGTCCGAGGCATTTATAAAGTGGTCTTTGTTTATATCTCCAAATTCAAATTCTTCTGTAACCACAGGCGTTGTAGTAGTTGTTGTAGCAGTTGCTTCTGGCGAAGTTATATCCATAAAATGATTTGCAGTTGAATATTCTAATACATATGATTCAGCTGTTGAACCTTGATAACCTATTATCAATGTATTTCCATCTAAACAGAATGTATCGCTTGTATCATCAATATCACATTCAGGATTTTTTATGACAATTCTTTTTAATCTTTTACAATTTTTGAAAGCAGCAGTTCCAATTTTTTCTACATTTTCAGGTATTATAATTTCTTCAAGGTTTGCTGCATCCTGAAAAGCACAGTTTCCAATTGTAGTTACGGTGTCAGGAACTGTATATGAATGTTCGTCAGAGCCGTAAGGATATTTTATCAATTCTGTTTTATCTTTGTTAAAAAGAACTCCGCACTCACTGCTGTAATCAAGATTACCTTCAGAAACACTTATTTCTTTCATTGTTGCAAGGTTAAGAGGAAGATTTTCTATTGTTCCTAAAGATGCCCCTATTTTAATTGTTTCAATGCTTTTGCAACCACTAAAAGTATTGGCAGTAATTTCACTGACTTGTTCAGGAATTTCTATATTTTTCAGCGAAGTACAATCCTGAAAGAATCCATAGCCGTTTGACGAATCAGGAAGTGAAGTCATATTTGAAGATAATTTTACATTTTCAAGAGCCGTACAGCCATAAAAAGAAGCTCCGCCCATACTTCTGACTCTGTCAGGGATTGTTATTGAAGATAAAGAAGTACATCTTTCAAATACGCCTGCTCCAATTTCGATATTAGCACCCTCTTCTGCAAATTCAACAGTGTGAAGTTTTTGACAACCTTCAAAAGCACTATCACCAATAAATTCAACATTTTTTGGAATATTTATTTCTTGCAATGAAAAGCAACCATTATAAGGATAATAAAAAACTTGACTATGTATTTTTTTCAAAGTATCAGAAAGAGTTAATTTTTTAATATAAAAATCTCTGTCTATTGATGTACTAAAATTGTAATTATTTTCCAATTCTGAAACTTTTTTTCCGTCTATTGTAGCCGGAATTTTAACATCTGTTTCATCACTCGAAATATTGCATAAACCAGTTATTTTTATATAATCTGTAAGTTCTTTATATTCAAGCTGAGTTGATTTAAGTTCAATTGTTTCGGCATCTGCTATAATGCCAATATTATCCATAATATCCTTAACATATGGAATACCTCCACATATAACTGAACAAGCTACAACACCAGCAATAATTTTGTTTGTTTTCATAATTTAACCTCTTATTTCAATATTTTTATGATATTAAAATTATAGCACCTCATCTGAAGAAGAAAATCAAGATACTTATAAATATTTGATAGATTTTCTACTCATTTACCAATTTTTGAAAAAATTTTTCTTTGATTTTGACAATTATAGAGATTTTTTTAAATTGTCAATTTTCAGCTCAATGCCAAAATATCTTTCTGAACAGCCGTAAAATTTCGGTTCAGGTTTGTAGCCGTATTCGTGAATATACTCGAATTTGTCACATTCATCGTTATAACACTCTCTGCAATAGTCCTCATCATCGAGATGATAAGCGTCGTCCTCGTAGAGAAGTGCATCACAACAGCAACATCTTGTATAGTGATTGTTGTAACAATATGGGCAGAGTGTTGTGTAATCGTCACCATATACGTCGTCGTTGAAAATTCTTGTGCCACAGCAGTCACATAATGTTGTTTCGCTTTCGATACAGTCATAACATATAACCTGACCGTTTACTTCGCTGTAATCGTCTGTGTCTATTACACAGCCACAGTTTTCGCAGATAAGTTTGTTTTCTTCCATTTTAAATTCCTCCGTAAATAAAAATTGCCCTCCCGAAATCAATCGGGAAGGCTTGGTGTGTCTGGGTTAGTATTCCTCTGCTAAAAGCATTGTTGAGTGGTCTCCGTCATCAATGACGTATACCTTTGCGGTGATAGGGTTTGCGATTGTGGGTATTAAGTATTGCATAGAGTATTCCGGCTGTTCTGAAAAATGCGTGATTCTCTGAATATCATTGATATTTTCAAGTTTGAATACCTGAAAGTAATCACGATTTTCGGGAAGCCTGTCAATACATTCCCACATAAAAAGCTGGAGTTCAAGCGGTATTTCCGAATAAACTCCACGTGTAAGATAACGCTGATTTTTGAACATTTTCACACCTCCTGTTCGTTTTTTACGCTCCTTATGTTCCCGCCTGAAAGCGGTCTGACCTCTCTATGCGGTCGACATTATCGTATAATCAGTACCTGGCATAGATTCATTGTTATTATATATAACTGAATAATTTTGTAATTTCATTTTCTTCTGTAATCAAATATTTAATGTGGTGAGTATACTTTAACTTGTTTTTCTTTGAATTTGATTTCATAGAATTGAGGTATTGTCAGACTGCCTGTTGTGATACTCACGGGGCAAAAAAATTTTACCTTTACTGCTGTTTCGTTTGATAGTATTTTTGAAAAATATTAAATATACTGTAAAGTTTTAAAAAATGCGGTACTGATTCCGGTGCCGGGAGCTGTCGGAGCTCCCGGACCCTGTCCCTTTCGCTTCGCTCAATTCCTTCTCAATCACTTCGTGATTGGATTCATAATCTTAAAAGAAGTTGATTCAACTTCTTTATTTTTTTATCGCTTACAATAAAAACGGGGGAAAATTTACACATTCCATATATAATATATTATGGAATATGACAAAATCCCCCCACTTTTTACAGATAAAAAAACTGAAAGAGATGAATCGAACGAAGTGAGAGAACCAAGGGTCAGGGAGGGAGAGGTTACCCTCCCTGAAATCGATAAGTACCGCAAAAATCAGATTTTAACACATAAAAAATATCAGAATTGTAATCAGCGAGCTTGAAAAAATAATATTTTTATGATATAATTTCTAAAACAAATATTATTTCTGGAGGTTACAGTATGGCAGTGATAATAACTTCTCAAGACCCGTTTCATGAAGTCAGTCCTGATTCAAATGGCTTGTTTCATGAATGCGTAATGCTACAAAATAGTTGACGTCAAAAGGAAAAGATGATATAATGTAATAAAAAAATTAAAGGAGCATATTATGGC
>CAMDZD010000076.1 GCA_945910815.1 uncultured Clostridia bacterium
GAGCGCCACCTTGCCAAGGTGGAGGTAGCGAGTTCGAGCCTCGTAATCCGCTCCATATTGTTGGGGAAATATCCTTGACAGACTTCAATCCCGAAACTTTTCGTTTCGGGATTTTTTTTCTTTGTATATAAAACGCTTGACAAATACATAAAAATTATATATACTTGTTTTATAAAAAATTTTTTAAGGAGTATTTCTATGAGTATTGATGAAGGGCGATTGCCGGTCTGTATAATTGCACTGGTGATTTTTATAATTGTGAGGGCTTTTTATACTGCCTGTGAGTACGCTTTGATTGAAGTTAATGACAGCAAAGTAAAATCCCTTGCGGAACGTGATAAAAAATATCAGAAACTTTTTGATGTTATATCAAAACCGCAGAAAACAAGGGTCGCTTTTTCCTCTCACAAGGCTTTTTCAAGCATTATTATTTCATTTCTTACCGTTATGAGTTTTGGTATGCCGGTTGAAAAAATATTTGAAAAGTATATGAGCCACGTTCTGTCCGGTGTTCTTTCACTGCTTGCACTTATAATCGTTCTGGGAATCGTCCTTGTAGTTTTTACGGATATTCTCCCGAAAAAGCTTGTCGGACTTCATGCTGAAAAATTCGCTCTTTTATCGCTTAAGCCTGTTGAATTTCTTAGAATTTTCTATTTTCCTTTCTCTTGCATTACCGCAGGGATTTCATGGGTTATATGCCGTATATTTAGACTTTCTGCCGATTCCGCAAAGGATTCCGTTACGGAAGAGGAAATTCTCATGATGGTTGAAGCCGGAAACGAAACAGGTCTTATTGAAGAAAGTCAGCGTGAAATGATAAACAATATTTTTGAATTTGACGATTCTGTCGTTTCAGACGTTATGACTCACAGAAAGGACGTTACTGCCGTTGATGTTGAAAGCAAAATTGGCGACGTTGTTTATCTTGCAATAAATGAGGGATATTCAAGAATACCTGTATATGAAAAAACTATCGACAATATAGTCGGAATACTTAATGTAAAAGACCTTTTATGCCTTGTCGGCTGTGAAAATTCAGAGGATTTCAATATCAGACAGTTTATGAGAAAGCCTGAATTTGTTCCCGAAAATGCCCGCTGTAATGATGTTCTTGAGGAAATGACACGCAAAAAAACGCAGATGATGATTATTTCAGATGAATACGGCGGTACTCTCGGCATAGTTACTATGGAGGATTTACTCGAGGAAATAGTCGGCAATATTCAGGACGAATACGACGATGATGAAGCTGATATATCAGAAATCGATAAGGGCGTTTTTATTATAAACGGCAGTGCAGACCCTGAAGATGTTTTCCCTAAGCTTGGTATTGATATTCCGGACGACAATAATTATGATACTATGAGTGCGTTTTTTGTTGACCGTTTCGGACGTGTGCCGAATGTGGACGAAAAGGCGGAATTTTGTTATTCCGGAGTAATGTTCAGAGTCCTGCTTGTCGAAGATAACTGGGTCAAAAAGCTGAAAGCCGTTATAACTGAAAAAGAACAGGTGAAAAATTAATGAAAAAATTTGCTGTTTTTATGCTTGCTTTTATTGCGACAGTGTTTCTTGTTTTCGGAATTGTATATGCTAAAAAATCGGGGTTGCTTAAAGCATACCCCGATGCCGTTTATATGAGTTCGGAAATGACCGGAACACGCATAGCCTATCAGAATCTGAATGAATCCGAAAAAGCCGTTTATACTGCACTTTACAACGGGATTTTACAGAAATCCGAATATATTGAACTGCCTTTTGAAATCAGCGGAAAGACTTATGAAAAAATCTATTTCAATATCGAAAAGCAGGAACCTGAATTTTTCTTCCTTGCCGGTGATTTTTACAGTGCGGAAAAAATCCGCACTGCACAGATAATTTACCGTGATGATTTGGATTCATTTGAAGTCCGAAAAAATGAACTTGAATCGGAAAAAAATAAAATTTTGCAGAAAATCAGCGGTTATGATGATTTTGAAAAGCTTCTCTATATTCACGATTATATCGCAGAAAACTGCACTTATATTGAATCCGGAAAGGATTATATTGAAACTGCATATGGCTGTCTTGTCGAAAAAAATGCAAACTGCGAGGGCTATGCGAAGGCTTTTAAATATCTTTGTGACAGTATCGGAATACCATGTTCCGTCACGGTCGGAATAACTTCTGACGGTATAAACCATGCCTGGAATCAGGTTCAGATTGACGGAATATGGTACAATGTTGATATTACATGGGACGACTGCGATGATGAATTTGAAAAGGTTCACACGTATTTTCTTTGCAGTGACAAGGATTTTTCGTCACATACTCCGGATTCCGACCTTATGCCGGTTTTTAAATGTGTTTCGGATTCGGAAAATTATTATATTAAAAAGGATGCTTTTATAAAAATTCAGGACGATGCGGAAAGAATTTTAAGCAACAGGCTTGCTGATATTTCTGAAAATATCGAGCTGAAATTTTCAGATTTATATACATATAATGAATTTAAAAATGTTTATATGAACAATCAGAGAATTTTTGATATTCTTTCTGAAAAAAATCCCGATGTTCTGAATAGTGAAATACGCTGTTTTATGAAAGAATTTGAAGGGAACTGCGTAATAATTCTGAGGTTTTTAAGGCAAGTGTGACGCTATGCATAAAATGATACTGCTGTGTTAATTTATCGTTGTGAATTTTCACGTATTGACAAAACGTGACTTCTTGTGATATAATAAACAAGTTGCCTGACAAGAGCGACGGTCACAAAAAAGATTTTGAAAAAAGTCGAAAAAAGTACTTGACAAAACGAAAAAGCTGTGATATAATAAACAAGTCGTCTGAAAGAGCAGAGGAAACCAATACGAATTGATTGGATAAAACAGTAAAAGCTTTGAAAGATGATTTCTAAAAAAATCACAAAAAATTCTGAAAAAGTACTTGACAAATTCAGAAATCTGTGATATAATAAATAAGCT
>CAMDZD010000077.1 GCA_945910815.1 uncultured Clostridia bacterium
TCATTAACTGTCCTGACAGACGGACAATTACAGCTGAATCTGTATTGCTTTACAGGTTGGTTATTTTTATTGGTTCTGCTGTACTGAACCTGACCGCTTAGTTTATTTCCACATTTTTTGCAGAATATCTTTCCATTCATAGGATAAAAGTTCTTACCGTTGTGGTTTCTGATTTTATTCTTGTTGTCCCTTAGCCTTTCCTGAACCTTATTGAATAATTCTTCGCTTACAATAGCCGGAACTGCACCATATACGTGATAATAATCTTCTTTAAGTTTGTGATTGTTACGCATTCCACGGAAGTCTTTGGCAGCTCTCTTATTCCAGAAGTAATTGCCACAGTACTTTTCATTTTCAAGGATACTTTTAATTGAAGTATTTATAAATAATCCGCCTTTTGCCGTCTTGTATCCGTTATCATCAAGCCATTTTATTATCTGCTTATAACTCATACCAGCCGCATACATTTCAAAGATTTTTTTGACTGCCGGTGATTTTGTCTCATCGATATGAAGTTTTCTGTCAGAACCAACTATATAACCATATGGTGCAATTCCACCATTGTGAAGCATTTGTTCAGCATTGACTTTAAGTCCTTTCATTGTTTCTCTGCTGAGTCTGCGTGAATATTTTTCAGCAGAAGCAGCTTCATCAAGAATTTCAGACATACACTCTTCATCAAGTGTATCAAGTCCCGTTGTTGTAAGTATACCTATTCTTTTTGCTTTGAGTTCATATATCATATTAAGCTGCTCACGGGCATTTCTGTGCAGACGGTCAATCTGATGACATATTATGATATTGATTTTCGGATTCTTTTCAATATCACTCATCATCTGCTGATATCCGCTTCTGTTTTTTATAGATGTACCGCTTTTTGCAATGTCTGTATAATCGCCAATAATTTTTATATTATGTTCTTTTGCATACTCCCTTATAGCTTGTTCCTGAGCATTCAGACTGTTATTGCCTATCTGGTTGTGTGAGCTGATACGCCGGTACATATAGGCGTATTTTGAACTGCTTTTGTCTCCCATAATATCAAATCCTTTCAGATTATTATTCTTCGTTTTTCTTTGCTGACTCTGCATATATTCTGTAAAGCAGTTTTATTACACTGTCAGGGAGTTCGTCTCCGGATTTGTCTGATACGGTCTCCATTCCTGTGTAAACATGGTATCTGTTTTTAAAATTTGTATGTCTGAGGAAATTCCTCTCAAATTTAAAATCTTTTACTTTCATGATTCATCAAGCCCCTCAAAATGTGTAAGTATATATTCCAGTGTCATACAGTCTTCGTCAGATTCTGAATTGTCTTCCGGCAGAACTATTTCATAACAGTTTACAAGCGTTCCGTTAAAACGGAGCCTGTTTTTAAGTGCATTTTTCTTACGTCTGAAAATATATCCACCTGTATCAAGCTCTCTGATTACAATATCAGGATTTGAAGCACCATAGTTTTCAAGAATTTTTATGAAAAGCCCATCAACAAAGGCTAAAGTATTATTTGCTTCGTCCTTCTTAATACCCTCCATGTATGGGTGAGTAACTGCATATGTTACAAGATGCTGATAGTATTTATCAGCTATATCAGTTCTTTCACGAATTTCATTGTGATTTGCTGTCAGAATGTCTGTTATGCCCTCTGTATCTATGTTAACGCCAAAATTGGCAAGAACTTTTGCTGAAAGTAAAATAAGAGCATATTCATTTATAAGCCTTTCTGTCAGGTCAAAAAATTTTGTATCATCAATTGCACTTCTGATAGATTCCTTACATTCTTCATAAATTCCGGCAATCTTTTCAGGTTCAGCCTTTAAAAGATATTCTGATAATGCCTTGCCCAGAATACCGTAATTTTTGCCACAAAAACCTTGTATTCTTTCGCTGTGTTCACGACTGTCAGTGAACTTCAGTTCAAAACTGAGCAGACGTGCACCAAGCCCCTTGTTATGCATATGATTATCAGAAAGCAACCTGTTTTCAGAAGATGTTATTGCAATCAGCTTCCACGTATCCGATTCCCTCAAATCAGCATTTGTATTGCATCTGCTTTTATCCTTTTCAAGTGTAATTGTATATAATAAATTTTCCATATTCACACCTGATGAGACTGTTGCTTCATCAAAAAGTTGTGGAATACCGAATTTCTGAGAAAAATTCTTTAAAATCGCATTAAGGGTTCCAAAGAAAGGTATGTATATCTTCTTATCGTCCGGCTTTGTGAATACTGATGCCATGAGAATCTGAGATGTGCTTTTACCTGTGGTTGTTTTTCCGAAAAACGAAATTATGAACGACTGCAGTGCAATGCCACATTTCAGACTTAGATATGCAAGGAAGAGGGAGGCACAGCTGCAGCAGAGAGCAAACATTACAGCTGTATTTGTCAGAAGACTATTAAGTCCTTCTATGTAATCTGATACCGCTGTATTTTTCGTATATTGCAGAATCAGTGGCTCTTCATCATACGCCCTGAATTTCAGTTTTTCATTCTGCATTATGAATCCCATACCGTATGACTTCTCCCTGACTTCAAGCTTTGAAATCAATCTGAAAATATATCTGCTGAGACTTTCAGCATAATCAAAGTTAATAATAAGACCATATTTTGCAAGTCTTGTTATATCTTTGGGATACAGTGTATCATAGTCAACCTCAACAATTCTATCATTGATTTTAAGTCTTACACGATAAACGTTATTCTTATCCCTGTATGCAGATTCAACCTCAAACCAGCCCGAAAGCCAGATGAGACCCCTGAAAGACTTTGAATTTACTGCAAGCAGAAAACATTTATCCTGAACAGGTATGACAGGATAGCAG
>CAMDZD010000078.1 GCA_945910815.1 uncultured Clostridia bacterium
ATAGGATGGTTTTCTGCTGTTGGTCTGAGGTGATAATTTTTAGGATTGCTATAGTCCATCAGACAAAAATGCTGCTCGTATGACTCTTATACATCAATTAATCAGCAATATAAACGCAAGGAAACACCTGCTTGAATTACAGAAAGGATATATCATAACTTCTGATGATAAAGATACTTTGATTTCAGCAGGATTTTCAAAGGAATCAGCTAAAACATATATTGAAAATTTTGAAAAGTTCCTGAATGATAACAAGGATTCTCTTGAAGCACTCAGAATTATATACAATTCTGAAGATACCGTCATCACTCACGCTATGCTTGTGGAACTTCAGGACAAACTTCTTATTGAAAGCCGTCAATTCAGCGTTAACCTTATATGGGAAAACTACAAAATACTTGATGAAAACGGTGAAGTTGATGCTCTTGATACAAGGAGCAATGTCAAAGCACTTACGAATCTTATACAGCTTGTGAGATACGCTTTCAAAAAATCTCCAATACTTGTGAGCATATTTACAGGTTACACACAGCGTTTCAATCTTTACTGCGGACAGAATCAGCGTACATTATCAGCAGAACAGCAGGAAATCATGAAACAGATTGCTGAATATGTAATCAATGACGGGGCTATCAGCATAGGTGAACTTAATGAAATAGATGCTGACCTTTGGCGTAAGGCAGTTAAAGGATTCGGAGCACCCACACTTAAAATTGAAATGCATACATTATCAAAATTCTTGTTAAAGGTGGCATAAACCATGGCGATACAGAAAACCGAATCAGCACTTGTCAAAAAAGTCTGGGACATTGCAAATGTTCTCTCGGCTGCAGGTATTGGATTTACAGATTATATAACACAGCTTACATATATTCTCTTTCTGAAAATGGACGAGGAAAAGAAAGAAATGGGACTTGAAAGCACTATTCCCGAAGGCTGCAAATGGAGTGACCTTGCAGGATTAAGCGGTGATGACCTTTCAGCAAAATATGAAGAAATACTTAAGGAACTTTCAAAGGACACAGGAGTTATCGGTACAATCTTTACAAAGGCAACAAATAAAATTGACCGTCCGGTATATCTGAAAAAAGTAATTGATATGGTTGCTGAGGAAAACTGGTACATGATGGAGGGTGACCTCAAAGGTGCTATTTATGAGGGTATCCTTGAAAAGAATGGTCAGGACACCAAAAGTGCAGCAGGACAGTATTTTACACCAAGAGCATTGATTCAGGCTATTGTTGATGTGGTTGACCCGAAAATTACAGAAACAGTTGCAGACCCTTGCTGCGGAACAGCCGGATTTTTGCTTGCAGCTTATGAAAATATGAGAAAGCAGAGCAAGGAAGCAGAAAAGCAGAAGTTTCTGAAAAATCATGCACTTTTCGGTGCTGATAATACTTCTCTTGTCGTTACACTTGCTTCAATGAATCTGTATCTGCACGATAATTGTACCAGTTTACATCATTTTCGTGAATAATCCTGTTACAGTCTTCGCAACGGTGATAGTGTTCGTTAAAACATTCGCTGCAGACAATAGTGTCATCGTCACTTACTGTATCACTTGTGTAGACACGTCCTCCGCAATGGTCACAAATAGTTGTAAATTCTTCTACACAGTCACGGCAAAGGAAATCACCATTGATGATTTCATAGGCTTCATCATTGTGAATAACTTCTCCGCAGTGGTCGCAATAGCTGAATTCATTTTCAAGGCAGTTTTCACAGATTTCTCCGTTGCCGTATGCTGTGCCTTCTCCGTTTTCAAGTACGCAGTTGCAGTTTATGCACATTCTCTGCTGTTCTTCGACGGCTTTTTTAATCTTGTCCATTTTTAAATCCTCCTGTATAAATAAAAAATTCCGGATAAGGTATGGAAAACCCTTATCCGGAATTATAATATATACCTGAAGAATGCATTCAATTCAGTTTTATTACCTTATTTTCAGATTACCTCTCATTGTACCTGCGTATTTTTATTTTTACTGTTTCCTCAGGTTAAAACAGCTGTCGCATTGTCGCACTGTTTTTTAACAAGAGCATTCCAGAATTGTGCGACAAAAAATGCGACAGATTTCTTAATCCTGACCCCTCATTTAACAAAAGTGCATATTTTTCTGATATGAAAAAAGCCGTATTTACACCTATTAACGTAAATACGGCTTTTTCGCAACATTTGAAAATACGCATTTTCAACTGGTGGAGGCGATGCGTGACCTTTTGTTTCTGCGTATTTTTAAGATTTCCAAAGTGCGACACCACGCAGAAGCGAGGTTTTCGGGGTATCGAAATCTACAGAAATATGAAACTGGTTATTCTCGCTTTCACTGCTTATGCTTAGTGTTTTCAATTTTCAATGTAATTATATTATCATCTCTCCAAATCCATTTATCATCTACCATATCTTGAGTATACCTTTTAACATTACCGCTAACACTTCTTTGTGGAAAATCAATATTTTTTGGATTAACTTTCAGACAATCTTTGGTATTATGTGCTAAAACATAAGAATTAGCAACATAATAAGTATGGAAATCAGCGACTTCAAAGTTATAGACAAGAGTGTATTGATTTTCAGGAAGTGGAACAATATCAACATTTTCAATAGTTATTGTATTTCCACTTGCATCACGCAGTTCATCGCTTGATTCAAGGAACTTTGCTTTAGTCCAACTCTGTCCCTCTACCCAGAATGGGTGCTCCTTGGTTGTTTTAATAATTATGTCATCAAAAATTATAGTTTTTAATATAGTATTACAGTTGTAAAAAGCGAGATTTAAAATGACAAACAGAAGCGTTCAGCT